>DAMCTY010000035.1:16978-42298 GCA_032112995.1 Stenotrophomonas sp. | reverse complement strand
GGCGTAAGCCAGCAGATTTACAGTCTGCCCCCGTTGGCCGCTTGGGTATCCCTCCATTCCACTCCCTTGTCTAGGACCGCGGCCTTGCCGGTCGGGGGTGGGTGAGCCCGCTATTTTGGTGATGAGTGCCGATGCTGTCAACAGAAATCTTCACATTCGATGAAAATTTTTTTTCAGCACCGGCGATGCCCATCAACAACGCATCACTCGCCGGGCATTTTAAGCTTTTCGTCGGCAAAAATGGCAACGTGCGGCACACCATCTGCACCGATCCAGCCGCGATACATGCCTTCGGTGTTGAACGGGGTTGCCGCCTTGCCATCAGCCGACAGCACGATGGCGCCACCATCACCGCCCAACTCAGGCACGCGCTTGACGATGACCTCCTCGCCCGCCTGGGCCGGGGTCTCGTGCAGGTACTTCATGCGCGAGCAGATTTCATGCGCTGCCGCCAGGCGGATATAGAACTCGCCCCAGCCGGTGCCCGATACGGCGCACTGGTCACTGGCATAGGTGCCGGCGCCGATGATCGGCGAGTCACCCACACGGCCATAGCGCTTGTTGGTCATGCCGCCGGTCGACGTGCCTGCAGCCAGCTTGCCCTGGCTGTCCAGCGCTACCGCCCCCACCGTGCCGAAATGCTTGGCCGTTTCCAGGTCGACATGCGCCTGGCCTGCGGCCTCTTCCTTCAGCGCACGCTGCAGCTGTTCCCAGCGCTTCTCGGTGCGGAAATAGGACGGATCAACCAACTCGATCTTCTGCTCGGCGGCAAACATCTCGGCGCCCTGCCCGACCATCATCACGTGCGGGGAATGCTCCATCACCGCCTGCGCCAGCAGGATCGGGTTCTTCACCGTGTGCACGCCGGCCACCGCGCCCGCGCGCAGGGTGGCGCCGTCCATCAGCGAGGCATCCAGTTCGTTCTTGCCATCATGGGTGAACACCGCGCCACGCCCAGCGTTGAAGGCGGGGTCGTTTTCCAGCACGGTGATTGCCGCGGTGACTGCATCCAGGGCCGGCTTGCCGGCCAGCAGTGCTTCATGCCCCTTGCGCAGGGCCTCGGTCAATGCAGCACGCGCGGCACGCTCTTCCTCGGCACTGAAATCCTTGCGCTCCACGCCGGCACCGCCGTGGATCACCAACAAGGGGGACGGTGCAGCCGCCAACGCAGCCCCCGAAGACAACGACGCCAGGCCCAGCAGTACCGCGGAAGTCAGCTTCATGTTTCTTCACTCCGGAATGGAATCTGGATTCTAGGCACGCCGAGCCCTGCCTGAACAGCACGCGCACCAAACTTGCGCGGCTTTTGTAGCTGGCGCGCCACCTGACGCCGCCTCTCAATGCAACAGACACGCACAAAAAAAGGGGCCGAAGCCCCTGTTGTATTGCCCCGCCCCGCGTTCAGTGCGGCAGCAGTTGCAGATGGCCATTTTTCACATGCGCCACCGCGGTGAAGGCCGGATTGTCCACCTTGAACCCATCCAGGTGGAGGACACTGTGCTTGCCCACGCCGGTCACCGGCACCGCGCTGTAATCCAGCGGCTGGCCCGCAACCATGCGCTCGGGCGCATGTCGCGGCATCACCAGCCATGCATAGCCATCGCCCAATGCGTAGACGCGCCCGCGGCCGTCCGCCTCCACGCACAGGGCGGCATCCTCGTCCACGCCCAGGCCGACAACCTCATTGCTGCCCGACGCCTGCGCCGCACGCGCGACGAATGTGATCAGGCGCCCAAGCCGGTCGCGCCGTGCAAAGTGCGTGTCGGTGACCACCTTGGACAGGTAGGGCATGGCCAGGAAACCCTCGGCAAGGGTGATCTCGCTACCCATCGGGTCGGCCAGCGCGGTGGCGGAGTCGACGCTGCCACCGTCCAGTGCGCCATAGGCATGGTGCCCGAGCACTGCCAGGCCAGCACTGGTGCCACCAATCGGCTTGCCCGCGCGCACATGGGCATCCAGCAGCTTGTTCAACTCGGTGCCCTGCCAGAAGCGCACGTAGCGCGCCTGGTCACCACCGGCAAGGAAGATGGCATCGGCCTCACGCACCATCTGCAGCACCTTCGGATCGTCGGCGGCCTTGCGGTCCTCGAACACCAAGGTCTGCACGGCGGTAACGCCACCGATATCGTTGTAGAGCTCTTTCTGCATGTTGTCGTCGCCGGACGCACGCAGGATCACCACGCGGCCGTGGCCGGCACGTTCAACCCACCAATGGAATGCTTCCGGCACCCAGTCGCCGCCGCCCATCAACAACATCGCCGGCTGCGTCCGCGCAGGCCGCGGGGCCTTGATGTCGCCAATTTCGTAGTAGTGATAGCCAGGCCCACCGCTGGCCGGCACGGCCTGCACATTGGTAACACCTGCAACCACCATCACTGCACCGGCAAGCAACACGCGCTGCAGCCAGGAACTCTTACGTTTCAGCACTTGAAGCCAATCCCGAGGTAATCGCTTACAGCCGTAATGCCAGACTTTAAGGCAGTGGTCAACCGTGTAAAAAACGTGTTAGATGCCATTACCCCGATCACAAATCTGACACGGGCGGCCGGCATTTCCCCACATGCCGGAGGGAAGAAGTCCAGAACACTTTTCATCAGAGAGCTGATTCATGCGTAAACACGCAATGGTGTGTTCAATCCAACTGGCCCTGTTGTCGATGGCCGCCCCCGCCCTGGCGCAATCTGCCCAGGAGCAACCCCAACAACTGGATACCGTGCAGGTCACCGGTTCGCGCATCCCGCGCGCACAGGTGGAGGGCCCTGCGCCGGTCACGGTGGTGACTGCCGAGGAAATCAAGGCAGCCGGTTTCACCAGCGTGCCGGACGTGCTGCGCGCCATGACCCAGAACGGCGGCGAAACCCAGAGCCAGCAATCGGCCAGTGGCGCGGACTTCTCGCCGGGCGCTCAGCAGGTGGATCTGCGCGGACTTGGCCCCAACCACACCCTGGTGCTGGTCAACGGCCGCCGCATCGCCGACTTCCCGATGCCGTTCAAGGGCCGCAGCAACTTCACCGATATTTCCAATATTCCGCTGGGCATGATCGAGCGGATCGAGGTGCTGACCGGCAGCGCATCAGCCATCTATGGCTCCGACGCGATCTCCGGCGTGGTCAACTTCATCCTCAAGAAGAGCACCGACGGCATCACCGTCGATGCGCGCATGGGCACCACCAGCGAAGGCGGCGGCGAATCGTTCGACGTCAGCCTGGTCGGCGGTTTCGAGAAGGGCCGCCTCAGCGGTGTCTACAGCGTCGACCTGCAGTCACAGACGCCGCTGTGGGCCTATGAGCGCAGCATCCAGGATTCGACCAAGGACGGCCCCACCGCCGCCTCGCAGGCACCACGCCGCGGCTTCCTGCGCACCGATTGGGACGACGACTACATCGACCCGGGCAAGGCTACCTGCGATGCACTGTCCGGCCAGAACGGCGGCACCACGTATTACGGCTACCGCCCCAAGTACGGCTATTACTGCGGCAGCGATGAAGCCATCGGCTACGGCACCATCATCAGCAAGCGCCGCGGCGTGAACGCCTATGCGTCGATGAGCTACGCCTTCGACAACGGCAGCCAATGGTTTGCCGACGTGCAGATGGGCCAGCACGACGTATCGATGTTCCGCGACGTGACCTCGTGGAGCCATATGGCGGCCGACGGCAACGAGGAAGGCTATTTCTACAACCAGGCCAGTGACGAGGTGGAATTCTGGCAACGCCAGTTCACCCCGGAAGAAATCGGCGGCCTCAACCGCAACATGATCGAGACCACGCAGAAGACCTTTGGCCTGACCACCGGCTTCAAGGGCACCTGGGCCGACAGCTGGGATTACGAAGCAGCACTGAGCTATTCGCAGTACCGTGCCAAGATCAGCTGGCCACAGATCATTGCCGCCAAGGCCAATGAGCTGTTCCTCGGCCCGCAACTGGGAGAGGACGCTGATGGCTTCCCGATCTATAACGCCGATCCGGAGCGCCTGTATCGCCCGCTTACCCGCAGCGAATATGACTCCATCGCCGCTCGCTCGGTCTACACGCCCAAGTCCGAGACCGGCACTGTCTCGTTGACGGTCAGCAAGGGCGACCTGTTCACCCTGCCCGGCGGTGACGCTGGCTTCGCCGGCACGGTCGAACTCGGCCGCCAGTCGTACTCGCTCAACCCCGATCCACTGGCCACCCAGTACTACTACTACAGCTGGAAGGATTCGGACGGCAAGGGCAGCCGCAATCGCTGGGCCGGTGCTGCCGAACTGCGCATGCCCCTGCACGAAACCCTGAACTGGAGCGTGGCTGGTCGCTATGACCAGTACCGTTATTCCAGCCACAGCATCGGCAAGGCCACTTGGAGCACGGGCCTGGAGTGGCGTCCGATCGACTCCCTGCTGGTCCGCGGCTCCTACGGCACCGCATTCCGCGCCCCGGACCTGCACTACGTCTACGCCGGCATCGGCAATGACGAGGCCAGCGGCATCGACTGGTACAACTACGCGCTGGACAACGGTGATGACCCGGAAGATTACAGCAAAGGCCTGATCCGCACCCGCCAGGGCAATCGCGATCTTGATCCGGAGACCAGCACCTCGTGGACGGCCGGCTTCGTGTGGTCGCCGGTCAGCGGCCTGGACATCTCGGCGGACTGGTTCAACATCGACATGCGCGACCAGGTCCAGGACATGAGCGTGGACCAGATCCTGCGTGACGAGGCGGCCTGTCGGCTCGGCGAAAAGGACATGAGCTCGCCCACCTGCATGGACGCCGTGTCCCGCGTTACCCGCAACGCCAATGGCACGCTCTATGGCATCTACGTCAACCCGATCAACGTCGCCAAGGAATCCACCGAAGGCGTCGACGTCGGCGTGCGCTACCGCCTGCAGACCGGCATCGGCCAGTTCACCTTCAGCGGCACCCACACCTGGGTGAAAAAGCACGACTTCCAGCAATACGCCGGCGATGAGGTCAAGGATCAGTTCGCGGTCAACAGCGGTTTCGATATTCCGCGCACCAAGACCAGTGCCAGCATCAGCTGGGAGAAGGATGCCTGGGCCGCCACGATCTACGGCCAGCGTCTGGGCAAACTGCCCAATGGCTGGTCTTCCAGCGAGTTGTGGGAAGACGGCGATCCGGGCCCGTACATCCGTGCCACCTACCGCTACAACGCGTCGCTGCAGTACCGCTTCGACGACCACTCGCGCCTGACCCTGTCGGTGGTGAACCTGTTCAACAAGATGCCGCCCAAGGATCCGACGTACACCTCGTATCCCTACTACGACATCTCCTGGTTCGACAGCGTTGGCCGTCAGATCAACCTGCAGTACACCCACAAATTCGGCGGCGCGGCGCTGTAAGCCCGTCCGTTGTGCCGATTCACACAAGGCCCGCCATTGGCGGGCCTTGTTGTTTGTGTGGATTGCGCGTGCCGGCAAAAGCAGGAGCACAGCATCGCGGGGCAGACACAGGGGCGATGCTTCTCCGCAACGGACGTAGCCCGGGTAAGCGCAGCGCTCCCGGGAGCTTTCGGTTGCTACCCGAACTTGCGCGCATCGGTCATCCCCCGGGTGCGCTGCGCTTACCCGGGCGACGCAGTTGCGATCTTTCTCCACAGCGGCTGTGCGCAATCGATGGAGAAGGCTGTGGACAAGCCCGTGCAGCCCCTGTGCTGCAATGCTCTCGGAGCCATGGTGAATATTTCACCAGCATTTTCGGGCATTCCGCGATGCTTCCCGATAAAAGCGGCCCGAGCCGCAAAGCGCATGCACCACCCGGTTGCACAAACGGCCGCGATTTCAGCAATGTCGGCCTCGCGCCCGACGCCATCCCCACAAAGCCGTAGTGGGAGGCCCCCAGGGACGCTCACGCCTTGCCGCGGCAGCTGCTTCCCGGGTGCGCTGCGCTTACCCGGGCTACAACCCCGGGTGATCCGACCTTCAGGGCAGAATCGCTTCTCCACAGCCGCTGTGCGCAATCGATGGAGAAGCCTGTGGACAAGCCTGCGCAGCCCTTGCGCGACAAGGGTTTCAAAAACGTGGTGAAAATTTGACCAGCCCACTAAGCGCGGATACGACAAGGCCCCGCAATGCGGGGCCTTGTGGATGCAGCAACGTCGCGAAAGATCAGACGTTGAAGCGGAAGTGCAGCACGTCGCCTTCCTTGACGATGTAGTCCTTGCCTTCCAGACGCAGGCGGCCAGCTTCCTTGGCGCCCTGCTCACCCTTGAGGTTGATGAAATCGTCGTAGGCGATGGTTTCGGCGCGGATGAAGCCCCGCTCGAAGTCGGTGTGGATCACGCCGGCAGCCTGCGGGGCGGTGGAGCCCGCGCGCAGCTGCCATGCGCGGACTTCCTTCACACCGGCGGTGAAATAGGTCTGCAGGCCAAGCAGCTTGTAACCGGCACGGATCACGCGGTTCAGGCCCGGCTCGTCGAGGCCGAGGTCCTTCAGGAACTCGTCGCGGTCGGCGTCTTCCAGCTGCGCCAGTTCTTCCTCGATCGCAGCGCACACCGGCACCACTTCGGCGCCTTCGGCTTCGGCACGCGCGCGCACCGCATCCAGGTGCGGGTTGTTCTCGAAACCATCCTCGGCCACGTTGGCGATGTACATCAGCGGCTTGAGGGTGATCAGGAACATGTCGCGGATCAGTGCCTTCTCGTCAGCATCCAGACCCGCCGAACGTGCCGACTTGCCCTGATCCAGCACCGATGCCAGCTTTTCCAGCACCGGCTTGCGGGCCAGTGCGTCCTTGTCGTTGGCCTTGGCGGCGCGGGTGGCGCGGTCCAGTGCCTTCAGCACCGACTCCAGGTCGGCCAGCGCCAGCTCGGTGTCGATGGTTTCGATGTCCGCGATCGGGTCGACCTTGTTGGCGACGTGGATGACGTTGCCGTCTTCGAAGCAACGCACCACGTGGGCGATGGCGTCGGTTTCGCGGATGTGGGCCAGGAACTTGTTACCCAGGCCTTCACCCTTTGACGCACCGGCAACCAGGCCGGCAATGTCGACGAACTCCATCGTGGTCGGGATCACCCGCTCCGGCTTGACGATGGCTGCCAGCGCCTCAAGGCGCGGGTCCGGCACCGGCACGACGCCGGTGTTCGGCTCGATCGTGCAGAACGGGAAGTTGGCCGCAGCGATACCCGCCTTGGTCAGCGCATTGAACAGGGTCGACTTGCCGACATTGGGCAGACCGACGATGCCGCATTTGATACCCATGCTTGAACTCCCGTGAATGGAAAATCGGGAATGGGGAATCGGAAGGGCTTGTTGCCGTTCCACTCCCCATTCCCCATTTTCTGCTCACTTGGTGGTGTGCAGCCGCTTCATGGCTTCGTTGTAGTCCCCTGCCACCGCCAAGGGCAGCACATCGATGGCGGCGTCGATGGCGCGCTCCATCAGCACCGCGTCATCGGCGGACGGACGCCCCAGCACCCAACCCACCACGCGGTCCTTGTGACCCGGATGGCCAATGCCAAGACGCAGACGGTGGAACTTGCCATGACCGAGCAGGCGGATGGTGTCACGCAGGCCGTTCTGGCCACCGTGGCCGCCGTCGAACTTGAGCCGGGCCACGCCGGGCGGCATGTCCAGTTCGTCGTGGGCGATCAGGGTCTGTTCCGGCTCGATCTTCCAGAACCGCTGTGCGGCGGTGACCGATTTGCCAGAGAGGTTCATGAAGGTGGCCGGCTTCAACAGCCATACCGGTTGCCCGGCGATGTCGACCTTGGCCACTTCGCCAAACAGTTTGCTTTCCAGCGCCCAGCGCGCGCCCTGCCGCTCTGCCAGGGCCTCAACGAAATGAAACCCGGCATTGTGCCGGGTCCGGGCGTGTTCGGGTCCGGGGTTGCCCAGACCAACGATCAATCGCAAGCCAGTCATCTGTCTGATGCATCTGTCGCACCCGCCCCGAAAGGCGGGCGCGACATTGCCGATTACTCGGCAGCTGCTTCTTCTTCGCCAGCCGAGGTCTTGGCGATGACCACGGCGTCGTCGTGGTTCTTGCCCAGCTTCAGCGCCGGGATTTCCACGCCGGCCGGCAGCTTCAGGCCCGACAGGTAGATGATGTCGCCAGCCTTCAGCTCGCCCAGGTCGACTTCGATCGACTGCGGCAGATCCTTCGGCAAGCAGGCAATCGCCACTTCCTTCAGTTCGTGGGTGACCAGCACGTCGGCAGCCTTGCCAGCCGGCGAGGTGTCTTCGTTGATGAAGGTCAGCGGGACCGAAGCGTGCAGCACTTCGTTTTCGTTCACGCGCTGGAAATCCAGGTGCATGACCAGCTGCTTGTACGGGTGACGCTGCATGTCACGCAGCAGCACCTTGTGGATGGTGCCGTCCAGGTTCAGGTCGATGATCGACGAGTAGAACCAATCGTTGAACTGGGCCAGCCAGATTTCGTTGTGGTTGAACTGAACCTTCACCGGCTCGCGATCACCACCATAAACGATGCCCGGGACCACACCTTCGTGACGCAGGCGGCGGCTCGCACCCTGACCTTGCACGTCACGACGAGCGACTTTGATTTCGTGAGACTTTACCATTGTTGACTACTCTAGGTTGTTGCACCGCCTCGCGGCGCTGCGTAGAGACTCTTCCGCGACCAGAAGAGCCTGATGTGATCCCCGGACAAGCCGGGGACCGGATGCATCAATCCACGTACATCGAGCTGACCGACTCACCGAAGGCGATGCGGCGCATCGTCTCGGCCAGCATTTCGGCCACGCTGATCTGGCGGATCTTGGGACAGACGCGGGCCACTTCGGAAAGCGGGATCGTGTCGGTCACCACCAGCTCGTCGAGCTGGGAGTTGTTCAGGTTGTCCACTGCCGGGCCCGAGAGCACGGCGTGGGTGCAGTACGCGGCAACCTTGAGTGCACCGCGCGCCTTGAGGGCAGCAGCGGCCGCACACAGGGTGCCGGCGGTGTCGACGATGTCGTCGACCATGACGCAGGTCTTGCCTTCGACGTCACCGATGATGTTCATCACGGTGGCGACGTTGGCACGCGGGCGGCGCTTGTCGATGATGGCCAGGTCGGCATCATCCAGGCGCTTTGCCACGGCGCGGGCGCGTACCACGCCGCCAACGTCCGGGCTGACCACGATCAGGTTGTCGGTGCCGTAGGCGCGCCAGATATCGGCGAGCAGCAGCGGCGAGGCATACACATTGTCCACGGGCATGTCGAAGAAGCCCTGGATCTGATCGGCGTGCAGGTCGACCGTGAGGATCTGGTCGGTATGCACGGCCGAGAACATCTTGGCGGCGACCTTGGCGGTGATCGGCACGCGCGAGGAGCGCATGCGGCGATCCTGGCGGGCGTAGCCGAAGTACGGCACCACCGCGGTGACGGAGGCGGCGCTCGCGCGCTTGAGCGCGTCGATGATCACCAGCAGTTCCATCAGGTTCTCCGCGCTCGGCGCGCAGGTCGGCTGCACCACGAACACGTCCTGCTTGCGCACGTTCTCCTGGATCTCGACCTGCACTTCACCGTCGGAGAACTTGGAGACCAGGGCCTTGCCCGGCTGCACGCCCAGTTCCTTGCAGATGCTCTGCGCAAGGGGTTTGTTGGCATTGCCGGAAAAAACCAGCAGGTTCTGGGCGTCTTGCATGTGGGCTTTCTCGGGCGGCGGCGAAAGAGCGGAGCGGGGGAACATCCTGTGACGACAGCGTCCGGCATCCGCGGCCAGCGCTTTGCTTTCCCGCACTGGAACATGCGGGCTGCCAGGGAAAACCCGGGCAGTGGCAGGGGCGGTAGGATTCGAACCTACGAATGCCAGGATCAAAACCTGGTGCCTTGGGCCTCTTGGCGACGCCCCTGCATCAAACACTTCCCGTCGTCTCCAGCGCATCAAGCAGTGGCGAGCGATCAACACCCGCAGCCACCCATGCCCGCAGTTGCCCCGGCAATTCCGCCAGGGCCTGCTCTGCAGCAGTACGCGTGGCGAATTCGACAAAACAACCGCTTCCCGACCCCGTGAGCCGTGCCCGACCAATACCTGACAGGGCCTGGAACGTTGCCTCGATGGCTGGCTCCTGGCGCCGTAGTACCGGCTCGAACGCATTTCCGAGGACGGTCCCGGAAGCGAAGTCCGCTATTTTCACGGGCTTGGCATCCCGAGTCAAATCCGGCGAACGGAAAAGTTCAGCGGTGGGGACATGCACCCCCGGGTCGACCAGCAAATACCACGCTGGCGGCAGGCTGATCGGGGTCAACTGCTCGCCCACGCCTTCGGCCCAGGCACTGCGGCCGCGCACGAACACCGGCACGTCCGCCCCCAGCTTCACACCCAGGGCAGCCAGTGCGTCTTCGTCCAGGCCGGTGCCCCAGAGCGCATTGAGCGCCACCAGAACCGTGGCCGCGTCGGACGAGCCGCCACCGAAGCCCCCCCCGGCCGGGATGCGCTTTTCGACGCGGATGTCTACACCTTGCGGACAATCAGCCGCCTCTTTCAGGACCCTGGCTGCGCGGACAACCAGGTCATCGGCTTCGGCCACGCCGGCCACGGACGGCCCATCGCGACGCACATGGCCATCCGTGCGCAGGCGCAAGCCTATGCGGTCACCCCAGTCCAGCAGGCGGAAAACGGTCTGCAGCTGGTGATAGCCATCGGCGCGACGGCCGGTGATATGCAGGAACAGATTCAGCTTGGCCGGGGCCGGCCAGTACGACCAGCCCGCATTCACGACAACGGCACTCATTGCTCGGCCGCATCCCAGGCATCGACGATCAGGCGTACCTTGGCATCGCCGCTGACCGCCTCGATGCGGCGCGGCAGCGAGGGTTTGCCCGCCTCTGCCGGGTACCAGTCCAGATAGTCGATCTGCCAGCCCTGCTGGCGCAGCACGCGCGGCCGGCCTTCGGCATCAAAACCAAGATGCTCCGGCGTACCGGCATCGGACGGCAGCCCGCGCACCCACTGCGCCAACTGCTCGACCGGTATCTCCCAGCCAGTTGCCTGCAGCAGCACCTGACCGGCGTCATCGCCGGTGCGCGGACCACCCTCCAGGCCATCCAGACGCACCACCTGCCCTGCAGCGCCGCTCAGACGCCAGCTCTGCCGGGTCACCGGTGCCGCCAGGCTGACCTCGTAGGCCTGCCCCCGCTGCTGCCAGTCGATCCGGCCATTGCCGCCATTGCGGCCCTTGCTGATCGCCGCCCGGCCCTGGAAGGTCCAATCCGGTGCAGCGCGCAGCGCTGCCTGGCGCGCCTGTTCAGCTGCCTGCGCCTGCGCCGACACTTCCGCGACTTCGGCCGCCACCGGCGTCTGCTGGCGCTTGGGCACCGAGCCGCAGGCCGCCAACGTACCCACCATCAGCAGCACCAGCGGTGCCCGCCACATCTTCATCCTGTTCATGCACCCAACTTTTCGATCGCACGCTGCAGCGCGCGGTTGTCCGGATCCAGCTTGCGTGCCTCATCAAAGAAGCGGCGCGCTTCGTCTTTCTGCCCCAGCACCCACAGCACCTCGCCAACATGGGCGGCGATTTCCGGATCCTTGTTCAGCCCCCAGGCGCGACGCAGGTGCTCCAGGGCTTCCTGGTTGCGCCCCAACCGGTACAGCACCCAGCCATAGCTGTCGACAATGGCGGCATTGTCCGGTTCGGCCACGCGTGCGCGGTCGATCAGCTCCAGCGCCTCCTGGTAACGCTGGGTGCGGTCGGCCAGGGTGTAACCCAGCGCATTGAGGGCAGCCACGTTCTCGGGCTCGGCAACCAGGATCTTGCGCAGATCGGCCTCGGCACGCGGCACGTCGTCGTTGCGCTCCCAGGCCAGGGCGCGCGCATACAGCAGCGCACCGTCGTCGGGGAAAGCCGCCAGGCCGCGGGTGAGCACATCCATCTCGGCCTTGCTGCCATCACGCTGCTGCAGCTCAGCCTCCAGCAGGTAGGCGTCACGGCGCACATCGTCGTCCAGCGCTGCATCGGCCTGCACCGCATGAACCTCGGTATTGGCGCGCTGCTTGTCGCCCATCAGGTGCAGGGCATTGACCGCACGCAGGCGCGCTTCGCCGCGCTGCTCGCCACCGGGGACACCATGGTACCAGTCCACGGCCTCCTGGTAGCGTTTGAGGTATTCGGCAATCTTGCCCAGCAGCAGACGCTGCTCGGGATCGGGCTTGCTGGCCTTGGCCGAGATGTCCTGGTACAGCGCCAGCAGCGCGGCATCGTCCTTCTGCTTGGCCAGCAGCGAGGCGCGCATGCCCCAGGTCTGCAGGTTCTGCGGCCCCTGCGCCAGCACCCGTTCGGCCGGTTCGGGCGCACCCAGCGCGTCATAGGCGAACGCCAGCGCATTGCGCAGCTCTTCATCAGCCGCGGCCTTGCCCTCGATGCCCTTCAGCAAGGCCAGCGCCTCGTCCTTCTTGCCCGCCTGGTTGAGCTGGGTGGCGTGCAGCAGCACTACCCGCGGCTCTTCCGGGAAGCGCCGGACCACCTCGGCCACCATGCGCTGGGCCAGTTCCGGCCGGTCCATGCGCAGCGCCAGCCGACCGAACTCCTGCCAGGCATCCAGCGTCTCGGGGATGGCATTGGCATCCACCAGTTCCCCCAGCACCTGGGCAGGCACCGCCGGATCGCGGCCGCCGGTCGCCAGCGCCAGCACGGCATAACGCCAGGCCAAGGGCTCGGGGGCCCGCAGCACCGCCAGCAGCTCCTTGCGCGCCTGCCGCGCGTCCCCCTTGCGCATGGCCAGCGACGCACGGGTGGCACGTACCGCCACCGCCCCCGGGTCACGCTGCGCCCATAGCGCCAAGGCTTCATTGGCGCGGGCATCGTCACCGGCAATCATGGCAATGCGGGTGGCCCGTTCAGCCAGCCCCACGTCGCCCTGCGCCTGCTGCGCGGCCTGCAGGTACCAGCGCGCGGCATCTGGCAACTTGCCGGCCTGCAAGGAAAATTCGCCGGCCAGCATGGGTTCCAGCGGTGGCGCGGGGGTGGCTACCGCAGCCACTTCCGCGGGTTTTGCGGGTTTTGCCGGTGCCGCCAACGCCGGGAAAACCGGCAGGGAAAGCAACAGAACGGTGCATATGCGATGGAATACGGGCATCTGGCGCAACCGGGCCGTAAAATGGCGGCCTTCAACAGCCAGCAGCTTATCGCAAGCAACTGAACAGATGACCCTTTGGGTGCTTGGACTCAACCACCAGACCGCGCCAGTGGAACTGCGCGAGCGCGCTGCCTTCGGCGGCGACGCCCTGCCGCGCGCGATGGAATCGTTGCGGCAGTCGCCGCAGCTGGCCGAAGCCGTGTTGTTGTCCACCTGCAACCGCACCGAGTTGTACGCGGTGGCCGAGGATGGCAGCGCCCTGACCCGCTGGCTGGAAGATCACGCCGGCAAGCTGGATGGCTACCTGTACCAGCATGCCGACGACGACGCCGTACGCCACCTGTTCCGTGTCGCCACCGGCCTGGACTCGATGGTGCTGGGCGAACCGCAGATCCTGGGCCAGGTGAAGGATGCCTGGGCCCTGGCCCACGACCGCGGCGCCATCGGCCAGCAGTTGGACCGCCTGTTCCAGCAGACGTTCTCAGTGGCCAAGCGTGCGCGCACCGACACCCGCGTGGGCGCCAACCCGGTGTCGGTGGCCTCCACTGCGGTACGCGTGGCGCAGGATTCGTTTGCGCGGCTGGAAGACTCCACCGTGCTGCTGGTCGGCGCTGGCGAAACCATAGAGCTGGTGGCCAAGCACCTGAGCGATGCCAGGGTGAAACGCCTGCTGATTGCCAACCGCACCCTTGCCCACGCCCAGGACCTGGCCAGCCGCCATGGCGGCGTAGCACTGCCACTGGCCGAACTGGAGCGCCACCTGGGCGAAGCCGACGTGGTGTTCTCGGCCACCGCCGCACGCGAGCCGGTGATCCTGCAGCGGCATGTCGCCGATGCCCTGCGCAACCGCAGGCACAAACCCATGCTGTTGTTCGACCTGGCGGTTCCGCGTGACATCGACGCGGCTGTCGGCAAGCTCGGCGACGCCTACCTGTATACCGTGGACGACATGGAACGGGCGGTGGAAGAGAACCGCCGCAGCCGCCGCGAGGCCGCTGCCGAGGCCGAGGCCATCATCAACCTGCAGGTCACCCGCTACCAGGAAAACCTTCGTGCCAGCCAACTGCAGGCGCCGATGCGCCAGCTGCGCGCCTTTGGCGAAGCCACCCGCGCCGAACTGCTGGCCAAGGCACGCCAGCAGTTGGCCCATGGCAAACCCGCCGACGAAGTGCTGGAACACTTGGCGCATGGCCTGACCAATCGCCTGCTGCACCCGCCCACCGCCGCCCTTCGCCAGGCCGCGCTGGAAGGCGATACTGCCATCACCCGCGCCGCCGAGCGCCTGTTCCCGGCGGTTCCCGGGTACCACCACCCTGTTGCGAGGACCGATGACGCCGACCCTGCGCCGTAAGCTGCTGGCACTGGCCGAGCGCCGTGAAGAACTGGAACGCCTGCTTTCCGACCCGGACGTGGTCGCCGACAACGAGCGCTTCCGCAATTTCTCCCGCGAGTTCGCACAACTGGAACCCATCGCCACGGCGCTGGCCGAAGAGGCCCGCGCCAAGGCCGACCTTGCCTCGGCCGAAGCCATGCGCGCCGATCCCGAGCTGCGCGAACTGGCCGAGGAAGAAATCAGCGCCGCCCAGCAGCGCCTGCAGGCACTGGATGAGGAACTGGCCCTGCTGCTGGTACCGCGCGACCCGCGCGACGAAGGCAACCTGTTCCTGGAAGTGCGCGCCGGTACCGGCGGCGATGAAGCAGCCATCTTTGCCGGCGACCTGTTCCGCATGTACGCCCGCTATGCCGAGCGCCAGGGCTGGAAGGTGGAGATCGAATCCGACAGCCCCGGCGAGCACGGCGGCTACAAGGAAGTGGTAGCACGCGTGGTAGGCCGCGGCGCCTATTCCCGGCTCAAGTTCGAATCCGGTACGCACCGCGTGCAACGCGTGCCGGCCACCGAATCGCAGGGCCGCATCCACACCTCGGCCGCAACCGTGGCGATCATTCCCGAGGCCGATGATGTCGAGGACATCGCCATCAACCCGGCCGACCTGAAGGTGGATACCTTCCGCTCCTCCGGTGCTGGCGGCCAGCACGTCAACAAGACCGAATCGGCGATCCGCATCACCCACGTACCCAGCGGCGTGGTGGTGGAGTGCCAGACCGAGCGCAGCCAGCACGCCAACCGCGACAAGGCGATGAAGCGCCTGAAAGCACAGCTGCTGGATACCGAACGCAGCAAGCAGGCCGCCGCCCAGGCCGAATCGCGCCGCCTGCAGGTAGGCAGCGGCGACCGCAGCCAGCGCATCCGCACCTACAACTTCCCGCAGGGCCGCATCACCGACCACCGCGTCGAAGGCCTGACCCTGTACGACCTGCCCAACATCATCGAAGGCGCCCTGGACGATCTGATCGCACGCCTGCAGCACGAGCACCAGGTGGACGAACTGGCACGCCTGGCAGAAGGGACCTGAGGCTCGACTCTCGACCCTGCACATAGCGCGGGCGCTGCTCCCTCCCTTGTGCGCAGCATCGGGGAGGGCTGGAGAGGGGGAGCTTTGGCCTTGCATCCGGAGCGGGCTGTCGTCGGTGGATTTGGCCATTGCCTGCAACGCAGAGCAAAATCAAAAACCCCACCCCAACCCTCCCCTGCGCTGGGCGCAAGGGCGGGAGCAGAGCAACAAAGCAAAGCCATATCATGACCAACGAACGCGACCAGCTCCGCCATGCCGTCACCCGGCAACCCGCTGACTTCATCGCCTGGGTGATGCTGGCCGACGCGGAACTCGGCATGGGCGACATCGGCGCGGGCGAGGCCGCCGCACTACGCGCCTTGCAACTGCGCCCCGAACATCCCGAAGCGCTGGCCCGGCTGGGCCGTGTGCGCTGGATGCAGGGCCGCCATGATGCCGCCGCCAACCTGCTGCAACGCGCCTGCCAATTGGCCCCGCAGCATCCCGGCATGGCAGTGTGGCTGGCGCATGTACTGGAAGACGCGCATCAACCCGAAGCCGCCGCCGATGCCTATCGCCGCGCCCATGCGCTGGCACCGGGCGAGGCCTACATGGCCGCACAGCGCCTGAACTGGCAACGTCGGCTGTGCGACTGGCGCGACCTCGATGCCTTGTCGCAACAGGTGCGCCACGCGGTGGCGCAGGGCAACCCGGCAGTGGAACCGTTCGCCTTTCTCAGCGAGGAGGCCAGCGCCGGCGAACAGTTGGCCTGTGCACGCCAACGGGCCAACGTCGTCGCCCATTCCGTCCCCCGACTGCCACCGGCCCGGGTGCGCCACCACGGCCCGCTGCGGATTGGCTTCCTCTCCAACGGTTTTGGCGCCCACCCCACCGGCTTGCTCACCGTGGCCCTGTTCGAGCAGTTGCGTGCGCACCCGCAGCTGCAGGTGCATCTGTTTGCCTTGAATGGCGACGATGGCAGCGCCCTCCGCGCACGCCTGCATGCCGCGGCCAGTGCGCTGCACGATGTCAGCGGGCAAGCCCATGCACGCATCGCACAGCGTATCCGCGAAACCGGCATCGACCTGCTGTTCGACCTGCGCGGCTGGGGCGGCGGCGGTACACCGGAGGTGCTGGCCATGCGCCCGGCCCCGCTGCAGCTCAACTGGCTGGCCTATCCTGGCACCTCGGGTGCGCCGTGGATCGATCATGTGCTGGCCGACGCCTTCGTGCTGCCACCGGCGCTGGAGCCTGCCTTCAGCGAGCAGGTGCTGCGCCTGCCACGCGCCTTCCAGCCGTCCGACAACACGCGCCAGCTGGAAGCACCGCCTACGCGCAGGGCCTGCGGCCTACCCGAACAGGGCGTGGTGTTCTGCTGCTTCAACAACAGCTACAAGCTCAACCCACGCAGCATGCACCGACTGCTGCAGGTGCTGCAGGGCGTGCCGGGCAGCGTGCTGTGGCTGCTGTCCGGGCCGGGCCAGGCCGACCAGCGCCTGCGGGAGGTCGCAAGACAACAACAGGTGGATCCGCAGCGGCTGGTGTTCATGGCCAAACTGCCCCATCCCCAGTACCTAGCCCGCTATCAACTTGCCGACCTGTTCCTGGATACCCACCCCTACAACGCGCACACAACGGCATCCGACGCACTGTGGGCAGGCTGTCCGGTGCTGACAGCCCCGGGCCAGACCTTCGCCGCACGCGTTGCCGGCAGCCTCAACCACCACCTGGGCCTGGACGAGATGAACGTGGCCGACGATGCCAGCTTCGTCGCCCGCGCCATGGCCCTGGGCAATGATCCAAACGCCCTGCAGGCGCTGCGTACGCGCCTGCGACAAGCCCGCAATGACCGCGGCCTGTTCGACATGCAGGGTTTTGCCGCCGATTTCAGTGCGATGGTCCAGCAACTGGCAGGCCAGCACGGCTGGCGGGGTGTCGACGCTGGCTGACACACGCCTGCGTTACCCTCGGCATTCCTATCGGGAGTGACCATGGGCAAGCTCAAACGCAAGGAGTACGAACAGCTGCTGGAACCCATGCAGCTGGAACTGGCCAACATGGCACGCTGGGCCCAGCACACCGGCCAGCGGGTGCTGGCGCTGTTCGAGGGCCGCGACACCGCCGGCAAAGGTGGCGTGATCCAGGACATCGCCAAGCATCTGAACCCGCGTCAATGCCGGGTGGTCGCCCTGCCCAAACCCAACGAGCGCGAAGACAGCCAATGGTATTTCCAGCGCCACGTCGCGCACCTGCCAGCCGCCGGTGAGATCGTGCTGATGGACCGCAGCTGGTACAACCGTGCCGGGGTGGAAAAAGTGATGGGGTACTGCAGCGACGCGCAGTACAAGGCATTCCTGAAACAGGCACCGGTATTCGAAAAACTGCTGGTGGACGATGGCATCCTGCTGTTCAAGTACTGGTTGTGCGTGGACCAGGACCAGCAGGAAAAGCGCTTTGCCGAGCGCCGCGACGACCCACTCAAGGGCTGGAAGCTGTCACCGGTGGACCTGAAATCGCGCCAGGCCTACGCCGACTATGGCAAGGCCCGCGAAGCCATGCTTGAGGCCACCCACAGCAGCCATGCGCCGTGGACGCTGGTGGACTTCAACGACCAGAAGCTGGGCCGCCTGAGCCTGATCCGTGACCTGCTCGATCGCCTGCCAGATACCCACATCGACGATGCGCTGATCGAACTGCCGCCCCTGCCGGGCAAGCCGAAGAAAGAGAAGTTCGGGGTGGTGAAGCCGATTCCGTCGTTCGCGGTGGATGAAGAAGCAGCGAAGGCCAATACCGCCGGAGCAGCGTAAGCGGGGAATCCGGCGTTCAACCCAACGACCCCAAGCCTGTCCCCAGCCAGCCCCTTCCTACGGTATGGAAAAGGGCTCAGGCGGTCCCGCCGCACCTGCAGGAGCGGCGCAAGTCGCGAAGCTGGCTATCGACAAGGGGGCAGAATACCTGTCCCGCCCTTCTTGGCCTGACAGTGCGGACCGAAGGGGGACGAACGAGGAAACCGGCGCCCGCCCCTGCTCGGGTCACGCCGCCTTGCCACCTGCAGCCACGATCGCCTGTTCTATCTCCTGCGCATTGACCGGCCCCAGGAACTGCTTGGCCACCTTGCCGTCCGGCGCAATCAGGTAGGTCATCGGCAGGCCTCGCGGGGTGGCAAAGTCCTTGGGCGGGTTGTAGGTGTCGAGGATGGCGATCGGATAGGCAACCGGATGCTCCTTCAGGAAGGCCTGCATGTCGGCCACCTCGATGTCCTCATACGCCAGGCCAACCACTTCGACATTGCCGCGCATCACATGCAGGGCCGACAACTCGGGCATCTCCTGCAGGCAGGGCGCACACCAGGTTGCCCAGAAGTTCACCACCACCCACTGCCCACGATGGTCGGCAAGCGAGTAGGTCTTGCCATCCACCGTGGGGAGCTGCAGCTGCGGCTGCTCGGCGGTCTGTTGCACGACAGCCTGCGCACCCTCCACAGGCGCTGCAGTTGCAGCCGGCGGCTCGGCGGGGGCCGCCGCCGGGGCTGGCGCCTGGGCTTTGCACGCAGCCAGGGCCAGGGCCAGCAATGCCAGCGGGAGCAGCTTGGAAGTCATCAGGTCTCTCCAGTTGATGCGTAGATATCTTCGACACGGCGCTTGAGCAGTTCGCGCAGCGGCATGCGCAGTTCGTCCAGGGCCCGGCACGCGGCCTGCCCCAGGCTGTCATCGCGCAGCGGCAGGTATTGCTCGGCCACCGGGATACGCAGCTGCGAACTGACGTAGAGCTCATCCAGGCTGACGCCGTCCAGATCACGCGACAACAGCCAGCCCCCTTGCTCGTCGCGCCGCAGCAGGTTGATCTGCTCCATTATTTCCAGCAGTTGCTGCAGCAGCGAATCGGTCAGCATGGGTTCCAGCTGCAGGATCCGCTCTTCATCCAGGCTCTGCCCCGACACCCGCGCTTCGCGAAAGCGGCCAATCAGCCGCAACAGGCCATACAGTTCGCACCCCTGCGGCAGCCGCAATGCCAACGGCTGGTAACGGAACGCGGCGATCGAGGACGCCAGCGAGGCACCCAGCAACACCGCCACCCAGCTCAGGTAGATCCACAACAGCAGGATCGGCACGAACGCGACCGTGCCATACAGCTTCTGGTAGGACTGGAAACTGCCCAGGTAAAGGCCCATGCCCCACTTCACCAGCTCCAGCAACACCACCGACAGCAGTGCACCCGGCACGGCGTGACGCCACTTCACCACGTGATGCGGCACCACCCGGAAAATAAGCATGACGCAGACGAACTCGATCAATACCGGCGTCAGCCGCAACCCGATCTCCGCCAGCCAGCGCCCTTCCGTGGTGCCGAACAGGGGCAGGGACAGCACTTTTGCCGAGACCGCCAACGAGGCTGCAGCGAGCATCGCGCCCAGGGTCAGCACCGTCCAGTACACAAGGAAACGCGTCAGTTTTGGCCGTGCCGAGGCCACCCGCCAGATGCGGTTGAAGGTCTGCTCGACACTATTGAGGGTGATCAGCAGGGACGCCACCAGGGCAATGAAGCCAGCGGCCGTCAGCTGCCCCGCACTGGCCGAAAACTGCTTGAGATAACCCTCGGCCGCGCGTGCCGCCGAGGGCACGAAATTGGAAAACACATAATCGCTGAGCGCCTCGCTCCAGCGGTCGAACATGGGGAAGGCGGACAACACGCCAAACACCACGATGGCCAGCGGCACCAGCGCGAACACCGTGGTGTAGGCCAGGGAACCGGCTGCCTGGAACAGGCGGTCGTCGATGAACCGCTTCCACAGAAAACGCGCGAACGTGGTCACCCGCGCCCGGTCGCGCAGGCGCTCCATCCAGAGATTGACCGAATCCAATGGCTCCATGGGCCAAGGGTACCCGATGCAAAGCGTGGCCCGCATCGTTGATACTGGCCGCTTCTGGTGAATGAGTGAAAGGTGCGATGGCGGAAATTCTGGTGCTCTACTACAGCCGCGGCGGCTCGGTGGCCCGGCTGGCACGACAGATCGCCCGTGGTATTGGCGAGGTGCCGGGCATGAGCGCCCGCCTGCGCACGGTCCCGCCGGTGGCCGCTGTCACCCAGACCAGCGCTCCGCCGGTGCCCGAAGACGGCGCTCCCTACGTGGAAATCGCCGATCTGAACGAGTGCGCTGGCATTGTGCTGGGCAGCCCCACCCGCTTCGGCAACATGGCCGCACCGGTCAAGCACTTCCTTGATGGGTTGGGCGCTGAATGGGTCAACGGCACACTGGCGGGCAAGCCTGCAGCGGTGTTCACGTCCACCGCGTCGATGCACGGCGGCCAGGAGTCCACCCTGCTGTCCATGCACCTGCCACTGCTGCATCACGGCTGCCTGATTGTTGGCATTCCTTTCACCGAGCCAGCCTTGAGCCATACAACCAGTGGCGGCACACCCTACGGTGCCAGCCATGTCGCCGGTGCCCAGGACGACCCCCAACCCAGCGACGACGAAGCCCAGTTGGCACGGGCACTGGGCCGGCGCGTTGCCGACGTGGCCAGGCGCCTGGCGTCATGACGGGGCGCGGCCGCGATGTCGTGCTGGCCATCGCCCTGGCACTGCTGGCCGGGTTGTACGCCTGGTGGTTCCGCCACGACCGCCATCTGACGGCGGTACTGCTGGTGTTTGTTGCCCCACCGCTGGCGCTGCTGATCGGGGTGTTGGCACAACGCAGCGCGGCCCGCTTCTGGGCCGGCGTGTTGGCCCTGTTCTGGTTCAGCCATGGGGTGATGAGCGCCTGGACCCACCGCGAGACTGCGCTGTTTGCCTGGACCGGCATAGTGCTGGCATTGCTGATCGTCGCCTTGGTCAGCATCCCGGGCATGCGCGCGCGCTTCGCAGCCAGGAAGGCCAGATAAAGCCCCCCATCCGCACCGCACCCTGCCGCCCTGTCAGGTAGTGCCGAGCCATGCTCGGCAGGGGCATTCGCCGCAATCCTCTCTCCCGCTCGCCGCAGCCCGGACCATGCTCGGTTGAAGCGTCAGCTCAGCCCCCGCGCGTGGGAGCGGCAGACCACATCGGCCAGCCGCCCCCCAAAGGACCACCAGGTAGTGCCGAGCCATGCCCGGCAGGGGCGCTATCTGCAATCCCCTCCGCCTGTTACAGGTTGGCCCCTGCCCATGTTCGATGGCACAGCCAGCACAGCGCGCGCGTGGGAGCGGCATCAGCCTCGAAGCCACTGACCCAGCCGATCACCCACCAGCCTGCGGTTTCATCAAATTCGGCTACGCGGGTGACGCAGCTCCTGGCGAGCATGGCTCGGCACTACATGAGCCCCCCTGCCGAGCAGGGCTCGGCACTACCCGGGGGCGTGGTCCGGCGCTGCCTGCGGCATTATCATTCGCAGCATCGCGGCCCTGGCCGCTGGCAGTCACCGCAAGGATTTACCGCAATGATGGAAGAACTCCTGATCGTCACCACCGGTGGCACCATCGACAAGATCTACTTCGACGACAAGTCCGACTACCAGATCGGCGACCCGCAGATCGGCATGATCCTGCGCGAGTTGGGCGTCACCTTCCGCTTCAACGTCATTCCGATCCTGCGCAAGGATTCACTGCATATCACCGATGACGACCGCGAACTGATCCGCGCCACCATCGCCGCCCAGCCCACCCGCCACGTGCTGGTCACCCACGGCACCGACTCGATGGTCGCCACCGGCAAGGTGCTGGCCACCATCCCCGGCAAGACCATCGTGATGACCGGCGCACTCAGCCCGGCCCGCTTCCGTGGCTCGGATGCCGAGTTCAACATCGGTTGTGCCATCGGTGCAGTGCAGTCGCTCTCGGAAGGTGTGTATATCGCCATGAACGGCCGCATCTGGAACCCGGAAAAGGTCCGCAAGAACGTGGACGCCAATCGCTTCGAATCCGTGTAATGGCCAAAAGCACCCGCGCCACCGCTGCGTTGGACAAGGCAGGCATCAGCCATGGCCTGCATGCCTATGACTACTCGGCCGATGTCGACAGCAAGGGCCTGGCCGCCGCGCAGGCGCTGGGTATCACCCCGGCCCGTATGTTCAAGACCCTGATGGCCTGGGTCGACAAGCAGCCGTTGATCGCGGTGATCCCGTCCGACCAGCGTCTGTCGTTGAAAAAACTTGCCGCCCAATGTGGCGGCAAGCACGGGCAGATGATGGAAGTGGCCGAGGCCGAGAAGCGCACCGGTTACAAGGTCGGCGGCATCAGTCCGTTCGCACAGCAACGGCCGGCCAAGGTGGTATTCGCCAGCAGCGCACAGCAGCACGACACGCTGTACATCAATGCTGGCCAGCGCGGACTGCTGCTGGATCTATCCCCCGCCGATGCGCTGCGTTTCCTGCAGGCCAGCTGCGCCGATATCTGCGAAGACTGAGCGCCGTTTCAACGGCGACCAACGTCGCCTCGCCTGCCCACCATCACGGCAGCGCAACGCCACTCAGAATGTTATCGACCAGCCATTGAGCCGGCCGGTGTCGCCGCTGGCCTTGTCGTGCACGCGCAGCGTCCAGCTGCCATTCAAGGCCTCCCTGGACAGATCTACCTCGAAGGTCTGCTTGATGTCGTCGGCGCTGCCGCCTTCATAGTTGCTCAGCAGGTAGGCGCTGCCATCGGGCGCCACCAGCTCCACCTTCAGGTCCCCGCGCCAGCCATGGCTGATATCAACGTTCACCGGGGTAGCAGCAGGGGCTTTGGCGCTGCGCCCGCTCACTTCGATCCTGCTCTCCACCGTGGCGTTGTCGGCAATATCCACGCCTTCACTGTTGCGATAGGTCTGGGCTGGCACCAGGCCCCAGCTGGCTTTCAGACTGAGGCCTGCATAGCTTCCATAAGCGGTGAGCATCACGTGGTACAGGCCCGGAACAGGCGCTGGAAAACTGCAGCTCTCACCGTTGCCACCCCGGAAGGGACGGCAGTCAAATGCGCTGCTGGTGGGCCGGGTGCCCGCGCGCACGTAAAGATCCGCATCACCACTGCCGCCGCTGATGCTGATCAGCAGGTTGGAGGCACCGTTTGGCAGCTGCACCGTGTAATAGCGGTTGCGCCCCTTGCTGCCCGCCAACCCGGTCAAGGCCACCCCGTTGGTGAGCACCGCATCCGGTTCGGGCTCGGGCGCCGGTGGCGGCGCCTCGCCCATCGCCATGGCCACCGCGGCCTGTGCGTTGACGATGCCGACGCCGATTTCCCTGTCCGGGACCGCAGGGAAGGCCGTGGCAGTCTGCTTCAGCAGCGCCTTGACCTGTGCAGTTGTCAGCACGGTGTCGCTCACCTGCTGTACCAGCGCCACCACACCTGCCACATGCGGCGCTGCCATCGACGTGCCACCGTAGTAGCCGTAGCTTTCCACCGACGGCTCCTTGCGACCGCTGTTGAGGGTGGAAAGGATGTTGCTGCCGGGCGCAGCCACATCCACCGCCGGGCCAAAATTCGATTACTGGCTGCTGTTCCAGATGGCGCGCTTGCCGGCACTGTCGCTGGCACCGACGGCAATCACGTTGGCACAGTTGGCCGGCGCTGCATTGGCGACGTTGACGTTGTCATTGCCGGCAGCAACCACCACGGTGGTGCCACGGGCCACCGCGCTGTTGATGGCCTCCTGGAAGGTAGGTCCGCATGCGCCGGAGCCGCCAAGACTGAGATTGATGACCTCGGCCGGATGCGGGTTGGCCGGCGCGTCGGCGACAACGCCCCCTGCCGCCCAGACAATCGCATCGGCGATGTCCGACAGATAGCCACCGCAGCGGCCCAGCACCCGTACCGGCACGACACGCGCCGCCGGCGCCGTGCCCGCAACCCCGCGCGCATTGTTGCTCAGCGCAGCCACGGTGCCTGCCACATGTGTGCCATGCCAGCTGGAGGCCTGCGCGGCATGGCTGCCGCCGCATTGGTTCGCGGCCACCCAATCCCCGGGATCGCGGGCGTCGCCATCACGGCCATCGCCATCGTTGGCCATGGCCGGGTCACTGATGAAATCATGGCCAGGCAATAGGTTGGCCTCCAGGTCACTGTGCGCGGCAACACCGGTATCCAGTACCGCCACCACAATCCCGGCACCGTCGGCATGATCCCAGGCCTGGGGGGCGCGTATGCCGTAGTTGCCGGTGTACGCCCATTGGTCGGCGAAGCGTGGATCGTCAGGAATTGCATGAAGCCTGAGCCGACGGTCCACTTCCACATGGGCGATAGCCGGGTCCATCGCCAATCTGCGCATCAGCCGCTCGCTGTCCGCACGCCCCAACGGCACGCCCAACCGCAGCAGCTCCGCACCGATGGCAAGCCGTTGCACCGTTGCATTCGCAGCCAAACTGCCACCTGCCGGGAGCGAGGCCGCGGCGCTGGACAGGCTTCTGCGCAACGCGGCAGCTGTTTCCACGGCATCGCCGGCCTGCCGGTACCTGACGATGAAGCGCTGGTGACTGGCGGCCTGCTCCAGACCGGTCAGGTGCACCTCTGCGGCATGCGCTGGCACCGCGACAAGCAGAATTGCCAAAGACACTGCACCCGCCAGAACGCTGGAGCGGCGCGGCACAGAGTGGGAATGGATTGAGGTCATGGTCCTGGCCTTCCGCGTAGTGGGAACCTTGCCTGTGCGCTCTTTGCATTGCCGGTGTAGCGAGCGCGTCGTGGCTTGCCTGCCAGACCGGGTAGCGGCTTGTTTCTGCTGCTTGCGGTCCGGGGTTCTACGCTACGGCGGCCATGCGCGTGCGGTGATCGGTTTTGAACGCAGCTTGGGGGTGCTGCCAGCGCTTTTGATGGTCGGGGTGGTGTGCGGATTGGGTGGTGATTTCCTTGGGGTGTTGCGGGGATTTCTGGCTTCGGGACGGTTTTGCCGAGCATGGCTCGGCACTACCAGGCTGCATTTGCCGAGCATGGCTCGGCACTACGGACTGCGTTTGCCGAGC
>DAMCTY010000035.1:0-16878 GCA_032112995.1 Stenotrophomonas sp. | reverse complement strand
ATGGCTCGGCACTACGGGCTGCGTTTGCCGAGCATGGCTCGGCACTACGGGCTGCGTTTGCCGAGCATGGCTCGGCACTACGGGCTGCATTTGCCGAGCATGGCTCGGCACTACCGGGCTGCGTTTGCCGGTTATGGCTGTGCACTACATGAAACGGCCTCCGGTGCGAGACCGGAGGCCGTTGTGGATGACGACTTTGCTTGTACGCTGCTTAGAAGGTGATCGACCAGCTGTTGATCTTGCCGGTATCGCCACTGGCCTTGTCGTTGACACGCAGCTTCCAGCTACCGTTGAGTGCTTCGCTGGACAGGTTCACGGTGAAGGTCTGCTTGATGTTGTCAGCGCTGCCGCCGGCATAGTTGCTGAGCACATAGACACTGCCATCCGGTGCCACCAGATCCACCTTCAGGTCACCCTTCCAGGTGTGGCTGATGTCGACGGCGACCGGCGTGGCTGCAGGTGCGTTGCCACTGCGGCCGGAGACGCTGATGGCATTTTCCACCGTGGCGTTGTCGATGATGTTGACCGCCGTGGCGTTGCTATAGGTCTGGCTGCCGCCACCGCTGCTGCCGGTGCCCCAGCTGGCTTGCAGGCTCAGCCCGGAATAGGCCGAGTAGGCAGACAGCATGACGTGGTAGGTGCCCGCCACCGGGGTGGCGAAGCTGCAGCTTTCCGCGTTGCCGCTCTTGTACGGGCGGCAATCGTAGGTGGAGCTGGTCGGCTGGCTGCCGGCGCGCACGTACAGGTCGGCATCGCCGCTGCCGCCGGAGCTGGCAATCACCAGGTTGGTGGCACCGGCCGGCACCTGCACCGTGTAATAGGTGCTGCTGCCGGCAGCACCCGACAGGCCGGTGAGTGGCACGCCATTGTTCAGGACCGAGCCACCGGTGCCCGGGTCCGGCGGGTTGGTGCCGCCCATCGCTGCCGCCACCGCCGCCTGCGCATTGACGATACCGGCGCCGATGGCCTTGTCCGGCGTTGCCGGGAACGGCGTCACCGTGCTCTTGAGCAAGGCCTCCACCTGCGCGGGCGTCTTGATCGGATTGGACACCGATTGCACCAGCGCCACCACACCCGCCACATGCGGCGTGGCCATCGAGGTGCCGCCGTAGGAGGCATAGCTCTCGGTGGACGGCCCCTTGGTGCCGCTGTTGAGCGTGGACAGGATGTTGCTGCCCGGCCCGGCCACATCCACCAGGGTGCCGAAATTGGATTGCTGGCTGCTGCTCCAGATCGAGCGCTTGCCGGCACTGTCATTGGCCCCCACTGCAATGACGTTGTTGCAGTTGGCCGGCGAGGCGGTGGAGACATTGAC
The DNA here is from genome assembly GCA_032112995.1 of Stenotrophomonas sp. Lineage (GTDB taxonomy): Bacteria > Pseudomonadota > Gammaproteobacteria > Xanthomonadales > Xanthomonadaceae > Stenotrophomonas. Next base: position 15,563 of record DAMCTY010000035.1, on the reverse strand, counting down.
GTTGCTGTTGCCGGCCGCGATCACCAGGGTGGTGCCACGGCCCACGGCGGCATTGATCGCGTTCTGGGTCGTGGTGCCGCAACTGCCGGAACCACCAAGGCTGAGGTTGATCACTTCGGCCGGGTTGGGGTTGGCGGGCACCCCGCTGACCGTGCCGCCCGAGGCCCAGACGATGGCGTCGGCGATGTCCGAGTCATAACCACCGCAGGTGCCCAGCACGCGCACCGGCAGGATCCGCGCGTTGAAGGCCGTGCCGGCCACGCCCTTGGCGTTGTTGGTCACCGCGGCGATGGTGCCGGCCACATGGGTGCCATGCCAGCTGGAGTTCTGCGCCGGGTGGCTGCCACCGCACTGGTTGGCGGCCACCCAGTCGCCGGGGTCGCTGGGGTCGGCATCGCGGCCATCACCATCGTTGGACACCGCTGTGTCGGCAATGAAGTCGTAGCCGGGCAGCACGTTGGCATTGAGATCGCTATGGCTGGTGATGCCTGTATCCAGCACCGCGACCACCACGCCGGTGCCGGTCGCGTTGTCCCAGGCCTGCGGCGCCTTGATGCCATAGGTGCCCGAATAGCCCCATTGCTCGCTGTAGCGGGTGTCATTGGGGGTCAGGCTGATGGTGTTGAGGCGATCGACCTCCACGTATTCCACATTGGGATCGGCGGCCAGCTTGCGCATCAGGGTTTCAGCATCGGCCCGGTCCAGCCTGGCGTCGGCACGGACCACGTCCGCACCCACCGCCAGGCGGCGCATGTGCTGCACGCCCACGCTCTTGCCGGCGCGGCTGGGCAGCGCGCGCGCTGCCGAACTCAGGGTCTGCCGCAGGGCCGTCTCACCGGCAGCCTGGCGGCTGTCCTGACGGTACTTGACGATGAAGCGCTGGTGCGTCGGGGCCGAGTCCAGCCCGGCCAGATGCACTTCACCCGCCCACACGGGGGCACACAACAACAGGGAGGACAACGAGGCGGTGCCAACAACTACCAACCCACGGACCAGCGTACGGCGCGATTTGGATGACATTGATGAGCCCTTCTACATTGAGAGGAAGCCGCTTGCGCGGCGCCAGTCCTGCCCGGGGCCCTGCCAGTACGAGAAGAGGTTGCTGCCCGGGTAGAACTACCCGAACCAGTCCCCTGTTACCGATCCGTTGGCGGACAATAAATGGCGACTGAACCCATTACAAGTGGGTTACAGACGAAACTGTCGCGCGGATCACGTTTACGCAAGTGAATGATTTGTAAAGACAATTAGGTGATCAGTACGATTGCAGCAGGCTTCCGTACGGCAGCAGATGTCCCGCAAATGACTTCAAGGACAAAAAAAAACCGCCGCGGCAGCTGCCGCAGCGGTCTTCGGGCCATGCCGAATCAGCAGGCTCAGGCGTCCAGACGCACCAGCCAACCGTGGCGGTCCGGCTGACGGCCGTACTGGATGTCGGTCAGCTCCTTGCGCAGCGACATGGTGACTTCACCGGCCGGCGCGTTGATGTCGCCCACCGAGAAACCCTCGCCCTTGAGCTGGCCGATCGGGGTGATCACCGCGGCGGTACCGCAGGCAAACACTTCGGTGATCTCACCCGAAGCCACGCCCTGCTTCCACTCGTCGATGGTGACCTTGCGCTCTTCCACGGTCATGCCGCGGTCGCGGGCCAGCTGCAGCAGCGACTCGCGGGTGATGCCTTCCAGGATGCTGCCCGACAGCGCCGGGGTGACCAGCTTGTTTTCCTTGCCATAGACCAGGAACACGTTCATGCCACCCAGTTCTTCCAGGTACTTGCCCTCGATCGGGTCCAGGAACAGCACCTGCGAGCAGCCCTGCGCCTGCGCCTGCTGCTGCGGCAGCAGCGAGGCAGCGTAGTTGCCACCGCACTTGGCAGCACCGGTACCGCCCTTGGCAGCGCGCGCAAAATCGGTGGACAACCAGATCGCCACCGGCGCCACGCCCTTGGCGAAGTACGGGCCCGCCGGGCTGGCGATGACGTAATAGGTGGCCTTGTGTGCGCCGCGCACGCCCAGGAACGCCTCGTCACCAATCATGAAGGGGCGGAAGTACAGGCTGGCTTCGTCGGCATCGGACACCCAGTCCTTGTCCAGCGCAACCAGCTGCTTGAGCGACTCGACGAAGATCTCGGCCGGCAGTTCCGGCAAGACCAGGCGGCGCGCCGAACGCTGCAGGCGGGCGGCATTGGCTTCCGGGCGGAAGGTCCAGACCGAGCCATCCGCGTGGCGATAGGCCTTGATGCCCTCGAAGATTTCCTGGCCGTAATGCAGCACGGCGGCGGCCGGGTCCAGCGAGATCGGGCCATACGGCGTTACCGCCGCATCGTGCCAACCGGCGTCCTTGTCCCAACGTACGGCCACCATGTGGTCGGTGAAATACACACCAAAACCCGGCTTTTCCAGGATCTTGGCGCGCTCCTCGGCGCTGCGCGGGTGGTCCGAACGGGTGACATCGAAGCTCAGGGAAGACTGGGACACCGGATAATTCCTTCCAGATTGCGGGATGGGACAGCCCCGGCACCACGGCGGCACCGGGGGTGCAACACAAACCGTCACCGGCCACGCCGGTGCGGCCCTTACAGCATGCCAGTTTCCAGGCGCGCCGCCTCGGACATCATGTGACGACCCCAAGGCGGGTCGAACACCAGATCGACGTCGGCCTGGGCCACCGTCGGTATCATCTCCAGCTTGCTGCGCACGTCATCGACCAGGATTTCGCCCATGCCGCAGCCGGGAGCAGTCAGGGTCATCTTGACGTCGACCTCGCGCTGGCCATCGTCCAGGTGCTTGATATCCACTTCGTAGATAAGCCCAAGATCGACGATGTTGAATGGGATTTCCGGGTCAAAGCAGGTGCGAAGCTGCTCCCACACCAGCTTTTCCACGTCTTCGTCACCGGCATTCTCGGGCAGCTCCAGGCCCGGCGGCGGCTCCTTGCCAATGGCATCGCCGTCCTTGCCGGCAATACGGAACAGGTTGCCTTCGACAAACACTGTATAGCTGCCACCCAGGGCCTGGGTGATATAGCCATAACTGCCGGCCGGCAAGGTCACGCTATCGCCCTGCGGCACCATCACGGCCGGGCAATCACGCTCAAAATGAACTGGTTCGCTGCTACGGGAATACATGTGGATCGATATGGGGACGCGGTGGCTACCCGCAATGGCGCCATTTTATCCGACTGGGCGCACTCGCCGCTGAAACGCTATGCTGCGGAATCTGTTCGGGAATGCCCATGTCGCCTGTTTCTTCGCCAGCCAGCCGCTCCCGCCCCTGGCTTTGGCTCGTGTTGTTGCTGCTGGGAAGCGTCACCGTCACCGTTGCCTGGCTGTTCGCGGCCCTCACCACCGGCACCCAGGCCGGCTGGATGGCCGTGGTCACCGCACTTGAAGCGGCCTGGATGCTCCGCCTGGGCGCCTTCCCGGCGGGCCGGGCGCGCGTCATCGTGACCGTGCTGGCCACGGTGGTGATCACCGCTGCCGCCAACTGGGGCATCGCTGCTACCTACATTGGCGGCCCCATGGGCCTGGCCCCCTGGGAGTCCGCGCTGCGCATGGGGCCTTACCTGGCGTGGACCTTGTTGTCGCTGGCCAACGGCCTGGCTGAAGCGGTGTGGCTGGTCATCGCGCTGCTGGTGGCGTGGCGCGCGGCACGCTGACGGGCAGCGCGTCCGGGACTTTCGCCTGCAGCACCAAAAGCAGGTTTGCGCACATGCGGCTGTGCCATTCCCGCACATATAAAAAGGTTAAATATTCGTAATTTCCAGACTCCCCCGCGCCACCGAGTGGAGTCCACGTGATCAAACAACCTCTCAGCAGCGCCATCCATCTGGCGCTGCTTCCATTTTCAACGTTGGTGGCCATGGGCATGCCCACGGCTGCCTCGGCACAGCAGGCCCAGGCAAAGCCCGATGCCACCAACCTGGACCGTATCGAGGTCACCGGTTCACGCATCAAACGCGCCGACCTGGAAACCTCCAGCCCGGTATTCACGATTGACCGCCAGAGCATCCAGAACTCCGGTGCGGCGACGGTCGGCGAGTTCCTGCAGCGCAGCCCCGCCATCGCTGGCGCCGCCACCAATCCGCAGGTCAACAACGGCGGCGGCGCTGGCGCAGCCACCGTCGATCTGCGTGGCCTGGGCGTCAACCGGTCACTGGTGCTGGTGGACGGCAAGCGCTGGATTGGCACGATCTCCAACGCCAACGGTGCGGTGGACATCAACTCCATCCCCATGGCCCTGATCGAACGCGTCGAGATCCTGAAGGATGGCGCCTCGGCCATCTATGGTTCCGACGCCATCGGCGGGGTGGTCAACTTCATTCTGCGCAAGGATTTCGAGGGCGTTGAGGCCAGCGCCTACTTCGGTACCTCGTCACGTGGCGATGCCAGCACCCGTCGGCTGGACGCCACTTTCGGCATGATCGGCGAGAAAGGCCGGCTGATGCTGGGCACCAGCTATGACAAGGAAGACCAGGTCAGCGCCGCCGACCGCAGCTATTCCAGCCAGCCTTACCAGCTGTATGCAGGTGAGCGCGGCATAGGCGGCACCAGCCGCATTCTCACCGGCCGCTACGTGGTGCCACGTGCGTCGATCACCGGCGTCGACCTGAGCGACCCGAACTGCGCGCCGCCGCCGACCGATCCAACTGCGCCCGACAACATCACCCTGACCCGCATCGACGGCCGCTCGGGCAATTCGCAGTCGGACTTCCGTTGCTTTGACAACCTCAATGACGTCTACAACTACCAGGCCGACGGCAACCTCAACCTCACGCCACAGGAGCGTACCTCGCTGTTCCTCAGCGGCAACTACCAGCTCAGCGACAACATCGAAGCCTTCCTGCTCGGTTCCTGGCTGCGCACCGAATCCTCGTTCTTCATCGCACCACTGCCGTTCGACGGCCGGCCAACGGTGGATGCGGTACCGATCAGCGCCGACAGCATGTACAACCCGTTTGGCGTGGATATCACCGATGCCCGCCTGCGCCTGCGCGACTTCATCCCCACCCGCACCACCCGCTACGTCACCGAGACCTACCAAATCAGTGCGGGCCTGCGCGGCGCCTTTGCCGACACCAGCTGGACCTGGGATGCGTCCTACTCCTATGGCCGCACCCCGCAGACAGCCACCGTGCGCGGCTATCTGTACAGCCCCGGCCTGACTGACGCACTGGGGCCGTCAATGCTCGATCCGGACAGCGGCAACCCGATCTGCGTGCGAACCGCGGGGGATCCGTCCAGCGCCATTGCCGGCTGCCTGCCGGTCAATTTCCTGGGCCCGGCCCCGGACCCCAACACCGACGCCGGCCGCGCCCAGCTCGCGGCGTTGGAGCTGATCAATCCAACCATCCACAGCAGCAACGAAAACGAGCTGACCGTTTACAACGCAAACATCACCGGCGATCTTTTCCAGGCGCCGGCCGGGCCCGTGTCGCTGGCTGTCGGTGTTGAGCGCCGCGAAGAATCAGCTGACTCCAGCAGCGATTTCCTCACCATCATACCGCCGGGTGAGACGGTCTGCCTGATCACCCAGGAGGCCTGTACCTTCGGCGACCTCAGCGGCAAGTTCGACGTCAACGAGATCTATGCCGAGGCCCTGATCCCGTTGCTTGCCGACGTTCCGTTCGCACAGAAGCTGGCAGTGACACTGGGCACGCGCTATTCGGACTATTCGAACTTCGGCGGTACCACCAACTCCAAGATCGGGCTGGAATGGAAGCCATTCGACGACCTGCTGGTGCGCGCCACCTACGCGGATGTGTTCCGTGCGCCAACCATCGGCGACCTGTATGCCCCCACCACGCCTTCGGCCAGCACCTATGTTGATCCCTGCAACAACTACCGCGGCGGAGCCGTCGCAGACCCACGCGCCTGTGCGGGGGTGAGGACCGATGGCGAGTTCAGCCAGAGCAACACCCAGACCACCTCGTTCCAGGTAGCCAATCCGGACCTGCAACCGGAAGAAGGCGATGTATTCACCTATGGTGTGGTGTACAGCCCCTCGTGGGCGGAAGGTTTCAGCATCACCGCCGACTACTGGCGGGTGAAACTGGATCAATTCATCACCAGCCTGCCGGAAACGGTGATGCTGAACCAATGCTATGACTTCGGCCGCTTCTGCGACACCTTCATCCGTGACGATGCGGGCGACGTGGCGCAGATGACCAACGTGGTCGGCAACTTCGGCACCCTCAACACCTCGGGCGTCGACCTGGGCTTCCGCTACGCGATGCCAGAGGGCGCATGGGGCCGGTTCACCTGGAACCTGGACACGACCTACCTGGCCAAGTACGACGTGCGCCTGCTCAGCGGCGACCCCACCAGTGATGTTGGCGCCTTCCCGGGAATTCCCGGCAGCACCGGCCTGGCAGGCACCTTCGTTGACTCAGCCGCATCCGGCTTCGGCAACATGGCACGCTGGCGCGCGCTCAATGACATCAGCTGGTCACGCGGCAACCTCAACGCCAGCCTCACCACCCGCTACGTCCACCACGTTTATGAAGCTCCAGACGTGGCAGGCGTGGAAGACCCGGGCTATGTGGCAAAGCGCAGGATTCCATCGGTCACCCAGACCGACTTCCAGATCGGCTACACCTTCAAGGAGCTGAAGAACAGCTCGGTACAACTGGGTGTACGCAACCTCACCGATCGGCAACCGCCGCTGATCTACTCCGGCTTCAATGCCACCACCGACATGCGGACCTACGATGCCATCGGCAGGTACTACTGGATGCGCTGGACCGCACGCTTCTGATCCTGTGAACGGTCCCGCTGCGGCAGATGCCGCAGCGGGAAAGCCGGTGCTGGATCTGCGTCACTACGTGCGCCACTACGACGACAGTCTTCCCGCACCGCTGTGCGCGAAGCTTATTTCCTCGTTCAATGAACTTGATCGCTTCCAGCAGCGCAATGGCCGTGGTGTACGCCCCGGCCTTGAGCAAAGCGGGTGGACCGAAATGGATATCGGCAGGTTGGCCGATGCGGACTTCCTGCAGTTCTTCCGTGATCTGATCAGCCAGGCATTGAGGCGCTACAACAACGACGTCCAACTCCCGATCGCGCTGCCCGACAGCCCTCTGCTCAGCCCGCTGATCCTCAAGCGCTACCGCGCTGGTCAGGACAGATTTCAGACCCACTTCGACAGCATCAATACCGTCTGCGACCGCTACCTGGTCTTTCTCTGGTACCTCAACGACGTGACCGATGGCGGCCAAACCTGGTTTCCAGGCCTGGATGCCGGCATTGCGCCACGGCGCGGACGCATGCTGATGTTCCCGCCGTACTGGATGTACGCACACCAGGGACAGTCATCGCCGACGCAGGACAAATATATTCTTTCCACCTATCTGCGCTTTCCACAACGCTAGTCACAGCACATAACCGTAGCGTCGCACCCACGGCTCAAGCACAGTGAGTGTCTGCGTGCTGAAATGCGCGCGGTAGCGCTTCCATCTGTCGATCGCACCCGGATTCAACCGCTGTGCAACCTGCGCATAGCTGGGGGTTGTGATCCGCCGCGAGCGTTCCCGTACCGCTTTGTGGAACTGCAGTTGTGGTGGCTCCACGGCAAGCTGCAGGAACGCCATCAGCGACGCCAATACGGCCTGCGGCTGCTGCACCAGGTCTTCGTAGCGCACGACACGCAGCCGCAGGGCCGGCCACAGCACATGTTGCTGCTCCCACCATTGCATCACCCGGGCATAGGCCATTGCAGCCGCTTCCAATGATTCGAATGCAAGCGCGCCACCATTGATACCGAACGCCTGCATGTAGCAGCTGAGAACCACATCACAGGGATGCCGCAACATCAGCAGCCAGTCGGCAGCAGGAAACAGGCGCGCGGCGTGGGCTACCCGGGTCAAGCTCAGCGGGTACTTGTCGACAAGCCGGGCGCTACCTGCCATGTGGCCACGGGCGCGCTGCCAGTAGGCCGACCGTGCCAGTCCCAACTGCGCCGGCGACAACCCGGCGAGTGCGCGATCCAGGGAGTTCGGGTCCCAGCCTGGGCACTGCTGCAGCAAGGTGATGACCTGCTCCAGTACCGGACGCTCGTCCAACACCTGCAGTTGCCCATGGGCATCGAGCATGCGCTCGAGCAAGGTGGTGCCAGAGCGCGGGAAGCCGACCAGAAACACCGGGTCAGGTGGCAACGCGTCGACAACCGGCATGCACCATTCCTGCGCGGCGGGCGATGCCAGCCGCTGCGCAAGCCAGCCAAGCGGGTCCCGCTGGCACTGCTGCGGGTGCCGCTGCTGCAGCGCCACCTTTGCTGCTGCATGCGCCTGCGCAAGCGACTGCATCACCGCATCGGCAGCGCCTGCCTGCTCATGGCACTTTGCTTTTTCAAACAGCAACTGCGCACGCATGGCCTCCGGTACGGACTGCAGGCACACCCCGCGCATGCAGGACAAAGCCTGTGCGGTGTTGCCCTGCCGTCGGGCCACCCGCATCGATGCCAGCCGGAACATCGGCGTGATCGAATCCTGCAGCACCGGAACCTGTTGCAAATGTCGCTCGGCCTCGCCGACCCTGTTCAAACGCTCCAGCAACACCACCAGTTGCAGCCGCGCCTCGTGAAGCTGCGGCTGTGCCTGCAGAATGCTCTGGTACAACTGCAGCGCCTGCTCGTCCCTGCCCGCCTGCGCACGCAACCATGCCAGGCTGCACTGCTGGTCCAGGGTCAGCCGTGCAGGGTCAAGGTCATCGATGCATGCCGCGATCTCGTCGAACCGTTCCAGTTCGGCCAGACATTGCGTATATGCCAGGCGCACGTCGGCCGCGTTTGGCTCGCGGACCAAGGCGCGTGCCAGCAACTGCTCTGCCTGTGAATACTGCTCCGTGGCCTGCAAGGCCAGGCCATGTCCCAACAGGTACGCCACGTCGTCGCTGCCAAGCGCCTGTGCCCTGCCGAATGCATCGACCGCCGCAGTGGCGTCGCCGCATTGCAGGCAGGCATTGCCCAGATTGATCCACGCATCCGGAAAGCCGGGCTGTTCCCGTGCCAGCTCCGCGAATTGAACGCGTGCGGACAGGAAGTCGCCCTGCCCTGCCAAGGCCATCGCCAGCATCTGCCGGCCAGCCGTATCCGTTGGCCGGTGCTGCAGAAACAGCCGCAACGCGGTTGCAGCCTGCGCGGCCTCTCCCGCGTGTAGGTGAGCCCGGGCGAGCCGATACACAGTGACTTCGTCCAATACGTTCTCCCGGGCAGCGGGGCCGTCCAAGCCACAAAAAATGGCGATCCAAAAGCGCGAACCCGCGCTCGGCCCAGCCACCACGGCACCGGACCATGACGCCCCCGGACCTGGACACTCTCTCTCCCAGGGCGCGCTTCACCGAGCACAGCAGTCAATCCGTGCTTGAGGGGCCATGCCGGCATTGCCCAGCACTGCTGGGCTTTTTTTATTGTGCGCGGCGTCGGCACTGCATGCCACGGGTACAGCCGCGGGGCCGCATCAGCCCCATGAGGTTGTCGTGTTCCTGCGCGTCTTCTCTTTACGAGACGCGATATCGGCGGCAGCACCGGGCCCTGTCGTTGGGGGCCCAGGCAACGCCCCTTGGGATGGATCCTTTGTTCCAGGCACATGGGAGGTGCAGTGAAGATCTGCCATCACCTGCTTCAGAGCAATCAGATACTCGATCTATCCGCGCTGCCAGCCGATGGCTTCCGCCTGATCATGTGCAAGGGGCGGAGTACGCGCCTGCATGCGCCTTCCGGCTGGAGCAGCGTGATCCTCGTGCTGGCTGGATCGCTTGCTTGTGCCAGCGCCGCCACTGCCTGGACGCTGAGCTCACGGCAATGCCAGGTATGGGTGGACGGCGCATTGCGCCTGTACATGGCGCGCATGGGATGGTGGCTGTGCGTGGCCGCGCCGGCGGACATCTGGAAGCTGGCGGTTGATCACCGCCATGCAGATAACTACGGATTTCTGCCGCATCAGTTCAACGCCGATCACCGGATGATCCGCGCGATAACCCGTACGTTCCACAACCCAGCGGCGCAACGAACGTCACTGGCGATCGACCACACCCATCTGGCGCACCTGCGCGGCGCCCTGTGCGAGCGCCAGCAAGCACTGCAAGCGCAACTGCAACGCTGCAGCGGCCGGACCGCACTACGGCGCCACCAGACCTTGCTGCGGCTGCTGCGGGTCCAGCACCTGATACGCCATACCACCGAAGACCGCCTGGACCTGCATCAGCTGGCGGCCAGTGCCAACTACTCCCCCACCCATCTGATCCGCGCCTACCGGGATGTCTTCGACGAGACCCCCAGCGAGTTTGCCAACCGGCTACGGCAACAACGGGCCTGGGCAATGGTGCGCGGCACCGCCTTGTCCATCGGCGAAATATCGCAGTCACTGGGCTTTGACAGTGAGAGTGCCTTCTGCCGGGCTTTCAAGCAGGCGTTCGGCCTGACCACCGGGCAGGCACGTCGTCTGGAAGCCAACGCCTCCGCGCCGCAGCCTCGGCCTTGAGGCTGTTGCCCCCGCCCTGATTTTCCACCGCCGCCCCCACCCCCTGGGCAGCCGCACAGACCCTGTGGCGACTGCTGAGGAATCCGGCTGTCCCCTGCGTCTACATCAACAGACCCCCCGAACCGCTGCGGGACGGCGCCCGAGCGCCCCGTCCTGTTCCCCAGATCGTCAGGAGCATGCCTGTGCAAGCAAGCATTCAACATCATCAAATCCAGGGTTCGCAGGGCCTGGATCTTTCCCTGCAGCGCGGTGAACGCATCCACGCCATCACTGGCCGTGGCCGCGGCAACCGGCTGTTCATCCCGGCCGGCTGGATCAGCGCGACGCTGGTACTGGATGGCTCGCTGGACCTGATCAATGGTCCGACGCCATGGAAACTGGCATCACGCCGCGTACAACTGTGGACCGACGGCAGCCTGCGCCATTTCAGTCCCCAGCACAGTTGGTGGTTGTGCGTGGCTGCGCCTGCCGCCATGTGGCAGCGCCCGCTGCGCAGCACGGCGTCGATCATCAATCACCTGATTCCACGTGAGATGTCATGTGATGTGGATCTGGCCCGCTTGATGGTGCAGCTATGCCGGGCACGCTGGTTCAAGGGGGCTGACAGTACGCCCGCCGGCGACATGCTCGGCAGCCTGCGCGAAGTATTGATCGAACGCCAGCGTCCGCTGTACGGCCAGTTGGAACGCTGCAGCGGCCGTACCGCCCTGCGCCGCCATCAAACCCTGCTGCGGCTGCTACGGGTGCAGCACCTCATCCGCTGCAATGTGGACAGCCGCCTGGGAATGACCAGCCTGGCCGCCGCCGCCAACTACTCGCCGACCCACCTGATCCGCGTCTATCGCGAAGTATTTGGTGAAACCCCCAGCGAATATGCGGCACGGTTGCGCAACCAGCGTGCCTGGGACCTTGTCTGCGACAGCAACGCGCCCATCTGCGAGATATCCGAACAACTCGGCTTCGAAAGCGAGAGCGCCTTCTGCCGCGCGTTCAAGCACAGCTTTGGCTGCACCACCACCGCCGCACGGCGCAGGCAGGTCCCCCTCACACCGGCCCTGCGCAGGATGGCTGCCGAGCCTGCACCTGCAGCTCAGAAGCTGCAGGACGAGTATGAGGCGGCCGTCTGCTGACGGCCGCCGCGCTCAATGACCGCCGTCCAGCGCCTTGAGTTCGCTGACCAGGGCGCTGGCCGCTTCTGCGCCATCGCCATACAGCATGCGCGTGTTGTCGGCATAGAACAGCGCATTTTCGATACCGGCAAAACCGGTGCCCTTGCCGCGCTTGATGACGATGGTGTTCTTTGAGTTGACCACGTCCAGGATCGGCATGCCGTAGATCGGGCTACCGGGGTCAGTCTTGGCCACTGGATTGACCACGTCATTGGCACCGATCACCAGGGAGACATCGGTGTTGGCAAATTCCGGATTGATGTCGTCCATGTCGGCGATCAAGTCATAGGGCACACCTGCTTCGGCCAGCAGCACATTCATGTGCCCAGGCATGCGCCCGGCCACCGGATGGATAGCGAACTTGACCTTCACCCCGCGCTCGATCAGCCGCTGCGCCAGCTCCCAGATCTTGTGCTGGGCCTGGGCAACCGCCAGCCCGTAACCCGGCACGATCACCACACGCTCGGCAAAGGCCATCATCGCTGCGACGTCGGCCGCTTCGATCGGCTTCTGACTGCCGGTGATTTCCGCGCCCTGGCCACCACCGCCAAAGTTGGAGAACAGCACGCCGCTGATCGGCCGGTTCATCGCCTTGGCCATCAGCCGGGTCAGCAGGATGCCGGCAGCACCGACCATCATGCCGGCAATGATCAGCGCCTCGTTGCCCAGCACATAGCCTTCAAACGCCACCGCCAGGCCGGTGAAGGCGTTGTACAGCGAAATGACCACCGGCATGTCCGCGCCGCCGATCGGCAACGTCATCAACACGCCCAGCGCCAGCGCCACCACGAAGAAGCTGATGATCGCCACCGGCTGCAGGCTGACCGCTGCCCATGCGCCCAATGCCAGCATCGCCAACGCAACCAGCAGGTTGAAGGCCTGCTGGCCCGGGAACGTCACCCGCTTGTCCAGGCGCCCATCGAGTTTGGCCCAGGCGATGATCGACCCGGACAGCGACACCGCACCGATCGCCGAACCGATCACCGCCAAAGCCAACACGGTGGTGGACGGCAAGCGTGCCGACAGATCGGCAATGGCCTGTGCGCTCCAATGGCTGGTATCGCGGCTGGCGAGGTCGGAGAAGCGCAGCAGTTCCACTGCACCGATCGCCGCCGCCGAGCCGCCGCCCATGCCGTTGTACAGCGCCACCATCTGCGGCATGTCGGTGATGGCCACTTTCTTTGCCGATACCCAGGCCAGCCCGGTGCCCAGCACCAGCGCCACCAGGATCAGGGCGATGTTGTGCAGCCCTGGCAGGAAAAACGTCGCCGCGGTTGCGATCAGCATGCCTGCACCGGCCCATTGGATGCCGCTGCGCGCGGTCTTGGGCGAGGCCATGCGCTGCAGCCCCAACAGGAACAGCGTGGCGGCAACCAGGTAACTCGTATTGACCAGCATCGATAAGCTCATGCGCCGGCCTCCAGAGCCGTCTGCGTGTGAGGGGGCGGCTGCTTGTCCAGCCGGTGGTGCTCGCGCATCTCGATGGCCGTCTTCAACAGGCCGATCATGCCCAGTCCAAATGACACCAGCCCCAGCGCCAGCTGCGCCAGCGCGGTGTTGCTGGCCAGCGCGACACCCAGCAGGCCCAACACGATGGGCAGCAATGCCTGGATGGCCAGCACCCAAAGCATGAAGCCTCCCTTGCGCGGGTCTTCCCAGACCTTCCTGGACATCGTGTTCTGTGTTTTGCGGGGATCCTGCAGCGAGGACATGCCCACACCGACACCGGCGTACAGCAGTGCACTGTTATAGGCATCGAGCATGCCGTCCATGCCATTGAACAGCGGCCGGGCGGCGTAGCCAAAGGCCACCAGCAGCGCCGGATACTGCAGGTAGCTGAGCCACTGGAACACCTGACGGGCGTCGATGCCGGGGGCAGCGGCCTGTACGGAGACCCGGCTCACTTGTCCTTGCCTTCGGGCTTCTTCGAGCTTTTGAACATGTCCAGCATGCGCTCGGTCACCACGTAACCACCGGCCGCATTGCCCGCGCCCAGCGCAACGGCAATGAAACCGATGACCTTCTCCAGGGTGGTATCGGCGTGGCCCAGCACTACCATCGCGCCGATCAGCACGATGCCGTGGATGAAGTTGGAACCAGACATCAACGGCGTATGCAGGATCACCGGCACCCGCGAAATGATCACGTGGCCGGCAATGGCTGCCAGCATGAAGATATACAACGCTACGAACCCGTCGCCCATTGCTGTTCTCTCCGAAGGCGGCAAACGCCTGCCCGGCATCATAACCAAGCCAGCAAAGCGGATGCGACGGTTGCGTTGTCAACCGATCCGGCACTGGGGCGTTATAGAGGCCGAGACCCTTCGGAACCCGTACCCTGTGCTGGTGACCAGCCCGCCCCTGACCAACCCGACCGACGCCGTACCCACCTCGCTGGATGCGTTCCTGGCCAGCATCGGGTCACGCGCCTTCCGCTTTGCCGAGGCCGGGTTGCGCCAGCGCGAGGATGCGCTGGACGCGGTGCAGGACGCCATGGAACGCATGCTTGGCTACCGCGACCACCCGGCCAGCGAGTGGACGCCACTGTTCTGGAGCATCCTGCGCCGGCGCATCATCGATCTACAGCGGCGCCGCAGTTTCCGCCTGAAGTTCTGGGCACCGCAGGCCGAACAGGACCCGGACAGCACCATCGACTGGGCCGACCATGCCCCCGGCCCGGCCGAACAGCACCAGCAGCAGGTGCAGTACGCACACCTGGTACAGGCCCTGCGCAGGCTGCCGGCACGGCAACGCGAGGCATTCAGCCTGCGCGTGCTGCAGGAACTGGACGTGGCCACCACCGCCAAGGCGATGGGCTGCTCGGAAGGCTCGGTAAAAACCCATCTGTCGCGCGCGCGCGACGCCCTGATGCAGCAACTGGAGGAAGTGCGGTGAACCGCCTGCCCAACACCCCCGAAGGCTTCGATGGCTCGCTGCGGCAACTGCAGCAGCAGGCCGACAGCCACCTGTCCGCAGCCACGCTGGCGCGCCTGCGCCAAGGCCGCCAGCAGGTCGGCAGCCGCACATCCGGTGCGCCGTCACGCCGCGTAGGTTGGCTGCTGGCCACCGCCTGCTCTGCAGTCCTGGCAGTGGCGCTGGGCCTGCAGTTCAGCAACAGCAGCCCGCCCACCCCGTTGGCCCCTACCCCCACCATCGCTGATCAGAGCGAAGACGACACCACCCTGCTGTTCGACGAAAGCCCCGAGCTGTACCTGTGGCTGGGTTCGGACAACCTGGCAATGGAATGAAGCCCATGCACACCCGCCCCCTTTTCCTGCTGCCCCTGCTACTGGCTTGCGCGCCCGCCTTGGCACAGCAAGCCGCCCTGCCCGAATGGGACCAGCTGACCCCGGCCCAACGCGAGACCCTGATCGCACCGGTGCGTGACCGCTGGAATGCCTCCCCGGAACGCCGCCAGCGCACCTATGAACATGCCCGCAGCTGGCAGCAGATGACCCCGGAACAGCGCGAGCAGGCCCGCCGCGGCATGCACCGGTTCGAGAACATGTCGCCCAGCCAACGCCGCGATGCCCAGGCGCTGTTCGACAAGATGCGCGGCATGGACAAGGACCAGCGCCAGCAACTGCGCGAGCAATGGAACAAGATGAGCCCGGAACAGCGCCGCCAGTGGGTGGAGGCCAACCCGCCCGCCGCCCGCCCCCCACGCTGATCCCGCCGCGGTAGTGCCGAGCCATGCTCGGCAAGGGCTTTACCCGCAAAGCCAAAAGCACCCCTCCCCGGCCCTCCCCTTGGCCTGCGGCCAAAAGGAGGGGGTGTAGTGCCGAGCCATCCTCGGCAGGGGCCTTACCCGCGAAGCCAAAAGCACCCCTCCCCGGCCCTCCCCTTGGCCTGCGGCCAAAAGGAGGGGGTGTAGTGCCGAGCCATCCTCGGCAGGGGCCTTACCCGCGAAGCCAAAAGC
>DAMCTY010000034.1:0-43119 GCA_032112995.1 Stenotrophomonas sp. | reverse complement strand
GGTTGCGCTCTACCAACTGAGCTATTCCCGCTTGGGAGGCGAAATTCTACATGCATTCGCCCCAGTGTCAACAGCCTGTTTATTTTTTGGCAGCTCCGCTACGCGCGGCTTTCTCGTCCTCGCGCAGGCTGGGCCAGGCCGCACGCAGATACTGCGCCGCCGATACCAGGGTGAGCAGCGCGGCAATGGCCAGCATCCAGTCACCAATATGGAAAACCGGCTCGCCCATCCAGATCGAGGTGAACGGGGTATTGGGCGAAACCGAGTACAGCAGGCACAACAGCGCCACCATCTGTGCGGTGGTCTTCACCTTGCCGATCATGGCGACGCGCACCTTGGCACGCTGGCCGATCTCGGCCATCCATTCGCGCAGTGCCGATACCGCGATCTCGCGCCCGACGATGACTGCCGCCCAGAACGCCATCCACGGTGTCGGGTGGCCCTGCACGATCAGGAACAGCGCCACCGCCACCATCAACTTGTCCGCCACCGGGTCCAGGAACGCACCGAACGCCGAATGCTGTTCGTAACGCCGCGCGACCCAACCATCCAGCCAATCGGTGATCGCCGCCAGGCCGAAAATCGCCGCCGAGGCGAAGTTGGTCCAGGCATAGGGCAGATAGAACACCAGCACCAGCACCGGGATCATCAGGATCCGCAGCAGGGTCAGCCAGGTGGGGATGGTCAGTTTCATTACAGCATTACTCCGCTGCCGGATCGGGCACCGACAGACCGTGAAGGTTAGCGTAGATACGCGCGGCCAGGGCGTCGTTGATGCCCTCCACGCGGGCAATCTCGGCCTCGCCCGCCGCCTTGAGCCCGGCCATGCCGCCAAAATGTTTGAGCAGGCTGGCGCGCCGGCGCGGCCCGATGCCGGGTATATCCTCCAGCTTGCTGGTCATGCGCGCCTTCTGTCGGCGCCCGCGGTGGCCGGTGATCGCAAAGCGGTGGGCTTCGTCACGCACTTGCTGGATGAACTGCAGGGCCGGTGAGGCGGCGCCCGGACGCAGTTCACGGCCGTCCGGCATCACCAGTGCTTCATGGCCGGCGCGCCGTTCCACACCCTTGGCCACGCCAACCAGCATCACCCCTTCCACCCCCAGGTCTGCCAGCGCTGCCTGCGCCTGCGCCAACTGGCCGGCACCACCGTCGATCAGCAACACATCCGGCAATACCCCGCCCTCCTCCACCGCGCGCCGGAAGCGGCGATCGATGGCCTGGCGCATGGCCGCATAGTCATCACCGGGCTCGATGCCACTGATGTTGTAACGGCGGTACTGGGCGCGCACCGGGCCGGCGGCATCGAAGACCACGCAGGAGGCCACGGTCGCCTCACCCATGGTGTGGCTGATGTCGAAACACTCCACGCGCTTGACCGGCTCGGCCAGCCCAAGCATCTCGCGCAGCGCCTCGCTGCGCGCATGCTGCGCGCCGCGGCTGTCCATCTCCGCCACCAGGGTGACCTGCGCATTGCGGCTGGCCAGCTCCACGTAACCGGCGCGCTCGCCACGCACGTTCCACTTCAACACCACCTTGCGCTCGGCCGAGGCGCTGAGCGCGGCCTCGATCAGTGCCGCATCGGGGATCTCGCGGTCCAGCAGGATCTCCGCCGGAGGCCCGTGCTCAACGTAGTACTGGGACACAAACGCAGCCAGCACTTCCTCGGCACTGTCCTCGCCATTGGTACGCGGGAAAAACGCGCGCGTGCCCAGGTTGCGACCATCACGGAAAGCCAGCAACAGCACGCAGGCACTGGCGCCCTGCATGGCACAGGCCAGCACGTCCAGATCGGCGGCACGGCCATCCACGTATTGGCGGTTCTGCATGCTGCGCAGCGATGCCACCAGGTCACGCAGGCGCGCTGCGCGCTCGAACTCCAGCGCATCGCTGGCCTGCTGCATGCTGTCCATCAGCTCGGCCGCCAACTGGTCGCTCTTGCCTTCGAGGAACAGCGTCGCCTGGCGCACCGATTCGTCGTAGTCGCCCTGCGCCACCAGCTCCACGCACGGCGCACTGCAGCGGCCGATCTGGTACTGCAGGCACGGCCGCGTACGGTTGCGGAATACGCTGTCCTCGCAGCTGCGCAGCTTGAACAGCTTGTGCATCAGGTTGAGCGTCTCACGCACCGCACCGACGCCCGGATAGGGGCCGTAGTACCGACCTGGCAGCGAGCGCGGACCACGGTGCAGCGCAATGCGCGGCCACTGTTCGCGGGTCATCAGCACCTGCGGGTAGGTCTTGTCGTCGCGCAGGGAGACGTTATAGCGCGGCGTCAGCGACTTGATCAGCTGGTTTTCCAGCAGCAGCGCTTCGGCTTCGGTACGGGTAATGGTGACGTCCATGCGCGCCACCTGCGACAGCATCATCATGATCCGCCGGCTTTTGGGCGACCCGTTGAAATAGCTGCCCACGCGCTTGCGCAGCGCGCCTGCCTTGCCGACATACAGCAGGGTGTCGTCGGCGGCATACATCCGGTACACACCGGGCGCGGTACTCAGCGCGGCGGCGAAAGCCTTGCCATCAAACGCATTGGTTGCAGCGTCGGTCATCCGTCTATCGGCACTTCGCTCAATTCGCCACTGAGCGGATCAAACCGCAGCACGGCATGGGCGTCGGCTTCGGCGATCCAGATTGCGCCAGCGGCCACCGCCAGCGCGGCCGGCCCGTGCAGGCGCCGCGGCAGGTTGACCGTGGAAAGATCACCACCGCCCAGACGCAGGGTACGCAGCGAGCCGTTGCCGGCATCGGCAATCCACAGCAAGGGGGAGTCCGGCCCCATCGCCAGCGCCTGCGGATACTGCAGGCGTGCACGCAGGCGCGGGCCATCGACGTTGCCCGACTCCCACGGCCCCTGCCCCACCAGGGTCTGCACCAGATCATTGCGCAGCTGCACCGAGCGGATGGCCGAACCCAATGCGTCAGCGACGTACAAAGTGTGCTGCACGGCCACCACGCTGCACGGCTGGGCAAACGCGGCCAGGTGGCCACTACCGTCGCGCACCTCGACCGGGCCTGCGCCGGCGCGCCAGCGCAGCTCCTTGGCACCGAGGTCGTAGCTCCAGATGTGGTTGTCACCGGCCATCGCGACATAGATCTGGTTGTCGGCCACGGCCACGCCGACCGGATGGTTCAGCGCGGTATCCCACGGCTGCGCCAGCACGCCGGCGCTGGGCGCACCGACGCGACCATTCCCACACAAGGTGTCCACCTGGCCACTGGTCAGGTTGATGCGGCGCAGTGCGTGATTGCCGGTATCGGCCACGTACAGCACATCGCGCACCAGGGCCAGGCCCTGCGGGCGGTTGAATGCCGCTTCGCCCAGACCACCATTGATCAGATCGGCCGAGCCAAGGCCAAACTGGCGCAGGATGCGGCCGGCGTGGTTGCACTCAAGAATCCGGTGATGACCGGTATCGGCCACGTAAATTCGCTCGGCCGTAGCCACCAGCCCTGCCGGGAACAGCAGCGGCAGCCGCGGCTCGGCGTTGATCTCGCGCGCGTCGTCATCTTCCAGCGGGCGCGGCACGCCTTCACACAGGCTGTTCAAGGCGCGGTCCAGCTCGGCGCCGGCACCCACCAGCCGCTCACGCTCCTGGCCGTAGGCGTCCAGCAGCACCAAGGTCGGCCAGGATTGGACTTCGAACTGACGCCAGGTGTCCCAATGCGCATCCAGCACGATGGGGGCACTCACGCCGTGCCTGCGCAGCAGCTTCAGCGATTGTTGCGGTTCGCGCTCAAACTCGAAACGCGGCACCTGCACCACCAGCAACTGCAGCCGGCCCGGGTTGCGCGCCTGCCAGCGCGCAACTTCCGCCACGCGCTGCATTGACCAGACCGAGGCGCCATTGACGAAGGCCAGCACTACCGGGCGGCCGCGCAGCTCCTGCAAGGTGGCAGGTGCGGCGTTGAGCCAGATACCGGACTTGGGCAGATCCACTGCGCGCTTTTCATTCATGGTTGGATTATGCCGGACTCGTGGTTACGCGTAAGACGTTGCACCGTACCGCGAGCAGCCGCATCCACCAATGCCCAGGTCTGCTCGAAGTCACTGTCCTGACCATAGTACGGATCGGGAATGGCCGCTGCCCCCTCCACCCCGGCCCAGGGCAACCACAGCACCGCGCGCTCCTGCAGCCCGGCCGGAGCCAACGCCCGTGCGTTGTCCAGGTTGGACCGGTCAGCACAGAGGATATGGTCGAAATCGTGGAAGTCCGCGGCTTTCAGCTGTCGCCCGCGCAGCCGGCTGATATCCACCCCATGGCGGCGGGCGCAGGCGACCGCGCGGCGGTCGGGCGGATCCCCGGCATGCCAGCCGGAGGTACCGGCCGAATCCACCGACACCCAGTTGTCCAGCCGTGCCTGGGCAATGCGCGCACGCAAGGCGCCTTCGCCCATCGGCGAGCGGCAGATGTTGCCCAGGCACACCACCAGCAACTTCATTGCCCGCCCCGCATGCGTGCATCGGCGCGCTGCAGATCCTCCGGGGTATCGATGCCCGGCGGGAACGGTGCCGGTGACAAGGCCACCGCGATGCGGTGCCCGGCCTCCAGCACGCGCAGCTGCTCCAGCGCTTCCACCTGCTCCAGGTTGCCTGGCGGCATGGCGGCGAACTGCTGCAGGAAGCCGGCCCGGTAACCATAGATGCCGATGTGGCGCAGCCACTGCCCCGGCGGCAGGCTGTCGCGGCTACGGGCAAAAGCGTCGCGGTGCCAGGCGATCGGTGCGCGGCTGAAATACATGGCATCGCCGTGCACGTTGCGCACCAGCTTGACCACATTGGGATCAAACAGTGTGGGCGCATCCTCCACCTGCGTTGCCAGGGTCGACATCGGTGCACCACTGCTGGCCAACGTGGCCGCCACCGCCTGGATGCCTGCCGCCGGTGCAAACGGCTCATCGCCCTGCAGGTTGACCACGATCACCTCGTCCGACCAACCCGCCTGTCGCGCACACTCGGCCAGGCGATCAGTGCCCGAAGCATGTGCCGGGTCGGTCATCGCCACATGGATGCCCTCAAGCCCAGACACCGCCGCGGCGATGCGAGCGTCGTCGGTTGCCACCCACACTTCGCGCGCGCCTGCCTGCAATGCCCGCCGTGCCACATGCAGCACCATCGGTTCGCCGGCAATCAGCGCCAACGGCTTGCCGGGCAAGCGGGTGGAGGCATACCGGGCCGGGATGGCCACCACGAAATCCGGGATATCAGTCATTTCAACTCCTCACAGCCGCCGCTGCGGCCAACAAGTCTCACCCGCCAATGGGGGGATCAAGCGCGCGCCAGCTTGCCCAGGCGGTCCAGCAGCGCCACCCAGAATGCCGCCGGCAACTCGGCCTGCAAGGGCACCGCGTAATGCCAGTCGGTGGCAAAACCCTGGCATTTGACGGCGTCCTTCTCGGTCATCAGCACCGGCAACTGGCTGCCGAAGGACAGATCCCCGGCCTGGTAGCGATGATGATCGGCAAACGCATGCGGCACCACGCCGATGCCGCGCGCACGCAGCATCTGGAAGAAGCGCTGCGGGTTGGCGATACCCGCCACCGCGTGCACACGCTGCCCGGCAAACGCCTGCAAAGGCTTGGCCCTGCCCCCCGCGAGCGGAGTGGCGGTTTCGATCCGCAGGCGCATCGCCCATTCGCCGAACCCGGTCCCGGCGGTCTCCGCCGGGGCATCGCTGGTCTGGCCAAGATTGACCACACGGAAGTCGCACAGCCTGGCCCGCGCCACCGGCTCGCGCAGCGGGCCCGCCGGCATCAGCCGGCCATTGCCGTAGCGCCGTGCCGCATCCACCACCTCGATCTCGATATCGCGTGCCAGCCGGTAATGCTGCAGTCCGTCGTCACAGATGACGATGTCACAGCCGGCCGCCAGCAACGCCTTGGCCGCCGCGACCCGGTCCTTGTCCACGCGCACCGGCGCGCCGGTCTTCCAGGCAATCAATACCGGCTCGTCACCGCCCAGCCCGGGGGCCAGCTCGGGGGTCACCCAGCGCGGCGTGTCGGCCTCGTCACGGCCGTAACCGCGACTGGCCACGCCCGGCTTCCAGCCGGCATCGCGCAGGCGGTTGACCAGTTCGATGGTCAGCGGCGTCTTGCCGGTACCGCCGGCGGTGATGTTGCCCACCACGATCACCGGCACCGGCACCTGCCGCGCCCGCAACCAGCCACGCCGGTACAGGCCGCGGCGCAGCCCGGTTACCGCGCCATAGACCGGCGCCAGCAGCCGTGCGAACCAGGGCACGGCGGCGTCGCCGTACCAGTAGGCCGGCGTCTGCGGACCCTGCTTGCTCATCCGCCCTGCCTTTCGCGGAACTGCATGCTGTGCAGGTGTTCGTAGACACCGCCCAGCGCCAGCAGTTCGTGATGGGTACCACGCTCGACAATGCGCCCCTGGTCCATCACCAGCACCTGATCGGCATGCTCGATGGTCGACAGGCGGTGCGCGATCACCAACGTGGTGCGGTCAGGCATCAGCTTCTGCAGGGCGTCCTGCACCAGCCGCTCGGATTCGTTGTCCAGGGCTGCGGTAGCTTCGTCGAGAATCAGGATGGGGGCATCCTTCAACATCGCGCGGGCAATGGCCAAGCGCTGGCGCTGGCCGCCGGACAGCTTGCCGCCCTTGGCGCCCACCGGTTCATCGACGCCGCGCGGCATCTGCTCGACGAACTCTGCCGCATTGGCACCGGCAATGGCGTGTTGCAGCGCTTCCGGGCTGCGCCCTTGCAGTTCGCCATAGGCCACGTTCTGCGCGACGCTGCCGTTGAACAGAGTCACCTGCTGGCCCACCAACGCAATCTGTCGGCGCAGATCTGCCAGCGAATACTCCTGCAACGGATGCCCATCCAGCAGGATCTGCCCGGATTCGACCTCATAGAAACGCGGAATGAGCTTGATCAGCGTGGACTTGCCGCTGCCGGAACGTCCAACGATCGCGGTGACCGTACCCGGCCTGGCAATGAAACTGACGTCCTGCAAGGCCGGCTTGGCCTGCCCTGCATAACGGGCCGTGACATTGCGGAACTCGATCAGGCCATTGGCACGCTGCAGCGGCCTCGTGCCGTGGTCAGGCTCGTCCTCGGCATCAAGCACGCTGAATAGACGCTGCGCCGAGGCGATGCCGCGCTGGGTCATGTTCTGCACGTTGGTCAGTTGCTTCAGCGCCGGGATGATTGCCAGCATCGCCATCAGAAGCGCGACAAAGTCACCCACGGTCAACCGACCTGCGGCGGCTTCATGGCCGGCGATCAACAGCAGCGCCGCCAGGCCGACGGCACCGATCAGCTGCACCATGCTGGAGGAAATGCTGCGGGTGGACTCCACCTTCATCGCCAGCCGCAGATTGGTATTGGCCAGCCGCGTATAGCGCTCAAGTTCGGTGGGCTGGGCGCCGTAGACCTTGACCTCCTGCTGGCTGGACAGCGTCTGGTCGGCTGCCTGCAGCAGCTCGGCGCCGCTTTCCTGGATACGGTGACTGATGCTGCGGTAACGCTTGGCCACCTTGTTCATCACCCACGCCAGCGGCGGTGCCAGCACGAAAATGGCCAGGGTCACCTGCCAGCTGTACCACAGCATCATCAGCAGCGCGCCCAAGGCCTGCAGCGACTGCTGCAACACCACCTTCATGGCGTCCACCGCGGCCTGTGCCACCTGGTCGCAGTCGGAGCCCAGCCGCACCAGCATCGACGGCACCGGCTCGGAATCGAACCGCTGCCCCGGCAGGCGCATGTATTTGTCCAGCACCTTGACCCGCAGGTCGCGGGCGATGCTGCGCGCCGCCTTGCCCATGCCGATATCGGTCAGGTAGCCGGCGATGCCACGCAACAGGAACAGGCCGATCACCGCCAACGGCATCCACGGATTGATGTCCTCCGGATTCACCAGGTTGTTGGTGATCGGGCTCATCAGTGCCAGGAAGCCACTACCAGCACCGGCCTCCACCAGCATGCCCAGCACAGCCAGGCCCAGCAGCATCCGGTAAGGCCGGGCGAAGCCGAGCAGGCGCTTGTAAACCTGCCATGCACCTGAATCGCTCATTGCTTCACTTCCGGGGCCGTCGCGATCGCGATGCGACGGAAACCCAACTGGCCCAGGGCATCCTGTGCGGTGACCACGGCCTGGTAGGGCGTACGGGCATCGGCGCGCAGCAGCACGGTCTGTTCACGGTCCTGGCCGGCCAACTGGGCGATGGTCTGCTTCAGCGACTCGATATCCGGGCGCAGCACTTCCTGGTCGTTGATGAAATAGCGACCATCGGCATTGACCAGGACACTCAACGAGCGCGGCGGCGCGCTGCTGTTCTGGTCGCTGGCGGTCGGCAGCTGGATCTGCAGCGTCGAGCGCGCATCGAAGGTGGTGGTGACCACGAAGAAGATGATCAGCACCAGGATCACGTCGATCAGGGGTACCAGATCGATATGCGGCTCGTCCTGCTGGCGGTTGTCGCGGATACGCATCGTGGATCAGGCCTTGGCGGTACGGCGTGGTTCGGCTGTCTGGCCCTTGTTGGCGGCAGCCATCACCGCCGGGCGACCATCCAGCGAATCCAGCAATGCGCCGGCTTCCTGCTCCATCTCGATCACATAGCCGTCAATGCGGCCACGGAAGTAGCGGTGGAACATCAATGCCGGAATCGCCACGATCATGCCGGTGGCGGTGCACACCAGTGCCTTGCCGATACCACCCGCGAGCTGGTTCACGTCGCCGACGCCGTGATCGAGGATACCCAGGAACATCTGGATCATGCCCACCACGGTGCCGAGCAGGCCCAGCAACGGGCCGGCCGAGGCAATGGTGCCCAGCGCATTAAGGAAGCGGCCCATGCGATGCACCAGGTGACGACCGGTGTCTTCGATGCGTTCACGGATCTGCTCGCGCGGGCGGTTGCGCGCTTCCAGCGCCGCAGCCAGCAGCGCACCCAACGGCGAGTTGGCGCGCAGCGATTCGATATGCGAGGCATCCAGCTTGCCACGTGCCGCCCAGTTGCGTACTTCCTGCCCCAGTCCCGGCGGCAGCACTTCGTTACGCCGCAGGCTCCAGAAACGCTCCAGGACTATCGCCAAGGCCAGTACACCCAACAGCAACAACGGCACCATCGGCCAACCGCCGGCCTTGACCAGTTCCCACACGTTTCAACCCTCCGGCTCGACGGCCGTCTGTTCGATGGCCGATAGGATAGCAGCCACCCGCGCCCGCTCAGCGGCATCCCAGGCCCTTGCACGCCATATTCTGCGCTCACGCAGCTGCAGGCCATCCCTGCCCAACCATACCCTTACCGCCCCGCTCTGTGCGCTGGTCAGCACTTCAGCCCCGGCGCGCTGCCAACGACGCACCACCTCCGCACGCGGATGGCCAAAACGATTGCCATGCCCGGCCGACACCAGTGCCAGCCGTGCCGCCGTTGCACGCACGAAAGCGGGGCTGGATGAGCCTCCGCTGCCGTGGTGTGCGACCACCACGACATCGGCCCGCAGCTTGGCTGGCATCCGTTTCAACAGCCCCCGTTCGATCACCTCACCGATATCGCCCGGCAACAGGGCGCTGCCGTACGCCCCGCTCACCCGCAGCACGCAGCTGGACTCATTGCGCAGATAGGGGAACGCAGGGCCGGGATGCAGGAACTCGAACCGCACGCCATCCCATTGCCAAGCCTGTCCGGTGTTGCAGGCGCGTACCTGATCAAGCGGTGCAGCCGGGGGCGCCAAACTGACCTGCGGCGGAAGTACGGCACGCAGCGCCGCCGCGCCGCCGGCGTGGTCGTGATCGGCATGACTGAGCACCATCCGTTGCAAGCGACGCACCCCCAAGGCACGCAATGCCGGCACCACCACCCGTTCACCCGCGTCAAAACCATCGCGCACGGCCGGGCCGGCGTCGTACAGCAACGCGTGCTCGCGGGTTCGCAGCAACACCGAAAGCCCCTGCCCGACATCCAGCATCACCAGCTCGAACTCGCCCCTGCGTGGCGCCTCCTGCCACGGCCATAGCAAGGGCAGCCACAACAGCAGCGCCAAGCCCTTGCCGGGCACACCGGCTGGCAACAGTAGCCACAGCGCCCCCAACAGGCCAAGCGGCAGGGCAAACCACGCCGGTTCAGGCAACCACCACATCGCCAGCTCACTGCCACCCAGGGTGTCGAACAGAGGCCACAGCAGGTCGAAGCTCCACGCCGCCGCCGTCCATGCCCAGCCACCGGCACATGCGTGCAGCGCCTCCAATGCGGTGCCAAGGATGGCCAAGGGCACCACCACCAGACTCCAGCAGGGAATGGCGACAAGATTGGCCAACGGCCCCACCAGCGATGCCTGGCCGAACAGCACCACCGTGAGCGGCAGCAAGCCCAAGGTTGCGACCCGCTGTGCGGAGAGAAAACCGGGCAACCAATGGCCACGCTCCGGCAGGCACCAGGCCAACCAGGCCACCCCGGCAAAACTCAACCAGAAGCCAGACGCCAGCACCGCCAGCGGCTCCACCAGCAGCACCAACAACGCGGCCTGCGCCAGGCAATCCAGCACCCCCACCGGCCGCCGCCCAAGCCGGGCCAACACCACCACCGCCACCATCAATACGGTCCGCACCGTAGGCAGGCCGAAGCCGGCCACGGCGGCGTACACCGTCGCCCCCACCAACGCACCCACTGCCATCGCCTGCGGTCGCGGCCACCCTCGCCCCCAGCGCGGCAATACCCACCATAGCAATGCCACCATCCAGGCCACGACCACCGCCACCATGCCGACATGGAAACCGGAGATGGCGATCAAGTGGGTCAGGCCAGTGGCCCGCAGCACCTGCCAATCCCGCTCCTGTAGGCCACGCGTATCCCCAAGCGCGAGCGCCTGCACATAGCGCGCCGATGGCGAAGCCACGTCGCGATGGATCCGCGCCGACATACGCTCGCGCCAAGCCTCCACGCCCGTACCGACGCGCAGCCGGCGCGGTGCCACCGAGTCACGCACCATGGCCGAGGCCACGATCCGCTGGGCGAGCGCATGCCGCTCGGCATCAAAACCACCGGGATTGATCAGCCCACGCGGTGCACGCAGCCGCACCGTCAGTTGCCACTGCTCACCGGCACGCAGCTGCAGGCGCGGCCCCGGCACCGTGGCAGCGAAAGCGTCATACCAGCTGACCTGCAGTACACGCCCGTGCAGCGCAGCCGGCAGGTGTGGGCGGCTGTCTACGCGGAACTGGAAACGGGTACGTCGCAACTCGTGCTGCGGAAGGCTGACCACCACACCAGTGACAGTGTGTTCACGCGACTCCAATGCCGCAGGCAGTTGTGCGGACAGCGCCCACAGCAGGTGCACGCCCGCCCAGCCAGCACCCAGCAGCATGGCCGCAGGCGCGCGCAAGCGGGGATGGCAGGCCCAGCCCACCGCTCCCAACAGCAGCACGCAGGCGCTCACCCAGGCTGGCAACAGGACAGGCGCCCATACCGTGGCGCAGATGCCGGCCGCCAGCCCTGACGCCACAGCCTTGCCGAAGCGGGCTTGTGCCGGAGGCAGACACACTCTGCCGCAGCGGAATCTGGCCATGTGCATCCTGAAGCGGCTGACATGGCATCGTCAGCCCAGCGCAAGGGGCCCACCCATCGTCGAATGTTGGGGTTTGAAGTCGGGGAATGTCCGGCAATTGTTGACGCGGTTGGAGCTCAAGGGCGAAAGCACCCTCACCCCTGCCCCTCTCCCGCAGGCGGGAGAGGGGAAAGCGAGGCCAGCGGCTACCGGGAGGGGAACGTGCGTTGACGCGATTGGGACTTGAGGGCAAAGGCGCCCTCACCCCTACCCCTCTCCCGCAGGCGGGAGAGGGGAAAGCGGGGCTGCCGGCTATCGGGAGGGGGACGTGCGTTGACACGATTGGGACTTGAGGGCAAAAGCGCCCTCACCCCTACCCCTCTCCCGCAGGCGGGAGAGGGAAAGCAAGGCTGGCGGCTGCCGGGAGGGGGACGTGCGTTGACGCGGCTGGGACTTGAGGGCTAAAGCGCCCTCACCCCTTCCCTCTCCCGCAAGCGGGAGAGGGGAAAGCGAGGCTGGCGGCTGTCGGGAGGGGGACGTGCGTTGACGCGACTGGGACTTGAGGGCAAAAGCGCCCTCACCCCTTCCCCTCTGCCGCAGGCGGGAGAGGGGAAAGCGAGGCTGGCGGCTGTCGGGAGGGGGACGTGCGTTGACGCGATTGGGAGGTGAGGGCAAAGGTGCCCTCACCTCTACCCCTCTCCCGCTTGCGGGAGAGGGGGAAGCTTGGCGCAGGGGCTTTGCCTGCCTTTTCGCACGCAAAAGAAAAGCGGGCACAAGGCCCGCTTTTCTTTTCAGCGATACAACACCGCAGCCTTATTCGGCCGGGGTGCCCTCGCCTTCTTCCACGGCCTTCATCGACAGGCGGATACGGCCCTGCTTGTCGACTTCCAGCACCTTGACCTTGACCACATCGCCTTCCTTCAGCTTGTCGCCGACCTTCTCGACGCGCTCGCTGGAGATCTGCGAGACGTGCACCAGGCCGTCCTTGCCCGGCAGGATGGTGACGAACGCACCGAAGTCCATGATCTTGGCGACCTTGCCTTCGTAGATGCGGCCCGGCTCGACGTCCGAGGTGATCTGCTCGATGCGGCGCTTGGCTTCCTGCGCGGCGGCGTTGTTCACCGAGGCGATGGTGATGGTGCCGTCGTCCTGGATGTCGATCTGGGTGCCGGTTTCCTTGGTGATCGCCTGGATCACCGAACCGCCCTTGCCGATCACTTCGCGGATCTTGTCCGGGTGGATCTTGATGGTCAGCAGGCGCGGTGCATAGTCCGACAGCTCCGCGCGCGGGGCGGTCAGGCCGTGAGCCATTTCACCCAGGATGTGCAGACGGCCAGCCTTGGCCTGCTGCAGTGCCTGCTTCATGATCTCTTCGGTGATGCCTTCGATCTTGATATCCATCTGCAGGGCGGAGATGCCCTCGGCGGTACCCGCAACCTTGAAGTCCATGTCGCCCAGGTGATCTTCGTCACCCAGGATGTCGGACAGGACGACGAAGCGATCGCCTTCCTTGACCAGGCCCATGGCGATACCGGCAACCGGCGACTTGACCGGCACGCCTGCGTCCATCAGGGCCAGCGAGGAACCGCAGACCGATGCCATCGACGAGGAGCCGTTGGATTCGGTGATTTCCGACACAACGCGGATCGTGTACGGGAAGGCTTCCAGCGACGGCATCACGGCCAGCACACCGCGCTTGGCCAGACGGCCGTGGCCGATTTCACGACGCTTCGGCGCACCGAAACGACCGCACTCACCGACCGAGTAGGGCGGGAAGTTGTAATGGAACAGGAAGTTTTCCTTGTACTCACCAGCAACGGCGTCGATGATCTGGCCGTCACGTGCGGTGCCCAGCGTGATGGTCACGATGGCCTGGGTTTCGCCGCGGGTGAACAGGGCCGAACCGTGGGTACGCGGCAGCACGCTGGTCTTCACTGCGATCGGGCGAACGGTGTCCAGCGCACGGCCGTCAATGCGGACCTTGGTGTCCAGCACCGAGTCGCGCATGGTGTGGTATTCCAGCTCGCCGAATTCCTTCGACAGCTCAGCCGGGTTCCAGCCTTCAGCGGCAACGCGGCCAGCCAGGGCTTCGGTGACGTCCTTCTTGATCGCCGAGATGGCGTCACGGCGCTGCAGCTTGTCACGCACCTGGAAGGCTTCGCCCAGCTTGCCGCCGACAGCTTCCTTCAGGGCGCCGATCAGCACTTCGTTCTTGGCCGGGGCAACCCAGTCGCTCGGCTTGGTGCCGGCTTCAACGGTCAGTTCGTTGATGGCGTTGATGACCTTCTGCATTTCGCGGTGACCGAAGGTCACGGCGCCCAGCATCACGTCTTCAGACAGCAGTGCGGCTTCGGATTCCACCATCAGCACGGCATTGGCGGTACCAGCAACCACCAGCTCCAGCTGCGATTCCTTCAGCTCCGACACGGTCGGGTTGAGGATGTACTCGCCGTTCTTGTAGCCGACCTTGGCGGCGCCGATCGGGCCCTTGAACGGAGTGCCGGCCAGCGCCAGCGCCGCCGAGGCACCGATCAGGGCCGGGATGTCGCCGTCCACTTCCGGGTTCAGCGACATCACCGTGGCGATGATCTGCACTTCGTTCTTGTAGTCTTCCGGGAACAGCGGACGGATCGGGCGATCGATCAGACGCGAGATCAGCGTCTCCTTCTCGGTCGCACGGCCTTCACGCTTGAAGAAGCCACCCGGGATGCGGCCACCGGCGTAGAACTTTTCCTGGTAATCGACGGTCAGCGGGAAGAAGTCCTGGCCTTCGCGCGCGCTCTTGGCGGCGACGGCAGTGACCAGCAACACGGTGTCGTCCATCTTGACGATGACTGCGCCGCCGGCCTGACGGGCGATCTCGCCGGTCTCAAGCGTGACGGTGTGTTTGCCGTACTGGAAGGTTTTGGTGATTTTTGCCACGGGGGATCCTTGAATTGCTTTCTTCGATTGGACCGTTGCCAACCCATGCCGGCAATGGTTGGCCGGGCGGTTCCGGCCGATCTACTACGATTTTGAAGCTCTAAAAACAAAACCGCGGCGCATCGCTGCGCCGCGGCGGGAAATCGATTAGCGGCGCAGGCCGAGCTTTTCGATCAGCGCTTTGTAGCGCGCAACGTCCTTCTTCTTCAGGTAGTCGAGCAGGCTACGACGGCGGTTGACCATCTGCAGCAGACCACGACGGCTGTGGTGGTCCTTCTTGTGTTCCTTGAAGTGGCCGGTCAGCAGTTCAATGCGAGCGGTCAGCAGGGCAACCTGGACTTCCGGGGAACCGGTGTCGGCAGCGCCGCGCTTGTTTTCTTCAATGACTTTCTGGGTGTCGATCGACATGATTTTTCTCTTCAGATGCGGGGCCCGCAGAAACGCCTCATTGACGTACCGCGCAGCTCGCCGATTAATAGGCTGCCCACCGGGGCGGACAGTTGCCCTTTCGAGGGCCGCAAAATTGTAACGGCCACAACCATCCGGGACAAGGCGGGCGTACTCCCAAAGGTACGGCTCCCCCCTGCCCGTTCAGAGATTGAAGCGGCGCTGGGGCCCCAGACGCCCGCCTTCCTCAACCTGACCCAGACCCAGAGGCTGGCCAGCATCTCCGTGAACGACCACCAGCCCCACCGGCCACGCCGGGTTGCGCAGCCGCTGCCCCATGCAGAACCGGGCCGCCTGTGCGGCATCCAGGTCCACGCGGGCGAACTGGCTCAAGCCCTGCTCGATCGGCAGCAACCAACCCATCAGGGCCGCCTCATCGCCGGATTCGGCGACCGCACGCAATTCATCCAACCCAATCATCTTCGGCGCCATGAACGGCTCCACCCACAGCCGCCGCAGCGCGGTGATGTGGGCGCCGCAGCCCAGCATCTCGCCCAGGTCGCGGGCGATGGAGCGGATATAGGTGCCCGAGCCACAGGTAACGCGCAGCGACAGGCGTTCGCCTTCACGCGCCAGCACCTCGATGGATTGCACCTGCACCTCGCGCTCCGGCGCCTCGATGGCCTCGCCACGACGGGCCTTGGCGTAGAGCGGCTCGCCGCCCTGCTTCAAGGCCGAATAGATCGGCGCGCGCTGACGGATGGTGCCGGTCAAGCGGGCCAGAGCGGCCTGCAGCTCGACATCACTGAATGCGGGCACCGGTCGCTCGCGCAACACCACGCCATCGGCGTCATCGGTATCGGTGGTCGCACCCAGCCGCACTTCGGCGTCATAGGCCTTGGCCGAGCCCAGCAGCAGGCCGGCAATCTTGGTGGCCTCGCCAAAGCACAGCGGCAGCAGGCCGGTAGCCAGCGGATCCAGGCTGCCGGTATGACCGCCCTTCTCGGCACGGAACAGGCGACGTGCGACCTGCAAGGCCGTGTTGGAGCTCATGCCAGCCGGCTTGTCGAGCAGAACGATGCCGTCCAGACGGCGGAATTGGATTCGGGGGCGCATGCAACACCAGGGACAGGCCGGCGCGCCATCGGCGCCGGGCAAAAACGGGAAAGCCCAGCCACGCCGCTATGCGCCAGCCAGACATGACAACAGCCCTTGCGGGCTGCTGCGGTCACTCTTCGTCGGCGTCGGCCTTGGGCGCCTGCGCCTCGGGCAGGTCGCGCAACAACTTGTCGATGCGCTCGCCGCGGTCCACCGAGTCGTCGTAGTGGAAATGCAGCTCCGGCACGTGCCGCAGCTTCATTGCCCGCGCCAGCGACATGCGCAGTTCCACGGCCAGCTCGCGCAGGCCCTTCACCGCTTCGGCCGAACGCTCCGGCATCAACGCGGTAACAAACACCTTGGCGTGGGCCATGTCACGGGTCACTTCCACGTCCGACACGCTGACCGAGGGCAGCCCGTATTCGCGCACGGCGGCATGCACCAGCGTGCCCAGATCACGGCGGATCTGCGCGGAAACACGGTCGGTACGATGGAAAGTCTTGGGCACGTCGTCTGGCTCGCTTTATTGGATCTGATGCTGTGAAAACGCGACCGGCCCGCAAGACGCGAGCCGGCCGTTATTGCCTGTTACAGGGTGCGCGGCACTTCGATGCGCTCGAAGCACTCGATCTGGTCGCCGGCCTTGACGTCGTTGTAGGCCTTCACGCCGATACCGCACTCGGTACCGTTGCGAACTTCCTCGACGTTTTCCTTGAAGCGACGCAGCGATTCCAGCTCGCCCTCGAACACCACCACGCTGTCGCGCAGCACGCGGATCGGCTTGTTCCGCTTGACCACGCCCTCGACCACCATGCAGCCGGCGACCGCGCCGAACTTGGAGCTGCGGAACACGTCGCGGACCTCGGCGATACCGATGATCTCTTCGCGGATCTCCACGCCCAGCAGACCGGAGGCCACCTGCTTCACCTGATCGATCACGTCATAGATGATCGAGAAGTAACGCAGGTCGACGCCGTTGGATTCGATGATGCGACGGGCCGAAGCATCCGCACGCACGTTGAAGCCGATGACCGTGGCCTTGGAGGCCACCGCCGAGTTGGCGTC
Source organism: Stenotrophomonas sp. (assembly GCA_032112995.1). Taxonomy (GTDB): domain Bacteria; phylum Pseudomonadota; class Gammaproteobacteria; order Xanthomonadales; family Xanthomonadaceae; genus Stenotrophomonas. The sequence goes on along the minus strand of DAMCTY010000034.1, from coordinate 26,140 downwards.
GGATTCGGTGATGCCGCCCACGCCGGAGTGGATCACGTTGATCCGGATCTCGTCGTTGGACAGGCCCACCAGCGACTGGCTCAGCGCCTGCACCGAACCCTGGACGTCGGCCTTGATCAGCAGGTTCAGCACCTGCTGGCCTTCGCCCTTGCCCATCTGCGCCATGATGTCTTCCATGCGGCTGCCGGCACTGGCGACCAGGCGCGATTCGCGGCGCTTGGTCTCGCGCTGCTGCGCCACGTCCTTGGCCAGGCGTTCGTCGTCGACGACCACGAAGTCGTCGCCGGCATCCGGCACGCCGGACAGGCCCAGCACCTGCACCGGGATCGACGGGCCGGCCTCGGCCACCTGGCGGCCGGTTTCGTCGAACAGCGCACGCACGCGGCCGTACTGGATGCCGCACACCAGGTAGTCGCCCTTTTTGAGCTGACCCTGCTGCACCAGCACCGTCGCGACCGGGCCACGGCCCTTGTCCAGCGAGGATTCGATGACCACGCCATTGGCGCGGCCGTCGGCGATGGCCTTCAGCTCCAGCACTTCGGCCTGCAGCGAAATCGCGTCCAGCAGGTCGTCGATGCCCTGGCCGGTCTTGGCCGAGATCTCCACCATCTGCACGTCACCACCGAAGTCTTCAGCCACGACCTGCTCGGCGAGCAGTTCGTTCTTGACCCGCATCGGGTCGGCCGAGGACTTGTCGATCTTGTTGATCGCCACCACGATCGGCGCGTTGGCGGCGCGGGCGTGCTGGATGGCTTCCTTGGTCTGCGGCATCACGCCATCGTCGGCGGCGACAACCACCACGACGATGTCGGTCAGCTGCGCGCCACGGGCACGCATCGAGGTGAACGCGGCGTGGCCCGGGGTATCCAGGAAGCTGATCACGCCCTTGGGCGTGGTCACGTGATACGCACCGATGTGCTGGGTAATGCCACCGGCTTCGCCATTGGCGACCTTGGTGCGGCGGATGTAATCCAGCAGCGAGGTCTTGCCATGGTCGACGTGGCCCATGATGGTGACCACCGGCGCACGCGGCACGGCCACGCGCTCATCGGCATCACTGATTGCCAGCAGCGCGTCTTCGGCGTCATTGGCATTGGCACGCACGACCTTGTGGCCGAGTTCTTCGGTCACCAGCGCGGCGGTGTCGTGATCGATGGACTGGGTGATGGTCGCCATGACGCCCATCTTGAACAGCGCCTTGACCACCTCGCCGCCCTTCAGGGCCAGCTTCTGCGCCAGATCGGCGACGGTGATGGTGTCGCCCACGGCGACTTCGCGCACCACCGGTGCGGTCGGACGCTCGAAGCCATGGCTGCCGCCACCGCTGCGCGAGGCATCGTTGCCACGGCGGCCCTGCGGCGCACGCGCACCCGGACGGCCGCGCGAGTTGCTGTTGTTGCTGTTGCCGCGACGGGCACGATCGGAAGCAGACAGGTGCAGCTGGCCACCAAAGCGGTTGCCACCATCGCCTTCGCCACCGCGGGCCTTGCCAGGCTTGGCGTTGGCGCCTGCATTGCCACGGTCGTCACGGGCAGGGGCACGCGACGGTGCAGCCGGTGCATGGCGCGGGGCCTTGGCCACCGGCTCGTCAGCATCGGCAGCCGCCGGTGCAGGCTTGGCAGCCTTGGCCTTGGCGGCTTCCTCGGCAGCGACGCGCTCGGCCTCGACGCGCGCGCGTTCGGCTTCCTCGGCGGCCTTCTGCGCGGCGATGGTCTCGTCGCGCACGCGGTCCTTCTCGGCCAGCATGCGCTGTTCTTCGAGATTGCGCTGACGCGATTCCTCGAGCTTGCGCAGGATGTCCGCGCGCTCTTCGTCCGGCGTCATCGCAGCCTTGCCACCCTCCGGCTTGACGTAGGTGCGCTTCTGCCGCACTTCGACATTGACGGTGGTCTTGCTGCGACCGGCACTGACCGTCACTTCCTGATGCTTGCGGCGATTCAGGGTGATCTTCTTCGGTGCGGCCTCAGCCTCTTCAACCGGCTGCTCGTCCTTGCCGTGCGAGCGGCGAAGGAAGCCAAGCAACTTCACTTTCTCGGTACTGGTCACGACCTGGTCGGGACCGCTGAACTTCATCCCGGCCTGGGACAGCTGTTCAAGCAGTTTCTCGACCGGCGTGTTGACCAGTTCGGCGAGCTTGCGGATGGTGGTTTGCTGCGACATTCGGATCCTATGATCTTGTTTGCGCCCCCTCGTCACGAACGAAGGCAGCGCGGAGTCTACGCCCTGAGCGGCTCAGGGCACTGTTCATCGCTGGCTCATTCGCCGCGCTCCAGGCGGGCGATCTCCTCGGCGCGGGCTGCCAGGACCAACGCCGCGGCGCGCTCCAGATCCATGCCCTCGATGCCGAACTCCAGGATCTCATCGGCCGCCAGGTCCGACAGATCCTCACTCGTGCGCACGCCATTGCCGGCCAATGCGTATGCGGTCGCTTCGTCCATGCCCTTCAGTGCCAGCAGGTCCGCGGCCGGTACGCCGTCCTCGGCGCCCTCTTCCACTGCCAATGCTTCATTGAGCAGCGCGTCGCGGGCGCGGGCACGCAGTTCCTCGACGATGTCCTCGTCGAAGCCTTCCACCGCCAGCAGCTCGCCAACCGGAACGTAGGCGATTTCCTCGACAGTATTGAAACCCTCGGACACCAGGATGCCGGCGATTTCCTCGTCCACTTCCAGCTTGTCCATGAACAGCTGGCGGGCGACGGCCTGCTCGGCCTCGGACTTGGCGGTGACCTGGTCCTGGGTCATCACGTTGAGCTGCCAGCCGGTCAGGCGGCTGGCCAGGCGCACGTTCTGGCCGCCCTTGCCGATGGCCTGGGCCAGGCGGTCTTCAGCAACGGCCAGGTCCATCGAGTGCTTGTCTTCATCGACGATGATCGACTGCACTTCGGCCGGCGCCATCGCGTTGATGACGAAGTTGGCCGGGTTGTCGTTCCACAGCACGATATCCACGCGCTCGCCATTGAGCTCGTTGGACACGGCCTGCACACGCGAACCCCGCATGCCGATGCAGGCACCGATCGGATCGGTACGGGTATCGTGGGCCAGCACGGCGATCTTGGCGCGGTCACCCGGGTCGCGTGCACAGGCCTTGATCTCGACCAGGCCCTGGCCGACTTCCGGTACTTCCAGCTTGAACAGCTCGATCATGAACTCCGGCGCGGCGCGGCTGATGAACAGCTGCGGGCCACGCGGCTCGGAGCGCACTTCGGCCAGGTAGCCGCGCACGCGGTCGCCGGCGCGCAGCACGTCGCGCGGAATGCCCTTGTCCTTCGGAATGAAGGCCTCGGCGTTGCCGCCCAGGTCCACATAGATGTTGCCGCGCTCGGCGCGCTTGACCACACCGGTGACCAGCTCGCCCACGCGATCCTTCCACGCATCGACCACCTGCTGACGCTCGGCTTCGCGCACACGCTGCACGATCACCTGCTTGGCAGCCTGGGCGGCAATACGGCCGAAATCCGGGTTCTCGATCTGCTCTTCGATGTAGTCACCCACTTCGACGCCATCGGCCTCGTCCACGGCGTCCATCAGGCGGATCTGACGGTGCGGCGATTCCATCACCACATCATCGGCCACCACTTCCCAACGACGGAAGGTTTCGTAGCTGCCGTCCTTGTGGTTGATGGACACGCGTGCAAGCACGTCTTCCTCGGCATAACGCTTCTTTGCAGCAGACGCCAGCGCGGCTTCGATCGCGTCGAAGATCACTTCACGCGGCACGCCTTTCTCGTTGGCGACTGCGTCAACTACCAGCAAAAGTTCCTTGCTCATCGGCTCACTCCGCGCGCGGCTTTTTGGCCGCCGTTTCGTTATTGGAATTATTCTTGGCCTTGCCCTGCTTGGGGGCCGGACCCGTCGGTTTGGTCGGTGCCAGGCCAAGTGCGGCCCAGTCCGGAATGATGCGTGCCTTGTCGATGTTGTCGAACGCGGCCACGAACGGCTTGTTGTCGACGACAAAGGTCACCGTGCCCTGCGCCACGTCCACCGCGACGATCTCGCCCTGCAGGCGACGGCGGTTTTCCTGCGGCAGCTTCAGGCCGACCTTGGCGGACTCGCCAATGGCCTGCTCGAACTGGGCCAGCGTGAACAACGGGCGGTCCACGCCCGGCGAGGACACTTCCAGCGTGTAGTTGCCGCTGATGGGGTCTTCGACGTCAAGCTGGGCCGACACTTCGCGGCTCACCCGCTCGCAGTCGTCGATATTGACCATGCGCTCGGGCTGTTCGGCCAGCGGCACATCGATGTACAGGCGCAACGTTGCGCCGCCCGGGGCCGGCAGATATTCGGCGCCAAGCAACTCGAGCCCCAGCGCTTGCACGGTGGGGCCCAGCAGATTCGCGATTTCAGTAGCCTTGTCGCTCACAGCCTGCCTTGATTTGGTAATGGGTAAACGGGAAAAACCGGCCGGACTTTTCGTTTTGCGGAAACAACAAAGGGCCCAACGGGGCCCTTTGTCCGGTATGAATCCGGTGACTGGATTCCGGTTGCAGGAACGGAAGCAATCGTTCCTGCGAGCCCAGATTCAGCCTTCGACAACAGATGTTGAAGAAGGCCGGAACTGGTAGCGGGGGCAGGATTTGAACCTGCGACCTTCGGGTTATGAGCCCGACGAGCTGCCAGACTGCTCCACCCCGCATCAGAAGCGGAATTATGAAGTAAGTAAGCGTGAATTGCAAGCTTTTTTACTTCATTGTTTCTCCGTTTCCGGAGAAACCCAAAGAGAAACTCTCCTTGGCCGAACCACCTCCCGGTGGTTCCGACTGCGCCGTTGCCGGCGCCGTCGTCAACTCAGGAGACGTATATTACACACTTTGTGCAGATTTGTATCTAGTTTCAGGACAAATGTGCAAAAGAATTGCGCATCCACTCCATGACTGGGCCCAGGCCCAGCGGCAGGAACAGCAGCAGGATGGAATTCACGCCCAGCACGATGCCCAGGATGCGGTCGTTGCTGCGCGGCAAGGCCTCACCCACCGGCTCATCGAAGTACATGACCTTGATGACGCGCAGGTAATAGAAGCAACCGATAACCGCGCAGATCACGCCCAACAGGGCCAGCCACAGCAGGCCGCCATTGATGGCCGCGCCCAGCACCGACAGCTTGGTCCAGAAGCCCAGGAACGGCGGAATACCGGCCAGCGACGCCATGATGCACAGCACCAGGCCAGCCATCCACGGGCTGCGTGCGTTCAGGCCCTTGAAGTCCTCGATGTTCTCGGCTTCAAAACCGGCACGCGACAGCGCGATGATCGCGCCGAACGAGGCGGTGGACATGATCGCGTAGGCAATGGCGTAGAACATCGCGGCCGAATAGCCCTGCTCACCACCACCGGCAATACCCATCAGCAGGAAGCCGATGTGCGACACCGTGGAGTACGCCAGCATGCGCTTGAGGTTGGTCTGGGCAATGGCCATCAGGTTGCCGATGATCAGCGACAGCGCGGCCAGACCAGCCAGCACGTACTGCAGTTCGGCCGACAGCGGGCCAACGCCCATTTCCAGCAGGCGGTAAGCCATGCCGAAGGCAGCCAGCTTGGGAGCCGAACTGATGAACAGCGCGATCGGGGCCGGTGCACCCTGGTACACGTCCGGCAGCCACATGTGGAACGGTGCAGCACCCAGCTTGAAAGCAACGCCGGCCACCATGAACACCGCGCCGGTCAACAGCAGCAGGCGCTCATCGCTATGCACGGCGGCATCGCGGATCACGTCCAGGTGCAGCGAACCGGTGGCGCCGTAGACCAGCGACATGCCGTACAGCAACAGGCCCGAGGCCAGCGAACCCAGCACGATGTACTTCATGCCGGCTTCGGCGGCGAGCTTGTTCTCGCGGTTGCTGGCAACCAGTGCGTACGAGCACAGCGCCAGCAGTTCCAGGCCCAGGTAGACCATCAGCAGGCTGCCGGCCGAGACCAGGATCATCATGCCCGCGGTTGCGAACAGGATCAGCACCGGGATCTCGCCCTGGAACAGGTTGCGCTCGCGCAGGTAGGTCCAGCCGTAGACCAGGCTCAAGGCGCTGACCAGCACGATCACCGTCTTCATGATGTCGGCGGCGTTGTCGCGCACGAACATGCCGTGGAACACCTCGCCCTGCCCGCCCACGCCGCCGAGCAGCATGACGAAGGCAACAGCGAGGATGGCCACCGAAAGGAAGTGGGTCCAGACCTTGTGACGGTTGCTGATGAACAGATCAAGGATCAGCAGGGCAAAGGCACCGCCAATCACTACCAGTTCGGGCAGCAACGGCAGCAGGTCGGTCATGGTCAACGGCAGAGGCGTCGGCGTGGTCATCATCAAATCCTGGAATCAATACTCTCGACAGGCCGCTTACAGCAGCTTGCTCGAAGCGATCTGCATCGCCAGATGGGCGATGGACGGCTCCATCAGATCGGTCAGCGGCTTGGGATAGAAGCCCAGCACCAGCGTACCGACGGCAAACACACTCATTACCAGCCACTCGCGACCGTTGATGTCCTTCAGCTCGGCCACATGGGCATTGCCCACCTCACCGAAGAACACGCGCTTGTAAAGCCACAGCGAATAGGCGGCGCTGATGATCAGCGTGGTCGCGGCACCCATGGCAACCAGCGGGTTCCACTGGAATGCGGCCAGCACGATCATGAACTCACCCACGAAACCGCTGGTACCAGGCAGGCCGGAGTTGGCCATGAAGAACAGCAGCGCGAAGGCGGCGAACCACGGCATCACGTTGACCACGCCGCCGTAATCGGCGATGCGGCGGCTGTGCATGCGGTCGTACAGCACGCCAACGCAGGAGAACATGGCGCCGGACACGAAACCGTGCGAGATCATCTGCACCATGGCGCCCTGCAGGCCCAGGCGGGCCGCATCGGCGTTGCCGGCTTCACGCACCAGCCACAGCGCAGTGAAGGTACCCAGGGTCACGAAGCCCATGTGTGCGACCGACGAATAAGCAATCAGCTTCTTCATGTCGTCCTGCACCATGGCCACCAGGCCCACGTAGATCACGGCCACCAGCGACAGTGCGATCACCAGCCATGCCCATTCGCTGCTGGCGTCCGGCACGATCGGCAGGTTGAAGCGCAGGAAGCCGTAGCCGCCGATCTTCAGTGCGATCGCCGCCAGGATCACCGAACCGGCGGTCGGCGCTTCCACGTGCGCGTCTGGCAGCCAGGTGTGCACCGGGAACATCGGCACCTTGACCGCGAAGGCGATCAGGAACGCGAAGAAGATCCAGGTCTGCTCCTTGGCCGACAGCTGCAGCTGGTACAGGTCGGCCAGCTGGAAGCTGCCACCCTTCAGGTACAGGTAGATCAACGCCACCAGCATCAGCACCGAGCCGAGGAAGGTGTACAGGAAGAACTTCATCGCCGCGTAGATACGACGCGGGCCGCCCCAGACACCGATGATCAGGAACATCGGGATCAGCATGGCTTCGAAGAACACGTAGAACAGCATCGCGTCGGTGGCGGCGAAGATGCCGACCGTCACGCCTTCCAGGATCAGGAAGGCGGCCACGTACTGGTTGACGCGCTTGTCCACCACGCCCCAGGCACCGATCAGGGCCAGCACGCCGACCAGGGTGGTCAGCAGCACCAGCGCGATGGCGATACCGTCAACGGCCAGGTTGTAGCCGATGCCGAAGGCCGGGATCCAGGGATGCTGCTCGACGAACTGCATCACGTCGGCGGCACCGCGGTCGTAACCGCTGAGCAGACCGAGGCTGAGCAGGAAGGTGAGCAATGCCACCGCCAGGGATGCCCAACGGGCAACCTGTGCGTTGCGCACGGCAAGGATCAGCGCACCGCCGAGGATCGGCAGCCAGATGAGGATACTAAGTAGGGGCCAGTTCGACACGTCTTCTATTCCGTACAGGTCAACGCCAGAAATGCATCAGCAGGCCCAGCAGGGCAATCAGGCCGATGATCATCACGAAAGCGTAGTGGTAGAGGAAACCGGATTGGGTGCGGCGCAGCAGGTTGGCAGCCAGGTCGACCAGACGCGCCGAACCATTCACCACCAGTCCATCAACGACCGTGCTGTCCACGGCACGGGCGGCCTTGCCGAGCTGCACACCGCCGCCGGCAAAGCCGTCGATCCAGAGCTTGTCGAAGCCGTACTTGTTTTCCAGCACCGAAACCACCGGTGCCAGGGTCTTGCGGGTCTTGCCTGCCAGTTCCGGCTTCCAGATGTAGAACACCCAGGCCAGTGCGAAGCCGGCAACGGTCAGCCAGAACGCCGGCATCATCATGCCGTGCAGGGCGTAAGCCACCGAACCGTGCCAGAACTCCTTGCCAACGGCGGCGATGGTGTCGCGCGCCGGGTCATAGAAGTCGACGATGCCGGTGAAGAACGACATGGTCTGGCCCGGGATGCCACCAGCAGCGTGATGGCCGTCCCAGCCGGTACCGAACAGCATCGGACCGATGGTGAAGAAACCAATCAGCACCGACGGGATCGCCAGCAGGATCAGCGGCAGGGTCACCACCCACGGCGATTCGTGCGGCTCGTGCGCACCGTGACCGTGGTGGTCATCGTGGCCGTGGCCATGGTCGGCGTGGTGGTCGTCATGCGCATCACGGAAGCGTTCCTTGCCGAAGAAGGTCAGGAACAGCAGGCGGAAGCTGTAGAAACTGGTGACGATGACACCACCCAGCACTGCCCAATAACCGTAGGTGGCAATCCAGCCCGAGGACTCGTGCGCGTGGTGCGCAGCGGCTTCGATGATGGTGTCCTTAGAGTAGAAGCCAGCGAAGAACGGGGTGCCGACCAGGGCCAGAGTACCGATCCACATGGTGATGTGGGTGATCGGCATGTACTTGCGCAGGCCGCCCATCTTCATCATGTTCTGTTCGTGGTGCATGCCGATGATCACCGAGCCGGCACCCAGGAACAGCAGGGCCTTGAAGAAGGCATGGGTCATCAGGTGGAACACGGCGCCCGAGTAGGCCGACACGCCCAGCGCGACGGTCATGTAACCCAGCTGCGACAGCGTCGAATAGGCAACGACGCGCTTGATGTCGCTCTGCACGATGCCGATCAGGCCGGTGAAGAACGCGGTGGTGGCACCGATGAACAGCACGAAGTTCAGCGCGGTCTGCGACAGCTCGAACAGCGGCGACATGCGGGTGACCATGAAGATACCGGCGGTCACCATGGTCGCAGCGTGGATCAGCGCCGAAATCGGGGTCGGGCCTTCCATCGAGTCCGGCAGCCACACATGCAGCGGCACCTGTGCCGACTTGCCCATCGCGCCGATGAACAGGCAGATGCAGATGACGGTCGCCACGCTCCACTGCTGGTCACCGATCAACTGCACGGTGGCATGACCGGTCAGGTCGCTCCCCAGCACCGCGGTGGCATTGGCGAACACGGTCGCGTAGTCCAGCGAGCCGAACGCCCACAGGATGCCGCCGATACCCAGCAGGAAACCGAAGTCACCGACACGATTGACCAGGAAGGCCTTCATGTTGGCGAAGATGGCCGTGGGCTTCTTGAAGTAGAAACCGATCAGCAGGTACGACACCAGGCCCACCGCTTCCCAGCCGAAGAACAGCTGCAGGAAGTTGTTGCTCATCACCAGGGTGAGCATCGAGAAGGTGAACAGCGAGATGTAGCTGAAGAAGCGCTGGTAGCCGTCGTCATCGGCCATGTAGCCGATCGAGTAGATGTGGACCAGCAGCGACACGAAGGTCACCACCACCATCATCATCGCAGTCATGCGATCAATCATGAAGCCGACGTGCGCCGAGTACTGGCCAACCTCGAAGAACGTGTAGACGTTCTGGTTGTACGGCTGCGCCCCGCCCCACAACAGCTGGGAGAAGATGTAAGCCGACAGGCCGCAGCTGATGGCCACGCCAAGGATGGTGACGTACTGGGCGCCCTTGCGCCCCACCTGGCGACCGAACAGGCCGGCGATGATGCTGCCGAACAGTGGTGCCAGCACCACTGCAATCAACAGACTCTTGGAGAGAGTGATTTCCATCTTCGGATCAGCCCTTCAGCGAATCGATTTCGCCCACGTTGATGGTGTGGCGAGTACGGAACAAGGTCACCAGGATCGCGAGGCCGATTGCAGCTTCTGCCGCGGCCACGGTCAGGATGAAGAAAACGAACAGCTGACCGGCGGTATCGCCGAGTTCGCGCGAGAAGGCGATGAAGTTGATGTTCACCGACAGCAGCATCAGTTCGATCGACATCAGCAGGACGATGATGTTCTTCCGGTTGAGGAAGATGCCGGCCACGGAGATGCAGAACATCACCGCGCCCAGCGCGAGCATATGGCCCAGGGAAATCATGGCTTGGCCTCCTCGCCACCGTCGTTCTTCACTTCCACCTGCACCACCGGCTTTTCGGCGGCCATCTTGACGATGCGCAGGCGGTCCTTTGCCTTGGTCATGGTCTGCTGCGTCGGGTTCTGCGTCTTCAGGCCCTGGCGACGGCGCAGGGTCAGCATCACGGCTGCCACCACGGCGACGGTCAGGATCACTGCGGCGAACTCGAACGGCAGCAGGTATTCAGTGAACAGGCTGCGGGCCAGCCAGGTGACGTTGGAGGTGTCAGCCGCAACTGCAGCGGCGTTGTCCACCGGGAACGGCGTGGTACGCGCCTTGACGCCGATCAGGGTCAGCATCTGCACCAGCATCACCACCGCGACCACCAGGCCGATCGGCAGGTAACGCACCCAGCCTTCACGCAGGTTGGTGGTGTCGATGTCCAGCATCATCACCACGAACAGGAACAACACCATCACCGCGCCGACATACACCAGCACCAGGGTGACACCCAGGAACTCCGCCCCCACCAGCAGCCACACGCAGGCCACCGAGAAGAAGGTCAGGATCAGGCACAGCACGGCATACACCGGGTTGCGCACGCTGATCACCGACGCCGCCGAGATGCCGGCGATGATGGAGAAGAACCAGAAAGCAATATTTACCCAATCCATCTCAAGACCTCAGCGGAAAGCGGCGTCGGCGGCGCGGCGCTCGGCGATTTCGGCTTCAAGCCGGTCGCCCAGTGCCAGCAGCTGCGGCTTGGTGATGATGTTCTCGCCACGCTTCTCGAAGTGGTACTCGAGAATGTGGGTCTCGACGATCGAGTCCACCGGGCAGCTTTCTTCGCAGAAGCCGCAGAAGATGCACTTGAACAGATCGATTTCATAACGCGTGGTACGGCGGGTGCCGTCTTCGCGCTTGGCCGAATCGATGGTGATGGCCAGTGCCGGGCACACCGCTTCGCACAGCTTGCAGGCGATGCAGCGCTCTTCACCGTTGGGGTAACGGCGCAGGGCGTGCAGGCCACGGAAGCGCGGCGACTGCGGGAACTTCTCCATCGGGTACATCACGGTGTACTTGGGCTTGAACGCGTACTTCAGCGTCAGCCACAGGCCACCGAGCAACTCGAGCAGCAACAGACTTTTGAAATAGTGGGTGATCTTATTCATGAATCAAACGCCCTTCTGGATCACGCCGTAGAACACCATCAGTGCCGTTACCGCGATCCAGAAAATGGTCAGCGGGATGAACACCTTCCAGCCCAGACGCATGATCTGGTCATAGCGGAAGCGCGGGAAGCTGGCACGGAACCAGATGTACGCACTGGCGAAGAACAGCACCTTCAGCAGCAGCCACGGCCAGCCGCCGGTCCAGATCCAGTTGATCCACGGCGAGATGTCTGCCGTGATCCAACCCTGGAGCGGGCTCAACCAGCCACCGAGGAAGAAGATCGAGATCAGGAAGCTGACCAGGATCATGTTGGCGTACTCGGCCAGGAAGAACAGTGCGAACGCACCGCCCGAGTACTCCACCATGTGGCCGGCCACAATTTCCGACTCGCCTTCGACCACGTCGAACGGCGCGCGGTTGGTTTCGGCAACGCCGGACACCCAATACACGACGAACAGCGGGAACAGCGGCAGCAGGAACCAGTCGAACAGGCCCGAATTACCCTTCTGCGCCAGTACGATATCGGTCAGGTTCAGGCTGCCGGCGGCGATCATCACGCCAACCAGGGCAAAACCCATCGCGATTTCGTAGCTGACCACCTGCGCGGCCGAACGCATCGCACCGAGGAAGGCGTACTTGGAGTTGGATGCCCAACCGGCCAGGATCACGCCGTACACGCCCAGCGAGGTCATCGCCAGCAGGTACAGCAGGCCGACGTTGGCGTTGGACAGCACCAGCTTGTAGTCGAACGGAACCACGGCCCACGCCGCGAACGACGGTGCCAGCACGATCAGCGGCGCGATGACGTACATCGCCTTGTGGGCGCTGGCCGGCGCGATGATTTCCTTGAACAACAGCTTGGTGACGTCGGCGAAGGCCTGCAGCAGGCCACCAAGACCGACGTACATCGGCCCGTGGCGGACGTGCATCCAGCCGATCAGCTTGCGCTCCCACAACACGTAGAAGGCAACCGAGATGATGATCGGCATGGCGATCACCAGGATCTTCAGCACCGTCCACAGCACGATGCCGATATCGCCCAGGGCCAGAAACCACTGGTGCAGCGGATCGACCGCGTTCAACAGCAACTCGTTCATGCAGCCACCACCGTTACACGTGCGGCACCCAGCGGCGCGGTTGCGCCGTGGCCCGATTCAATCCACACCGTGCCGGCGGCGACGCGAGCGTCAACCACCACCGACAAGGTAGCGCGGCCGGCGTCGGTGCCGACCTTGGCCATCTGGCCTTCGGTCAGCTGCAGACGCGCGGCGTCATCGGCGTTGAGCACGATGCGCGGATCATTGTTGAGCGGATGCGACTGCAGCGCCTGCGCGCGACGCACGACGGCGTCGGTGCGATAGATCGCCGGGGTCGAAGCCACTTCGAAGCCCTCGCCTGCCGGCTGCGGCTGTGCCGAAGCGGCCACCTTGACGGTCACCGGCTGCAGGCTGGCACGCAGGCCGGCCAGATCGGTGAAGCCGAAACCGGCCAGCTGCAGGTCGCCACCGAGGGCACGCAGCACGCGCCAGCCCTCGCGGGCCTCGCCTTGCAGCTTGCCACCGGCACGGGCGACCTGGTCGCGACCGTCCAGATTGGTCAGCGTGGCGTCGATTTCCGGCAGCGCGCCGATCGGCAGGATCAGGTCGGCGACATCGCGGGTCGAGGTGCAGGCGAAATGGCTGAAGGCCACGACCTTGGCACCGGCCAGCGCCTTGCGGGCAGCAGCGGTATCGGCGAAATCCAGGCCCGGCTCGATGCCGTACAGGGCATAGGCCTTGCGCGGCTGGGCCAGCATCGCATTGACGTCCTTGCCGGCCGGCAGCACGCCAACGCGGGCCAGGCCCAGGGCGTTGGCACCCTGCGGGATGCGGCACAGCTTGGCGCCGGTGGCAGCGGCAAATGCGCTGGCAGCCGAACGGATCGCAGCAGCCTGCGGATGATTCTCGGCAATCGCACCGACGATGATGACGGTGTTGCTGCCGGCCTTCACTGCATCGACCAGCTGCGCGTTGCCCAGCGCTTCGACGAAGCGCGACGGGGCGACGATCTGCTTGCCGGCCAGCTTGAACGCGAAGTCGAAATCGACCGGGTTGACCGCGTGGATCTTTGCGCCGTTCTTGGTCTGCGCCTTGCGCAGACGGGCGTGCAGCAGCGGCAGTTCGTGGCGGATATTGCTACCCAGCAGCACGATCTGGTCGGCATTCTCGATTTCCGCCAGCGCCATGCCAAAGGCTTCGGCCACCGGAGCGTCGGAGAAATCGCGGTTGTTGATGCGGTGGTCGATGTTGTTCGAACCCAGGCCGGCGGCCAGGCGGGCCAGCAACGCGCCCTCCTCGTTCGACGTCGCCGGGTGCACCAGCACGCCGAGGTCGTCGCCACGGTTGGCTTCGAAGATCTCGCGGGCAGCGGCCAGACCTTCGGCCCAGCTCACTTCCTTCCACTCGCCATTGACCTTCTGCAACGGCTTGAGCGCACGGTCGGCCGCATACAGGCCCTGGTGCGAATAACGGTCGCGGTCGGACAGCCAGCACTCGTTGACCAGCTCGTTGTCACGCGGCACAGCGCGCAGCACTTCGCCACGGCGCACGTGCAGGAACAGGTTCGAACCCATCGCGTCGTGGTAGCCCAGCGACTCGCGTGCGGTCAGTTCCCACGGGCGCGCCTTGAACTGGAACACCTTGTTGGTCAGCGCACCGACCGGGCACACGTCGATGACGTTGCCGGACAGTTCGGTGGTCAGCGGCTTGCCGTCGTAGGTACCGATCTGCAGGTTCTCACCGCGCGACATGCCACCCAGCTCGTAGGTGCCAGCGACTTCAGCGGTGAAGCGCACGCAGCGGGTGCACTGGATGCAGCGGGTCATCTCGGTGGCGACCAGCGGCCCCATGTCCTCGTCGACCACAACGCGCTTGCGCTCGTTGAAGCGGCTGACCGAGCGGCCGTAGCCCAGCGACACGTCCTGCAGCTCGCATTCGCCGCCCTGATCGCAGATCGGGCAGTCCAGCGGGTGGTTGATGAGCAGGAACTCCATCACCGAACGCTGGAACTTCAGCGCCTTCTCACTGCGGGTGGCGACCTTCATGCCGTCCATCACCGGGGTGGCGCAGGCCGGCGCCGGCTTCGGCGACTTCTCCACGTCCACCAGGCACATGCGGCAGTTGGCGGCGATCGGCAGCTTCTCGTGGTAGCAGAAGCGCGGAATCGGGATGCCGGCCTTGTCGGCGGCCTGGATGATCATCGAACCCTTGGGTACGACCAGCGTCTGACCATCGATATCGATGGTCACATGATCCGGCGGTACGTTGGGATTTACCGGTTGCGCGCTCATGCGGCAGCAGCCTCCACCTTCTTGCCGTCAACCATCGAATGACCGTTGACGATGTAGTACTCGAATTCGTCCCAGAACTGGCGCAGGAACCCCTGGATCGGCCAGGCCGCCGCTTCGCCGAAGGCGCAGATGGTGTGGCCTTCGATCTGACCGGCGACGGTGCGCAGCTGGTGCAGGTCTTCCATCGTGGCCTTGCCGGCGACGATGCGCTCCAGCACGCGGTGCATCCAGCCGGTGCCTTCACGGCACGGGGTGCACTGGCCACAGGATTCCTTGTGGAAGAACTGGCTGATGCGGCAAGCGAACTTGACGCAGCAGACGCTGTCATCCAGCACCACGATGGCACCCGAACCCAGGCCCGAGCCCAGTGCGCGGATGGTGTCGTAGTCCATCGGCAGGCCCTTGAGCTGCTCGGCGGTCAGCACCGGCATGGACACGCCACCCGGAATCGCCGCCTTCAGCTTGCGACCCGGACGCAGGCCGCCGGCCATTGCCAGCAGGTCGTCGAAGGTGGTGCCCAGCGGCACTTCGAAGTTGCCGCCCTTGGTCACGCAACCGGAGACCGAGAAGCACTTCGGGCCACCGTTGTTGGTCAGGCTCAGGTTCTTGAACCATTCCGGGCCATTGCGGATGATCGCCGGCACCGAACCGTAGGTTTCGGTGTTGTTGATCGTCGACGGCTTGCCGTACAGGCCGAAGTTGGCCGGGAACGGCGGCTTGTAGCGCGGTTGGCCCTTCTTGCCTTCCAGCGACTCCATCAACGCGGTTTCTTCGCCGCAGATGTAGGCGCCGGCGCCCAGTGCGCCATAGATGTCGATGTCCACGCCGCTGCCCAGCACGTTCTTGCCCAGCCAGCCGTGCTTGTAGGCATCAGCCAGGGCCTGCTCGAAGTGCTCGAACGGCTCGTGGTGGAACTCACCGCGCAGGTAGTTGTAACCCACGGTCGAACCGGTGGCGTAGCAGGCGATCGCCATGCCTTCCACCACCGAGTGCGGGTTGTAGCGCAGGATGTCGCGGTCCTTGCAGGTGCCCGGCTCGGACTCGTCCGAGTTGCACAGGATGTACTTCTGCGGCGCGTCCTTGGGCATGAACGACCACTTCAGGCCGGTCGGGAAGCCTGCGCCGCCGCGGCCGCGCAGGCCGGACTGCTTGACCATCTCGATCACGTCGGCCGGCGCGATCTTCTCCTCGAGGATCTTGCGCAGCGCGGCGTAGCCACCGGTCTTGAGGTAGTTCTCGTACGACCACGGGGTGTCGTAGTGCAGCGTGGTGTAGACCACGTTGTGCGGAAGCGGCGCCGGACCGACCGGGCCCCTGGATTCGTGGTGTGCCATGCCTTACTCCAGCCCGTCCAGCAGCGCGTCGACCTGGTCCAGCGTCAGGCGCTCGTGGTAGTGACCGTTGATGACCATCATCGGCGCGCCCGCGCAGCCGGCCAGGCACTCTTCCTCGCGCTTGAGGTAGACGCGGCCGTCCGGGGTCGATTCACCGTGCTTGATGCCCAGCTTCTTCTCGCAATGGCGGACGATGTCCTCGGCGCCATTGAGCCAGCAGCTGATGTTGGTGCAGATGGCGACGTTGTTGCGGCCCACCTTCTCGGTCTCGAACATCGAGTAGAAGGTGGCAACCTCGTAGGCCCACACGAACGGCAGGTCCAGGTATTTGGCCACGGCGGCGATCAGCTCGTCGCTCAGCCAGCCCTGGTTCTGCTCCTGCGCGGCATGCAGGCCCTGCAGCACCGCCGAGCGCTTGCGTTCCGGCGGGAACTTCGTCAGCCAGTGATCGATGTGAGCACGGGTCTTGTCGCTCAACACCACCATCGGGTCGACGTCGCGCGCCGCCTCGAAATTACCTGTCGCCTTCATCGGCCGACCTCAACCAATAGCAGATCCTGGGAAACCGGTGCCTGCAGCAGCATGGCCGCGCTGGCACCGGGCGTTGTACGCATGCCCGGCATTACCGGTCGACCTCGCCGAACACGAGGTCGTAGGTGCCGATCATCGCCACCACGTCGGCCAGCATGTGGCCGCGCACGATCGAATCGATCGAGGACAGGTGGGCGAAGCCCGGTGCGCGCAGGTGCACGCGGAACGGCTTGTTGGCGCCGTCGGAGACCAGGTAGCAGCCGAACTCGCCCTTGGGCGCTTCCACTGCCGCATAGGTTTCGCCGGCCGGCACGCAATAGCCTTCACTGAACAGCTTGAAGTGATGGATCAGCGCTTCCATGTCGTCCTTCATCTCGGCGCGAGCCGGCGGAGCGACCTTGAAGTTCTTGACCATCACCGGGCCGGGGTTGGCCTTCAGCCACTGCACACACTGCTTGATGATGCGGTTGGATTCGCGCATCTCGGCAACGCGGACCAGGTAACGGTCGTAGCAGTCGCCGTTGGTGCCCAGCGGCAGGTCGAAATCGACCGCATCGTACTTGGCATACGGCTGCTTCTTGCGCAGGTCCCAGGCAATGCCCGAGCCACGCAGCATCACGCCGGTCATGCCCCAGGCCAGCGCGTGTTCCGGGGTGATCACGCCGATGCCAACGGTACGCTGCTTCCAGATACGGTTGTCGGTCAGCAGGGTTTCGTATTCGTCGACACGCTTGGGGAACTCACTGGTGAAGTTCTCCAGGAAGTCGAGCAGCGAGCCCTCGCGCGAGGCGTTCAGGCGCTTGAGCGCATTGCCCTTGTGCCAGCGCGATTCCTTGTACTTGGGCATGGTGTCCGGCAGGTCGCGGTACACGCCGCCCGGACGGTAATACGCCGCGTGCATGCGCGCGCCGGAAACCGCCTCGTAGCAGTCCATCAGCTCTTCGCGCTCACGGAAGGCGTACAGCATCACCGCCATCGCGCCCAGATCCAGGCCGTTGGAACCCAACCACATCAGGTGGTTCAGGATGCGGGTGATTTCGTCGAACATGGTGCGGATGTACTGCGCACGCTCGGGCACCTCGATACCCATCAGGGTTTCGATGGAACGCACATAGGCGTGCTCGTTGCACATCATCGAGCAGTAATCCAGGCGGTCCATGTAGCCGACCGACTGATTGAACGGCTTGGACTCGGCCAGCTTCTCGGTCGCGCGATGCAGCAGGCCGATATGCGGATCGGCGCGCATGATGGTCTCGCCGTCCATTTCCAGAATCAGGCGCAGCACACCGTGCGCGGCCGGATGCTGCGGGCCGAAGTTCATGGTGTAGTTGCGGATTTCCTGCTTCGCTTCAGCAGGATTGCTCGCAAAGGCCTGCGAAGCCTGGTGGAATTCCCTCTTTACGTCCGCACTCACTTGCTTGCCTCCGTCTGCGCGCGCTCGCCTTCAGCGGTCTGGAAACGGGCATCGTCGCGGATGACACGCGGCACGCCGACGCGCGGCTCGACCGAGGTCACCGGCTCGTACACCACGCGCTTCTTTTCTTCGTCGTAACGCACCTCGACGTTGCCGATCAGCGGGAAATCCTTGCGGAAAGGATGGCCCACGAAACCGTAGTCGGTCAGGATGCGGCGCAGGTCCGGGTGACCTTCGAAGATCACACCGTACAGGTCGAACGCCTCGCGCTCGAACCAGTTCAGGCCCGGATGGATGTCGGTCAGCGATGCCACCACCGGCAGCGATTCGCTCGGAGCAAAGCAGCGGATGCGCAGCAGCTGGTTGTGCTGGTAGGAACGCAGCTGGCAGACCACCGCGAAACGCTGCTTGGGCAGCGCATCGGGCTGGGCACCTTCGGCGGTTTCGTGGCTGGGAAACTCGCCCCAGGCGAAACGGCCAGCGCCCTTGCCTTCCACGCCACGGCTGAAGCCGTGCGAGGAAACGTCCGAGGTATCCCACTCGTCGCTGCCGTAACCAAGGTAGTCGACACCGCACAGGTCGGTAGCGTGCTCGAAGCCGAACTCGTCGCGCAATGCCAGGGCAGTTGCGTGCCAATCAGCGACAGCTACTTCCAGCGTAACTTCGCCGCGCGGTTCGACCACCACGACCTGCGCGTCGGCAAAGCGCGCGCGGAGTCGTTCGATGAGAGAAGGTGCTTGCTGGGCCATGGGGGCTGGCGTGCTCTTGATTGTAAAAAGGGATCAGCGCGCGATGGTCTGGGTACGCCAGATCTTCTTCTGCAGCTGCAAAATGCCGTACACCAGTGCTTCGGCGGTCGGCGGGCAGCCCGGGACGTAGACGTCCACCGGCACCACGCGATCACAGCCGCGCACCACGGAATACGAATAGTGGTAGTAGCCGCCACCATTGGCGCAGCTACCCATCGAAATGACCCACTTCGGGTCCGGCATCTGGTCGTAGACCTTGCGCAGCGCCGGGGCCATCTTGTTGACCAGAGTGCCGGCCACGATCATCACGTCGGACTGACGCGGCGACGGGCGGAACACCACACCGTAGCGGTCAAGGTCCAGGCGCGCCGCGCCGGCATGCATCATTTCCACCGCACAGCAGGCCAGACCAAAGGTCATCGGCCACATCGAGCCGGTACGTGCCCAGTTCAGCAGCGCGTCGACGCTGGTGGTCACATAGCCCTTCTCGAGCAGGGGGTTGTCGCCTTCAGGCCGCAGAATGTCATCAACCCGCCCTTCCGGGACGGGGTTGTTCATCAGGCCGTCGAGAGTTTGGATCACTCCCATTCCAGCGCTCCCTTCTTCCACACGTAGATAAAGCCAAGGAACAGCATGCCCACGAACAGGCCCATGGTGACCAGCGAACGAGCGCCGAGCTCCATGAACACCTGGGTCCAAGGCACGATGAAGATGATTTCCAGGTCAAAGACGATGAACTGGATGGCGATCAGGTAGTAGCGCACATCGAACTTCATGCGCGCGTTCTCGAACGCCTCGAAGCCGCACTCGTAGGCCGAGAGTTTCTCGTTATCCGGGGAACGGGGAGCGAGGAACCGGCCGATCAACATCAGCGCAACGCCGATGCCGGTGGCGACGATCAGAAACAGCAGAGACGGCAAATATTCGGCCAGCACAGCGATTCTCTCTTGCCTCTGCCCGGGACACCTGCAGGTGCCAAGGCATGGGGGATTGACGGGAGTTGCCACGACGGGCGCTGCCGCAACCCGTGTACCCGCATGAAACAATGGTGCCCAAGAGGGGACTCGAACCCCTACGACTCTCGTCGCTACCACCTCAAGGTAGTGCGTCTACCAATTCCGCCACCTGGGCCTACGTCAGCACTGCCGGTTCAGCAGTGCGCTGCGTATTGTAACCGTCTTCAGTCTTTCTGGGAGCCCTCTGCGGGCTTTTCTTCACTCTGGACGGGAATATTTTCTGCCGGGGCGGCTGCCTGCGGCACCTCACCCACCGCCGAGGCGGCCGGAGCGGCCGGCAGCGGCTGCAATTCGCCTGCCGGGGCGGCAGCCGGGGCCGCAGCCGGGGCTTCCACCTGCGACATCACGCCCAGGCCCTGGTTGGTCGGGCGGGCGCCATGGGTGGCATACCAGGCCATGAACAGGCTGATGCCGAAAAACACAACGGCAAGCCACTTTGTGCTCTTGGACAGGAAGTTGGAGGCACCACGCGCGCCGAACACCGTACCCGAGGCACCGGCACCAAAGCCGGAACCGGCTGCGGCACCCGAGCCACGCTGCATCAGGATCAGCGCGATCATCGCGATCGCCACCAGCACATAGACCACATTGAGGATCAACATCAGCATTTGAAATCCGTCCCGGACAATTACCCGTTAGCGACCGGCTGCTGCCCTCGCAATGGCCAGGAAATCCTCCGCCACCAGCGATGCGCCGCCTACCAGCCCGCCATCCACGTCAGGCTGCGAAAACAGCTCTGCGGCATTGTCGGGCTTCACGCTGCCACCATAGAGGAGCGGCAACGAATCGGCGATTCTAGCATCGGCCTTGGCTACTACGCCACGAATGAACGCATGTACGGCCTGCGCCTGGGCCGGCGTGGCGGTACGCCCGGTGCCAATGGCCCATACCGGCTCATAGGCCACCACCGCCTTGGCGAAGGCCTGCACCCCCGCCAGCTCCAGCACCGGCGCCAGCTGCGCGGCGATCACCTGCTCGGTCTGGCCAGCCTCGCGCTGCTCCAACGTCTCACCTACGCACAAGACTGGAATCAGGCCCGCATGACTGGCCGCCACGAACTTGCGCGCGACCAGCTCACTGCTTTCATGGTGGTACTGGCGACGCTCCGAGTGCCCTACCAGGCCATGGGTCGCGCCCACGTCCACCAGCATTGCCGCCGAGACCTCACCGGTATAAGCGCCCTTCTCGTTGCTGCTCACGTCCTGGGCACCAAAGGCCAGCACCGTACCCTCGAAATCCTCGACCAGATCGCCCAGGTAGGGCAGCGGCGGCAGCACCAGCACATCCACCCCTTCCAGCGGCAGGCCAGCAGCCACCTTGCCTACCAGCTCGGTAGCGAAATCACGGCTGCCGTGCAGCTTCCAGTTACCAGCAACGATCTTGCGACGCATGCAGGCCCAACTCCCCGATAAAAAGTTATGGCTAAGGATAGCCGATATGCAGACATTGCCAGGACAACACGCGGACAAGCCGGGACAAGATGCACGAACGCCGCCGCAGCCCGGGGCCACGACGGCGTCGCTACCACACCCAGCCCAAGGGCCGGCGCAGCTTACTTCAGCTTGATTTCGCGCAGGCGCTCTTCAAGGAAGCCATGGGCGGTGATCGCCTGCGGGTAACGGCTCGGGTTTTCCGCACTGATGCACGAGGGCAGCACATCGATCAGGAAGTCCGGGTTCGGGTGCAGGAAGAACGGCACCGAATAGCGCGGCTGGCGGGCCAGCTCACCCGGGGGATTGACCACGCGGTGGATGGTGGACGGGTACACGTGGTTGGTCAGGCGCTGCAGCATGTCACCGATGTTGACCACGATGGTGTCGGCGTCGGAGGTGAACGGCACCCACTCGCCTTCGTGCGACTGCACTTCCAGGCCGGCGGCACTGGCACCAACCAGCAAGGTGATGAAGTTGATGTCACCATGGGCACCGGCGCGCACATTGGGGATGTCGTCGGTGGTGATCGGCGGGTAATGGATCGGGCGCAGGATCGAATTGCCGTTATTGGTCTTGTCGGCAAAGAACGCCTCCGGCAGGCCGATGTGCAGGGCCAGCGCCGACAGCACGCGCGAACCCAGCTGGTCCAGCTTCTGGTACAGGCCGTAACCGTGCTCCTTGAAGCCCGGCACCTCGCTCGGCCACAGGTTCGGCGGCATCACCTCGCGGTACTTGGAATCGTCCGGGATCTCACGGCCGATATGCCAGAACTCCTTCAGGTCGAAGTGCTTGGAGCCCTTGGCAGTCTCCACGCCGAACGGCGTGTAGCCGCGGGCGCCACCGCCACCGGCCACGTGGTACTGCTTCTTCACCTCATCCGGCAGTGCGAAGAACGCCTTGAAGACGTCATACGCGGCATCAATGTCGGCCTGGGGGATGCCATGGTTGCGAATGCCCGCGAAACCCCACTCGCGATAGGCCGCGCCCAGCTCAGCCACGAAGGCCTCACGGTCGGTATCGAAGCGGGTGATGTCGAGGGTGGGAATACGGGAACTCATTCAACTACTCCAGAGAAGGGAACGGGGTGCCGGCCATTGGAACCGACACCCCGGGTACACCACTATGATCCAGCTCAAACCTGTGCAGCAGCAGAACGGACGGCGTCGGCCAGCGCTTCGAGGGTTGCAGCCATCAGCCCGGCCTCGTCGGCCTCGACCGTGACCCGCACCACCGGCTCGGTGCCCGAGGGGCGCAGGAACGCCCGGCCGCGGCCAGCCACTGCGGCTTGTGCAGCCGCCAATGCTTCCTGCACGGGCGCACTCTTGACCACTTCGCGGGCGCCGCTATCCAGCCGCACATTGATGGTCTTCTGCGGCACCATGGCCAAGCCCTCACCCGCCTGACGCAGGCTCTGACCGGCACTGCCCAGCACCTCCAGCACCTGCAGGGCGCTGACGATGGCGTCGCCAGTGGTGGCCCGGTCCAGGCACAGAATGTGACCGGAGGCTTCGCCACCCAGCACGCCCTTGCCTTCGACCAGGGCCTGGTGCACGTAGCGGTCGCCCACATTGGCGCGCACGAACGCAATGCCCTGGCGCTCCAGCGCCTGCTCCAGCCCGTAATTGGTCATCAAGGTGCCCACCACCGGACCACGCAGGCGGCCGCTGGCCTGCCAGGCCTTGGCCAGGATGTAGAGCAGGCCATCGCCATCCACCGCTGCACCGGTGTCATCCACCATCAGCACACGGTCGCCGTCGCCATCGAAGGCGATGCCCATGTCAGCCCCGACTTCCACGACCTTGCGGGCCAGGTTGTCGATATGGGTGGAGCCCACGCCGTCATTGATATTGACGCCGTTGGGCTCGGCACCGATCGCGATCACCTCGGCACCCAGCTCGCGGAACAGCAGCGGCGCGATGTGGTAGGTGGCGCCATGGGCACAATCCAGCACCACCTTGAGCCCGCGCAGGTAGAAATCACGCGGCACGCTGGCCTTGCAGAACTCGATATAGCGTCCCACCGCGTCACGCGCACGCATCGCCTTGCCCAACTGCTCGGATTCAACCGTGGCAAAGGGCTGGTCCATTGCCGCTTCCAGCGCTTCCTCGGTCGCGTCATCCAGCTTCTCGCCTTCGGCGGAGAAGAACTTGATGCCGTTGTCATGGTGCGGGTTGTGCGAGGCACTGATGACGATGCCGGCGTCCGCGCCCAGGGTGTGCGCCAGGAAGGCCACCGCCGGGGTCGGCATCGGGCCGAGCAACTGTACATTGGCACCGGCAGCGACCAGACCCGCTTCCAGCGCCGACTCGAACATATAGCCGGAGATGCGGGTGTCCTTGCCGATCACCACGGTCGGATGGCCACCGCCACTGCGCTGTACCAGTACCCGCCCCAACGCGTTGCCCACGCGCAGCACGAAATCAGCGGAAATGACGCCCTTGCCGACACGGCCGCGGATGCCGTCGGTACCAAAATACTTGCGATTGCTCATCAGGCTGCCACGTCCTTGTCAGCTTGGGGTTGATTGGTCAGCATGGCCAGCAGGTCGGCCAGGCGATCACGCATTTCGCGGCGATCGCAGATCTGGTCGATGGCGCCGTGCTCAAGCAGGAACTCCGAACGCTGGAAACCTTCGGGCAGCTTTTCACGCACGGTCTGCTCGATCACGCGCGGGCCGGCAAAGCCGATCAGCGCCTGCGGCTCGGCGATGTTGATATCACCCAGCATCGCGAACGAGGCCGACACGCCACCGGTGGTGGGATGGGTCAGCACCGAGATGTAGGGCAGGCCAGCTTCGCGCAGCTTGGCCAGCGCGGCCGAGGTCTTGGCCATCTGCATCAGCGAGAACAGGCCTTCCTGCATGCGCGCACCGCCGGAAGCGGAGAAGCAGACATAGGGCGAGCCGATCTCCAGCGCAGTTTCAGCGGCCAGCGAGAAACGCTCACCGACCACCGAGCCCATCGACCCGCCCATGAAGGCGAAGTCGAACGAGGAGGCCACCAACGGGCGCCCCTTCAGCAGGCCGCGCATCGCCACCAGCGCGTCGTACTCGCCGGTGTTCTTCTGGCTTGCCTTGATGCGCTCGCCGTACTTCTTCTGGTCCTTGAACTTGAGCACGTCGGTCGGGCCCAGGCGGGCGGCGATCTCGGTGGTGCTGTCCACGTCGAACAGCGAGGCCAGGCGCGCACGCGCACGGATGGCCATGTGGTGGCCGCACTTGGGGCAGACCTCCAGGTTTTCTTCCAGCTCCGGGCGGTACAGGGCCGCGCCGCAGCTTGAGCATTTTTCCCACAGCCCCTCGGGGACGCTGCGTTTTTTGGAGGGCGTGTTGTCGGTACGGATGCCGGACGGCATCAACTTGCTGAGCCAACTCATGCGGGATGACAGTTCCGTTCAGGGTGGCCTTGCGGCCACGACAGGGCTCACAGTCTAGCTCACCACTGCGACCAAGACGCAGCACTGAACGTGGCCAAATCCCTACTGCCGCGTATGTTTGCCTGCCCTGCCCGTAGTGCCGAGCCATGCTCGGCAAGGAGCTCTACTGGGAATGCCGCTGCCGAGCATGGCTCGGCACTATGGTGCGCCGCTCAGCGATCCAGCGCTTCACGCAGCGGCTTGAGGAACCCCGCAGCCGCCGCCGCCGGATCGGCCGCCTCGGCCAGCGTGGACACCAGCGCGCTACCCACCACCACGCCGTCGGCATCCACCGCCATGGCGGCCGCGCTGGCCGCGTCCTTGATACCGAAACCGGCCACCACCGGCGCACTGGAGCGGCTGCGCAGCAGGCGCAGGCGCTCGCTGGCGGCAGCACTGTCCAGCCGCTCGGAGGCACCGGTCACCCCGGCAAAGCTGACGTAGTACAGATAGCCCTGGGCGGCCTGGCACAGGCTGTCCAGACGCGCAGCACTGCTGGTCGGCGAAGCCAGCAGGATCAGGGCCAGGCCCGCCTGGCTGAATATGGCGCGCGGCTCCTCGGCCTCTTCCGGCGGCAGGTCCACCAGCAGGATGCCGTCCACACCGGCGGCCACCGCCTCTTCGGCATAGCGCTGATAACCGCGGATCTCAACCGGATTGAGATAGCCCATCAGCACCACCGGGGTGGTCGTATCGGTCTGGCGGAAGCGCGCCACCGTGTCCAGCACGTATTGCCGCCCTGCCCCGCGTGCCAGGGCATGCTCGGAGCTGCGCTGGATGGTGGGGCCATCGGCCATCGGGTCGGAGAACGGCACGCCCAGTTCGATCACATCGGCGCCGGCCTGGACCAGTGCATGCATCACCGGCACGGTCGCTTCCAGCGACGGATCGCCGGCGGTGATGAACGGAATCAGCGCCTTGCGGCCATCGGCACGCAGGCGGGCGAAGCAGTCGTCAATTCGGCTCACAGCCATCTCAGGTACATCCTTCAATCAGTTCAACCGCATCAGGCTGGCCCCAGTAAATGGAGGTGACCAGACCATTGAGTGTTTCCAGGCGCAGGGCCAGTTTGGCGGCCTTGTCGGTCCAGGTGAGGTAATTCCCGTCCGGCGCGTTATAGGCGTGCGCTGTGGTGACCACACCCGCCGGCAAGCGCTGCTTGGCCTCGGCCACGGTCATGCCCACCCACAGGCCATACGGCAGGGCCGCTGCATCCGCTGGCGGCGCGGTGACGCGCTGGCCAGGATCGTCCACCGCATCCACCTCGAAGCGGGCGATGCGGTCGGCGATCACCATCATCGACATGCCCTGCGGCAGCGTGCCCTGGTCGTAGTACTCGCAATCGCCTTCCATCGCCTCGCGCATGCCTGCCGAGACGAAGGCCTTGTCGCCGGGCGCCTTGCCAAACGCCGCGCCGATGCGCAGCGCGCCGACCTGGGCCAGATCGGCAGCCGCTGCAGCCGGCGCAGGTTTCGCCGGCTGGGCCGGCG
>DAMCTY010000033.1:42903-43673 GCA_032112995.1 Stenotrophomonas sp. | reverse complement strand
AAATGAAGCGCATCGGCAAGGGCAACGCCGACCGTCGCTGGGACGTGCTGCCGCAACAGCCGGCCATCAGCTACGACATCGCGCAGAACCGCCTGATCGTCACCGCCGCTGCCCTGCAGGGCCCGATCTTTGCCGAAGCCGCCACTCCGGCTGAAAAGTTCGGCGCGTTCGGCGGCATGGTCGCGCACGAAGTCAGCCGCGCCATCGACGTCAAGGGCGCGATGATCGACGCCAAGGGCGAGCTGCGCAGCTGGTGGACGCCGGCCGACAAGAGCGCCTGGACCCTGCTTGGCAACCGCGCCGTGGTGCAGTACGGCGGGCTGGCCTTCCCGGGCGTGAAGGACGCCAAGGTCAATGGCGAGCTGACCCGCGACGAGAACATGGCCGACATCTCCGGCGTCGAAATCGCCTGGGACGCCTTCAGCGCCGCGCAGGCCAATGCTGCCCCGGCCGACAAGCAGGCCTTCTTCAAGGGCTGGGCCGGCCTGTGGGCACAGCAGTTGTCGCCGAATGAGGCCGTGCAACGCCTGGCCTCGGACGTGCGTGCACCGGGCCGTTGGCGCACCAATACGCCGCTGTCCAACCTGCCGGCCTTTGGTGAAACCTTCAGCTGCAAGCCGGGCCAGCCGATGCAGCGCAGCGAGGCCGATCAGCTCAAGATCTGGCGCTGATGCGGAATTGAAGGAAGCAAAAAGGCGCGGACTCCGCGCCTTTTTGCATTCTTACTGTAGTGCCGAGCCATGCTCGGCAGGGGCTTTCCCGGTGAGGCC
>DAMCTY010000033.1:0-42893 GCA_032112995.1 Stenotrophomonas sp. | reverse complement strand
CCGAGCATGGCTCGGCACTACATCTTTCGGATCTGTTGGTAGAGCCCCTGCCGAGCATGGCTCGGCACTACATCTTTCAGCTCTGTTGGTGGAGCCCCTGCCGAGCATGGCTCGGCACTACATCTTTCAGCTCTGTTGGTAGAGCCCCTGCCGAGCATGGCTCGGCACTACACCTTTCAGCTCTGTTGGTAGAGCCCTTGCCGAGCATGGCTCGGCACTACATTCATTACTTGACGCGGCGCAGGTGGTTTGGGCCGCGCTTGTTGAACGGCGGTTGCCCGCGCCAATAGCGGATCAGCAACCAGCCAAACAGCATGCCGCCCAGATGTGCGAAATGCGCCACGCCCGGCTGCCAGCCAGTGAAGCCCAGCAGCAGTTCGATCGCGCCGAACACGATGACGAAGGTACGCGCCTTCATCGGAATCGGCGGGAACAACAGCATCACCCGCTGGTTCGGGAACAACATGCCATAGGCCAGCAACAGGCCGAACACGCCGCCAGAGGCCCCCAGCACCGGGTTGTACTCACCGGCCAGCGCCGCGACCAGCAACTGGCACAGACCGGCACCGACCACGCACACCAGGTAATAGGTCAGGAAACGCTTCTCGCCCCAGGTCATTTCCAGCGGTGCGCCGAACATGAAGAGCGCCAGCATGTTGAAGAACAGATGGCCGAAGCCACCATGCAGGAAGCTGTAACTCAACAGCTGCCACGGCTCAAATCCCGGTGAATCGGCGAAGACCTGCTGCGACCCCAATGGCCACAGCATCAACTGGGTAAAGATGCCTGCCGTCTGCGGCAGCTGCTGCAGCAGGAACAGCACCACGTTGGCAATCAGCAACGTCTGGGTGATTTTGGGAAGGCGCGGGAACATGGTGGCATCCAGGGAAACTGCTCACATCATAGCCGTAGCAGCTAGGCCGGGCCCCAGATCGCCTCGTCCATCGTCGTCACCCGTTTTGCCCGCTTCACCCGCCCGTTCTCCACCTGCACACCCTCGGCACGCAGGCGCTGGCTCTGCTCGCGCCAGCCGCGCGAGCCCTCCGGCATGGCGATGCGCCCGTCCGAGCGCAGCACCCGGTGCCAGGGCAGCGCGGGATCGTCGTTGCTGCCCAGCAGGCGCGCCACCAGCCGTGCCCGTCCGGGCAGGCCGGCCTTGGCCGCGACCTCGCCATATCCCATCACCTGCCCGCGTGGGATTGCCCGGATTGCCGCCAGGATGCGCGCATGCCCGTCGGCAGCATCCGGCGCCGGACTCACCGGCGCTTGGCCACGCCGCTGCCCACCAGCAGCACGCCCAGCAGCACCAGTATCGTCCCGGCGCTTTGCCAGATCCCCATGGGTTCGTCGAGCAGCCATACGCTGAGCACAATCGTGGAAACCGGCCCCAGCATACTCACCTGTGCGGCCAGCGAGGAGCCTATCCGCTTGACCCCGATCATGATCGCCAGCACTGGCAGCACCGTGCACACGGTGCCGTTGAGCAGCGACAGCCAGTACACCGCCGGGGCGTATGTCCACAGCGCGTCGATGGGCTGGAACAGCAGGTATTGGCCGATGCACAGCACGCAGGCCACCATGCTGGCGTAGGCGGTCAGGCGCACCGCACCGATCCGCGCCACCGACTGGCCACTGCCGAACAGGTAGACCGCATAGCTCAACGCACTGGCAAATACCAAGGCCGAACCGATCAGGGTGCGCTGGCCTTCGAGCTGGATGTCATGGCCAAAGGCCAGCAAAACGCCCAGGTAGCTGACCAGCAGTGCCGCCACCTGCATGCGGGTTGGCCGCTGTTTGAGTACCAGCAGCGCGATCAGCACCACCAGGGTGGGACTGAGGTAGAGGATCAGCCGTTCCAGCGTGGCGCTGATGTACTGCAGGCCAAGGAAATCCAGGTAGCTGGACAGGTAATAGCCACTGAAGCCCAGCAGCAGCACCCGCCAGCGATCACCGCGGCTAAGCGGCTGCGCACGGCGCGCCGCCCACACGCCCATGGCGATGAAGAATGGGAAGGCGATCAGCATCCGCAGGGCCAGCAACGCTGTCGCGTCGGCACCATGGCGGTAGGCCAGCTTGACGATCACCGCCTTGCCGGAGGCGGCTATCGCGCCGACGCCGGCCAGCAACAAGCCGCTGATCAACAGCCGACGTGAACTGGTAGGCAGGTTGGACGCGGCCTCACGCGGGGGTGGAGCAGTCACGGTGCTACGGCATCCGGGGGAGAGGGTCGGTCATTATGAAGGCTGCCGGCAGCGGACGATGCGCAGGCTAGGACCAAGGCCAGAATCGGCACGATCCACCCTGCGCCGGTGGACCAAGCCGCCGCGTCACAGCAAGGGGCGCATGCTGCCCGCATGCGCCCGCAAGCACACCCTCAGCGCATCAACACCACTTCCTCGGCCGAGGTCGGATGGATGGCCACGGTGTCCTCCAGCTGGCGGCGCGTCACCCCGGCCTTCACTGCCACCGCAAAGCCCTGCAGGATTTCGTCGGCGCCCTCGCCCAGCAGATGGATACCCACCACCTTTTCGTCCTCACCGGCGCAGACCATCTTGAACAGGCTGCGCACCTCGCCCTGCCCCAGCGCCTGCAGCATCGGGCGGAAACGACTGTAATACGTGCTGATCTTGCCGAAGCGCTTGCCGGCTTCTTCCTCGCTCAGGCCCACCGTGCCCAAGGGCGGATGCGCGAATACCACACTGGGAATGGTCTCGTAATCCAGGCGCGCCTGCGCCTGCCCGCCCAGCACCCGGTCCATCAGCCGACGTGCGGCGGCAATCGCCACCGGCGTCAAGGTCACCCGGCCGGTGACATCGCCTACCGCATAGATGCCCGGCACCGATGTGTTCTGGTACTCGTCCACGCTGATCGCGCCCTTGTCGTCCAGCGCCACGCCGGCCTGCGCAAGCCCCAGGCCTACGGTATTGGGTCCGCGCCCGGTAGCAAACAGCACTGTATCGAACACGCTGTGTTCGGGCCCATTGCGCAGCTGCGCGGCGATCCGTCCGCCCTGTTTTTCCAGCGCCTGCAGCTGGCAGCCGAAATGCAACTCCACGCCCTGCAGGCGCAGGTTCTCGGCAAGCTGGTCGGCCAGCTCGGCATCGAATTTGTCCAGCAGGCGCTGGCCACGCACCAGCAGCGCCACTTCGCTGCCCAAGGCACGCAGCACCCCGGCCAGCTCGACCGCGATATAGCCACCGCCTACCAGGGCCACCCGGCCGGGCCGTTCCCGCAAGGCAAAGAAATCATCCGACACGCCCCCGAGCTCGGCGCCAGGCAAGCTTGGTTTGAGCGGATGCGCGCCGGTGGCAATGACGATATGCGCCGCCTTGAACTGCGTGCCGTCCTCGCATTGCACTGTGTTGCCATCGAGCAGATGACCGCGGCTGCTGATGCGGACCACGCCGGTTTCATCCAGCCGCTTCTGGTAGCTGGCATGGATGTTGGTGATGTACTGCTGGCGGCGCGCGATCAGGGTGGGCCAGGCAAGCGCCGGCTCGGCAGGGAGATCAAAGCCCATCTGCCGGGCCAGGCCGATGCGCTCGGCCAGGTCGGCCGCCAACCACATTGCCTTCTTCGGCACGCAGCCCACGTTGACACAGGTGCCGCCCAGCGCGGCCGGCTCCAGCATCGCCACCTTGGCACCATAGGATGTTGCGCGGAACGCGGCGGCCAGGCCCCCGGAACCGCCACCCAATACCACCACGTCATAGCTGCGCGCGCTCATTGGAAGCGCTCCACGCGGTAAGGCCTCGGGTCGATTGCAGGCGTGCGCCCGGTAATCAGATCGGCCATCAGTTGTCCACTCCCACTGCTCATGCTGATGCCGAGCATGCCATGACCTGCCGCCAACCAGACGTGAGCATGCCGCGGCGAACGCCCCAGCAGCGGCATGTCATCCCAGGTCATCGGCCGCCAACCACACCAGCGCTGATGGATCGTCTCGCCCAGCGGCTGATGCAGGTAGGCGCGCGCGCCGTCTTCCAATGCCTGCAGGCGGGTGCCGTTCAAGCGGGCGTCGTGGCCGGAGAACTCCATCGTGCCGCCGAGGCGGATGCAGCCGTCCCAGCCGATGACGAATACCGAACGATCCTTCAGCACCACCGGCCGCTGCGGCACCAAGGCCGGGCGGCTGGCGGTGATCGAATAGCCCTTGCCGGCCTGTATCGGTACGCGCAGCCCCACCTGGGCGGCCAACTGCGGTGACCAGGCCGCCGTGGCCAGCACCAGCTCGCGCGCCTGCCGTGGGCCACGGCTGCTGCTGACCCGCACACCACGGTCACCGGGCTCGAAGGCCTGCAACCGGCAATGCTCCTCGATCACCACACCTTGTGCACGCAGCACCCGCGCCAGCTCGGCGGTGTAGCGATCCGGGCGCAGGCTGGCGTCATCCGGAAAGTGGATCGCCCCCACCACCCCGGGCTTGAAGGCCGGCTCCCGCGCCAGATAGTCGCTGCCTGCAATCACCGTGGTGTCGATGTCGAAGGCCTGCAATGCAGCGCACTGCGCGGCATGCTGTTCAAAACTGCGCTGGCTGTGGAATACATAGTCCAGGCCCTGTTCGGCGAACTCGCACTGCAGCTGATAACGCTGCACCCAATCGGCCAGGCGCTGCCGCGAATCGTTCAACAACGCCGCCCTGCCGCGCGTGCTCTGCAACCAGTCGCGTTGATTGCAACGCGCGGTGAAATGCAGCAGCCAACGCCACAGTGCCGGATCCAGCCGCGGCGGGATGTACAGCGGCGCCTGCGGCGACAGCATCCAGCGCAATGCGCGCAGCGGTACGCCCGGCGCGGCCAATGGCGGCGCATGGCTTGGGGTGATGGTGCCGCAGTTGCCATACGAGGTCGCGCCACCGACCTGCCCGGCATCCATCAGCCTGACCTGCCGGCCAGCAGCAGACAAGGCCAGGGCTGTTGCCAGGCCGGTAGCACCGGCACCAATGATCACTACATCGTCTTCAGGAACGCTCACCCACCCATCTTAGGCGG
Organism: Stenotrophomonas sp.; assembly: GCA_032112995.1. Lineage (GTDB taxonomy): Bacteria > Pseudomonadota > Gammaproteobacteria > Xanthomonadales > Xanthomonadaceae > Stenotrophomonas. Next base: position 37,902 of record DAMCTY010000033.1, on the reverse strand, counting down.
GCAGACCCGTTCACCGTCGCAGTGGTGGCATCTGCAAGTAAGTGAACCAGCGCCACAGCCACTCGGCCGGACCAAATCGGAAATGGCGCAGCCACAGATGGCTCAGCACTACCTGCAGCGCGAACAGTGCAACGGCAAACGCCAGTTGCCAGGCCCGCCCCATCTGCTCGAACCCGCCCAGCCCATAGCCATAGAACACCAGCGTGCAGACCAGCGACTGCCCCAGGTAATTGCTCAGCGCCATCCGCCCGGCCGGCGCCAACCATTGCAGCCGCTGGCTGCAGCGTACGCCCCAGGCCAGATAGCCCAGGCACATCAGCAGGCCGGCAAGCGCGGTCAAGGCATAGACCACGCCGGTACGCATGCCGAACTGGCCCGGCGGCATATACGACTGCAGACTCACGCTGCCCAGCATCAACGCCAGCCCCAAGGGCAGCAGCAGCCAACGTAGTACTGCCCACAGCCTTGGGAAGCGCGCGGGTTCGACGATGGCGCCACTGCGGGCGAACCAGGCGCCCAGCAGGAACATGCCCAATACCTGTGGCCCAACCAGCAGCAAGGCCCCCATCGCAGTACCAAAATCACGCAGGCGCTGCGCCACCGCCTGCAGATAGCTGCCATGACCGTAGGCCAGGCGCTGCGCGTCGATCGATGCCTGCGCGGTGCTGACCATCTGCGTTGCATCCTTGTCCGGCACCAGCGCCATGATCGCGCCCAGCAGCAACATCAACATCACCGCACCCAGATAGGCCACGCTGCCCAGTACCGGCAGCCAACTGCGCGGCGCTTCGCGGAAGGCCAGCAGCACGAAGGACAGCAGCGCATAACAGACCAGGATGTCGCCGGACCAGACCAGCAGTGCATGCACCAGGCCGATCACCAGCAGCCCCAGGCTGCGGCGCAGGTAGAACAGGGTGAACTCGCGCCCGGCCTGCTCGGCACGCTGGGCCATCACCGCAAAGCCGACGCCGAACAGCAACGAGAACAGGGTGAAGAACTTGCCCTGCACGAAGACATAGACAAAGGCATCGGCCCAGTAGTCCCAGCCGGTCCAGCGCGGATCGATGCCGGTGAAGGACAGGTCCAGGGGCCCACTGAAGGCCTCGATGTTCATCAGCAGAATGCCGAACAAGGCCAGGCCGCGCAGCACGTCCAGGCGGACGATACGTTCGTTGGCCGCCACCGGCTGGAAGGAGGAGCTGGACAACATCGACAGCCTTGCTGGGTACAGGTGCGCGATTAGAGCACGCGGACCACGGTAGTGCCGAGCCATGCTCGGCAGCGACATTGCCAGCTGCGCGGCTTGCCGAGCGCGGGCATTCGAAGGCCAGCGCCATGCCGAGCATGGCTCGGCACTACCGACGCGCTCCCCAACGCAGAACGGCCCGCGTTGGCGGGCCGTTCGTTGCATCACCTTGCGGCAGACGCTTAGTGCTGGTGACCGCCGTCGCCGTGGACGTGGCCGTGCTGCACTTCTTCTTCGCTGGCTTCGCGCACTTCAACGATTTCCACGTCGAAATGCAGGTCCTTGCCGGCCATCGGGTGGTTCAGGTCGACGTCGACCACGGTCATGCCGACCTTTTCGACGGTGACCGCGCGCGGGCCGAAGTTGGTCTGCAGGATCACCTGCTGGCCCGGCACCAGGCGGGTGTTGCCGAAGTGCTTCTTCGGCACGCGCTGGCTCAGGCCCTCGCGGCGCTCGCCGTAGGCGTCGGCCGACTTCACGTCAACGCCGAAGCTCTCGCCGGCTTCCTTGTCCATCATCGCCGCTTCCAGGCCCGGGATGATGTTGCCGTGGCCGATCAGGATGGCCAACGGATCACGTTCCTTGGAGCTTTCGATCGGCTCCTGGCCGACTTCCGAGACGGTGTAGTGGAAACGGACAACGCGGTCTTTTTCGATCTTCATGCGTAACTCTGTTAAATGGCTGCCCGCTGGCAGACGTTGGGACGGCTTGTCGGCCGCCGGGGACGCCGCCATGATGACGGCCTTCTAAGATGGCGCATTATCCGGGCTCCATGCACATCACGCCAGTTCCCCGCTTCCGCTCGTGGCGCCTGCCGGCCACGCTCCTGGCCATCGCAGCACTCAGCGGCTGCGGCCACAGTCCGCCCAAACGCGCGGCGGCCCCTGCGCCAAGCCGCAACTATTCGCCGGTGGCATCGGCCGACCCGGCTGCCGCAGCCTCGGTGATGATGCGCGCACTGGGGCTGGTGGGTACGCCTTACCGTTATGGCGGTAACACACCGGAGTCGGGTTTCGACTGCAGCGGCCTGGTCACCTACGTCTACCGCGACATGCTGGCGCTCAACCTGCCCCGCACCTCGCGCGAGCTGGCCGCCATCCAGGGGCCGAAAATCGCCACAGACCGCCTGACTGCCGGAGATCTGGTGTTTTTCGGCGACAAAGGCAACGTCTGGCACGTCGGCATCTATGTTGGCGAGGGCCGCTTTGTACATGCGCCCAGCACCGGCGGCACCGTCCGTCTGGACCACCTTGATGGGGCCTATTGGCGCGATCATTACACCGGTGCGAAGCGCGTTTTGCGGTGAAACGGGCAGTCGGTCACCAAAAATAACGATTATTTAACGAAATTTGTACCTACTCACACGTTTCACAAGGCATGATCGCCCATCGAATTTTTTCGTGACTGCCGCGTGACGACTGAAAACACGTCCCAACCGGGCCAGCCCAAGCTCAACAACCTGCCGTTCCGCCGTCTCCTGTGCGCCGCCGCACTGGCCGTTGCCAGCCTGCCGGCCTTTGCCCAGAGCGCAGCCGACGCCGAACCCGCCGCCCGTCCGGCCGCTGCCAAAGTCGAACCGGCCCGCAGCAAGACCGACGCCGCCGCAACCGCCACGCTGGCCGCCCTGCTGCCACACCTGGCCGCCAGCGACACCATTCCGTTGATGGACCGCTCGGCGATGTTTGCCGGTGATCTGGGCCGCCTGATTTCCGCCTACGATGCTTCGAAGGGCGTGTCCGCCGCCACCGAAGCGGCGCTGGCCAATGATTCCGACGGCAAGGTGCAGTCCATCCTGCGCCGCGCCATGACCCTGCTGGGCACCCCGTACCGCTGGGGCGGCACCTCGCCGGATGCCGGTTTCGACTGCAGCGGCCTGGTCGGCTATGTCTTCCGTACCGCCCTGGGCGTTGAACTGCCGCGCGTTTCGCGTGAGATGGCCAGCCAGGCCAATGCCGAACTGATCAACGACCGCTCGGCGCTGGCCGCTGGCGACCTGGTGTTCTTCGGCCGCAAGGGACGTGTCGACCACGTCGGCATCTATGTCGGCGAAGGTCGCTTCCTGCACGCGCCCAGCACCGGCAAGGATGTCCGTACCGATACCCTGCTCACCGGTTATTGGGGCGACAAGTTCATGCAGGCACGGCGCATGGCGCTGTAAGCGCTCGGTCACCTTGACAGCTGAAAGGCCGCGATCATCGATCGCGGCCTTTTTTGTTCCCGGAACTCACGCGGAATGCACAAAAATTAATTGGCAACAATGACTTAAGCAGCCAATTCAGGGACTCATCGCGATTGCACCTTTCCGAACGGGAGGTATATGGTGGCGCCGGATGGAGAGGTGACCAGCATGGCGGCCGCATTTGAGTCCAGCAGACGATGTGTGATCTGGTTTGGAAAACCGGGGGCCCGTGAGAAAGTGATGCTGGCTGCGGATGGCTGGCAGATACGCGCGGTGTTGCCCCAGCAGTCCGCCGACATTGGCATGCGCGGCGGCGACACGGTGGTTGGCCTGATCGACTTCCGCACCAGCTCGGAAAGCGAGCTGGAGCGTATCGGCAGGTTCACCGCCGAGCACCAGCACATGCCGCTGTTTGCCATCACCCCGGCGACCTCGACCGCCCCCCTGCCCCGCCATCCGCTGCTGGCCGCCTGCCGCCAACAGTTCCCGCACCCACCTGACCTCAACGACCTGCTGCGCGAGCTGCAGGCGCTGGATGCCGTCCCTTCACCGGCCGCCACCGAGGTGCTGCAGACCCTGCTGGGGCAAAGCGACGTGATGCTGAACATGCGCGCGACGCTGCGCAAGTACGCCCCGGTGGACCTGCCGGTGCTGATCACCGGCGAAACCGGCACCGGCAAGGAAGTTGCCGCGCACGCCCTGCACCAGCTTTCAACCCGCGCGGACAAGCCCTTCCAGGCCATCAACTGCGGCGCCATTCCTTCCACCCTGGTGCAGTCGGAGCTGTTTGGCCACGAGCGTGGTGCCTTCACCGGTGCCACCAACCGCCGTCAGGGCCTGTTTGAAACCGCACATACCGGCACGGTCTTTCTGGATGAGGTGGGCGACCTTCCGCTGGATGCGCAGACCAGTCTGCTACGGGTATTGCAGGAAGGCACCATCGAGCGCGTGGGCAGCAACCAGGCAGTGCGGGTAAACGTGCGCATCCTGGCAGCCACCCACGTGGATCTGGAACAGGCCGTTGAACAAGGCCGCTTCCGTCGCGACCTGTATTACCGCCTCAACGTGCTGCGCCTGTCGATGCCACCACTGCGCAAGCGCGGCGGCGATATCGATCTGCTGGCACATCACTTCCTGCGCAGTTTCCGCGGCCATCACCAGATCCGCGCACGCGGCTACAGCAGCGCCGCCAGGCAGGCCATGGAACGCTTCAGCTGGCCCGGCAACGTGCGTGAACTGCTCAACCGTGTGCAACGCGCCGCCATCACGGCCGAAGGCGAGCTGATCAGCTGCGCCGATCTTGAGCTGAGCCCCGCCGGCACTGCCCTGGAGGGCAGCCAGCTGGACAGCGCGCGCATCCACGCCGAACGCGAAACCCTGCTGTCCTGCCTGCAGCAGAGCCAGTTCAACGTCAGCGCCTGTGCCCGACTGATGCGGGTATCGCGGGTGACCATCTACCGGCTTTGCCGCAAACACCAACTGACCCTGGACAGCCTGCGCTGAAACTTCTGCACGTCACAGCATGTACGGCACCTTGAACGCCAGGCTGAAGTCTGGCGCATCAGGAGTAAGCCCGACGCCCAGCATGCTGACGAAGGTCGCCTTGGATGTCAGCGCGTAGGTAACCCCCAGGTTCAAGGTACCCGCATTGGCATCACTGCCGATCATCTTCACCCACTTGCCCCCCTTGTAGCGGGTGGAAGCGCGCGCGCTGAGTTTGTCGCTGAAGGAAATGCTCAGGCTGGTGCGTTCATTGAAGGCAAAGGCAATGCCTGCGCCAAAGTAGAACGACTTGCCCAACCTGACGTCCCCCGGATTGACCGTATCGGGATTGGAATCAAGGTCGTCAAAGCTGCGCTCGAAGGAATGGATGTAGCCGACATTGGCGAACAGGATGGCGGGATCGGCGGTCTTGACTGCCGACAAGCCCACGTTGGCCTGCCATACACCGTTGCCGGTGGGCTGTTCGGCGGGCACCGCAAAACGTATGAAATCATCATCGTCACGCTCGATGATCTTCCAATCCATGCCGTAAGGCTCGCGCCCGGTTGGTGCGGTGATGCCACCGGTCAGCACCGTCTCCGGGCGCCAACCGCGTTCGCCGAACAACTTGTAGTTGGCGCTGACGGTGACATCGCCAATGCCGGTGCCGTTGGTTTCTTCCTGTGCGATGGCCGCCGCCGAACCACCGGCACCGCCTTTCTGGTAGATCGTCTTGCGCGCGATGTAAGGCACGTCCAGATTCAGGGTCAACCGCGGGTTGACGCCCCAGCGCGCGGCGAAGTTGTAAGTCAGTGAGTCGGACTCGACGTTCTCGATGGCGATGTTGCCCAGGAAGATCGCATCCAGCGCCAGGAAGCCGTTGAGCGTGAGTTGCTTGCGGTCGTAGCGCGCGTAGGTGAGGCTGTTTTCCAACGTCAAACGGCGATTGAACAAGGCCGATTGCTGCTGCTTGGCATCATCCACACTGCGCCGGGCGGCCTCCTTGGCCTGCTGGGCCTCGGCTGCGGTGCTGGCATAACCTTCACCGCCAGCAGCTGCCGTTTGTTGCGCCGGTGGTGCGGGCACGTCCGCTGCGGCACTTGCCGCTGCCGCCTGTGCCTGTGCTGTCGCCGGCAAGGGCTGGGCCGTCTTGCCACTGACCCGTGCCTGGATTGCCTGCACCTGCATGTCCAGCTCGCGCAGGCGCCTGACCTCCTGCGCATAGCTGGCCTTCAATGCCTCCAGCTGCGCCACCAGCGCCTTGACGTCCTCATCGCTGGGCGTGCCGCCCGCCGCGTCCTGTGCCGCCACCGCGGGCGAAACCACAGCCAGCCCCACCAGCGCCGCCATCGCCAGTCTGTTCATTGTCTCGATCCTCTGCATGATGTTCATCACCGGAACTGACCGGCCTCATTGCCAGCCAATCCCGCCAATCCCCCGATTGAGCGTGATGGCCTGTGCCACGTTCTGCGACAACGGCAGGTTGCCGACCAGCGACTGTTTCACCAGGTCGATCTGCACCAGGTTCTGCGCTACCTGGCCGTCGCCCAACAGTTGGATGCTCTGCCCCATGGCACCATTGCGCAGCCACTGCTGTACCGCACCCTGTCCCTGGACCTGCAGCTGCAGCCGCGCCGAGCTGCCGTCGAAAGTTGCAACCGCACTGGCTGCCCCCTGCTGCGCACTGCTGTTGCCGGCACCCCCAGCCTGCGATGGCACCACGCCATCATTGCGGACATTCAACTGCAGCACGTTGCTGGCGCGATTGCCGTCACCGGCGATCTGCACGCTCTGGCTGAGCCCGGCCACATTGTCCAGGCCCGCACCATTGATGCTGCGCCCACTGACATCGGGCAGCGGCGCATTGGCGGCGGTAACGGTGACGCTGGGGGCAAAGCTCACCTTGGGTGAACCGCCGTCGCGGAAATCCATGCCTATCTGCAGCGCTCCCTGCAGACTCTGGCCATTGGCCGCCTGCCAGGTCGAAATCATGGTCACGCCAAACCAGGCCACTTCGTTTCCACCCACGGTGTAGCGGCCCCGCATCTGACCCAGCTCTTCGTCAGGGATCTCGTGCAGGCCATTGCCCGGTGACGTGGCGCCTTCTCCAGCATGGGCGGGCAGCGCAAGCGCCATTGCCACTACCAATACTGCGGGGGGGACGTAGTTCATTGCTGACTCCTTCAGAACAGGTCGGCATGGGTGAAGCCGAAGTCGACCAGCTCCGCATCTGTAATGGGCCCGTTGCCCTGGCGTGCTGCCAGGGCGCGAGCGCTGATTTGTTCACTGGGTTGCAGCAGCACGGTGTTGCGATCGAAGTCGCTGCCTATCACCACGAACACCGCGCGTGATGGCCAGGCATCGAGGAAGTCACGCAACGGGATCACGCGATTGCCGAGGATGGGATCGCCCAGTTCAACCCGGCCATCGCGCACCTGCTTGAGCACCACGAAGTGGCGAAAGCCGCGCACGTCCATCAGCACCAGTCCCGGCACGCGCAGGCCCTTGAGCCTGTCTTCGTCAATACGGTAGCCACGCCCGCGCATGCCCAGCGACTCGACGTAGCGCTTGATGTCCAGCAGCGAGAAACCCCGCTGGCGGACCAGCTCGGGATCGGCGACGCCCATCATTCCTTCAATCACCGTCGCCTCGTCGGTGTTCAGGTGGTAGGCATGCTTGAGAATGGTGGCCAATGCGGCCGCGCCACAGCTGTAGTCGGTCTGCTGTCGTACCAGGTTACGGAAGCGCCGCTCCTTGATGCTCTCCACCTGCCCGCTATACAGCGCGCCATTGGGCAGCACGCTGCTGAACGCCACGTCACCAGCCGTTGCTTTGACCGGCAGCAACACAAGTACACACGTGATCAATAGCAGGCGGCACAACATGGGGCGCACACTCCAGGAAATCCGCAGGTGGGAGCCCCGGCTCCACGGGGGAGGGGAACCGGGACTCCCGGAACACCCGACCATTGGCGGATGGTCGGGTCTTGCTCAGCACGATGTTGCTTCCTCAGGCAGCAAGAACTGCCTTACGGAGTGGGCTCACCACCGCCACCACCGCCGCCGGTGGACGGCTGCGCAACCGCCAATGCCAGACTGTTGGCCTGCAGGTTGCCGGTACCCGAGGACACGTTGACACCGATGTTGCCGGAGGCGTTGGAGAACGCACTGCCCGACAGGCTGGCGGTATTGGTCGCATCAACCGCGATCCAGTCCACGTTGACCACGGTGCCGCTCAGACTGGCGGTCAGATCGGCAGTACCCATTTCCGAGAAGCTCAGGTTGCCCTTCTCGTCGGTGTCCCATGCCATGCCACCCACACCCGGACGGTTGGGGTTGGCGACCGCCCCCTGGGTCTGGTTGTCCCAGTCGGTGTGACCGGTCTGGTTGCCACCGGTATGCGTATTGCCGGTCCAGTTGTCCGGATAGAAGTTGGTCTTCTGGTAGGAGTTGCCGGTACCCGCATACTGGCCGGTGCCACTACCCTGCGTCGTGCCAGTCACCTTGCCGCCCAGGTTCACGTTGATGCTGCTGACCATGCGGTCGTAGTAGCCGTTGTTGCTGACCTTGTTGCCCGAAGACACCTGGTTGGAGCTGATGCTCGAGGTGGCATAGGCACTGGTCGCCACCGAGGCCGCCAACGCGTTCTTCTGCTCGTTGTTGTTGCCCGAGGTGACGTTGACACCGATATTGCCGGAGGCACCGGAGAACGCGTTGCCACCGATGGCGGCAGCGTTGGTCACGCCGTGGTTCATCGTGGTGTTGTTCATGCCGCTCTGGTTGACGAACACTTCCGCATCGGCCATGCCGAAGCTGAAGGACGCATCCGCCGCCGACAGTGCCGCGGCATTGTCCTGGGCGTTGTTGTCACCAGCTGCCACGTTGAAGCCCAGGTTGCCCGAAGCATTGGAACCGACGTCATCGGCGATCGATGCATCGTTGCTGAGCAGGCCGTTGTGGGCGGTATTGCCCGAAACCGACTGACGGTTGTCGATGATGGCAATCGCCGCCGAGTCCAGGTCGATGTCGCCAGTGATGGTCGGGTCACCCGAGAAATTGACGTCCGAGCTCAGGCGCATGTCCTTCTCGAGGTTGACGTCAACACCGTGGTTGTTCTTTTCCTTGCGCTCATCCGAGCTGACGTTCGAGGTCTTCTGGATGTTTTCATACACCTCGTTGGACGAGCTGCGGGTCGTCTCGGTGTTGCTGCGTGTATCGCTGTAGCGCAACGTGGCCGCTGCATCCAACTTCAGGTCAACATCGGTGTCGATATTGGTGTTGACGTTGGTGTTGGTCGTCGTATTGGTGTTCGTGTTGGTATTGGTATTGGTCCGCGTCTCGTTCACGTTGTGCTGGTGATCGATGTTCGCACTCTTGTTCTGGTTATCCGCCGCATTGGCCGCCGCGCTGAGGGTCAGCGCGGAAACCGCCATGGCGAGTACAGTCCATTTGATCGCTTTCATGGTGCCCCTCATTCAGTCTGCTGGTGCATCGGGTGGATGGAACAGTTTTCACGGGTTGCCCTGCACGGAGATGCTCAACCTGTTCTCCGTTGCATTGCCTGATCCCGCGATTTGATTGAGTTGCAGCACGCCATCGAAACCGCGCAATGCGGATGCTTCCACGCCCACTCGTCGTGTGCCGCGTGGATCACTGATGGCAGGCTGCTCCCCCGCCGACGCGAGTGCTGCCGCCGAAGCCATGGCCTCGTCGTTTGCCTCGCGTATGCCCTGTGCGGCCAATGCCGCGGTAACGGAGTTCAACTCCGTGTTGCCGCCACCACTGGCCTGATTGATTGATGCGATGCCGCTGGCACCGGCCAGCGCATTGCCGCCGATCGTGGCCGTGGCCAGGGTCGGGGTATTGAAGAGATCGCCTTGCTGCCGTTGTGCGGCGCTTACCTGCGCGCTGGCCCCGCTGCCGCTGGCCATGCTGTGCAGATTGGCCTGCAGGTTCATGTCACCGGCCGCCTGGTTGAGCTTGATCGAGCCATTGCTGCCCGCCAATGCACCGCCATCCAAGCGGCTGTCAGCCGACAGGTAAGACAGCATTCCGGCGTAGCCCTCGGCAGCCGACTGCGCATGCGCGCCGGACATGCAAACACCAAGGGACAGCAACAGACTGGCGGCGACGTGGAAGCGGCTCATTTGCCACCTGCCCCGGCTGGCTGCGACAACGGGAACTGGGCCAGCGCACCGCGCACCTGGTCGCCGATACCCCGTGTGGCCCCGCCCACCGCGCCCATCGGGCCACCGATGGCGCGTGAGAGCTGTGCGCCTGACAGTGCACCACCATCCCCGGTCACCCGCCCCATGGTGCCGCCGACGACACCTTGGGTGACTCGTTCCACGGTGGTCTGGCCGTGGCCGGAACCGGCCACCCCGGCAAGACCGGAATCCATGCCGGCGTAGTCATCGTCACTCAACTCATCCACGCCAACCCCAAGGGCGGCACCGAGTTCCTTGCGCGGCGAAGGGTCGGCAATCAAGGCCATGCCTGGCGGTTGCATCCGATAGGCCGGCCGCGCGGAAACATCGCGCAGCAGGACGATTTCACCCGGCTGGGGCTTTACACCCTGCCGCGCCCCCGAAGCCTGCACCTGGCCAGCCAGTGTGCAACTGATCAGCAGCCCCGCCAGGGCGTAGATCCGATGAAGAGTCCAGCTGTCCATTGCTCCGTCCACTTGTGCCAACGCGTGATACAGGAGCAGCAACCGTGCCAGCCTTGTTTTTCAAACAAAAACAACAAGATAGAAACAATGCAAAGATCAGCCAGCTGTATCCATGTAACAACTGAACAGGTACCCGCCCCATTTCCACTCCGCCATACGCCTGCGACACAACGCATCCGGGCTGCATCTTCGCCGGGTGTAGCAGGGGTGATACAGGTGCCTGTTACAGCCTGCTACAGGCAAGAAAAAGGCCGGCTTGAGCCGGCCTTTGAACGTCGCAACCAGGGCACTCAGCCCAATCGGTCACCGCCTCCCATGGCGGGTGTACCGGCTGCGTCGTAGACCTGCTGGTCAAGCAGGCCGGTCTCCTTGGCCACGATCACCGGCACCACCATCTGCCCGGTGACATTGGTCATGGTGCGCATCATGTCGAGGATGCGATCAATGGCGTACAGGTAACCAATCGCCTCCAGCGGCAGGTTGGCCGCGCTCAGCACCACGGTGGCCATCACCACCGCCGTGCCCGGCACACCGGCGGTGCCGAAACTGCCCAGCACCGAGGCGATCAGCACGATCACGTACTGCTCCGGCGTCAACGGCACACCGGTGTACTGCGCGATGAATACCGCACACAGTGCCGGGTAGATCGCGCCGCAACCGTCCATCTTGATGCTGGCACCCAAGGGCACGGCGAACGAGGCGTAGTCCTTGTTGACGCCGAGGTTGTCGGTGATCGAACGCATCGCCACCGGCATCGCCGCAAAGCTCGAGGAGGCCACGAACGCCACCTGCATGCCCGGCGCCGCACCCCGGAAGAACTTCCATGGGTTCAGGCCATGGGCCAGCAACAGGCCGCTGTAGACGATGACGATATGCAGCGCACAGGCCACGTACAGCGCCAGCACGAAGTTGCCCAGCGGCAGCAGCTTCTCGAAACCATAGCTGCCGACCAGGCCGGCGATCAGGCCGAAGGTACCCAGCGGGGTCATCTCCAGCACGAAGCGGGTCACCTGGATCATGATCTCGCTCATCTGCCCAACCAGTTTGCGCGCCTCGTTGACCTTCTCGCCCAGCTTGACCATCGCAAAGCCGAGCAGGCCGGCAAAGAAGATCACCGGCAGGATCGAGCCCCGTCCGGCCGCCAGCACCTGCTCACCGGCCGCATTGGCCTTGGTACCGATACCGGCCAGCGCATAGAACACATTGGACGGCACCACATCCATCAGCACCTTGGCGATGGAAGGCACATCGCGCGGGGTATAGGCCGTGTCCACCGCCAGCTTGAGGCCGCCGGTGCCCGGCTGCATCAGCGTGCCGACCAACAGGCCGATGCCCACAGCCAACGCCGCGGTGATGACGAACCACAGGAAGGTACGGCCACTGAGCGCTGCCACCGACTTCTGCCCATGCAGCGAGCCGATGGCATTGATCACGGCAAAGAACACCAGCGGCACCGCGATCATCTTGATCAGGGTGACGTAAAGCTCACCGAGCGGGCCGAAGAAGGTCTCAGCCGCCGGACCCATCGCCCAGCCGGCCAGCGCGCCGAGCACGAAGCCACCGACCACCCGCTGCCAGAAGGGGATCCGCAGCCAGGCAGAAACCACATTCATAGTGCCAATCCAAAGAACAAATCGAAGGCTGCCACGATAGCGCAAGGCCCGCGCCAGCACGATGCCGACAAAGAAAAGCTGCGTGTCATATGCACGCCTTCTGGGCTTGACCATAATGGCGGTCTGACTTCATCCAGCGGTAACAACCACGATGCACAAAGCCAGTTTCCTGTCCGCCGCCCTGTCCACCCTGCTGCTGGGCGCCTGCGCCAGCACCGGCCCGCAGTCCGGCCCGGCCAACGCGGTCAGCGTTGATGTCCCCCAGATCACCCGCCCGGACGGTGAAACCCCGCAGTGGTGGTACCGCGATGGTGCCGCCCGCGCCGCCGGCAATGGCGCCATGGCCGGCAAGGCCAAGAACGTCATCCTGTTCCTGGGTGACGGCATGAGCCTGACCACCGTGGCCGCCGCGCGCATCCTGGAAGGCCAGCGCAAGGGCCAGCCAGGTGAAGAGAACCTGCTGTCCTGGGAGCGCTTCCCGGCCACGGCATTCAGCAAGACCTACAACACCGACTCGCAGACCCCCGATTCGGCCGGCACCATGACCGCCATCACCACCGGCGTGAAGAGCCACATGGGCGCGATCGGGGTCAGTGCCGGCAGCCGCAACAACTGCGCCGACAGCCTGCCCAAGGGCCTGCTGACCTGGCTGCAGCTGGCCGACAGCGCTGGCATGGCCACCGGCATCGTCTCCACCGCCCGCCTGACCCACGCCACCCCGGCGGCAACCTACGCGCACTCGCCAGAGCGCAACTGGGAGAACGACACCGACCTGCCGGAAGCAGCCAAGGCTGCCGGCTGCGTGGACATCGCCCAGCAGCTGATCTCCACCTCGCGCTACGGCCAGGGCCCGCTGGTCGCACTGGGCGGCGGTCGTGGCCAGTTCACCACCATCAACGAGCAGGACCCGGAGTACGCCGACAAGGTCGGCCTGCGCCTGGACGGCCGCAACCTGGTCGCCGAATGGCAGGCCAAGCACCCGCAGGGCGCCTATGTGTGGAACGCCGACCAGCTCAAGGCGGCCGCCAACGCGCCTGCCCTGCTCGGCCTGTTCGAGCCGGACCACATGCAGTACGAGCAGGACCGCCCCAAGGACCGCGCCGGTGAACCGTCGCTGGCCGAACTGACCCGCGCCGCCATCGCCAACCTGTCCAAGCACCAGGAAGGTTTCGTGCTGATGGTCGAAGGCGCCCGCATCGACCACGCCAACCACAGCGGCAACGCTGCCCGTGCACTGGGCGACACCATCGCCATGTCCGACGCGGTCAAGGCTGCGGTTGATGCCACTTCGGCCGAGGACACCTTGATCATCGTCACCGCCGACCACTCGCACACCCTGAATTTCGTCGGGTACCCGGCGCGCGGCAATGCCATCCTCGGCAAGGTCAAGGACAAGGGCGGTGAAGACGGCATGGGCGCACTGGATCTGGCCCGCGACGGCATGGGCATGCCCTACACCACCCTGAGCTACGCCAATGGCCCGGGCTACACCGGCGCCAGCAACCAGCAGCCGGCCGGCCCGAAGCGCTTCCCGCATTCGCCGAGCAGCTTCGAGACCGCCAACGGCCGCCCCGACCTGACCCATGTCGACACCGAGCATCCGGACTACATGCAGGAAGCGCTGGTGCCGTCCAAGAGCGAATCGCATGGCGGCGAAGACGTCGGCATCTGGGCGCGTGGCCCGGGCAGCAAGGCCGTGCGCGGCACGATGGAACAGAACACCATCTACCACCTGATCGTGCAGTCCACCCCGCGCCTGCGTGAGCGCCTGTGCGCGCTGGGCACCTGCGACGCGCACGGCGTACCGGTCGAGCTGCCGCAGCCGGCCAAGTTCGAGCGCAAGGCACAGTGAGCCGAGCACGGCCGCTTGCCCGCAACCCGGTGACAGCACTGCTGTCACTGGGCCTGCTGCCGGCGGCGGGCTACGCCGCCGAGCCGTGTTACCGGCTGGACACCTCGGTATTCGAGGTATTGCAGGGCTGCCAACAGGGCGATGCCGGCAAGCTGGAAATTTCCGCCAGCGCACTCGCCCGCCTGCACTACGACGCCGATGGACTGGCCGCCCTGCTGGTCGGCAAACAGCATTACTACCTGCGTGCCGATGGCCGCCGCCTGGCGGTGATCACCTATGACAACGGCCCGGACTACTTCGAACAGGGCCTGACCCGCGCCCGTGTCGACGGCCAGATCGGCTACTACAACACCCAACTGCAGCCGGCATTCGCGGCCCGTTTCGACTGGGGCTGGCCGTTCCAGGACGGCGTCGCCGAGGTCTGCCAGGGTTGCCGCCCCGGCAAGCCTGATGCCGATGGGCACACCTCGATCGTCGGCGGCACGCATTACCGCATCGATCGCCAGGGCAACCGCCTACCCACGCCAACCCCTTAGGCGCGGCCTAAGGCGCGAGGCTGACAACAACACAGCGCCCGGCCCGCCATCGATCCGAAGATGCGCCCGGGTTCGCGGCTTACGCCGCTCCCACTGATCGCGAACCGGCAATTGCAGCATTGCCCCTCGCCACCGATACTCGGCGCGGCCATGACCGCGCTTTCCCCAACCCTGCTGCAAGCCGCAAACGATCACCCGGTGATGGTGGGTTTCAGCGGTGGACTGGACTCCACCGTGCTGCTGCACCTGCTTGCCAATGCCCCCGGCCGCCAACAGGGCAGCGTGCGCGCACTCCATGTGCACCATGGCCTGCAAAGCGCGGCCGATCACTGGCAACAGCACTGCGCCGCCGTGTGCGCGCAATGGAACATCCCGCTGCAGGTCGTCCCTGTCCAGGTTGCCCGCGATGCGGGCCTCGGGCTGGAAGCGGCCGCGCGCGATGCCCGCCATGCCGCCTTCAAGGCCGAGCTGCGGCAAGGCGAATGGCTGGCCCTGGCCCACCATCAGGACGATCAGGCCGAAACCTTCCTGCTGCGCGCCCTGCGGGGCGCCGGTGTCGATGGGCTGGCCGCCATGCAGGAACTGCGCGGCTTCGACCCCGGCATGCTCTGGCGCCCACTGCTGCATCTGCCGCGTGCTGCCCTGGAACAGTACGCAGCGCAGCAGCAGCTGCGCTGGATCGACGACCCCAGCAACGACAGCGCCGATTTTGATCGCAACTTCCTGCGCCTGCAGGTGCTGCCATTGCTGCGCCAGCGCTGGCCGCATGCCTGTGCCGCGATGGCGCGCAGCGCCGGCTTGGCGGCCCAGGCATCAGCCCTGCTGGCCGATGCCGACAATGGCCTGTTGCGCGAATGCAGCAGCGCCGATGGCGCATTGCAGGTGCAGGCACTCAAGCAACTTGCGCCCGCCCAGCAGGCACGCGTACTGCGCCGGTGGGCCCAACACCAGCAACTGCCGCCGCTACCCGGCACCGGCGTACAGGCCATCGCGCAACAACTGCTGACGGCCGGGCACGACCAACAGGCAGAATTCCGCTGGCAACAGGCGCGCATCGTGCGCTGGCGCGGGCAACTGCATGCAGTGCCGCCAACAGCGCCCTGGCCCACTGGCTGGCAGTGCGCATGGGACGGCAAGGCGCCGGTAACCCTGCCCGATGGTGGCCGGCTGTGGCTGCAAGGTGCCGACGGCTTCGACCAGCCCCTGCAGCTGCGCCAGCGCCAGGGCGGTGAGCGCATCCAGCTGCCGGGGCGCAGCCATCACCACCAGCTCAAGCACTGCCTGCAGCAATCGGACATCGCGCCGTGGCTGCGCCCGCAGCTGCCGCTGCTATGCGACGGTGAGCGCGTGCTTGCCGCCGCTGACCGCATCCTCTCCGGCGCCCTGCAGCAGTGGCTGCAGGCACGCGCTGCCAGCCTGCATTGGCAACCGCCGCCACCGGTGAATTGACCCTTGCCCGCTGGCCGCTCACACTTGCGGCATGGCAAAGAAGTCCCCCAATGAAGCCTCGCCGGTGGCCCAGTTCGAGCAGTCGCTCGAGGAACTGGAACAGCTGGTCGAGAAGATGGAAGCCGGCGACCTGAGTCTGGAACAGTCGCTGACCGCATACGAACGTGGCGTTGGCCTTTACCGCCAGTGCCAGCAGGCGCTGGAGCAGGCCCAGCTGCGCGTGCGCCTGGTCAGTGATCCGGCCCAGCCGGAAAAGTCCGAGCCGTTTGAAAGCACCAGCAATGACGACTGAAACCCTGCTCACCCGTTGGTTGCAACGTACCGAAGAACAGCTGCAGCACGCCCTGCCCGACCCGGAGCAGGCACCACAGCGGCTGCATCAGGCCATGCGCTACGCGGCGCTGGGCGGTGGCAAGCGCATGCGGCCGATGCTGGTCTACGCCACCGGCTATCTGTTCGGTGCCGAGGAGGCGCGCCTGGATGCGGCTGCGGTGGCGGTCGAGTTCATCCACGCCTATTCGCTGGTGCACGACGACCTGCCGGCGATGGATGACGACGATCTGCGTCGCGGCCGCCCGACCACCCATATCGCCTTTGACGAAGCCACCGCGATCCTGGCCGGTGACGCCCTGCAGACCCTGGCCTTCGAGATCCTGGCCGGCGCCTGGATGCCATCGGCATTGGCCTTGAACTGTGTGCAGACCCTCACTGGCGCCTCCGGCGCGGCCGGCATGTGCGGCGGCCAGGCGTTGGACATCGACGCCACCGGCCAGCAGCAGGCCCTGGACGAGCTCAAGCGCATGCACGCGCTGAAGACCGGTGCATTGATCCGCGCGGCGGTCCGCATGGGTGCGCTGTGCGGCGATGCCAGCGACGCCCAGCTTGCCCAGCTGGACAGCTTCGCCGACACACTCGGCCTGGCCTTCCAGGTGCGCGACGACATCCTGGATGTGGAAGCCAGCTCCGAGCAGCTGGGCAAGACCGCCGGCAAGGACCAGGCGCAGCACAAGTCCACCTTCCCCTCGCTGCTGGGCATGGACGGTGCCAAGGCCACGCTGGCCGAACTGGCAACGTCGATGCAGGCCGCCCTGGTGCCGTTTGGCCAGCGCGCCGCTGCCCTGGCCGCCCTGGCCGAACTGACGGTACGCCGCTCGCATTGATCCTGCCTACCGCAGGCGTGGCATCTGGCGTGATGCCACGGCAGCAATGCCTCCAGCCACCGCTGCAGTGGACAATAAAAAAGCCCGGGAATCCCCGGGCTTTTTGTTGACAACCTGCGCTGATTACTTGATCAGGCGGATGGTCATCGGATAGCGGTAGGTCTCACCCTTGTTGGCGGCCAGGCCGGCAATGATGCTGAACACGATGCAGGCGATCCATGCGGCAAAGTTGATCAGCGCACCGATCAGGATGATCGTCAGGATGGTGCCGATGATGTAGACGCCCAGCAGGGTCAGCTGGAAGTTCAGCGCTTCCTTGGAGTTCTCGGTCAGGAAGGCCTTTTCCGGCTTGTCCTTGTTCACCAGCCACATGATCAGCGGCACGATGAAGCCCAGGATGATGCCCGACAGGTGCACCAGCATGGCGATGGTGTTGTCGTCCGATGCCGGGGCATTGGCCGGCGGCGGCGGAGGCGTGGTGTTCTGATAGTCGCTCATTGTTTCCCCAAGTTCCTTGTAGTGGGCGTAGTAAAGCTTCGCAGCGGCCTGCCATAAGCGTAAAACCGCTGCTGCGCTAAGAATAGTCCGCTGTTTGCCAAGACCACGTCAATCGTTACCTGCCACTGTCATTGATCCGAGCAGGATGGAACCCACCGAAACATGCGAACGCGGATCCACATCCGTGCCCACTGCCTGGATCCCCGTGAACATCTGTTTCAGATTTCCTGCAATGGTGATCCCGTCCACCGGATAGGCAATTTCACCGTTCTCCACCCAGAAGCCAGCGGCACCGCGGGAGTAATCGCCGGTAACGCCATTGACCCCCTGCCCCATCAGTTCGGTGACCAGCAGGCCGGTGCCCATACCTGACAGCAGGGAAGCACGATCACCTGCATTTGCGCGCACCTGCAGGTTGTGGACGCCACCGGCATTGGCGGTGGTCTTCAAGCCCAGGCGGCGTGCGGAGTAGCTACCCAGCACATAGCGCTGCAGCACGCCATCGGTCACCAACGCCGAATTGCGGGTGGCTACACCTTCGCCGTCGTAGGCACTGGAACTCAGTCCACGCTTGAGCAGCGGCAGCTCATCGATGGCAAACCACTCCGGGAACAACTGCGTGCCCACACTGTCCAGCAAGAAGCTGGCACGCCGGTACAGGGCGCCACCGGATACCGCGCTGAGCAGATGCCCGATCAACGAACGCGCGGTTTCGGCGGCAAACAGCACCGGCACCTGGCCGGTAGGCAGCGAACGCGGCTGCAGTCGCGCCAGGGTGCGCTCGGCTGCCAGACGGCCCACGGCCTGCGGGCTGTCCAGGTCTTCACGGGCGATGGCGCTGGTGTACCAGCCATCACGCTGCATGCCATCACCCTGCCCGGCGATCAGTGCGCAGCCGATGGAGTGGTGGCTGCTGCGGTCGCGGCCGATGAAACCATGCGAATTGGCATATACCGACAGGCTGCGCGCGGTGGCTGCCGACGCGCCGTCGGAGTTGCTGATGCGTGCATCGCTTTCACGCCCGGCCGCTTCGCAGGCCAGCGCCAGGTCCAGCGCCTGCTCGGCGCTCAGCTCCCAAGGGTGCCAACCGTCCAGGTCGGGAAACTGCGTGGCCATCAGCGCGGCATCGGCCAGACCGGCGGCGGCATCGTCTTCGGTATGGCGGGCGATGGCACAGGCCTGGGCAACGGTGGCGTCCAGGCTGGCATCCTGCAGATCGGCAGTGCTGGCGCTGCCCTTGCGCTGGCCGAAATACACGGTGACCGCAATACCTCGGTCATGGGTGGATTCCACCGTTTCCACCTCGCCCAGGCGCACGTTCACATCCAGCCCGCGGTCCTCGCTGCAGCTGACCTCGGCCTGGCTGGCGCCCATGGCGCGGGCCTTCTCCAGCAGCCGCTGGGAGATGTCGGCGAGCTGCTCAAGCCGCTGCAGGCTGTCGTCGCTGCCGGCTGTATGGGTGGTAATGGCGTTCAATGCTTTATCCTTGTTGGCCGACCCCCTGCACTACTGGCCGGCCAAGCTTGGCTGGGGCCAGCGTGTGAGGAGGGATTCCTCGTGAAGCCCGGCGACTGCCCGGCTTTCCTGTCATGAAGTTTAGTAGGTAGCAGCACGATGCGCGGACGCGATCAAGAAACCGGCGAATATTTGGGCGAAAGCCGCAGCCAGAACCGGCGCGATGCGCTGGAAGTACTGGCATTGGGTGAAAAGCTGGTGGAACTGACCCCCGCCCAGCTGGCCCGCCTGCCGATCCCGGAAGGCCTGCTGGAGCACATCGAGTACACCAAGCGCATCACCTCGCACGGCGCCCGCAAGCGCCAGCTGGCCTTCCTGGCCAAGCAGATGCGCCGCGAGGAAGACGAGACGCTGGAGGCCATCCGTGATGCCCTGGATGCCAACAGCGAGACCTCGCGCCGCGAAGTGGCGATCATGCACCGCATGGAGCGCTGGCGTGAGCGCCTGCTGGCCGAGGGCGACGTCGCCCTGGGCGAGCTGCTGGACGAATACCCGCAGGCCGACCGCCAGGCGCTGCGTACGCTGGTGCGTAATGCCCTGGCCGAAAAGGCCAAGAACAAGCCACCGCGCGCCTTCCGCGAGATCTACCAGGTACTGCGCGAGCTGATGCTGGTACCGGTGTTGAATGCCACCGCACAGGTTGCCGGTGAAGACGACGACGCCGATGACGAGGAAGGCGACGACGCGCAGGATTGATCCGGGCTGAGGGGTTTTCCGCCGGTTCGGCGAAAAACGTGCCCTCATCCGCCCCCGCCCTCGCGGGGGCAGGCTCTCCGGGCACCTTCTCCCGTATATGGGAGAAGGCATTGGGTCAGTGCTGTTTGAGCGAAGTCCGGGCCAGCCCCCAATGCGCGCGTTCCCTTCTCCCGATTACAAGGTCAAGAACAGGCGTTCGCCAGCCAAAGGCTTGTAACTGTTCGTACGCCCTGCGTGCTACGCAGGGCCGGGGCGCAAAGCGAGGTGCCCGAAGGACCTGCCCCCGCCAACGCGGGAGGCGGCTGAGGGCAGCGCTCAAAGCCCCCTCAAGCCTGGGTACCACCCACCGTCAGCCCATCAATCAGCAGCGACGGCTGGCCGACGCCTACCGGCACACTCTGCCCGTCCTTGCCGCAGATGCCCACGCCCTCGTCCAGGGCCAGGTCGTTACCGATCATGCGCACCTTCTGCATGGTCTCCGGACCATTGCCGATCAGGGTCGCGCCCTTCACCGGCGCGGTGATCTTGCCGTCCTCGATCAGGTAGGCCTCGGTCGCCGAAAACACATACTTGCCGCTGGTGATATCCACCTGGCCGCCGCCGAAGTTGACCGCATACAGGCCCTTCTTCACCGAGCGGATCATTTCCTGCGGGTCATGCCCGCCCGCACGCATGTAGGTATTGGTCATGCGCGGCATGGTCATGTGCGCGAAGGACTCGCGGCGACCATTGCCGGTCGGCTTGACCCCCATCAGGCGGGCGTTGAGCGTGTCCTGCATATAGCCGACCAGGATGCCGTCCTCGATCAGCGTGGTGCACTGGGTCGGGGTGCCTTCGTCATCGATGTTCAAGGAGCCACGACGGCCATCCAGGGTGCCGTCATCGACGATCGTCACCCCCGGCGAGGCCACCCGCTCACCGATGCGGCCGGCATAGACGCTGGTACCCTTGCGGTTGAAATCACCTTCCAGGCCGTGGCCCACCGCTTCGTGCAGCAGCACGCCGGGCCAGCCCGGGCCCAGCACCACCGGCATCACCCCGGCCGGGGCCGGAATCGCCTCCAGGTTCACCAGTGCCTGCCGCAAGGCCTCGCGGGCAAAGGCTTCCGGGCGCTCGCCGGCAAACAGTTCTTCGTAGCTGTAGCGACCACCGCCACCGGCATAACCGGATTCGCGGCGGCCGTTCTGCTCGACGATGACCTGCACGTTCAGCCGTACCAGCGGCCGTACATCGGCGGCCAGCACGCCATCACTGCGCGCGATCAGCACGGTATCGACGCCACCGGATAGGCTCACCATCACCTGCTGCACGCGCGGATCGGCCGCCCGCAGGTAGCGGTCAACGCGCTTGAGGACCTCCACCTTGGTTTCGTTGCCCAGGCTGTCCACCGGGTCCAGCGCCGGGTACAGCGCGCGGCCACCGCCGCGTACCAGCGAGCGCACGTTCTGCGCCCCGCCCTCGCGGGAAATGGCACGCGCCGACTGCGCGGCAGCCAGCAGCGCAGCGGGCTGGATATCGTCGGAATAGGCGAAACCGGTTTTTTCACCGGCAATGGCGCGCACGCCCACGCCCTGTTCGATGGAATGGGCGCCGTCCTTGACGATACCGTCCTCCACGCTCCAGCTTTCGCGCCGCGAATGCTGGAAATACAGGTCGCCAAAGTCGATACCCGGCCCTAGCAGGGTGCCGAAGGTGCGTTCAAGGCGGTTGGCGTCCAGCCCGGCCGGCAGCAGCAGGCGGGACTCGGCAAGGGTGAGTGCGTTGTCGGTCATGACATTCCAGATGGGGGCTGGGCGGCCAGAGGCAAGCCAGCGGGCAGTTCAGGGGCTGTTGGCAGCTGCCGGGGTAACGGCAGGTGGCGGCGTGCGCGGTGTGTCGCGGTCGATCACCTCCACCTTGGGCTCCTTCCAGGGCCCAGTCACCTTATAGGTTTTGGAGCCGATTTCGCCCAGCGGCTTGCTCAATACCGCGTTGGCGGCTGCGCCCACCGCTGCGCCCACCGGGCCACCGGCCACAGCGCCCACCACCGCAAGCAGATTGCCGGAGCGCGGGTTCACGTCGATGGTCTGGTCAAACTGCTGGCTGCGCATGTCGGCCTGGCCACGAATACTGATGTCCGCTGCAGGCGCCTCGATGGCGATCTTGTCAGTGCTCGCCAAACCACCGGCGAAGCGCACCGAGCCCTCCACCTGGTTGAACGCCAAGCCCTTGGAGAACAGGTCGCGGAAATCAAACAGCAGGCGGCGCGGCAGCTGCGCCACACTGAGCAGGCCCAACACCCGGCCGGCGCCCGGCTCCACTTCCAGCAGCTGGCCATTGCGCAGTTTCATGTCCAGGCCACCTTCCAGGTTGGCCAGCTTGAAGGCCATCGGCCCGCCATCCCAACCCACCTGCAACTGCAGCTGGCCTTCGCCCCCGCGTACCTGCCCGCCATAGGCCAGGCGCTGCAGCAGGTCACCGAGGTCCTCGCTCTTCACGTCGGCGGTCATCTGGGTGTTGGCGGCATCCCCCATGCCGCGCCACTGGCCGTGCACATCGATGCTCTGCCTGGGGGCACGCAACTGCAACTGCTGTACCTGCAGGCCGTCGGCCAGCGGTTGGGTACGCAGCCGCGCCTGCCCCAGCCGCACGCTGGCGAAGGCCAGGTCGTCGATATCCAGGGCCAGCGGCGGGATGTTTGCCGGATTGATCGGCGTGGCCGGGGTGTCCGACGACTCCGTCGCCGCCGCCTTGGCCGGCTGCCAATGCAGGCGATCCAGACTGGCGCTTACCGTGCCGCCATCGGCATTGGGCACGCGCAGCGTGCCCGCCAGCGCCGGCCCCTCCAACTGCACCGCGATGGCATCGGCGCCGGGCCGCAACTGCAGCCGCGTCTGCGGAAAGTGCCCGCCGATCAACAGCAGCTCATCGGCCAGCACATCGATCTGCTTCAATGCCAGACCGCCCTCGCCCCCGCTGTCACCACCGCGGGCAAGGCCGATCCATTCCAACGCATCCAGTGACGGTGTGCGGCCATTGACCAGCAGGCCGTCGGCAGGGGGTTCCTGGGTGACTTTGTCGCTGCCCATGGTGACCTGCACGCCGGTCCTGCCGTTGCTGCTGCGTGCGGCCAACGCCATCAGTTTCCCGAACGCCACGTCGATACGGCCCGCACCCATCGGCAACGCCGCCTGCACCGTGGTCGGCAGGCCATCGGCCGCCGGCTTGTCCAAGGGGGCCGGCAACTGCAGGCGGGTACCGCGAAGGTCCGAATGCAGGGTCAACATCGTCGGCGCCGATACGTTCACGCCTGGCGCCTCCCTGGGCAGGGTCACCCCCACCGTCCATTGCGAGCTGCCGTGGATATAGGGCTTGAGCCAATCCAGCTCCGGTGCGCGATCCAGCAACTTGCCGGCATCGAGCATCGCGCCCAGCTCGGCCTCGAAGGCATTGCCCGGCTGCTGGGTGAAACCACCCGCGCGCAGGGCCAGCACGCCATCGCGGTCCTGGTGGCGTACCTGCAAGGCCGGCGCGTCGAAGCCATCGTCGCTGTACACCGCCTTGCCCCGCACATTGTCGAACTGCAGGTCCCAGCGTTTGTCGGCCAGCCGCGCACCGCGCAGCTCCACGTCACCGCGCAGTTGGCTTTTGGCGTCCTCATGGTGCAGCGGCAACATCAGGTCGAAGTTGACCGCAGCGGGGCCGGCAACGCTGAGGTTGTCCAGGGTTTCACCGTAGCTGGCCTGCAGCGGACTCTGCCGCAGCATCGCCAGCAGATGGGCACTGTCGTCAACGGTACTGGCCTGCACATGCAGCTTGGACTCGCCGAAATCGGCGATGCCTGCCTGCATGCTGGCGACCTTGACCCCGCCCAGGTCGCCACGCCCTCTGAGCTCGAAACCATTGGCGATGAAGTCGATATCGGCGTCCACCTGGCGCATCAACGGCCAATGCTCGTTGAAGCGGATGCTGCCATTGTCGATATGACCACCAGCTTCAAAGCGCCCGTTGTGGCCCGTGAAAGGCCAGTCGTCCAGATCACCCACCGCCAGGCCGACACCGTTGCGCAGATGGCCATCGACCAGTGCCGCATCCAGCCAGTCCACTGCCGCCTGGCTCATGTGCGAGCGCACCCAGAAGCCCTTGGCTGCCGTCATCGGCACATCATCCAGCGCCGCGGCCAGATTGATCCACGGGCGCGTGCCATCGCCCTGGAACCACATGCCGCCACGCACGTTGGCCGCATAGTCCTTGCCCTGCACCCGCAGTGCCGGGGTGCCTATCTGCCAACCTGCGCCCTCGCGCCAGCCCACCAGCTGCCCGGACAGGTGCAGCTCGTGCAGCACGCCAAACCCGGTAGGCCAATCGAAGCGCACCAGGTGTTCTGGGGTCAGTGCCAACGAGAACGCATCGGCATCACCCTCGAAGTGCCCACGCAGACCACTGATACCCGGGCTGCCACCGACGGCGGCAAAACTGGCGTCCAGCAGTTCGCCACTGGCGCGCACCGGGCCGTTACGGCTGCCGGCGACACTGACATCGGCAAACCGCAGCGACGGCTGCGACGCGTACAACCAGCCACGCAGGCTGGGCTCGAGCGCATCGCTGAGTGCCACTACCTGCAGCAACGGCCCCACATCAATCTGCTTGCCCTGCAGCGCGAAGTGCTCGCCGTTGGCCAGCAGCAGGCCATCGAGCACCTGCTCGCCGCGGGGGCTGGCGATGCGCAGCCGCGGCGCGTCCAGCCGCCAGCCACCGGCGATGGTGCTCCAACGCGCGCGCAGCTCCAGCTTGTCGAAACGGGCCTGCGCCACGTTCTTGCTGCCGGCCAGCGCGGCGCCACTCAACACCACCTTGTCCAGCTCACCCTCGGCGGTGACCGCCACCACCCGCTTGTCCTGCAAGCGCACCCAGGCATGCAGTTCACCCTGTCCTTGGCTGGCCTGCACCCCGGCCACCCGCAGCAACGGCGACCAGGCCACCAGATCGGCCGGCTCGGCTGACAACCAGGCCTGGCCGTCACCGTGCCTGCGATCGAAATCGACGACGGCGGTCAACGGCGGCGCAGCCGTATCGATCCATCCCTTGGCCCCGACACGCAGACGTTCACCCTGCACACGCAGGCGCAGGTCGATGCGCGGTATACGGGTCTGCAAGCCAATCGAAGGCGCCTGCACCTGCAACTGGCCGCCAATGACCTGCAGCTCACCCAGCCGCCGCAGGCTGTCCAACGGGTCGCCACCGGTCGTGGTGCTGGGCAGGCCCTGCACTGACCAGCGCCCGTCATCATCACGCTGCAAGGTCAGCGCCAGCCCGCGCAGACGCAGCTCGGTCAATGGCGCACCCGGCAACAGGCCCGAGTACACCGCCACCAGCACTTCAGCCTGGCCGATACGCACGCCCTGGCCCTGGCCGATGCGCAGGCCATCAAGCTGCAGCAGCGGCCCACGCCGGGTCCAGCGCGCCTGCAGATGGTCGAACGCCACCGGTTGCCCGGCGCGTTCGCTCAGCCAGGCCGCCACCTTGTCCGGATGCGACTGCACCGCCGGCAGCAACTGGCTCAGCGTGCCCACCAGCAAGGCCACGGCCACCAGCACGATCGCCAACGCAGTCAGTGCGTAGCGACGTACACGGCGCAGACGGTGGCGCAACAACGTGGTCATCAGCCCTGGCCGCAGGCTCCGCTGATGCGCTTACAGAAGTACGACATCGAACTGCTCTTGCAGGTACTGGTCATCGGCCTGGAAGCGGATGCTCTTGCCGAGGAACTCTTCCAGCTCCGCCACCGCTGCCGACTCCTCATCGGTGATGCGCGCGACCACCTTGCTGGAGGCGATCACCAACAGGCGCGCGGCCTCGAACTGGCGCACGGCGCGGGTGATCTCGCGGAAGATCTCGTAGGTCACCGTTTCGGCAGTCTTGATGCTGCCGCGGCCGCTGCATTGGGGGCAGGTTTCCGACAGCTGGCGCTCCAGGCTTTCCACCGTGCGCTTGCGGGTCATTTCCACCAGCCCCAGCGGCGAGAAGTCGTAGACCGTGGTCTTGGCATGGTCGCGGGCCAGCGCCTTCTCCAGCGTGCGCAGCACCTGGCGGCGGTGCTCGGCATCGTCCATGTCGATGAAGTCGATGATGATGATGCCGCCCAGGTTGCGCAGCCGCAGCTGGCGGGCAACCGTCTGCGCCGCTTCCAGGTTGGTGCGGAACACGGTTTCTTCCAGGTTGCGCTGGCCGACGAAGGAACCGGTATTGACGTCGATGGTGGTCATCGCCTCGGTCTGGTCGATGACCAGATAGCCACCGGACTTGAGCGGCACCTGCTTGTTCAAGGCGCGGACGATCTCGTCCTCGACCCCGAACATGTCGAAGATGGGGCGGTCACCGGTATACAGCTCCAGCTTCTCGCCCAGCACCGGCATGTACTTGGCCACGAAGGCCTGCAACTGGTTGAAGGTTTCCTTGGAGTCGACCTTGACCTTGTCCACGTCCTTGCGGATCAGGTCGCGCACCGAGCGCAACGGCAGGCTCAAGTCCTCGTAAATGATGCTGCACGGCGGTGCCTCGCGGCCGCGCCGCTCCACCACCGCCCAGACCCGCGACAGGTAGGAGATGTCTTCTGCCAGGGCCTCGGCCGGCTGCCCTTCGGCATTGGTGCGCACGATGTAGCCGTAGCCACCATGCTGGGCCGAGATCTCGGTGACCAGCGACTTCAACCGGGCACGCTCGGCCTCGTCCTCGATCCGCGCCGACACGCCCACCATCTTCGACTGCGGCAGCAGCACCAGGTAACGCGAGGGGATGCTGATCTGGGTGGTCAGGCGCGCACCCTTGGTGCTGATCGGGTCCTTGACCACCTGCACCACCACGTCCTGGCCATCGCGCAGCAACTCCACGATCGGCACCGACGACGGCAGCGGCAGGCTGGGCGCGGTTTCCTCGGTGTCGGCGGCCACCGGGGCCGGCCGCACCACGTCATTGGCGTGCAGGAACGCCGCACGGTCCAGGCCCACCTCGACAAAGGCCGCCTGCATGCCCGGCATTACCCGCTGCACCTTGCCCTTGTAGATGTTGCCGACCACGCCACGGCGCCAACCGCGCTCGATGTGCAGTTCCTGCAGCATGCCGTTCTCGATCACCGCCACGCGGGTTTCGCGCGGGGTGACGTTCACCAGGATCTCTTCGGACACGTCCCTCATTCCCCCTTGTCCATGGAATCGTCGGCCGCGCCTGCGGCGAAGGCCGCCAGCAGCGCAGCGGTCTGTTGCAGCGGCAGCCCCATCACCCCGGAGTAGCTGCCCGCCAAATGGCTGATGAAACGTTCCGCGCCGCCCTGGATGGCGTAGGCGCCGGCTTTGCCCATCGGCTCACCGGTGGCCACGTAGGCCTGGATCTGCGCTGGGCTCATCGGCGCGAACGTCACCTCCGACACCACCGTTTCCAGCGCATGGCGCCCATGGGCCGCCAGTGCCACCACGGTGATCACCCGGTGGCTGCGCCCGGCCAGCGAGGCCAGCATGGCCTCGGCGTCGGCGGCATCCACCGGTTTGCCATAGACGCGGTCATCCAGCACCACCTCGGTGTCCGAGCCCAGTACCACCGCCTGCGGGTCACCGCTCACCAGGGCCAGGCCAGCCTGCGCCTTGTCCAGCGCCACACGCCGCACATAGGCCTCGGCAGCCTCCCCCGGGGCACGCTGCTCCGGCACCTCGAGATCGAGTGCACGGAAAGGCATACCAAGGCGGGACAGCAGTTCGTTTCGGCGGGGGGAGCGGGAGGCGAGATAAAGCATCGGGAAAGCATAACCCGGGCCAGCAACCTGAATGATCAGCATTGCCGGCAAAGTGACGCCGACCCCATCATGGCTCACCACCCGTTCATCGCCCTGTGTTCATTTTCACGATCCAGACAAGGAGGATCACCATGCGCCTTACCGCCCTCGCCCCGCTGCTGCTGTCCCTGTCACTCGCCCTGGGAGCCTCGATGACCGCCAATGCCCAAACCGTACCCGCCGTGGTGGCCAGTGATGCCACCTTGCTGAACATTTCTGCCCAGGCCGACGCCAAGCGGGTGCCTGACGTGGCCACCCTGTCGGCCGGCGTGGTCACCCAGGCCGTCGACGGCAACACCGCCATGCGCGAGAACGCCGTGCAGATGGACAAGGTGATGGCCGCGATCAAGGCCGCCGGCATTGCCGAGCGCGACATCCAGACCAGCGGCATCAACCTCAGCCCGCAGTACCGCTATGCCGACAACGAGGCGCCCAGGATCACCGGCTACCAGGCCAACAACACCGTCAGCCTGAAGGTGCGTGACATCACCAAGCTGGGCAAGGTGCTGGACAGCCTGGCCGCGCAGGGTGCAAACCAGATCAACGGCCCCAGCTTCGAGATCGACCAGCCCGAGCCGGTCTATGACGAAGCCCGCCTGGCCGCGCTGAAGAAAGCCCAGGCCCGTGCCGAAACCTATGCCAAGTCGCTGGGCCTGCGCGTGCGTCGCATCGTCAGCATCTCCGAGGGCAACCAGGGAGGCTTCCGGCCGATGCCGATGATGGCGATGGCCGCTGGCCGCAGCGCCAAAGCGGAAATGGACACCGCCGTCTCGCCGGGCGAAAGCAGCGTCTCGGTCAGCCTGGACGTGGTGTTCGAACTGGGCCGCTGAGCAAACCAGCAACGACCACCGGAACGGCGCCTGCGGGCGCCGTTCCTGTTTCCTGCGGCGCAACGCGCGGCCGCCAAACTGTCCGCCAGCTGACCAGGAACAACGCTACGGCTTGTCGAAACCGTGAATAACAGGCGCACTGCAGCTACGGGACGCAAACCAGCAACCCCGTCCCGTGTCATCGCGCGTTGTTCTCTGTCACACGCCCACGCATGGAGGTGCAAGATGGTCCGTACACAGCACGGCAGCACGTCTTTCCATTTCGAACCGGCACGCATCCTGGCCTATAGCGCCGCCATCGCCCTGCACCTGCTGGCGGCGGCCCTGTTGTTGATACCACTGGCACAGGCACCGATACGCAGCGAACCGGCGCGCGAGGCACGCTGGCAGGTCCCCGAGCCCAAGCCGCTCATCCCCGCCCCGCCCACCCCCATCCCGCAGGTACCGGTCACGACCAAGACGCCGCCACCGGCACGCCAACCCGTGCTGCAGGCCCCGGTGGACACCGCACCGCTGCCGATCTTCGCCACCGACGCGGTCATCACCCTGCCAACCGATGTGGCCCCTGCCGACCCCCAACCCTCGAGCGAGGTGGGCCCTGCTGGAACCTCTGCCCCGTTGGAGGGCGTGCAACTGCGCTATCTGAGCGCCCCACCACCGAGCTACCCGCGTGATGCCCTGCGCGCTGGCGCCGAAGGCACGGTGATCCTGCGGGTATTGGTGGGCGAAGACGGCGTGCCCGTGCAGGTGACGGTGGAACGTGGCAGCGGCAACCGCAGCCTGGATACCGCCGCCCGCACCCAGGTGTTGCGTCACTGGAAGTTCCAGCCCGCCACCGACGGCGGCCGCGCGGTTCAGGCTTATGGCCTGATCCCGGTGGATTTCAAGCTGAATTGAGGGCCGGATCACAGAGCGGGGAGGATTTCTAAACCGCAACGAAAGAGCGGTCGGAAATCAGCCCGCCATTAATTGATTTTTCACAAGATCCTCACTCCTGAAAAACATAGATTCGCGGCCGTCGATGTTCGTCGGCCGCTTTTTTTTGCGGCCTTTATCACTGCAGTTCCTTTTGGAGAGAAGACTGTGAAACATCCGACCCGCATCCGCAGCAACCGACTTAGTAGCGCAATCTGCCTGACGATAACGCCCGCGCTTCTAGCCGCGGCAGCTTCCTCGGCCATCGCTCAGGAAGCCGAGAAGCCCACCACGCTTGATCGCGTCACCGTCACCGGCTCCAATATTCCACGTACTGATACCGAGACGCCTTCCCCAGTGCAGGTTATTACCCGCCAGGAGATCGATCGAACCGGCAAGGGCAATGTGGCCGAGTACCTGCAGACCCTGACCGCCGACGGTGCCGGCTCCATCCCGAAGACCTTCGGCAATGGCTTTGCTGGCGGCGGTGCAGGCATTTCCCTGCGCGGACTGGGCGCAGGATCAACACTTGTTCTGTTGAACGGCCGTCGCATGGCTACCTATGGGCTGGCGGACGATGGCCAGAAAGTTTTCACCGACCTGAGCACCATCCCACTGGATGCCGTTGAGCGCATAGATGTGCTCAAGGATGGTGCTTCAGCCATCTATGGCTCCGACGCCATAGCCGGTGTGGTCAATATCATCCTGCGCTCGGATTTCACCGGTGCAATACTGCGTGGTTCCTACGGCTTATCCGGGGACAGTGATGGCGACCAACGCAAAGCGACACTGACGGCAGGTACCGGCAGCTTGGCCGAAGACGGCTGGAACGCATTCTTCAGCCTGGACGTGGGCAAATCCGACGCCATCCGCACCTCGGACCGACGCGACCGGAAGTGGATCGGCACCGGCGATCTTCGGCGTTGGGGTTATGACATCGATGGAAGTCAGTTCCTGGGCGGCGCCTTCAACGGCACAGCCGGCCAAGGCTCCTCGCCCACCGGCAGCATTTACGCCCCGGATGGAACCATCGAAAGCCTGCCAGGCTGCGCCGCCCTTTCGAGTGTTACGCCACAGGATTCACGCGGGGGCTGCGTGTGGGACCAGACCCAATTCCGTGACCTGGCGCCCGAAGAAAAGTACGTCAATCTATTTACCCGCGCCACCTTCGCCTTTGGGGACAGCTCCGAAGCCTATGTTGAAATGGGCTACTCGAAGAAGCAGACTCGTTTCCAGAACACCCCGTCAAACATCTCCGGCAGCTGGGGCTACCCAGGCGGCCCCGTCAATGCCAACAGCGGCCCCGGCGCGGTGATGCTGGGCCCGGATCATCCCGACAATCCGTACGATGAAGCCGTGCGCGTTCGCTACTCCGCTTTTGATGTCGGCCCACGCGTAACCAACAACACCAACGAGTTCTTCCGCTTCCTCGCCGGCGTCAAAGGCACTTGGGGAGACTGGGACTATGACACCGCCTACCTGCATTCGAGCACCAATCTGGTGAACAAGCGTGATGGGTTCCTTCGCTACAGTGCAGTGCGCTGCGTGCTGGAAGACCCCAACTGCGCCGCGGGCGTGTGGAACATCGGACAGGGGTCCGAAAGCAATCCACAGAGCCTGTACGACTACATCTCCCCCACCATCAGCGCTCGCGCCAAGAGCGAGTTGGACATGTTCGACTTCAAGGTTTCGCGCTCCCTGGCTGACCTTGCCGGCGGCCCCCTGGGATTGGCGCTGGGCACGGAGTGGCGCAAGACCAGCAACTCACTGACCCCCCAGACCTACACCGACCAAGGCGACATCATAGGCTTGGGCTATTCAGCCTATGACGGCACCCAGAATGTATACGCAGCTTATGCCGAACTGTCGGCGCCGGTATTGCAGCAACTTGAGCTCAATGCAGCCATCCGCTACGACAAGTATGAAAGCGGCGATGGGGCGGTGAAGCCAAAGGTGGGCTTCAAGTGGAATCCAAGCGAATGGTTCGCTCTTCGCGGGACATACGCGGAAGGCTTCCGCGCCCCCAACCCGGCGGAGAACGGCGACGGCGGCCTGGCAGCATTCTCGCGCGCCAATGACCCTGTCCGTTGCCCCAACGGCACCCCAGCCCCTGGCGCCACCCAGGCGGATTGCGGCCTGCAGCCGGTGGCGATCATCACTCGCCCTAACAAAGACCTGAAACCCGAAGAGTCAAAGAGCTACTCACTGGGTATCGTTCTGCAACCCACCAGAACAACCTCGGTCACGATTGATGCATGGCGAATCAAGCGCACCGACGAAATCGCCCAAGGCGATACCTCTGCGGCAATCCTGGCCGGCAACGTGCTGCGCGACACCAACCTGCTGAATGGCGTGCCGGGCACCGGGTCGATCCTCGCGGTCAACACCTCCTACGTCAACGCTGCCCAATCCGAAGTCGAGGGTGTTGACTTGGATATCCGCCAGGACATCCCGCTGGGCAATGCCGGCGATCTACGCCTGGATGCGCAGTGGAGCCACACCAGCAAGTTCGAGCGCACTGATGGTGGTGACACCAGCGACTACGCAGGTACGCACGGCAACTGTGACGTTACCAACTGCATCGGCACGCCAAAGGACCGCGGCAACTTCGGCGTTACATGGAATTACGACGCCTGGTCGGTCAGCGGTATCGTCAACTACATCGCAAAAATGGAGAACAAGGACAAGCGCGGCGGCGACTACTTGTCGTTCTACGCCAACGGCGATCCGGTGAAGGAAATTCCATCGTTCACCACCTTTGACCTGTCCGGTCGCTGGAATGTCACCGAAGCCTTCGAACTCAGTGCATCGGTGCAGAACGTATTTGATCGCATCGCCCCGCTCGACCCAGCCACCTACGGTGCTATCAACTATAACCCGCTGCACTACAGCGGCGCAGTGGGCCGTTATTTCACACTCGGCGCCAAATACACGTTCAAGTAACCGTTCAGGGGCACTGTGCCAGCCGCCCCTGCCCCCCCCCCTGAAACGCCGCGAGCAATCGCGGCGTTTCGTTTCTGCCACCCCGTTCTTGCATTCCATGTCCGCAATGGATGGAAATGGCACACACTGATGCCTGCCAACCAAAGGGTGACCACGACAGTTCATGGATGCGAACACGCCCGCCACGGATCTGCTCCGCACCTTGATTCGCCGCTTTCTGGCGCAGCCTGCATCAATGCAGCAAGCCACGGATGCCTTTGCCGGCCTCACCGCAGCCAGCAACATGCTGCAGCCTTTTGCGCTGGAGCGGATGGAACGGCAGATTCGCGAAGAGATCATGGCCAACAACGCCGCAGCCTGCCCACCGCGCTGGGGGCGGCAAGCGCCGCCCCGCCCACTCACGTGGCTGGATCTTTGCAACGCGGACGGCTATGTGCGGGAACGCTGCCTCCGCTGCCTGGGCCCGGCACCAAGCGCCTTTTTCATGAGCCTGGCGATACGACGCCTCAATGATTGGGTTCCCGAAGTCCGCGCATCTGCAAGGGAGAACCTTTTCCGCATTGCCTCCCTCTCGGAGCCTTCTCATGTTGCTGGAGCCCTGGGTCAACTGCTTGCCACCATGAACACCTGGGGCCGGATGCAAGCCGATGAGTCGCGGGTAGTTGGACACCTCATGGCTATCGAAGCGGTAGCCGGCACTCTCATCCGCCAGATCATCCAGACTACGACCGGTCCGCAGGCAGCGATACTTGTGCAAGCTGCACGCACACAGGCACTGGATCACAGCCTGCTCGATCTGGCCACCCAGGCAGCACAACCGGCCGTACGCGCAACCGCATATCGCTTCCTGCTGGAAGATCGTGCCACTTGGGCCAGCGGTCGGGCGTGGGTCTGGACGGACCTGAAATGGTGCAAGGGCAGGTTTGAACCCGTGTTCGCCCAGCGCCAGCTGACAACAAACTGGCCCGCACATACTGTCCTGAAGTCCGCACTGGAAGATCGCGCCCCTCATGTAAGGCGCGTCGGCGGACAATTTCTGGCCAAACATCTGGATATCCCTGACGCCCGTGCGTGGGCAACGCGCTTGGCCGCAGACCGCTCGTCGCAGGTAGCCGTGTGGGGACGCCATGCACTGACCCGGCTGAGGGAGGATCCCCTGCCACCCGCTGCTGCACCACCCTGACCCGCATCTTCAGGACAAAAAAAACCTGCATCCAGGGATGCAGGTTTTTTTTCAAATCTTGGCGCCCGAAGTTGGACTCGAACCAACGACCCCCTGATTAACAGTCAAGTGCTCTAACCGGCTGAGCTATTCGGGCGGGGAGGCGCATTCTATACGTTAATTACGCGCGATGGTAGGGGTGATTGGCCAACATTGCCGCTGCGCGATACAACTGCTCGGCAACCACCAGCCGAACCAGCATATGCGGCAAGGTCAGCGGGCCGATGGACCACTTCTCATCGGCCACCGCCGATACCTCTGCCGCGTGCCCTTCGGGCCCGCCAATCAGGAAGGCCAGGTCCCTGCCCTGCGTGCGCCAGTGCTCCAGGCGCTGCGCCAACTGCTCGGAGCTGAGCTGCCGACCCGGCACGTCCAGCGCTACCACATAGGGATTTTTCGGCAACGCCGCCAGCACCCGCTTACCCTCGTCCTCGATCGCCCGGCGCGGATCACGGCCCTTGCCGCGCAGACCGGGCTCGATCTCCACCAACTCCAACGGCAGCCAATGCGACAGGCGCTTCTGGTACTCGGCAAAGCCCTGCGCCACCCAGGCCGGGGCCCGTTCTCCGGTGGCGATCAACTTGGCTTTCATGGCGCGGCTCCTGCTGGGGATCAAATGAAAACGGCGCCCTGCGGCGCCGTCTGGGGCACTACGGCAAGGCCACTCAGGCCTGCGCGTCGTCCTCGTCATCGGCGACCGGCGGCTGGTCACCCACGGTCCACAGGCGCTCCAGCGCATAGAACTCACGCACGCGCGGCAGCATGACGTGGACGATCACATCGCCCAGGTCGACCAGTACCCACTCGGCCTCGCGCTCGCCTTCCACACCCAGCGGCATGACGCCCAACTGCTTGGCAAAACGCACCACTTCATCGCCAATCGACTTGACGTGGCGGGTCGAGGTGCCGGAGGCGATCACCAAATAGTCGGCGACGCTGGACTTGCCGCGGACATCGATCTCCACGGTGTCCTTGGCCTTGATCTCTTCCAGGCCGGCATGGACGGCAGCCAGCAGTGCCGGGACGGAGGGTGCCGGGTTGGGCAATTGGGTCTTGATGACTTGGGCTTCGGTGGTCAAAGCGGGAGAACTCGATGAATAAGGGGGCGATTATAGAGAACCCGGCCGCAGCCGGCATTCACGACGGTTGGCAGGCGTACAGGCCCTGCGCCTGGATGTAGTCTGCCACTGTCGGCGGCAGCAGTGGCCGCCAGTCACCGCCAGCGGCGATCAGCGTGCGTACTGCGGTGGCCGATTCAGCGTGCAGCGGCTGGCGCATGCGCCAGACCTTGCCCGCCGGCGCCTGCGCCAAGGCGGACGCAGACGCGACCCAGGCCGGCGCCAGATGTGCGGCCAGCAATGCCGGCAGCTCCCCGTCGAGGGTACTGCCCGGGCGCTCGGCCACCACGATATGCGCCAACGCCAGCAGGTGTTCCCATTCATGCCAGGTGGGCAGGCCCAGCAGGCTGTCGGCCCCCATCAGCAGGACGATGGGCTGTTGCCGGCCCAGTTCCAAACGCAGTTCACGCAGGGTGTCCACGGTCCAGGAAGGCACGCCCGGGTGCCGCTGGGCACGCTCAAGCTCGCGCAGATCCACCTGCAGCTGCGGGCGGCCGGCAACGGCCAGCTGCAGCATGTGCGCCCGCTGGGTGGCATCGGCGCCCGGTGGCGGGCGGTGCGGCGGATCCGCCGCCGGCATCAGCCGGACTGGACCGTGCAGCGCCCGGGCGGCCCCCAGGGCAATGGCCAGATGACCGTTATGCACCGGATCGAAGGTGCCGCCATACAGCACCAGCAGCCCAGCGGCAGACGCCGCCGCCTCAGCGGGCATTGCGCACCAGCAGCCTGACCGCGCGCGCCTCGGCCAGCGCCAGCAGCAAACGCTCCAGTGCCAGCCAGGCATCGCCGTCGGCGCGGCCCTTGGCGATGCGGTCGATCTGCGAGGCTTCGGCAACAAAGCGCTCCCAGCGACGTGGATCGGGGTGCCGTTGCAGCGCGCGCTTGAACGGCGCCTGGCGCGACTCCCAGATGCCCTTGGACTTCATCTCACCGGCAAGATTGCCACCGGCGGCCTGCACCCGCGCCAGCCCGGCAGTGAGCAGCAGTTCGCGGATCAGGATGGGCATCAGCGCGGCAACCGCCTCGCCTTCGGCACGCAACCCGGCCAGCATCCGCGTCACCGCAGTAGCCTGCCCGGAGAACGCCGCCTCGCTGAGCCGGAACACGTCATAGCGCGCGGCATCGGCCACCAGCGCGTCCATCTTCGCCACGTCCAAGGGCTGGCCATCGGCCAGCAGGGCCAGCTTGTCGATCTCCTGCGCAGCCGCCAGCAGGTTGCCTTCCACCCGCTCGCTCAGCCGCTGTACCGCCGCCGGCTCGGCGCGCAGGCCCTTGGCCCGCAGGCGCCGCTCGATCCAATCACCCAGCTCATGCGGTTTGATGGCCCAGGCCACCGACAACACGCCAACCTTGTTGACCGCCTCGGTCCATTTGCCCTGGTGGGCCTTGCTCCACTCGCCGGCGGTGATCAGCAACACCACATCCGACGGTGGCCGTGCACAGAAGTCGCTGATGACCTCGGCGCCCTCCTTGCCCGGCTTGCCATTGGGCAGGCGCACCTCGACCAGCCGGCGGGCGCTGAACAGGCTGGGCGCATTGAAGCTGGAGGACAGTTGCCCCCAGTCGAAATCACGCCCATCGGCATCAAATACCTCGCGCTCGCCGATGCCCTCGGCGCGCGCCTTGGCACGCACCGCATCGGCGGCCTCGATGACACGCAGCAGTTCAGGCCCGGCGATCAGATAGACCGGCGCCAACGCCTGCCCTGCCGCCTGGCTGGAAAGTTGTTCGGGGCGTAGTTCCATCAGCAACGCCCGCCATCAGGCCGGGGCAGCAACAACTCAGCCTTGGCCATCCTTGCTCCCGGCAGCCGGCTGCTGCTTGGCCTTTTCCATATCCGCGCGCACCACGCTGTCAATGCGGCGCAGGATCGAGGCGGACATCTCGCGGCGCAGTTCATCGGCCAGGATCTCGCGCTCGGTGGTGGTGCCGGTGTCGTCATCGGGCTGCGACACGTAGTCACGCGACAGCTCGATCACCTGCTCCGGCACGACCGGGGTGCCATCGGGGTGGTTGAACTGGAAGATCACCGCATACCGCAGGCTGTATTCCTGCGAGCGGCCGCGCTCGTCGATGGCGATGGGGCGGTCGCCCCAGCGCTCGGAACGGACCAGCAGGCGGGCAACGCCGGTACTGGCCTGGGCAGCGGGCGTCTCATCGTCGACCACTGCCGCACCCGAGGCGCGCAGCCCGCGTGACAACAGCTTCACCAGCTCGCTGTAACGCGTGGTGGACTCCACCTTCACCGCCGGCATGTCGGCGGGCAGCACCAGCTTGTTGCGCAGATGGAAACCACAGCCGGTGAGGCCGGCAGCGAGGAACAGTGCGATCAGGTATCGGGTCATGGACACAGTCTGGATGAGCAGGCCGGGAGCGGCAATAGCAGGGCCGCATCTTCGCGCATCGGCGGTGAACGCGGATGAATCCGCGTTGACGCCAAGGGCCTCAGGGGCTGCACCGCGGGGGCGCACTGCCGCTGCCAACGCGGCCTGTCACCGCGCAGCCCCGCAGGGCCGACGTGGTGACAGGCCAGGCGCCGGCTTCAACCGGCAATGACTCAGCCGGCGACGATATTGACGATCTTGCCCGGCACGATGATGACCTTGCGGATGCTCAGCCCGTCGAGGAACTTGGCCGTGTTCGGCTCTTCCTTGGCCAGGGCTTCGATCTGCTCGCGCGCAGCATCGGCAGCGACTTCGATGGTGCCACGCAGCTTGCCGTTGACCTGCACCGCCAGGGTCAGCGAATCCTTGACCAGGGCAGCACTGTCCACCTGCGGGAACGGCTGGTCTTCCAGCAGCGTCTCGGCATGGCCCAGCAGCTGCCACATGGCGTGGCAGGCATGCGGGGTGATCGGGTTGAGCAGCAGCACCGCGGCCTGCAGGGCCTCCTGGCGCACCGCACGGCCCTGCGCGCTGGCGTCGTCGAACTTGGCCAGGGCGTTGAGCAGCTCCATCACCGCGGCAATGGCGGTATTGAAGGCGTGGCGGCGGCCGTAGTCGTCGCTGACCTTGCCGATGGTCTCGTGGGTCTTGCGGCGCATGGCCTTCTGCCCGGCATCCAGGGCCGCGGCCTCCAGCGCCGGTGCCAAGCCGTCGGCGACGTGCTTGTGCACCATCGCCCACAGGCGGCGCAGGAAGCGCGCCATGCCGTCCACGCCGGCCTCGTTCCACT
>DAMCTY010000032.1:0-43804 GCA_032112995.1 Stenotrophomonas sp. | reverse complement strand
GGAGGTCATCAAAGTTAACCGAAACCCCTTTTTCTTTCAACTGTTTATGCCGCCTCTGGGCGCGCTCCTCGGCGCTGGCAGTCAGGAAAACCTTGAATGGGGCGTCAGGAAAGATGACGGTCCCCATATCCCGACCATCGGCCACCAGGCCCGGCGCAGCCCTGAATGCGCGCTGGCGCTCCTTCAGTGCCGCCCGCACCTCCGGGATGGCTGCAATGGCCGAGGCCAACGCCCCGGTGGTTTCCAGCCGCAGCTCATCGGTGGCATCGGTGCCGTTGACCAGCACCCGCAGGTTTTCCCCTTGTTCAGCAAACTGCACCTTGGTGTCAAAGGTGCAACGCACCAGAGCCGAGGCGTCGGAGGTATCCAGGTCGGCCCAACTCGCCGCCACACCCACTGCGCGGTACAGCGCGCCGGAATCGAGGTAATGCCAGCCCAGCTGCCGCGCGACAATGCGACTGACAGTCCCCTTGCCTGCGCCGGACGGGCCATCAATGGTAAGGACGGGGGGGAGCTGGCTCATCTGGCTGCCTGATCTGAACGGGAATCAGGCTATTCTAGCGCCCTGCG
This sequence comes from Stenotrophomonas sp., assembly GCA_032112995.1. Taxonomy (GTDB): domain Bacteria; phylum Pseudomonadota; class Gammaproteobacteria; order Xanthomonadales; family Xanthomonadaceae; genus Stenotrophomonas. Next base: position 43,234 of record DAMCTY010000032.1, on the reverse strand, counting down.
GCGCAGCATCGGCGGCCGATTTTGTGCAAGCACTTGAACCTGCATGGAATTGCCCGGTAGAATGGCGGGCTTGAACGAGCGTCATCCTGCATATCCGCGGCCGCGCTCCTGAGATCCCTACAGTTATCCGCCGAGGTATGCCATGAAAGTCCTGTCCTCCCTGAAGTCGGCGAAGGCCCGTCACCGTGACTGCAAGGTGGTTCGCCGTCGCGGCAAGATCTTCGTGATCTGCAAGTCGAACCCGCGCTTCAAGGCTCGCCAGCGCTGAGCCAACTGGCGCAAGCCAGTGCCTGCTCCGCAAGGAACAGGCGATGCCAAAAAGCCGCCTCCGGGCGGCTTTTTGCATGCCGGACGTCACCCCGACGCAGGGCTGACGATGACGCATTGCTGAGCACCCGGCTTAATAGCGACGCCGGACCGTTCTTTTGCCCGCGTTTTTTGCTGTAATCGCAGCCTGTCCTCTGGGGAGATGTGACCATGAAGCAAGCAATCAAGATTCTGGGCCTGATCGCGGTACTGGCAACAGCACCGGCGGCGATGGCCGACACCCTGCTGATCGAACGCGCGCAGGAAAAGCCGGCCGAGGCCATCCCGGCCCGCGGCCAGACCATGGCGCAGGTGGAAGCCCGCTTTGGCGCACCCAGCGAGCGCATGGACCCGCGCGGCGGCCAGAAGCGCCAGTGGCCCACCATCAACCGCTGGGTCTACCCCGCCTTCACCGTGTATTTCGAAAAGCAGCGCGTGATCGACGTGGTGGCCCGCCAGGCCAGCCCGGACGAGGTCGGCCCGAAGCCGCCCATCCGCTGACGCACTTCCGGCAGCAGGCGCACACCTGCTGCCCCAACGCCCTGACGGGCCGACCGTAAACGAGAAGAATGAACGACACGCTCCGCTTTCCAGCCGAATGGGAAACCCAGTCCGGCGTATTGATTGCCTGGCCGAACGCCGACACCGACTGGGCCGAACGCCTGGCCGAGGTCGAGGAAACCTACATCGCGCTGGTCAGCGCCATCACCCGCTTCCAGCCGGTGCTGATCTGTGTGGCCGACGATGACGTCGAGACATACGCGGAAATGCGCCTGCGCTCGAACCGCGTGGACATGGAGCGCGTGCATTTCGTCACCGCCGCCTACGACGACACCTGGCTGCGCGACTCCGGCCCGATCACCCTCAAGCGCGCCGATGGCAGCTTCCAGCTGCTGGACTTCCGTTTCACCGGCTGGGGCGGCAAGTTCGACGCCAGCCTGGATGACCAACTGGTCGGCGTGCTCGACCAGGCCCAGGTGTTCAACAACGCCCAGGTGCGCAGCATCCCGTTCGCACTGGAAGGCGGCGCCATCGACACCGATGGTGCCGGCACCCTGCTGACCACCTGGCAGTGCCTGCACGAGCGCCACCCGGAGCGCGACCGTGCCTCGCTCAGCGCCGACATGGCCGACTGGATGCAGCAGGAGCGCGTGCTGTGGCTGGACCACGGCTACCTGGAAGGCGACGACACCGACGCCCACGTCGACACCCTCGCCCGCTTCGCTTCGGTCGACAGCATCGTCTACCAGAACTGCGATGACCCGCAGGACTCGCATTACAGCGAGCTGCAGGCCATGGGCGCCGAACTGGCCGCATTGCGTACCCACGACGGTCAGCCCTACCGCCTGTTCCCGCTGCCGTGGGCACAGCCGGTACTGGACGAAGGCCGCCGCCTGGCTGCCTCGTATGCCAACTTCCTGATCATCAACGGCGCGGTATTGATGCCGGCCTATGGCGATGCCGCCGATGACGCAGCGCGTGACGTGCTGGCACAGGCCTTCCCCGACCGCGAGATCGTGCAGGTACCCTGCCGCTCGCTGATCTGGCAGAACGGCAGCCTGCACTGCATCACCATGCAATTGCCGGCCGGCCTGCTGAAGCACTAACGCGGCACCCGTAGTGCCGAGCCATGCTCGGCAGGAGCTTCACCAGCGAAAAGCCACCCTCACCCCAACCCCTCTCCCGCAATGCGGGAGAGGGGCTCAGAGCGTAGTGCCGAGCCCTGCTCGGCAGCGGCTTCACGAGCGAAAAGCGCCCTCACCCCAACCCCTCTCCCGCACACGGGAGAGGGGCTCAAGCCGTGGAGCCGAGCATGGCTCGGCTCTACCTTAGAAGCGCAAGCAACCGCACGGGCGCCACAGCCCCCCCTCTGTTCAGCCCTGACCACATAGCCAACGCGCATCCGCGTTAACATGCGCGTTTTCCACCGCAGGATCGCAGCATGAACTCGCGCAGCCCCCTTACCGTCGCCCTTGTCCAGGAGCGCAACCACGGTGACGCCGCCGCCAACCTGGCAGTGATCGATGCACGCGTGGCCGAAGCTGCCGCGCAGGGCGCGAAACTGGTGCTGCTGCAGGAACTGCACAACGGCCCGTACTTCTGCCAGCACGAGTCGGTGGACGAGTTCGACCTGGCCGAGCCTATCCCCGGCCCCAGCACCGAACACCTTGGCGCGCTGGCCAAAAAGCATGGCGTGGTCATCGTCGGCTCGCTGTTCGAGCGCCGCGCCGCCGGCCTGTACCACAACACCGCCGTGGTCTTTGAAAAAGACGGCACCCTGCTCGGCAAGTACCGCAAGATGCATATCCCCGATGACCCGGGCTTCTACGAGAAGTTCTACTTCACCCCGGGCGACCTCGGCTTCACCCCCATCGACACCTCGGTCGGCCGCCTCGGCGTGCTGGTCTGCTGGGACCAGTGGTACCCGGAAGCCGCGCGCCTGATGGCGCTGGCCGGCGCCGAGCTGCTGCTCTACCCCACCGCCATCGGCTGGGACCCGGACGATGTGCAGGACGAGAAAAACCGCCAGCGCGACGCCTGGGTGCTGAGCCACCGCGGCCACGCCGTGGCCAACGGCGTGCCGGTGCTGAGCTGCAACCGCGTGGGTCACGAAGCGTCGCCGCTGGGCGCCTCCGGCATCAATTTCTGGGGCAACAGCCACGTGCTCGGCCCGCAGGGTGAATTCATCGCCGAAGCCGGCACCGACCCGACCCTGCTGGTCTGCGAGATCGACCTGCAGCGCAGCGAACACGTGCGCCGCATCTGGCCCTTCCTGCGTGATCGTCGCATCGATGCCTACGGCGACCTGCTCAAGCGCTACATCGACTGACGGATCCGCAATGAACCTGCAGCTACGCCCCGCAACCCCCGCCGACGTCCCGGCCATCACCGCGATCTACGCGGTGGAAGTACGCGAACTGGTCAACACCTACGAATACGAGGTGCCCAGCGAAGCAGAAATGGCGCAGCGCATGCAGAGCATCACCGAACACGGCTATCCCTACCTCGTCGCCACCCTTGGTGACGAGGTGGCCGGCTATGCCTATGCCAACAGCTACCGCGCCCGTATCGCCTACCAGTGGACCGTGGAGAACTCGGTCTACGTGGATGCGCGCTTCCACGGCCAAGGCGTTGGCAAGGCGTTGATGCAGGCCCTGATCGACGAATGCACCGCCCGCGGTTACCGGCAGATGATCGCGGTGATCGGCGAGCCCACCAATACCGCCTCGATCAGGCTGCACGAGCGCTTCGGCTTCGAGCTGATCGGCGTGTTCCGCGGCCTGGGCCGCAAGCACGGGCGCTGGCTGGACACCGTGCAGATGCAACGCGCACTCGGCGACGGTGCCGACAGCGCCCCCACCAATGAATGAAGCAATGACTGACACCTCTGTTGAAACCGGCGGCGAGCTGCTGGCCGGCCAGCCTGTGCGCGTGGTTGAACGCGACGGCGTGCGTTACACCTTGCTGGGTACTGCCCACGTCTCCGTCGCCAGCGTGCAGGCCGTCGAGCAGGCCATTGGCTCCGGCCAGTACGACGCGGTTGCCGTCGAGCTCGACCCGCAACGCCTGCAGGCGCTGACCAACCCCAATGCACTTGCCCAGCTCGATCTGGTCGAAGTGATCCGCAAGGGGCGCGTGGCGCTGTTTGCCGCCAACCTCGCCCTGGCCGCCTACCAGCGACGTCTGGCCGAGCAGCTCGGCATCGAGCCTGGCGCCGAACTGAAGCGCGCGGTGGAACTGGCCAAGGCCAATGATCTGCCGGTGCACCTGATTGATCGCGATGTCGGCCTGACCTTCCGCCGCGCCTCGCAGAGCCTGGGCTTCTTCGGCAAGATCAAGCTGGTGATGGGCCTGGGTGCCGGCCTGTTCTCGTCCGAGGACGTGGGCGAGGACGAAATCGAGAAACTCAAGCAAGGCGACATGCTGGAGTCGAGCTTCGGCGAGTTCGCCAATGAAAGCCCGGCGCTGTACCAGGCCATCATCGGCGAGCGCGACCGCTACATGGCCACGCGCCTGCGTGAGGAGCACAACAGCGAGAAGCGCAATGTGCTGGCGGTGGTGGGCGCAGGCCATCTGGCTGGTCTTGCCCGTTACCTGGAGACCGACACCGACGCCCCCGGCCCGCTGCGTGAGCAGCTGGAAGCGGTACCGAAGAAGCGCAACATCCCCTGGATCACCCTGGCCATCCTGGCCATCGTGCTGGGCGGCATTGGCTTTGGCTTCTGGAAGGGCGGCATGGGCATGGGTGCCGACATGCTGCTGACCTGGGCGATGTATACCGGCGGCCTGGCTGGCCTGGGTGCCTTGCTGGCGGCCAGCCATCCGCTGAGCATCCTGACCGCGATTGTGGTCGCACCGTTCAAGCCGTTCCGCCTGAGCATTCCTACCGGCGCCTTCGCCGCCCTGGTGGAAACGCGTCTGCGCAAGCCAACGTACCAGGATTTCCTGCAGCTGCGTGATGACGCGCAGAGCGCCAAGGGCTGGTACAGGAACCGCGTCACCCGCATCGTGCTGACCTTCATGCTGACCAACCTGGGCAGCATGCTGGGGCTGTGGCTTACCGGCTTCAGCGTTTACGGGAAGTTGGCGGGGTGAAGCCTTGGGGCTTTAGAGCTTTAGAGCTTTAGAGCGTTAGAGCGTTAGAGCGTTAGAAGCTTAAAAGCGCCCTCACCCCTACCCTCGCTCCGCGCCCCGGCCCCTGCGCTGACGCAAGGGCGTTTGATGGACAGCGAACCGTTGGTTCGCAAGCCGCCCCTCTCACCCCGCACGCGGGAGAGGGGACTGGCCCTCACTCTTCTGCGTCTGCTGCTGCACCTCGGCTTACGGTGGCAAAAGGATCCAAGGCTTTTGCTTGGGCTTTTGCTTGGGCTTTTGCTTGGGCTTTTGCTTGGGCTTTTGCTTGGGCTTTTGCTTGAGCTTTTGACTATGCCTTTGCTTCGGCCTTGCCTTGGCTGTCCCCTCTCCCGTTTACGGGAGAGGGGTTGGGGTGAGGGCAGCTTTTGCTTGTGATGTTGCTGTAGCGCTCGCTTTTCGCAAACTCAACAACTACAACCCATCAGCCCTCTGCAACAGCAGCATGCTCCACCGGCGGCAAGCCGCGCGCACGCCGCACCAGGCGTGCGGTGCCGGTGCGCAGGTCATCCAGCAAGGCATAGATGGTCGGCAGGAACAGCAGGCTCACCACGGTCGAGAACGCCAGGCCGCCGGCGATCGCGCGTGCCATCGGGTAGTACGGCGGCATGCCATCGGCGGTCTGCGTATTCAAGGCAATCGGAATCATCGCCAGGATCGCCGTACCCATCGTCATCATGATCGGCCGCAGACGCTCACGACTGCCTTCGATCAAGGCCTCGGTGCGTGGCATACCACGCCGCCGCAGATTGTTGATGTGCTCGATCATCACGATGCCGTTGTTCACCACCACGCCCATCAGCACCAGGATGCCGATCACCGCCATGATGTTCATCTCGGTGCCGGTCAGCCAGAACAGCCAGTACACACCGAAAATCGAGAACAGCACGCAGGACATGATCGCAGCCGGGAACAACAGCGACTCGAACACCGCCGCCATGATCACCACCATCAGGATCAGCGCGATGAAGATCGCATGCACCATCTGGTCCATGCCATCGAAGTTGATGTTGAAGCCGGCACCGTTGAAGGTATAACCATAGCCCGGCGGGAACTGTACGCGGTCCAGCGTCTGTTCCACCGACTTGCGCGCCTGGTCCATCGGCACGTCCTTGGCCAGCCCCGCCTCGATGCGCAGCATGGTCTGCCGGTTCAGGCGCTGGATCGAGTTGGCCGCCGGATTGACGTTGACATCCACCATCGCCAGCAAGGGAATCTCCTTGCCACTGGAACTGCGCACCATGAACGATGACAGGTCCTCGATGCTGTAGTTCTCCGAGCCGGCGAACCGCACGTTGACCGGGATCTCGACGTCATCACGGTGGAAATCACGCAGCGACGAACCACGCAGCGCCATGCCGACGAACTGCGCCACCTGCTGCGCGCTGAAACCATAGGAGGCGGCGCGCTCGCGGTTCACCCGCACCGCCAACTCGGCGTTGGCGTCGCCGACATCCACCCGCACGTCGCGCAGCTTGGGATCACGCGCCAGGATGGGCACGATGTCGTCGGCCAACTCACGCAAAGTCTGGCTGGAATCACCGACAAGGCTGAACCGCAGGCCTCCCCCATCGCTACCCATGCCGCCTGGCCAGCCGATACCGATCTTGGCACGTGCCGACTGTGGCAGCCCCTTGCGAACTTCTTCCTCGATCTTCTTGCTCTGCTCGCGGTCGTCAATGGTCAGGTACAGGCGGGTCTGCGCCCAGCCCTGCTCGGCAAATCGGCTGTACACGCGCTTGATCTTGAAGGCGTCACGGTTGGCGTTGACGAAGTCCTCCACCCGCTGCACTTCCTTGCCCATCTCCTCCTTGGAATAGGAGCCCTTCCATTGGTAGAAGATGTTGATCTCGTCCGGATCGTTGTCGTCGCCACCACCGCTGGTATGGGTCATCGGCCAGACGCTGATCAGCGACACCAGCACGATACCGGCCACACTCCAGCCACGGTTCTGCAGGGTCCAGCGCAGCGCGCGCGCATAGCGGGCCTGCAGGCGGCTGATCAGCGGCGACTTCACCGCCGGCGGGGTTTTCATGCGTGCCGACAGCATCGGGATCAGGCTCACCGCCACCAACCACGAGGCCAGCAGCGAGAACGAAATGGTCACCGCCAACTGCGACAGGTAGATGGTGATGATGTTCTTCTCGCCGAACATCATCGGCAGGAACACCACGCAGTGGCACAGCGTACCGGCCGACAGGGCGATGGCGACATGGCGGGTGCCGATGATGGAGGCCATCGCCGGCTGCCCGGGGTACTTCTCCCGCTCCTGGTAGATGCTCTCCACCACCACCACGGCGTTGTCCACCAGCATGCCCACCGCCAACAGCAGGCCCATCATCGAAATGATGTTCAGGCTGATGCCGGTGAAGTACATGAAGCCCAGGGTCATGATGAAACAGATCGGGATGGCCATCGACACCATCAGCGTTGACGGCCAATGGCGCAGGAAGGCGTACAGCACGATCACCGACAGCAGCAGGCCGATCGCCCCGGCCTCGGCCAGCGCCAGCAACGAGCTGGTCACCGCCTTGCCCGAATCGTAGGCCACCTCGATATCAACGCCGCGCAGGGCCGGGTCCTCGCCCAGCCGCTCCACTTCCTTGCCCACAGCGCGCGACAGATCCACCAGGTTCGCCGAGCGCTCCTTGTAGATGTCCACGCCCACGCTGGGCTTGCCTTCCATGCGCCGCACATAGCTCATGCGCTGCGGCTGCAGGCTGACCTCGGCGATATCGGACAGGCGCGTACCACGGTTGTTGATCGGCAGGTCACGCAGTTCCTGCACCTCCAGCAGCTCACCGCGAGGCTGCACGCGCAGGCGGCGGCCGTCCTCGGTGATCTGCCCGGCCGAGACGGCGAAGTTCGCCGCCTGCAGCTTCTGTACCAGTTCGTTGAGCGCTACGCCATGGGCACTGATGCGGTCCTTGTCCAGCGCGATCAGGACTTCCTGCTTGGCCACGCCCTCCACTTCCACCCGCGCCACACCGGGCAGCCGCTCCAGGCGCTGCTTGATGGCGCGTTCGATCATGTCCGCGCGCGCGGTCAGGTCTTCCTTGCTGTTCAGGCGCAGGCTGATGGCTTCCTGGTCGCTGGTGCTCCAGCGCTGCACGTAATAGCGGCGGAAGTCATCCGGCAGTTCGTCGCGCACCGCATCGATGCGCTCGCGCGCTTCCGATGCGGCCATGGCGATATCGCGGTCCCAGTCACTGAACTCGACCTGGATCTGCCCGCCCTCGGCATTGGCGCGCGAGTTCATCGTCTTGATGCCGGGCATCGTGGCGATGGCCTCCTCCACCGGCCGCAGCAGGTTGCGTTCCACCTCTTCCGGGGTCGAGCCCGGATACGGCAGGGACACGAAGAAGAACGGGATGGAGGCTTCCGGCTCGGACTCCAGCGGCAGCTTGAACGAGGCGATCAGGCCGATCACCACCATCGACACGAACAGCATGATGGTGGTGACCGGACGACGGATGGACAACTCGGTGATGTTCATCCGTATCAGTCCTTGATGCCGCCGATGGCGTCCTGCTCGTGCGCCAGCACCTGCTCGGCCTGGGCCATGGCCTGGCGGGCACGACGGCCGCGTTCGGCGTAGTACTCGTCCGGCTTGCGGTCCAGCAGGTCATAGACCACCGGGATGACCAGCAGGGTCAACAGGGTCGATACCAGCAGGCCGCCGATCACGGTGATGGCCATCGGCGAGCGCACTTCGGCACCTTCGCCGACGGCCAGGGCCAGCGGCAGGAAGCCGAACACCGCGCACAAGGTGGTCATCATGATCGGGCGCAGACGTGAGCGCGCACCTTCCACCAGCGCCTCCCGCTTGGCCACGCCCTCCTCGCGCAACTGGTTGACCTTGTCGATCAGGATGATGGCGTTCTTCACCACCAGGCCGACCAGCAGGATCAAACCAATGAACACCACCACCGACACCGGCGAGCGCGCTAGCAGCAAGGCAGCCACCGCACCGACCAGGGCCAAGGGAATGGTGAACAGGATGACGAAGGGATGCAGCAGCGATTCAAACTGCGAGGCCATCACCAGGTAGACCAGGAACACCGCCAGGCCAAAGGCAAACAGCAGTGAGCGGATCGATTCGCCCAGCTCCTGGCCCTGGCCGCCAATGTGCATGCCCACATCGGTGCCCAAGGGGTTCTTGGCAACCATGCTCTGCACCTCGGCCATCGCCGCGCCCAGGTCGATGTCGCGCAGATTGGCGGAGACGATCGCCACGCGGCGCTGGTCGGCGCGGTGGATCTCGCTCGGGCCGGTCGTGGCGACCACATCGGCAACCGAGCCCAACTCGATCGGCTTGGCGCCACTTGGGTTGACGATCAGGCGGCGGATATCGTCCACCGAGGAACGCTCCGATTCCTGCACGCGCACCAGCACGTCGATCTTGCGGTCACGGAAGCTGTAGCGGGTGGCCACATTGCCCTTGACCTTGTTGACCACGGCATCGGCGATCTGGCGGGTGGTCAGGCCCAGCGCGGCCGCGCGGTCCTGGTCGAACACCACCTGGATCTCCGGGAAGCCCTGCTCCACCGTCGACTTCACGTCGGCGTAGTGCGGGCTTTCGCGCAGCATGCCGGCCAGCCGATTGCCGGCCACGCGGATGTCATCGAGGTTGTTGCCCTCGATCTCGATCTCCAGCGGCGGCGACAGCGCGAACAGTTCCGGGCGGGCGAAATCGACCTGCGCCGACGGCCAGGCCTTCATGGTCTCGCGCAGCTTCTCGGTCAGTGCCGGCTCCAGCTTGGTGTCATTCATCACCACCGACAGCTTGCCGATGTTCTCGCCGCTCTCGGTCGGGCTGGCATCCAGTCGCGTACCGGTACCGGAGACGCCATACAGCAGGCGCACGCCGTCTTCGTTGGCATGCTTGCGCTGCACTTCGCGCACCAGTGCATCGGTCTGCGCCAGCGGCGTGCCCGGGGGCAGCTTGGCGGTCATCTCGAAACGGTCCTGGGCAAGCTGCGGCAGCAGGTCCACGCCCAGCAGCGGCAGTGCAGCCAAGGTCAGGCCGAAGGCCAAGGTGGCAAAGCCCAGCACCGGCCAAGGCCGCTTCAATGCCGCCGGCAGCATGCGCAGGTAGCCCGCCTCGGCACGCCCATAAGGCGCCATTGCCAGATCGCTGGCCTTGCGCATCACCGGGCCCACCACCGCGGCAATGCCACGGAAGATGCGCACCACGCTCCAGGCCAAGGCATAGAAGCCGTAGCGGAACATCGCGCCGATACCACGGCCTGCGTAGGCCGCCGGCTTCTTCCAGCGGCTTTCGGGCCGCCACGGCTGGCGCGGGTCTTCGGCCGGGAATTCCAGCGGCGGACGGCCCTTGAGCGCGCTCAGCATCGGGATCAGGGTCATCGACACCACCAGCGACACGGCAATGGCGATGGACACCGTCAAGGCCTGGTCGCGGAACAACTGGCCGGCAATGCCTTCGACGAACACCAGCGGCAGGAACACCGCGATGGTGGTCAGGGTGGAGGCCACCACCGCCATGAATACTTCGCGGGTGCCCTTGATCGCCGCTTCCAGGATGCCCATGCCACGCTCGCGCGCCTTGGCGATGGATTCCAGCACCACGATCGAGTCATCCACCACCAGGCCGGTGGCCAACGCCAGGCCGCCCAGCGACATCACGTTCAAGCTCAGGCCCAACTGGCCCATGAAGAAGAACGTGGCGATGATCGAGATCGGCAGCGACAGCGAGATCACGAAGGTGCTCCAGCCATCACGCAGGAACAGGAAGATGATCAGCACCGACAGCAGGCCGCCGATCACCGCATCGACCTTGACGTCCTTGATGGCGTGGCGGATGAAGACCGACTGGTCCTCCACCATGGTCATCTCGATGTCCTTGGGCATCTCCTTGCGGATCTGTTCCAGCTTGGCTTCCAGCGCATCGGCGGTGGAAACGGTGTTGGCGTCGCCTTCCTTGTAGACCGCCAGCTCGACCGCCTCATGGCCGGCCGCACGGATGACGGCTTCGCGTTCCTTGTAGCCCTGGCTTACCTGGGCCACGTCCTTCAGGCGCACGCTGGGCGCACTGCTGCTGCCATCACTGCGCAGCGCCGCGATCACATTGGGGTCGCTGCTGCCAAGGATGGCCGACATCAGCTGGCGGTTCTCACCGGTGGAGCTGGCCGAGCTGGAACCACTGGCGGTGGTCAGCAACATCTCGCGCATCTGCTCGACGGTGGCGAACTGGTTGACGGTACGCACCAGATAACGCTGCGAACCTTCTTCCAGACGTCCGCCGGACAGGTTGACGTTCTCCTGCTGCAGGCGCTGGATCACCGTATCCAGTGACAGGCCCAGCGCGGCCAGCTTGCGCTGGTCGATATCCACCTGGATTTCATCTTCCAGGCCGCCACCGACCTTGACCGCGGCCACGCCACTGACCGGCTCCAGCTTGCGCTTGAGGTCCTCGTCGGCATAACGGCGCAGTTCCATCAGCCGGCGCACGGCATCGGCGTCGTTGCCGGCTTCCTGCTTGGACGACAATGCCAGCCGCATGATCGGCTGGGTGGACGGATTGAAGCGCAGCAACACCGGCGGCTTGGCCTCCAGCGGCAGCTGCAGCGTCTCCATCTTGTCGCGCACGTCCAGGCCGGCCTGCTGCATGTCCGTGCCCCAGGCAAACTCCAGCACCACGTCACTCTGGCCGGTGCGCGAGATCGACTTGAGCTTGCGCAGGCCCTTGACGATGCCCAGCGCCTCCTCGGCCGGCTGCGAGATCAGGGTCTCCACCTCGGCCGGTGCCGCGCCTTCGTAATCGGTGCGTACGGTCAGGGTGGGATAGCTCAGGTCCGGCAGCAGTTCGACCTTCAGGCTGGACAGCGAGATCAGGCCGAACAACACCAGGGTCAGCGTCATCATCGCGATGGTGACGCGGCGGCGGGTGGCGAACTCGATCAGGTCGAAGCCACCGCCGGAAGCCGATGGTCCGTGGTCACTCATTGCTTGGTCGCCTGTGCAGCGGCCGGTGCCTTGGCAGCCGCAGCCACCGCCTTCTCCTTGCCGATTACCTGCACCGCGCTGCCTTCGCGCAGTGCGGCCTTGCCAGCAATGACGACTTCATCGCCCTGCTGCAGACCGTTGCGCACCTCGATGAAGCCCGCATCGTCATAGCCCAGCGCCAACTCGGTACGCACAGCCTTGCCGTCACGCACCACATAGACCGCCGGCTTGCCACCGTCTTCCAGCAGCGCCGTGCGCGGTACCACCAGGGCATCGGCGCGCTGGTCGTAGTTGATGCTCAAGCGGCCGAACATGCCGGCCTGCAGCGCGTCTTCGCCGGAGAAGGTGGTGACCACGCGGAAGGTACCGGTGCCGTTGTCGACCACCGGTGCGACGCGATCTACAGTGCCGGTGAAGGGCTTGCCTGGCAGCGCGTCCACCTGCAGCGTCACGGCCTGGCCCGGCTTGAGCTTGGCGATCTCACGCTCCGGCACATTCAAGGTCGCCTCCAGTTGGCTGCTGTCGACGATGCGGATGATCGGCGAGTTGATCTGCACGAAGTTGCCCGGCTTGATGTCGCGTGAGGCCACCACGCCGGAGATCGGCGCCACCACCGTGGTGTAGGACAGCTCCAGCGTCGCCATGCGGTACATCGCACGCGCGTTCTCCAGGTCGTAACGCAGCTGGTCAACGTCGGCGGCACTGACCAGTTGCTGCTGCACCAGCTTCTCGGCGCGGTGGTAGCTGTTCTCCAGCTTGCGCATCTGCGCCTCGCTCTGCGCAACGCTCAGCCGCGCGCGGTCCGGATCCAGCCGCACCAGCGGCTGCCCGGCGCGCACCAGCTGCCCTTCTTCGACCAGCACGGCCAGCGCCACGCCCGAGGTCTTGGCCACCACCTGCGATTCGGCGCGCGGCTCCAGCGCCGCCGTGCCGGCATAGCTGGCAGCAATGCCGCGGCGTTCGGCCTTGGCCACTTCCACCGGCACTGCATCACTGGCCTTCTGCTCGTCCGGGGTCTTGGCCTTGGCTTCTTCGCCGCCGGCCTTGCAGCCTCCCAGCAACAGCGAGGTGGTGATCAGGAGTGCAGCAGCGCAGCTTCCGGTGCGGGCGTGCAAAGTGAAAAGTCGCGACATCGTCTTGTCCCTGGGGATGCGTAGGCAGGTGTTGTAGCTAAGTATTGCACCACCCCACAGCAACACCATGCCCCGAAAGTCATGCATCCCCATGCCCAGCCTGGATTGCCCCGGGCTACCGCACTGCAGCATCCACAGCCTGTTTCGAACCGGTAAATACGCGGGCTATACTCGGGCCGTTCCGTATCCCACGGCGGAACCCCAGACCCGCTCACCGGATAAGGAAACCATGCGCCCGCAGCCGCTCGCCGCTTGTTTCGCTCTGGCTTTTGCCCTGACCTTCGGGGCCGCCCAAGCTGATCCGCAGTCTGCAACACCCGCCGTCGCCCCTGCCCCAGCCGCCACGCCCGCAGCCGCGGTCACCGGCAATGCCGACGCTGGCCGCACCCTGGCCTATACCTGCCAGGGCTGCCACGGGCTCACCGGCTACAAGAACGCCTACCCCAGCTACAAGGTGCCCAAGATCGGCGGCCAATCGCCGCAGTACCTGACCCAGGCACTGACCGAATACCGAGAAGGCAAGCGCAAGCACCCGACCATGCAGGCGCAAGCGACGAGCTTCAGCGTGCAGGACATCGCTGACCTGTCCGCCTACCTGTCCACCATCAAATAAGCGCCGATCATGACGAAAGCCACGCACGCACTGCGTTTGTCCATCGCCCTGTTCGCCGCCATTGGTCTGGCCGCGTGTACGCAGTCAGAGGTGGAGTCCAGCGGCAAGTCCGCCGCCGACCCCGGCCACGCCAGCGGTGAACACGGGTCCAGTTCCTCCGCCGGCCTGCCGAACGGCCGCATCGCCGCCGGCGAGCACCTGGCCGCCGCCAAGGGCAAGGCCACCGGCCAAAGCTGCATTGATTGCCACGGTGCCGACGGCAACAACCCGATCGACCCGACCTATCCCAAGCTTGGCGGGCAGTATGGCGACTACCTCGCCCATGCCCTGCAGGGTTACCGCAGCGGCACCCGCGACCACATGCTGATGACCCCGCAGGCCAAGAGCCTGAGCGACCAGGACATCGCCGACCTGGCCGCCTACTTCGGCAGTCGCCCCAGCCAGTTGCGCGACCTGCACGGCGTCGACTGATCCCCATCTACACACCAGCACACGCAAAGCCGCCCCAAGGGCGGCTTCGTTTTACCCGCTCCATTGCCGCCGGTGCCGACCTCAATGCCACTGTTCCGATGCAGCATCTGCGGTGAAAACTTCCCCGGCATCCTGGTGGGGCAAAACGCTCCGGTTGGCTTTTACGCAACCCGTTTCATCGAGGCAGCCAGCCCCGAGGAAGCCGAGGCCATCGCGTTGGAACGACTTCGCGCGGAACCGACGCTGGATGTTCCCGCGGGGTTCCGCACTGAAGATGCACGCGTCCTGTTCGAGGCGATCGTTGAAGTAAACCCGCACACCGAGCGCGGGCCGGAGAGCGGCTTCAGCTTTTTCATCATGGGCAGCTGACGGCGCGCGCAACGCGCACCTGCTGTCGTCCAGGCTCAGCGGCTGCCGTTGTCTTCCTGCAGCGCTTTCTTGAAGGGGATGTCCGGCGGCGGTCGTGCCTCGGCTGGCTGCTCCTGCATGTTGGGGTTGCTCAAACTGCAGCCGCCACCGAACTGCAGCATCGATACCACGCAGGAAATGCTGGTGTTGGTGCCCGGGATCGGGATCTTGATGTCCTTGATGCCCTTGCGGACCCACTCGGCCAGCAAGGACTCGTTCGGCACCCAGTATTTGTCGAACGAGGTCGGGGTGAATTCATAGGGCGGACGCTTGAGCCACGTACCCGACTCTGCAATGCGCTCCCTGCTCCAGGTGTCGGCGTCGCCACCCGGCGCGCCCCTGTCCGCTTGACGCGCCGCCTGCTCGCCCTCACCGGCCAAGCGCACACTGCCGTCGGCGTTGAACAGGCCACGCCCCTGGTCCGCCTGCCCCCCTGCCTTGCCTGCTACCTGTCGCGTGGATGCACCCCAGTCGTCAGCGCGCGCCTGCGCATCCCAACCACCACTGCGATCCTGCGGCTTGGGGCCGGCACCGGCACTGCTGCCATTTTGTGCGCTCGGGCGGTTTGCGGCTGCACCGCTACCGGTCGACATGCTCGCGGTTGATGCCGATGCTGAGGCGGTTGCCGACGCCGGTGCGGGCGAGGCCGCGCTGCTACTGGCATTGGCTGCCGCGTTCGCAGCAGGCGCGGCGCTTGCCGCAGCTGCGTCCGCCACGCCCGGCAACTGCCGCTCACGCACGGCCAATGCCGGCGTCCTGATCTGCGCCTGGGCCTGGGGAGCGCGCACCTGCGCCATGGCCACCGACTGATTCGGCGCCACCTGCACGTCGCGCTCGCGCACGGTGATGTCCTGGCCACGCAGCTGTACCTGACGCTCGGCCACAGCCGTGCGCGCCATGGTTACCGTCTGCTGCTGCGCCGTTTCCACCTGTCGCTCGCGCACCTGCACCTCAGGCATCGCAGGCTGCCGCGCCTGGATCGTGGACTGCACTACCGGCCGTACCTGCATGGGCGTTTCCGTCGCGGTCTCGATGCTGCGCTCACGCACCTGCGGCACCTGCACACGCGGCATTGCTTCGATGACGGTGGTTTGCGGCAGCACGAAATCGCGGGTGGGTTGCGGCGCTTCAGTCACCTGCAACGGCTGCTCCACTGCAACCGCGCTTGCAGGCTGTGCCGTTGGCACAGGTACCGGCTTGGACGCATCCACCGGCATGGATTCGGCTTGATCATCGTGGCTTGCTGACGCCGCACTGGCCTGCGGGGCGGGCTCGGACGTTGCAACATCAGGTGAGGCAAGCGCTTGCGCTGCAGCCGCTGCGCTCGCCTGCGCCTGCTGGGCAGCGGACTGCTCAGCGCTTGCCGGGGTGCCACCGCCCTCCTGCTCCGGCGTGCCGCGCCCGATGTACTCCACCTGCACGCGCTCCCCCTGCTCGCCACTTTCCTCAGCCACATTGCTGCGCACCAGCGCCACCCACAGCAGCAACAACGCAAACAGCACATGCAGCGCCGCACTGAAGAAACCGGCAAACCAGCGTAGACGCCGCTGATCGCGTGGCGGCGGATCGCCGCCATGCCAGACCATCGCCAGGATGATCCGCCACAAGGGCTGCGCGACGGGAACGTCGCTGGCAGGCGCAGGCGCCCGCGCGCCCATCAGCCCCACCATGTCGGCAGTAGCGAACGCCGACGCGGCCCGGGATGCACGGGTGCGCAGCCAGTTGCTCCAGCTGTACGGCATGCCGGTGCGGCGATCGTGCAGGATGCTGCCCTGCCGACGTGAAGCCAGCAGGTTGATCACATCGGCAACCGTCGTCACCGGCATGCGGGTCCGGCTCAGCCTGCGCTGTCGCGCGGGATATACGGGGCCTGACCACTGTCGTGGTCAGTGGCGTCGCGCACGGCGGTGATGCCCGGCACACGTCCCATCAAGGTCTTCTCGATCCCTTGCTTCAAGGTCACGTCCGCCATGCCGCAGCCGTGGCAACCGCCACCAAAGCGCAGCAGGACCACGCCATCGGCCGATACTTCCTGCACCGCAACGCGGCCACCATGCGAGGCCAGCTGCGGGTTGATCTCATTCTCGATCACCCAACGCACGCGCTCGACGATGGAGGCAGCCTCATCCGGGGCTTCCCCCTTGATCTTGGGTGCCTTGATGGTCAACTGCTGGGCGCCAGCGGCCTGGGTGACGAAATCAATCTCGGCCCCATCCAGCCAGGCCACGCTGGTGGCGGCAACATAAAGCGTGAAGCCATCGCAATCGACCGCCCATTCGTCACCCAGCAGGTCGGCAGGCTCGGCAAACTCCAGGCGTGCATCGGCACGCGGGGTTCCTGGCTCGACCGCGCTCAGGCGCACCCCCATGCCGGGCACGGCCTCGCGTTCGATCAGCTTGCGGAAATAGTTCTGGGCGGTATCTGAGATCTGGATCATGCGGGTATTCTAGCCGTGTCCAGCTTGCCGCTGATGGGACACTGATTCCACAGGCGGCATCATTCAGTCACTCGCTTCATGGAGGTTCCCGATGGCCCCCGACCTGATCCCACTGGTACAGGCCCACTGCATTCCCCGCAAGGGCAGTGAACAACGCCTGGGCCAGGCACGGCTGGCCGAGCTGCTGCCGCAGGTGCCTGGCTGGGAGCTGGCCGAGAACGGCCAGGCCCTGCTGCGTACGTTCCGCTTTGACAACTACCACGGCACCATGGCCTTCGTGAACGCGCTGGCATGGATTGCCCACCGCGAAGACCACCACCCCGACCTGGGCGTGCATTACGACCGTGCAGTCGTGCGTTTTTCCACCCACGATGTGGGCGGCCTGAGCGAGAACGACTTCATCTGTGCCGCCAAGGCATCAGCGCTGACGGAGCAATGAGATGAAACTGCAACTAGTGTTGGGTTCCCTGGCAGCCGCCATGCTGCTCAGCGCCTGCGGCGAGGGCCAGCCGGATGCACCGGCGATCGCCCCGACCGAGGTGGCCGCGGTACAGACGCCGCCGCCGGACTATCCGGCCGAACTGGCCTGCACCGGCGTCGGCGGCAAGAGCGTGCTGAAGGTAGTGATTGGCCCGGAAGGCAGCCCTACCGACGTCTCCCTGGTAACCAGCAGCGGCAACAGCCAGTTGGACGACTCGGCGGCGGCCCGCGTGCGCGAGTGGAAGTTCAAGGCAGCCACCCGCAATGGCCAGCCGGTGCCGACCACCATCCAGGTGCCGGTGAGCTTCAATCCGCCTGACCCCAAGCCGGATGAGTGCTTTGCCATTGAAGAACGCGTCAGGCGCGGTGGTTGATAGCCGCTGATGCACCCTGTAGCCCCCGATAATCTCTGGATCGCCTTCGGGCTGACCGCGGCTGCCGGCCTGGCCACAGCCGTCGGCAGCCTGCTGGTGCTGTTCTCCAAGCGCCCCAACCCGCGCCTGCTGGCCTTCGGCCTTGCCTTTGCCGGCGGCGCCATGGTGTATGTGTCGCTGTCGGAAATCCTGAACAAATCAGTGGCTTCGTTCGCCCAGGCCTATGGCGACCGCCTCGGCTTCACCTACGGCACGCTGTGGTTCCTGGGCGGCGTGCTGCTGGTGGTATTGATTGACCATCTGGTGCCCAACCCGCACGAAACCCTGGACAAGCAGGACCCGGCGTTCAAGGACAAGAACCGCAGCAGCATCCGCCGGGTCGGCCTGCTCAGCGCAGTGGCCATCACCGCGCACAACTTCCCGGAAGGCCTGGCCACCTTCTTCGCCACCCTGGAAAGCCCCTCGGTCGGCCTGCCACTGGCCTTTGCCATCGCCATCCACAACATTCCCGAAGGCATCGCCATCGCGGTGCCGGTGTACTTCGCCACCGGACGCAAATCCTATGCTTTTGGCGCCAGCCTGCTGTCAGGCCTTGCCGAGCCGATCGGCGCGGCCATCGGCTATTTCGCACTGGCGGGGTCGCTGTCGCACGCCACCTTCGGCGCGGTATTTGGTCTGATCGCCGGCATCATGGTGTTCCTGGCCCTGGACGAACTGCTACCGGCAGCCAAGCGCTATGCCAAGGGGCACGAGACCGTTTACGGGCTGGTGATCGGCATGGCCACCATTGCCATCAGCCTGGTGCTGTTCAAGTGGTAGTGAAGCGGGGATTGGGGATTCGGGATTGGGGATTCGTAAAAGCGGCAACTGGCCGCTGGCAGGAGATGAGGTACTGGCCTTTGCCAATCTCAGATCCCGAATCCCCTATCCATGCCTCAGGGGATTGGGGATTGGGGATTCGTAAAAGCGGCAACTGGCCGCTGACAGGACATGAGGCGCTGGCCTTTGCCAATCTCAAATCCCGAATCCCCTATCCCTGCCTCAGGGGATTGGGGATTGGTAAAAGCGGCAACTGGCCGCTGGCAGGAGATGAGGTACTGGCCTTTGCCAATCTCAAATCCCGAATCCCCTATCCCTGCCTCGGGGATTGGGGATTCGTAAAAGCAGCAACTGGCTGCTGACAGGACATGAGGTGCTGGCCTTTGCCAATCTCAAATCCCGAATCCCCTATCCCTGCCTCACTTGCCGATCCCGGCCTCAAAGCCTGTCCATCGCCTCGACCAACTCGGGCGCCAACGGCGCATTCAATAGATAAGGTGTCTTGCCACCGTCCAGCGCGAACTCCAGCGAGGCCGCGTGCAGGAACAGGCGCTTGAGCCCGATCTGCTCACGAAAGCGCTTGTTGACGGCCGGATCGCCGTATTTGTCGTCACCTGCCACCGGGTGCCCGATGTGCTGGGCATGTACACGGATCTGGTGGGTACGGCCGGTCTCAATCCGCACTTCGCAGTAGGAATGGCCACCGCGCCGCTCCAGCACCTTGAAATGGCTCAGGGACGGCTTGCCGATCGCGTTCACCTGGACATGGCGCTCGCCCCCCTGGCGCAGGCCGACATGCAGCGGCGCGTCCACGCTCATCACCCCGTCGGGCATGCGCCCGGCCAGCAGGGTCAGGTAGCGTTTCTGGATGCCACCATGGTCTTCACGCAGCAGGGCCTGCAGCTCGACCAGCGCTGAGCGCTTCTTGGCCATGATCAGCAGGCCCGAGGTGTCCCGGTCCAGCCGATGCACCAGTTCCAGATTCATGTTCGGGCGCAGCGCCCGCATGGTCTCGATCGCCCCATGGCTGATACCACTGCCACCATGGCTGGCCACCCCGGTCGGCTTGTTGATCACCAGCAGTTTGGCATCCTCGAAGACGATGGCCTGCTCCATGCGCTGCAGGAAGCTGACCGGCGGCGGCGCCTTGTCTCCAACCTCGTTGAGATTAACGGGAGGCACCCGCACCTCCTCGCCCGCCTCCAGCTTGCGCTCGGCCTTGGCGCGGCCGCCATTGACCCGCACCTGGCCGCTGCGCACCAGTTTGTAGATCAGGCTGCGCGGGGCACCCTTCAGTTGGCCCAGCAGGAAGTTGTCCAGCCGCTGTCCGGCCCTGTCTTCAGGAACCTTGATCAGGCGCACACTGGATTTGCCCGCAGGCGATTGTTGGCGGTTATCGGAGTCAGTCATCAGCCTATTTATTCTGCTACACTCGGGGGGCGAGATAAGGGTTTGATTTCGTTGGAAGTTGGTCAGGGCCAGAAGCCCCGCTCCCGACGGATCCGGCACAGTACGCGGCCACCGCCCCCGGGGCGGCCATGTTAGCGGCTCGTCGGCGCTCCCGGCCATCGCCGGATGCCAAAAGCATCCGTGCTGGACGAAAAAACATGTCCCGTGCGACGCCCCGGCCACGGCCGGAGCGGCCGCCGGCCCCGAAACACCTGAAACCAAGAACACAAGCGCTCCCGCGGCCTGCCGTGGTGTCGTAGCGCTGGAAACCCAAACCGCCCTACCCGCGCCTGCGCGAGGGGCGGCGACCCGTGTCCAGAGGCGAAACGCCATGGCGTTCCGCGCGGTAGCAGCGCGCGAGGAACGCACAATGAAGCGAATGCTGATCAATGCCACGCAGGCTGAAGAACTGCGCGTGGCCATCGTCGACGGGCAGAACCTGTACGACATCGATATCGAGCAGCCGTCCAAGGAACAGAAGAAGTCCAACATCTACAAGGGCCGCATCACCCGCCTGGAGCCGTCGCTCGAGGCTGCCTTTGTCGAGTACGGCGGTGACCGCCACGGCTTCCTGCCACTGAAGGAAATCTCCCGCGATTACTTCCAGGCGGGCGTGGACCACAACAAGGCCACCATCAAGGAACTCCTGCGCGAAGGCCAGGAAATCGTCGTCCAGGTCGACAAGGAAGAGCGTGGCAACAAGGGCGCCGCCCTGACCACGTTCATCTCGCTGGCCGGCCGCTACATGGTGCTGATGCCGAACTCGCCGTCGGCCGGCGGCGTCTCGCGCCGCATCGAGGGCGAGGATCGCGCCGCGCTCAAGGACGCGCTGGACAAGCTGAACATCCCCGACGACATGGGCGTGATCATCCGCACCGCCGGCGTCGGCCGCGATGCCGAAGAGCTGCAGTGGGATCTGGACTACCTGCTCAACGTCTGGCGCGCCATCGCCGACGCCGCGCTGAGCAAGCCGGCCCCGTTCCTGATCTACCAGGAATCGCGCCTGATCGTGCGCGCCCTGCGTGACTACCTGCGCGCCGACATCGGCGAGATCCTGGTGGACACCGAGGAGATGTACGAGCACGCCCGCGAGTTCATGCAGCAGGTGATGCCGCAGACCCTGCGCAAGCTCAAGCACTACAAGGACGACATCCCGCTGTTCAACCGCTTCCAGATCGAATCGCAGATCGAGGCGATCTACGAGCGCAACGTGCGCCTGCCGTCCGGCGGCTCGATCGTGGTCGACCAGACCGAAGCGCTGACCGCCATCGACGTGAACTCGGCCCGCGCCACCAAGGGCAGCGACATCGAGGACACCGCGTTCCAGACCAACCTGGAAGCCGCCGAGGAAGTGGCCCGCCAGCTGCGCCTGCGCGACCTGGGCGGCCTGGTGGTGATCGACTTCATCGACATGTCCTCGAACAAGCACCAGCGCGAAGTCGAGAACCGCCTGCAGAACGCCCTGAAGTACGACCGCGCCCGCGTTCAGCTGGGCCGTATTTCGCGCTTCGGCCTGATGGAAATGAGCCGCCAGCGCCTGCGTCCGAGCCTGGGGGAATCCAGCCAGATCGTCTGCCCGCGCTGTGACGGCCAGGGCCGCATGCGCAGCGTCGAGTCGCTGTCGCTGTCCATCATCCGCGTTGCCGAGGAGCACGCGATGAAGGAGAACACCGGACAGGTGCTGGTCCAGGCCCCGGTGGAAATCGCCAACTTCCTGCTCAACGAGAAGCGCGGTGCCCTGCGTGAGATCGAGCGCCGCCACGACGCGCCGATCGTCATCGTTGCCGACGAGCAGTTGCATACCCCGCACTACGAGGTCACGCGCCTGCGTGACAACGAGCTGGGCGAAGAGTCGAACAAGCCCAGCTACCAGCGCGGCACCCCGCGCAAGCTGCCGGTGCATGCGCTGACCAAGGCCCAGTTGAACATCCCGCCGGCACCGGCGGTCACCCAGGTCAAGCACAGCCAGCCGGCCCCGGTCCGTGAAGTGGTCGAACCGGTTGCAGCGCCTGCGCCTGCACCGGTCGCCGCTGCCCCGGCAGCAGGCGGCGTGATGGGCTGGCTCAAGCGCGTGTTCGGCGGCGATGCCGCAGCACCGGCACAGCCGGCCCCGCAGCAACGCCAGGACGGCGGCCGCAACAACCGCAATGACCGCGGCAACCAGCGCCGTGATGGCCGCAACGGCAACGCGGGCAACAATGCCCAGCAGCCCCGTGGCAACAATGGCAACGGTAATCGCCGTGACGAGCAGCGCCGCGAAGAGCGTCGTGAGGACCGTCGCGATGATCGCCGCCAAGGCAATGACAAGCAGCAGCCGCAGGGCCAGAACAACGGCCAGCAGCAGCCCAAGCAGCGCAACGAGCAGGCCCAGCCGCAGCAGGGCAAGCCGCGCAACGAGCAGCAGCCCAAGGCGCAGAAGCAGCCCAAGCAGCCCAAGCCGCAGCAGGACGCCGACAAGGCACAGCAGCCGGCCGCCGACAAGCCCGCGCGCCAGCAGCAACCTGCAGCCGAAGCGCCGCGCACCAACGTGGCGGCAGTCGCTGCCGTGCCGGTAGCGGCCGTTGCCGCCACCGCCGACGCCGTCAGCAATGTCGCCGCACCGGTCCCGGCACAGGACAAGCTGGCACAGGACAAGCCGGCGCAGGAGCCCGCAGCGCAGGTCACCACCGCCGTCGACAGCACTGAAGAAGTGATCGTGGCTGCCGTCAGCGGCAGCGACGAAGTGGGTGCAGGCAGTGATGAGGCCGCAAGCGAAGGCGGCAGCCGCCGTCGACGCGGTCGTCGCGGCGGTCGTCGCCGTCGCCGCGGCAACGGTGAAGGTGCCGCAGGCGCCGAGCTGGGCTCCAACGACGAAGACGGTATCGACGATGCCGATGGCAGCGACGGCGAGGCCGACAGCACCGCCGCGGCTCCGGCACCGGCCCGCAAGACCAGCAGCCAGCCCGAGTTCGACTTTGACGACGACGCTGCTGCTGTCGAGACCAAGACGGAAACCAAGCCGATGGCAGTCGCACCGGCTGTGGCCGCTGTGGCCGCTGTGGCCGCTGTGGCCACCGAGGTCGCCACCTCGGCCGCCGATGCAGTGGCCAGCGTCACCGCGCCGGTGATCGAAGTCGCCCAGCCGCAGGCCCCCCAGCACGAACCGGCAGCACCGTCGGCCCCGGCCGAAACGCCGGCACCGGCCGTGGTCGAATCTGTCCCGGCGGCGGCCGAGGCAGCACCGGCTGAAGCAACCCCGGCTCCGATTGCCGCCCCGGTGGCAGAAGCACCGGCGGCAGTTCCCGCCGTGGTTGAGGCGGCTCCGCCGGCAGTTGCCGACTCCGCGCCAGCAGTTGCCGTCGCCGCAGAACCGGAAGTCATTGCCGCACCGGCAGCAGTGGCACCGGCGACTCCCGAGAACGGCCAGCTGTTTGCATCACCTGCCGCCATCGAACCGACCACCGACGCAGCAAGCGTGCAGACGCACGCCGAGCAGAAGGTGGAAGACGAGGCAGCACAGGCGCAGGCTGATGCCGAAACCAGGAAGTCCGATACCTGATTGGAAGGCTGCAGCATCTGCAGCCTCCAGCAGGAAAAAAAGCGGCCTCAGGGCCGCTTTTTTTTGCTCGGGTGGAAGCGGAACAACGCGCGTAAACGCGCTTCTGGAAAGCTCCATGCGTCGTTCACTTGCTACACCAACAGCAGCGCGCAACAGCGCCAGGAGCGATGTACCCGCAAAGTCTGGCCTCTGGGAGCAAAGGCTACTCCCCCCAGCCCTCCCCTTTTCTACGCAAACGGGAGGCAGCAACAGCCGTAGCAACCTCTCCGTTACTGGGAAATGGAAGGGGGCAACAGCCGTGTCAGCCCTCCCCTTGCTAGGCGCAAGAAAAAAGCGGCAGCCGCTGGAACCGCAACTGCATATGCTCCAAAAAAAACAGCGGCCCTCAAGCCGCTGTTTCATCACCTGCAACACATCAGAGAAAAGCCAGTCAGATCGGCCGCGTAGGATCCACCACGCCATACTGCGCCGCCAGGCGCGCCAGGGCGATGTTGTCCTGCACATTGAGCTTCTGGAACAGACGCGCCTTGTGCGTATTGACGGTCTTTGCACTCAAGCTCAAGCGCCGCGCGATCTCTTCCTGGCGGTGCCCCTGGATCAGCAGCAATGCCACTTCCAGCTCACGCGGTGACAACAGATCAAACGGCGACTCGCCCCCTTCCAGATTGGACAAGGCCAGGTTCTGCGCAATGCTGTTGGCCAGATAGCGCCGCCCCAGGGCCACATCATGTACCGCGCGGATCAGCTCCTTTGAATCGCCGGCCTTGCCGACATAGCCTGACGCCCCCGCTTCGAGCAGCCGCTTGGGCATGGGCCCATCTTCAAGCACCGACACGATGATCACCTTGGTGCCGTGATCCCCCTTGACGATGCGTTCGGTGATCTCCAATCCACTGAGCCCCGGCAGGTGCAGGTCACACAGCACGACATCCGGCTTGAGGCGGCGAACCAATGGCAACGCAACTTCGCCGCTGTCCGCTTCCCCGACAACGTCGATGCCAGGCTGACCGGAAAGAATCATCCGGATGCCTGTGCGCACTAAGGCGTGGTCATCGATAAGAAAAACACTGATGGACATGACGGATTCCTCGCAACGAGGTAAAGGTTGAGATCGTGGCCACGTCCCGTACCGGGCATCCAAGGCGACGGCCTCCCCCGTCCCCTCTTGGCGAAAGCCATGCGTATTATCGAACAGAAGTGGCCTTCCGGCGCACCAGCAGGCCTTCACGCAGGGGCTGGACCTTGTTTTCCCGGGTGCCGGGGGTGTTGGATTGGTGCCCTGCGAAGGCGGGTCCACTATGCCGATCACGCCGTCGGGCCGCCCATCAGGTCAACGCGCCCAACTACTTAGGGGTTTTCTTACGCAAGCGACAGCAGCGCTGACAGCTCCACAGATGTCATCAGATCACAGGCAACGACCAGCGCTTGCGGAACATCACCGTATGCACCCCCACCACCCAAACCAGTGCCGCGCACCAGCCGGCGAGGATGTCCGAGGGGTAATGCACGCCCAGATACACCCGCGACAGGCCCACCAGCGGCACGAACAACAGCGCTGCGGCCA
The DNA here is from genome assembly GCA_032112995.1 of Stenotrophomonas sp. Lineage (GTDB taxonomy): Bacteria > Pseudomonadota > Gammaproteobacteria > Xanthomonadales > Xanthomonadaceae > Stenotrophomonas. The sequence continues at coordinate 18,041 of DAMCTY010000032.1, read as the reverse complement.
CGACCGGCCAACGCCAACGCGTATTCCAGGCCAGGAACACCACGGTCAACGCCAGGGTCATCGAGCCCATCGCATGACCACTGGGAAAGCTGAAAGTGCTCTCCGGCGCCACCGATTCCCACAGGCTCGGCCGGTCGCGCTGGAACATCTGCTTGCTGGCCAGGTTCAACAAGGCCGAGCCAATGAAGGCGGTAGCGGCAAAGGCCGCTTTGCGCCAGCGTCGCGCGATCAGCATCGCGACGACGATAAGCACATCCAGTGGAATCACGCCCCATTGGTAGCCCAGCTTGGACAACAGCACGAAGAAGGCATCCAGTGCCGGCGAGGCCATTGCATGCATGCGCAGCAACAGCGCATCGTCGAAATGCAGTGACTCGGCCTCGTGTATTTCCTCGGCCAAGCTGGCAAAGCCTGCCAGCGGCAGCAGCACACCGACAAACAGCAACAGCAGGCGCCAATTATTGTGCGCCAGCCATCGCCGCAGGCCTGCGGCTTCAGCCCGGGACTCAGCCGGGGTTTCGCGCATAGCGGGTTTCAACGTAATCGTCGATCAAGGCGACGAAATCCTGGGCGATGTTCTCGCCACGCAGGGTGACCTTCTTCTCACCGTCGACAAATACCGGCGCTGCCGGGGTCTCGCCGGTGCCCGGCAGGGAAATGCCGATATTGGCGTGACGCGACTCACCCGGGCCGTTGACGATGCAGCCCATCACCGCCAGGGTCATGTTCTCCGCGCCCGGATGGCTGACACGCCACACCGGCATCTTCTCGCGCACATGGTTCTGCACGACCTTGGCCAGCTCCTGGAAGAACTCGGAGGTGGTGCGGCCACAGCCCGGGCAGGCCGTGACCATCGGCGTGAACGCACGCTGGCCGGTGGTCTGCAGCAACTCCTGGGCAACAATGACTTCCTGCGTGCGCGGCTGGCCCGGTTCGGGCGTGAGCGAGATACGGATGGTGTCGCCAATGCCTTCCTGCAACAGCACGGCCAGCGCCGCCGAGGAGGCAACGATGCCCTTGCTACCGATACCGGCTTCGGTCAGCCCCAGGTGCAGGGCGAAGTCCGAACGCAGCGCCAGGTCGCGGTACACCGCGATCAACTCCTGCACACCGCTGACCTTGGCCGACAACACGATGCGATCACGCGGCAGGCCCAGCTCAACCGCAGTCTCGGCCGAATCCAACGCCGAGCGGATCAAGGCCTCGCGCAGCACGCGACCAGCGTCCCAGGGCTGGGCACGCTGGCTGTTTTCATCCATCAGCCTGGCCGCCAGGGCCTGGTCCAGCGAGCCCCAGTTGGCGCCGATGCGCACCGGCTTGTTGTACTTGATCGCGAACTCGATCAGCTGCGCGAACTGGGTGTCCTTCTTCTTGCCGAAGCCGACATTGCCGGGGTTGATGCGGTACTTGGCCAGCGCTTCGGCGCAGGCCGGCTCGCCGCTCAGCAGCTGGTGGCCGTTGTAATGGAAGTCCCCGATCAACGGCACCTCGATGCCCATCATTCGCAGCTTCTCGACGATGCGCGGAATGGCGGCGGCAGACTCGGGGTTGTTGACGGTAAGCCGCACCATCTCCGAGCCCGCGCGCCACAGTTCGGCCACCTGCTTGACGCTGGCAGCCACATCGGCGGTATCGGTATTGGTCATCGACTGCACCACCACGGGGCTGCCCCCACCCACTTTCACGCCGCCGATATCGACAGCCTGGGTGATGCGGCGGGGCCACGCGGTAGCGTCAGTGGGCGGTGTTGGGCGGGTCACGGCGTCATGCATGGGCAGCATTTTAGCGCGCCCTGCACCCGCACGGGATGAACCTTCCGTTGCGTTGTAGCGGCCCGGACAGCATACGATTGCGCCATGCAGACCCAAGACACCTCCTTCCTGCGCACCCTGTGCAGCCTGCGCTGGCTGGCCACCGCCGGCCAGGCCGCCACCATCCTGGTCGCCACCTGGCTGCTGGGCCTGGATCTGCCGCAGCAGCCCTTGTGGGCCGGCGTGGCGGTCCTGGCCTTGTTCAACCTCTACGTGCAGCTGCGCGTGCACGACAGCGACCCTGCCCCGGTCACCGCCTTCGGCCACATCCTGGTGGACGTCACCGTGCTGACCTGGATGGTCGGCTGGAGCGGCGGCATCGCCAATCCGTTCGGCTCGCTGTTCCTGATCCTGATCGCCCTTGCCGCCCTGGCCCTGCCCCTGCGCTGGACCCATGCCGTGGCGGCGGCCTGCGTGGCCGGCTATGCACTGAGCGCGGTATTCGGCCTGCCGCTGAAGGGCGGCTATTTCGACACGATGAGCCTGCACCTGTGGGGCGCGGCCGCCAATTTCCTGCTATCCAGCGTGGTGGTGCTGGTGTTCTCCACACGCCTGGCCGCGGCGCTGCGCGAGCGCGAGAACCAACTGGCACTGCTGCGCGAGCGTTTCGTCCGCAACGAAGGCATCGTCGCCCTGGCCACCCATGCCGCCTCGGTTGCGCACGAGCTCAATACCCCGCTTGCCACCATGACCCTGCTCACCGACGATATCGCCGAGCAATGCGCGGACAACCCGGAGATGCGCGACGACCTGGAAACCCTGCGCGAACTGCTGGTGCAATGCAGGGAGAGGGTCATGGCGCTGGCCGCACCGGCCGAGGGCGCACGCAGCCGCGCCCAGGTGTCCATCGGCAGCGTGCTGGAACAGTGGCGTCTGGTGCGCCCCACCATCGAGCTGCGGCGCAACGCCGATGCGCCGCTGCAACTGCAACTGGAACCGGGCATCGGCCACCTGCTGCAGGTGCTGCTCAACAACGCCGCCGACGCGGGTGAGAACAGTGGCCGCGCGCAGATCGACCTGGACATCCGCGTCCGTGACGGCCAGCTCTATGGCGAGGTGCGCGACTACGGGCCGGGTTTCAACGCCAATGACGCCGCCCTGCCCGGCACCTTGTTCAACAGCGGCAAGACCGATGGCATGGGTGTCGGCCTGGCGCTGTCCCATGCCACCATTGAACGCCTGCATGGTGAGTTGTGGACGCGCCCGGCCGATGGCCAGGGAGCACGCGTCGGCTTCCGCCTGCCACTGCACCACACCGAGACAATCGAATGAATGCTCCTGCCGCCCACGGCCTGCTGGTCGACGACGACCCGCTGTACCTGCGCACCCTGCAACGCACGTTGGCGCGTCGCGGTATCGACACGGTCACCGCCACCGATACGGCCGGTGCGCTGCAACTGGCACTGCAGTCCGCGCCGGCCTTTGCCCTGATCGACCTGAAGCTGGGCAGCGAGTCCGGGCTGACCTTGATCCAGCCGCTGCGTGAGCTGCGCAAGGACATGCGCATCCTGCTGGTTACCGGCTACGCCTCCATCGCCACTGCGGTGGAAGCGATCAAACTGGGCGCGGACGACTACCTGCCCAAGCCCGCCACGGTGCAGATGATCATGCGCGCGCTGGGTGAGGACGAGGAAGGTGCGGAAGAACCGGAAGAACTGGAACCACCGGATGCGATGACGCCGATCAGCCGCCTGCAGTGGGAGCACATCCAGCAGGCGCTGCATGAAACCGGCGGCAATGTGTCGGCGGCCGCGCGCCTGCTGGGCATGCACCGCCGTTCGCTGCAACGCAAGCTGACCAAGCGGCCCAGCCCGGAGCGCGACCCGAACAGGTAACCCAGCTTTCTGTAGTGCCGAGCCATGCTCGGCAGGGGCTTTCACCCGTAATGCAAAGAGCCTTACCCCTCCCCAGCCCTCCCCTTGCCTTCGGCAAAGGGAGGGAGCATGAAAATGCAAAGGGCACGCCACCCCAACCCTCCCCTCGCCAACGGCAAAGAGATCTGTAGTGCCGAGCCATGCTCGGCAGGGGGCCTTCACCGGTGACGCAAAGAGCCTTACCCCTCCCCAGCCCTCCCCTTGCCTTCGGCAAAGGGAGGGAGCATGAAAATGCAAAGGGCACGCCACCCCAACCCTCCCCTCGCCAACGGCAAAGGGATCTGTAGTGCCGAGCCATGCTCGGCAGGGGGCCTTCACCCGTAACGCAAAGAGCCTTACCCCTCCCCAGCCCTCCCCTTGCCTTCGGCAAGGGGAGGGAGCATGAAAAAGCCGCGCATCTCTGCGCGGCTTTCCCCAAACAACAACCGCTATCAGCGCAGCCGCGCCAACAACTCCCGGGTCAGCGGATCAGCAATCTCCACCGCCTCGCCCTGCACGGCCGGCAGCAACTGGCTGGCCAACTGCTTGCCCAGCTCGACACCGAACTGATCGAAGGCATTGATGTCCCAGATCACCGACTGCACGTAGACCGCGTGTTCGTACATCGCGATCAGCGCACCCAGCGACTGCGGGGTCAGCGCATCGAGCAGGATCATCGTGCTCGGGCGCCCACCCGGGTACTGGCGGTGCGGGTCCTCGCTGTCCTGACCATTGGCCAGGGCTTCGGTCTGCGCCAGCAGGTTGGCCAGCAACGCCTGGTGGTTGATCTCGTAGGGATCGTCGCTGCGCACGCAGCCGATGAAATCGGCCGGCACGATGCTGGTGCCCTGGTGCAGGGCCTGGAAGAAGCTGTGCTGCACATCCGTGCCTGCACCGCCCCACCATACCGACACGGTGTCGCCATCAACCGGGCTGCCATCACGCTTCACCCGCTTGCCCAGGCTCTCCATCACCAGCTGCTGCAGGTAGGCCGGCAACAAGGCCATGCGCTGGTCATAGGTCATCACCGCATGCGTGGCATAACCCAGCACATTGCGGTTCCAGATATCGGTCAGCGCATGCAGCACCGGCAGGTTACTGGCCAACGGCGCACTGGCCGCATGTGCGTCCATCTGCGCAGCGCCTTCCAGCAGTTGACCAAACCGTTCAAAACCGATGGCCAATGCAATCGGGAAGCCCACCGCCGACCACAGCGAGTAACGCCCACCGACCCAATCCCACATCGGCAGTACGCGCTCAGCGGCGATATCGAAGGCCTTGGCAGCGCGCTCGGGATTGGCACTGACCGCATACAGCCGCTCGCTGCCGCCCAGCCAATCGCACAGAATGCGGCCGTTGAGCAGGGTTTCCTGGGTGCCAAAGGTCTTGGAAATAAGGATGCCGGCGGTGGTCTCCGGGTCCAGCGTCGCCAAGGTGCGCTGCATCGCCGCACCATCGACATTGGAAACAAAATGCACGCGGAAACGCGCGCCGGTCACCGGCCGCAGCGCATCGGCGACCAGGCGCGGACCCAGGTCCGAGCCGCCAATGCCGACACTGACGATATCGGTGACGTTGCTGGACGCCAGCGCCTGGATCAGGCCTTCCATCTGCGCCAGCACGGCCACCGCTTCGGCACGCGCGGCCACCGCAACCGGAGCGTCGCTGGCGTCACCGCGCAGCGCGCTGTGCAGCACCGCGCGGTCCTCGGTGTGGTTGATCTTCTGGCCGGAAAACAGGCGCTGGAAACCGCCGGCGACATCGCGCGCGGCGGCCAGTTCCAACAACGCGTCCAGGGCGGCGCGGTCGTATTTCTGCCGCGCGAAGTTCACATACAACGGACCGACCTTCAGCGCCAGGCGCTGCACCCGGTCAGGCTCTGCGGCCATCAGCGAGGGAATGCCGGTGCCCTGCAGACGCTGGGCGTGGGCGTGCAATACGTCGTATCCGTTGTTGGTGATCATGCGGCCTGTGTGGGGATGCTGTCGTTGGTGTGGGAAATGCGGTTGTCGCCGTCGACGTAGACCAGCTTCGGCTTGAAGCTGTCAGCCTCGGCTTCGCTCATGCTGGCGAACGCGGCGATGATGATGATGTCGCCCACCTGCACGTGGCGCGCGGCGCCGCCGTTGAGCGAGATCACCCCGCTGCCGGCTTCGGCGCGGATGGCGTAGGTGGAGAAACGCGCGCCGTTGGTCACGTCCCAGATGTGCACCTGTTCGAACTCGCGGATGCCGGTGGCTTCCAGCAGGTCGCCGTCGATCGCGATGGAGCCTTCGTAGTTCAGCTCCGAATGGGTGACGGTGGCGCGGTGAATCTTGGTCTTGAGCAGGGAGAGTTGCATGACAATGCCGAAACTGCGTGAGAAAGAGCGCAGTCTAGCACCGCTGCGCGGCCTTGCCCGCACTGCAACATGACCTGTCCCGGCTGGCCCGGTCACATACGACGATGGCGCCACCAGGGCGCCATCAAGGGTCTTGCAGGACATCGACAAGGGACAAGGACAGTCCCTTCATTGCCCCATTCAGAACTCGACATTGTCGATCAGACGGGTATTGCCCAGCTTGGCCGCGACCAACGCCACCCGGGCGCCGTGGGGGTCGTCCAGGCCCGGCTCGCTCAGATTGGGCAGCCGCACCACGGCGTAGTCCACCACGAAACCGGCGGCCTGCAACGCGGCCGCACCCTCGGCCTCCACCTGCCCCCGCTCGGCACCTGCTTGGTAGGCGTCACGCATGCCCAGCAGCACTTTGCGGATGACGGTTGCCTGCGGACGCACGTCGGCGGTCAGGTACTGGTTGCGCGAACTCATCGCCAGGCCGTCCTCCTCGCGCACGATGTCGCCACCGAGGATCTCGATCGGGAACGCGAGGTCGGCCACCATCTGCTGGATGACGGCCAACTGCTGGTAATCCTTGCGACCAAAGGCAGCCACGTCCGGCTGCACCTGGTTGAACAGGCGGCTCACCACCGTGCACACGCCATCGAAGTGGCCTGGGCGGTGCGCACCTTCCAGCAGCGAGCTCACCCCGGGCACATGCACATTGGCGGCCAGCTCCACGCCAAACGGATACATCGACTCCACCGTCGGCAGCCACAACACGTCACAGCCAGCCTTCTCCAGGCCACTGGTATCGGCTTCGGGCGTGCGCGGGTAACGGGTGAAATCTTCGTTCGGCCCAAACTGGGTCGGGTTGACGAACACGCTGGACACCACTTTGTCAGCGTGCTGACGCGCCAGCTTGACCAGCGAATAATGGCCTGCGTGCAGGTTGCCCATCGTGGGCACCAGCGCAACGCGCAGGCCCTGGCGCTTCCAGCCGCTGACAACGGCGCGCAGCCGGGAAAGTTCGGTAACGGTCTCAATCATGATGCGTACGCATGCTCCGCGTCGGGGAAGGTGCCAGCGCGCACGGCGTCGGCATAGGCCTGCACGGCACCTGCCACGGAACCGCCTTCGGCAAGGAAATCCTTGACGAACTTGGGCCGGCGGTGGCCGCTGTCCAGACCGAGGAAATCATGCAGCACCAGCACCTGCCCATCGCATTGCGGGCCGGCGCCGATGCCGATGGTGGGCGCGCTGATCTCTGCCGTCACCCGCGCAGCCACAGGGGTGGGCACGCATTCGAGCACCAGCAGGCTGGCACCTGCCTCGACCACGGCCTTGGCATCGTCCAGCAACTGCTGGGCGGCGTCGCCACGGCCCTGTACGCGGTAGCCCCCCAGGCGCAGCACCGACTGCGGGGTCAACCCCAGATGCGAACAGACGGGGATTTCGCGCTCGACCAGATAGCGGATGATGTCCAGCTTGAAGCCGGCACCTTCGATCTTCACCATCTCCGCGCCCGCCTGCAGCAACTGCAGCGAGGCCTCCAGGGCGCGCTCGGGGGTCGCGTCGGCGCCGAATGGCAGGTCGGCCACCAGCAGCGCACGCTGCAGTACACGGGCCACCACAGTGGTGTGGTAGACCATGTCGGCGACGCTGACCGGCAGCGTCGAATCGTGGCCCTGCACCACCATGCCCAGCGAATCACCGATAAGAATCAGGTCAACGCCATTGGCATCGAGGGCGCGGGCAAAGCCGGCGTCATAGGCGGTCAACATCACCAGCTTCTGGCCATTGCGCTTGGCCTCGGCCAATGCCGGGACGGTCCAGGGCTTGCTGTCTGCGTGCGTGCTCATGTGGGGATAACAGTGGCGTATGAGCCGACCATTATCCCCCTATCGGAGTGATGTCGCAGGTTTTCATGCCTACCAGCGCGTCACGCACCGTCCCATGCCCGGGTATGCAGGCGTCGGCCGCCACCTCGGCCAGCGGCAGCAGGGCGAACGCCCGCTGGTGCAGGTAGGGGTGCGGCACCTGCAGCTGCGGCAGGTCGATCACCTGTTCGCCATACAGCAGCAGGTCCAGGTCCAGCGTGCGCGGCCCCCACTGCTGGCCCTCCTGGCGCACCCGGCCGAACTGCTTTTCGGTCGCCAGCAGTTGCTCCAGCAGCACCGGCGCCGGCAGATCGGTCTCCAGGGCCACTGCGGCATTGATGAAATCCGGCTGCGCCTCGTTACCCCAGGCTGGGGTCCGGTACAAACGCGATGCCGCCAGCAGACGCGTCTGCGGCAGCACCGCCAACACGTTGATCGCCGCGCGCAGGGTGGCCTGCGCGTCGCCCAGGTTGGCGCCCAGGCCTACGCAGGCCAACACCATGCTTACTCGCCCGCCGCTGCGGGGCCGCTACGACGGCGGCGGCGACGGCGGCGCCGCGGGGCATCGCCCTCTTCGGCCATCTCGGCCTGCGCGGCTTCCAGTGCCGATTCCAGCTCCGGCCCCTTCTGTTGCTGCGCCTCGCGCCAGAACGCGATGTCTTCCTGGTGCTCGTCCGAACCGGCTTGGCGCAGCGCCAGGAAGTCGAACGCGGCACGGAAGCGCGGATGCGCCAAGGTGCGGAACACCCGCTTGCGCTGCCGCGACCCGAACCGCGACTGCAGCAACCAGATCTCCTGCATTGGCAACGAGAACCGGCGCGGCAGGGCAATGGTGGTCAGTTGATGCAGGGTGACCCGGTCGGCGGCGCGACGCTGCGCCTCTTCCGGCGCCAGGCCCTGCCGCTGCAGGGCGATGAGGTTGCGGCAGAATGCGGGCCATAGCAGCAGCGCGAACAGGAAGGCCGGCGACACCGGCTCCTCGTTGGCCACCCGCTCATCGGTGTTGCGCAGGCCTTCGATCAGCACCCGGCGCAGCGCACCGCTGCGGTTGCTCTTCAGCGCGGCAGCGCTTTCAGGGAACAACACGGCCAGCAGGCCGTAACGCTCCAGGCCCTCGAAGCTGGCCACGCCGTGCCCGGACAGGAACAGCTTGAGCACTTCCTCGAACAGACGGGCCGGCGCGGCTTCGTTCAACAGCCCGGCCAGGCGCGGGATCGGCTCGGCCGTGGCCGGCTCGATCTCGAACCGCAGCTTGGCTGCCAGCCGCACCGCGCGCAGCATGCGTACCGGGTCCTCGCGATAACGCTGCTCGGGGTCGCCGATCAGCTTCATGCGCCGTGCCAGCACGTCCTCGAAGCCGCCGGTGTAATCACGCACCGAGAAATCCTCGATGGCGTAATACAAGGCGTTGCAGGTGAAGTCGCGGCGTACCGCATCGTCCTCGATGCTGCCATAGACATTGTCGCGGACCAGCATGCCGTTCTCGACCTCGCGGTCGCCGCTGCCGTCATCGCTGTTGGCGCGGAAAGTCGCCACCTCGATGATCTCGCGGCCAAATACGACATGGGCAAGCCGGAACCGGCGGCCGATCAGGCGGCAGTTGCGGAACAACTGCTTGACCTGCTCCGGCGTGGCATCGGTGGCGACGTCGAAATCCTTGGGGCGCCCACCTACCAGCAGGTCACGGACGGCACCACCTACAAGGTAGGCACCGAAACCGGACTCGCGCAGGCGGTAGAGGACCCGCAGCGCGTTGGGGCTGATGTCCTTGCGCGAGATCGTGTGCTGATCGCGCGGAATGACGTGCAGAGTGAACGGCGTTGTAACTGTGGAATTGATGGTGGCGCTTCCAGTTGGGTTTACGGGATTGCCGAGCGGCAACCAGATGCATATACTAGCGCGCTCGCCAGACGCGACCAAACGCTCCCTTCGTCTAGTGGTTAGGACGTGGCCCTCTCAAGGCTAAAACAGGGGTTCGAGTCCCCTAGGGAGCGCCAACTCCGTCTGCGAAACCGAAAAGCCCCGCCCTGCGGGGTTTTTTGCTTTAACGGCCCGCTCCGCCACGCGCGATCAACCGCCTGCGCCCGGAAGCGAGGATTCCCCGCCCCAGCCCTGGCAAGCTGCACTAGAATTGCCAGGCTCAAAGCCGGACCCCGTCATGCCTTTTGTCGTCACCGAAAACTGCATCAAGTGCAAACACACCGATTGCGTTGAAGTCTGCCCGGTGGATTGCTTCCACGAAGGCCCCAACTTCCTGGTCATCGACCCGGACGAGTGCATCGACTGCACCCTGTGCGAGCCCGAATGCCCGGTCAACGCGATCTTCCCAGAAGACGACGTGCCAGCCGGCCAGGAAGGCTTCGTCGCGCTGAACGCCGAACTGGCCAAGGCCTGGCCGGTACTGACCGTGCGCAAGGACCCGCCGGCCGATGCGGCCGAATGGGACGGCAAGCCGGACAAACTGAAGCTGCTGGAGCGCTGATCAGCGCCGCAGCCACAAAAAAGGGCGCCTTGGGCGCCCTTTTTTGTTCATCTGACCCGCCGGACTCAGCCGCCCAGCTTGGTCTTCAGCGCAGCCACCAGCTTGGTCGCTGCCGCGTCGGTGGCCGGCAGGCCACGCGGGTCCACCGCCGACACATAGGCCCCGGCATCGGTGGCCACGACGCGCACCAGGAAGTTGCTGCCTTCATAGGCCACGTCATAGGAGCCCAGCAGCTGGGCGCGGCTGGCGATGGTCAGACCTTCGACCCCGGCCAGCGCGTCGCCAACCTTGCCAAACACCTCGTCGCGGCTGCCGCTGACGGTGAAGCCGTTGGCGGCGGCAGCCGGTGCAGCGACGGCAGCCGGCTTGGTGGCCGAAGCCAGCGCCGGGATCGCGGTCGCACCCGAGGTGTTGGGCAGGTTCAGGTCCGGCGGCACTTCCAGCGGACGGGCTTCCGGGGCCAACGCGTAGTCACCGCGCGCACCGCGCTTGAAGAAGCAGCCGGAGGTGGCGACGGCGGTTACCACGCCCAGCACCAGCAGCGAGAACACGCGGACGGTTGAGGTTTGACGCATGGGTGAATCTCCAGGGTTCAGGCCGCCAGATCAGCGGCTGGATAGTTCTTCCAACGCGCCCACGTCCGCCGCCAGGTGGTCGGCATGGGCGTGATGCGGCGCAGAAAGCGGGAGCAGCGGCAAACGCAGCCCCTGACCGAAACCAAGCCGCTGCAGCAGCGCCTTGACCGGGATGGGGTTGGATTCAACGCCACAGAAATCGTGGTACGGCTGCAGGCGGTCGTCCCAGGCCTCGGCCGCCTCGCGCTGGCCAGCACGGGCCAGGTCGCAGAGCGTGCGGTAGGCACCGGGCAGCACATTGGAGCCGACCGAAATCAGGCCATCGGCACCGGCCAGCATCGAGCGCGCGGCGCTGCCGTCATCGCCACTGAGCAGGGCAAAGCTGTCGCTGCGCAGTTCCAGCAGCGCCTTGACCCGGGTGGTATCGCCCACCGCCTCCTTGATGGCGACGATGTTCGGGTGCCCGGCCAGCTGCGCCACGGTTTCCGGCAGCAGATCGCAGCCGGTGCGCCCGGGCACGTTGTACAGCACCACCGGCAGGCCACCCTGCTCGGCCACCGCCAGATAGTGCTGGCGCAGACCTTCCTGGGTGGGCCGCACATACGGCGGCGCCACCACCAGCGCATGGGTGGCGCCATTGGCGGCCGCGCGCCGGGTCAGGGCGATGGTACGGGCGGTGCCGGACAGGCCGGTGCCGGCCAGCACCGGCATTTTGCCGCCCAGCGTGGCCACTGCGCTGCGCAGCAGGCTGTCGTATTCATCATCGGACAGGGTCGAGGCTTCGCCGGTGGAGCCGGCAACGACGACGCCCTGCACGCCGCCGGAGATCTGCTGGGCCAGCAGGCGCTGCCAAGCGTCGGTATCGAGTGCACCGTCCGCCAGGAACGGCGTTGCCAGTGCGGTGATCAGGCCATGGATGGACAAGAGGTTTGTCGCTCTTCGTGGGGGTAAAGAGGCCCGCCAAACGGCGGGTTCGTGACCGAAAGCATGTTACTTGCCGGTCGAAAGCAGGGGCAAGTATGCTGGACACCAGCGAACGGCCCGCCCGGCGGCGCCGTTCAGACTCTCCAGCATTCCGGAACCACCTTGACCGACACCACGCCGCGGCCGTTGCCGACCGAAAACCACCTCCTGATCAACGCCTATACGACGCATCCGGAGTCCCCCCTGCTGTCCGTCACCCGTCGCATTGCCGACAGCGGCTGCAACCTGGTCGACGCCCGCCTGGCCACCGTCGGCCGCGACGTCTCCGTCACCACCCTGGCCACCGGCTCCTGGGATGCCGTTGCCAAGCTCGAAGCCATGCTGGCGCGGCTGGAGCGCGAGGAAGGGCTCAAGCTGGTGTGGTACCGCACCGCCGCCAAGCAGGCCCAATCCAACCTGCTGCCCTACATCGTTGAAGTCATTGCCGCCGACAAGCCGGGCATCCTGTTCCAGCTGGCCGATTTCTTCGACCGCCAGGGCATCACCATCGAGAACCTGCAGAGCACCCGTTACCAGGCCATGCAGACCGGTGCGGAGATGTTCTCGGCGCAGATCACCATTGGCGTGCCCGCCAATATGCATATCGCCGCCCTGCGCGACGATTTCCTCGAATTCTGCGACCACCTCAACCTGGACGCGATCATGGACCCGATGAAGTTCTGATGGTTTCGCGCACCCATCACGGGTGCGCGGCGTTTCATGTAACTGCAATCGAATACCCCCAGGCTCCGGAAAGGATCTGATGAACATCGGCGATACCCTGGACCGAACCACTCTCACCCTGCCACTGGCCCTGTCCGGCGGCGCCACCACCACCCTCGGCGAGCTCGCCGGCCAGTGGCTGGTGCTGTATTTCTACCCCAAGGACAGCACCCCCGGCTGTACCACCGAAGGCCTGGATTTCAATGCCCTGCTGCCCAGGTTCAAGCGTGCCGGCGCGCAGGTGTTCGGCGTCTCCCGCGACTCACTGAAGTCCCACGACAACTTCTGCGCCAAGCAGGGCTTCAAGTTCCCGTTGATCAGCGACAGCGACGAAGCGCTGTGCAACGCCTTCGACGTGATCAAGATGAAGAACATGTACGGCAAGCAGGTGCGCGGCATCGAACGCAGCACCTTCCTGATCTCGCCTGACAGCCAGCTTGTGCAGGAATGGCGCAAGGTCAAGGTTGCCGGCCATGCCGATGCCGTGCTCGACGCACTGAAGGCCGCTCAAACCAAGTGACCCACCTCCTGTTCCAACCCACCCCATCGCCCTGCCCTGCAGGTGCGATGGCGTGACCCTGTCCCGCCACCAGGAATCGACGATGACCCGAGGCAAGCGCATCTACGTACTGGATACCAACGTGCTGATGCACGATCCGACCGCGCTGTTCAAATTCGAGGAACACGATGTCTACCTGCCCATGCAGGTGATCGAGGAGCTGGACAACGGCAAGAAGGGCACCACCGAACCGAGCCGCAACGCCCGCCAGGTGAGCCGCTTTCTCAACGAGCTGATCGAAGAAGCCGGTATCGGCAGCGTGCAGAACGGCGTGCCACTGGCCCGCCCCAAGGGCCTGCAGCTGCGCGGCGCGCAGAGCGCCGGCAACCTGTACTTCCAGACCAGCCACTTCGAGGCCGGCAAGAGCTTTGGCAAGGTGATCCCGGACAACGCCATCCTCGGCGCCATCCTGGCCCTGAAGGAACAGCACCCGGAAACCCCGGTGGTGTTCATCTCCAAGGACATCAACCTGCGCATCAAGGCCGCCATCGCCGGCATCGATTCGGAGGATTACGAAAACGACCGCGCGCTGGACGATTTCAGCCTGCTCTATACCGGCGCCACGCCGCTGCCGGAAGACTTCTGGAAGAAGCACAGCGACAACCTGCGCAGCTGGAGCGACAAGGGCCGCACCAGCTACGAGATCCTCGCCGCCGACGACGAGGACTGGCACCCGAACCAGTACGCCTACCTGCCCGGCGATGACGAAGTCGAGCTGAAGGTCGCCAAGGTGGAGAGCGATGGCCGCGTCACCCTGTCGCTGGTCAATGACTTCCGCCACGGCTCGCACTCGGTGTGGGGCATCACCGCGCGCAACCGCGAGCAGAACTTCGCGCTCAACGCGCTGATGGACCCGGAAATCGACTTCGTCACCCTGCTCGGCACCGCCGGCACCGGCAAGACCCTGCTGGCGCTGGCCGCCGGCCTGGCGCAGACCATGGACAAGCAGCGCTACCGCGAGATCATCATGACCCGCGCCACGGTCAGCGTCGGCGAGGACATCGGCTTCCTGCCCGGCACCGAGGAAGAGAAGATGACGCCGTGGATGGGCGCGCTCACCGACAACCTGGAAGTGCTCACCCACAACCAGGAGGGCGGCGCCTGGGGCCGTGCGGCCACCAACGACCTGTTGGCCAGCCGTATCAAGATCCGCTCGCTGAACTTCATGCGCGGGCGTACTTTCCTGTCGCGCTACCTGATCCTGGACGAGGCGCAGAACCTCACCCCCAAGCAGATGAAGACGCTGATCACCCGTGCCGGCCCCGGCACCAAGATCGTCTGCCTGGGCAACGTCGAGCAGATCGACACGCCCTACCTCACCGAAACCACCTCCGGCCTCACCTATGCGGTGGACCGATTCAAGAATTGGCCGCACAGTGCGCACATCACGTTGCGCCGGGGCGAACGCTCGCGCCTGGCCGATTACGCCTCGGAGGTTTTGTGAAACAGCTGCACACCCTGTCCCTGTTGGCCACGGCATGTCTTGCCGTGGCCGCCTGCACCCCGTCAAACACGCGCCCGGGCAGCAGCGTGCCAACGGCCGTCAAGGCAGGGCAATCCTGGGTGGTCACCCGCCCGGTCATCGCCGCGCAGGTGCTGGACACCTGCTCGCGCGACAGCCCTGCCAAGCATGCCGGCGAAGCCACCGGCTACTGGGCGCCCAGCCGTGCCGATATCGACGCACTGGAAAGCCGGCTTGCACAACTGCAGCCGCAGATCGCCGAACCCGGCCAGTCCGGCCGTCAGTACGTGGGCTTTGAAAGCAACGGCAAGCGCCTGGTCTACATCAACGCCTTCAGCCTGCCCGACCACAGCAAGATCGATCCCGCGCGCGAGGCCATCCGCGTCTGTGATGGTGGCGCACAGTTCTGGGGCGCAGTGTATGACCCGCAGGACGGCAGCTTCTCCAGCATCGAACGCAACGGCGCGCTGTAGGTAAAGGCGCCGTCACATGGGCATCCGCCTCCCCACCTGGGTATGGGTTGGTGCGGTCGCACTGTCGTGTGTGGCCGGCATGGTCAACGTGGTTGGCTTCCTGGGGTTTGAACACCAGGCCGTCAGCCACCTGACCGGCAGCACCAGCCAGCTGGGCATCGCCCTGGCCGAACGTGACTGGCGCTCGGTCGGGCACCTGTGGGGCTTGCTGATCGCTTTTTCGCTGGGTGCCATGCTCAGCGGCCTGATCATCCAGGGCGAAAGCCTGCAGTTGGGACGCCGCTATGGTGCCGCACTGGCATTGGAATCGGCCCTGCTGCTCGTTGCCATCCCACTGTTCAAGCAGCAACAGGTGTGGGGCGCACTGGCTGCGGCCATGGCCTGTGGCCTGCAGAACGCCCTGGCCACCACCTTCAGTGGCGCGGTGGTGCGCACCACCCACCTCAGCGGCATGTTCACCGATCTGGGCATCGGCCTTGGCCATCTGCTGCGCGGCCTGCCATTGCAACTGCGGCGACTGACACTGAGCGGCCTGATCATCAGCGGCTTCCTTGCCGGCGGCGTCATTGGCGCCTGGTTGTTCCTGCGCTGGCAATACGACGCATTGCTGGCACCGGCACTGCTCACCGGCGTCAGCGGGCTGGGCTACGTGCTGTACCGGCAATGGGTGTTGCTGCGGCAGCGCTGAGGCAAGCGCCGGGCAAACATTGCACAATCCCGGCATGAGCCCTTCTACCCCCGTTTCCGCGCTGACCATCGCCGGCTCCGACTCCGGCGGTGGCGCCGGCATCCAGGCCGACCTCAAGGCCTTCGCCGCACATCGCGTGCATGGCCTGTCCGCCATCGCCGCCCTCACCGCCCAACACACGCGTGGCGTCACCGCCGTGCACGTCCCACCGCTGGATTTCCTGCAGGCACAGATCGATGCCTGCTTCGAGGACTTCGACATCCATGCGGTGAAGCTGGGCATGCTGGCCAATGCCGAGGTGATCCACCTGGTGGCCGATGCACTGGAGCGCCACCGGCCGCCACACATCGTGCTGGACCCGGTGATGATCGCCACCAGCGGCGCCAAGCTGCTGCAGGACAGCGCCCTGCAGGCACTGCGCCAACGCCTGCTGCCAATGGCCACCCTGCTCACCCCCAATACACCCGAGGCCGAGCTGTTGCTCGGTCGGCGCATCCAGAGCGCGGAGGACGCAGAGGATGCAGCCACCGCCCTGCTGGAGCTGGGTGCCAGCGCAGTGCTGCTGAAGGGCGGCCACCTGCAGGAAGGCAAGCGCGTGGTCGACCGCTATTTCGATGGCGTTGCCCGCGAGGAATTCAGCCATGTGCGCCTGCCCATCGATGCCCATGGCACCGGCTGCACCCTGGCCTCGGCCATCGCCGCACAGCTTTGCCGCGGACTGAGCATGGCCAATGCCTGCGAAGCCGCCATCGACTATGTTGCGCGCGGACTGAGTGGCGGCTACTTCCCCGGCCGCAGCGACGTCATGGTGCTTGACCATTTCGGCGCAGCACCGACGGCATGAGCAGCGCAGGAACCGCACCACACATCTCACAGTTGTCCGTCGAAAGCAGCGACGGCCATCGCTTCGAACTGCTTGCCTGCCTGCCGGAGCAGGCAACGGCCAGCCTGCTCTGGCTGCCGGCGCTGGGCGTGGCTGCACGCCACTACCTGCCCTTCGCACAGGCACTGGCTGGCAAAGGCGTTACCGTGTTCGTGCATGAGTGGCGCGGCAACGGCAGCAGCAGCCTGCGCCCCGACCGCGCGCATGACTGGGGTTACCAGGCCCTGCTGCAACAGGACCTGCCCGCAGCGGAGGCGGCAGTGCAGGCCCGGCTACCGACACTGCCCTTGCGCCTGGGCGGGCACAGCCTTGGTGGACAACTCAGTTGCTGCTACGCCGGCATGCGCGCGCTGCCATTGGACGCACTGTGGCTGGTCGCCAGCGGTACCCCATGGTGGCGCAGCTTCCCGGGGCCACAGGGCTGGCTGCTGCCGCTGGCCTACCGCTTCCTGCCGTGGCTGGCGCAGCGCAACGGCAGTCTGCCCGGCCGCCGCGTCGGCTTCGGCGGCACCGAAGCGCGCAGCCTGATCCGCGACTGGGCCGGCGTGGGCCTGAGCAACCACTATGCAGCCGCGGGACTGCCCGTCGATCTTGAGGCCGGCATGCGCTGCATCAGCGCCCCAACGCGGGCGATCGTGTTCGACAGTGATTGGCTGGCACCGGTCAGTTCCATGCGCGCGCTGCTGGCAAAGCTGAGCGCCTCGCCCAGCAGCCTGCAGGTGCTGTCCTCCGCACAACTGGGCGTGCGTGCCGATCATTTCCAATGGATGAAATCACCGCAATCGGTGGCCGATGCGTTGTTTCATCACAATGATTAAGAATTTTTCACAAAACCGTTGACGCAAACGCCGCATATCCGCATAATCTCGCTCCTGGCAACGACGCGCTCGTAGCTCAGTTGGATAGAGTACCTGGCTACGAACCAGGTGGTCGGGAGTTCGAATCTCTCCGAGCGCACCATGTCAGAACGCAGATTCAATCTGCACCGCTTCAAACTACAACAGCAATGTTGAGCGCTCGTAGCTCAGTTGGATAGAGTACCTGGCTACGAACCAGGTGGTCGGGAGTTCGAATCTCTCCGAGCGCACCAATACCAAAAACAGCAGGCATTGCCTGCTGTTTTTTTATGCGCGCTTTTTGATGGCACATCAGCCAAGCAGGTAGTGCCGAGCCATGCTCGGCAGAGGCCTTCCTGGGAAAGCTCCAGCCGAGCATGGCTCGACTCTACAGTGGCACCGCAATCCCCGGCGCCAGCGCGCCCTACAAGCCCCTTAGCGATGCATCCCGTAGTGCCGAGCCATGCTCGGCAGAAGCCTTACCGGGAAAGCTCCAGCCGCGCACGACCCGACTCCACGACACAGCTTTTCGGCAA
>DAMCTY010000031.1:39988-43811 GCA_032112995.1 Stenotrophomonas sp. | reverse complement strand
AGAACGCCTATGCGTTCATCAACTACCTGCTCGAGCCGCAGGTGGCCGCCAACAACACCAACGTCACCCACTACGCCAACCCGGTGAAGTCGGCCACGCCGCTGGTGGACGCGGCGATCCGCGAGGACCGCACCATCTATCCGCCACAGGACGTGGCGGCGAAGATGTTCACCTACGCGATCAACCCGCCGGAAGTGGACAAGCTCTATACCCGGCTCTGGACCGAGATCAAGACCGGGCGCTGAACCACGCGTTCGCACGGTTCCCCGGGAGCCGCAGGGCAACCCCGGGGCCATGGCCCCCTTTCCGCGCGTCGCCCGTGCCTCTGGCCGGCCCCCTTGGACTCCAGGGGGGCTTCCCCCGCGCCGGGCACGGCTGCCGCGCGCTTCCAGCCCAGGGGGCCGTCGAACAGGACGTTCTTTCGTGAAAAAGCGTGGTGTCCCCGGCAAAACGCCGGCACTACACTACGCGCGCCCGTCCGTCCCGCCCGTTCCCGGAACCCTTCATGCCCGTTGATGCCAAGCCCGACATCCGGCCCGACGCCATCGCCCTGAACAGCGAGCCCGGCTACCTGTCCATCCGCGACCTGCGCAAGGAGTTCGATGGCTTCGTCGCCGTCGACGACGTCAACCTGGATGTGCGCAAGGGCGAGATCTTCGCGCTGCTGGGCGGCTCGGGCAGCGGCAAGTCCACGCTGCTGCGCTGCCTGGCCGGCTTCGAGACCCCGACCCGCGGCCGGATCCTGCTCGACGGCCAGGAAATCAATGCGCTGCCGCCCTACGAGCGGCCGATCAACATGATGTTCCAGTCCTACGCGCTGTTCCCGCACATGACCGTGGAGCAGAACATCGCCTTCGGCCTGAAGCAGGACGGCATGGCCCGCGATGCCATCGCCCGCCGCGTCGGCGAGATGCTGGAACTGGTGCAGTTGCAGAAGCTGGGCAAGCGCAAGCCGCACCAGCTCTCCGGCGGCCAGCAGCAGCGCGTGGCGCTGGCGCGCTCGCTGGCCAAGAGCCCCAAGCTGCTGCTGCTGGACGAGCCGATGGGCGCGCTGGACAAGAAGCTGCGCTCGAAGATGCAGCTGGAACTGGTCAACATCATCGAGCAGCTCGGCGTGACCTGCGTGATGGTCACCCACGACCAGGAAGAGGCCATGACCATGGCCACCCGCATCGCGGTGATGGACCAGGGCTGGATCCAGCAGATCGGCAAGCCGGACGACATCTACGAGCAGCCGGCCAACCGCTTCGTCGCCGGCTTCATCGGCTCGGTGAACCTGTTCGAGGGCGTGATCGACGAGGACCTGCCCGAGTACGTCACCGTGCGCACCGCCGACTTCCCGGCACCGATCTACGTCGGCCACGGCATCACCGGCTATGAAGGGCAGCCGGTGGCGTTCGCGCTGCGCCCGGAAAAGGTGCACATCGCCAAGGACGAGCCTGCCGGCGACACCAACAAGGCGTTCGGGGTGGTCGAGGACATCGCCTACTTCGGCAGCCACTCGGTCTACCACGTGCGCCTGCCCAGCGGCGCCAAGATCCTGTCCAACTTCGCCAACATGAAGCGCTGGGACAGCGACGGCATCACCTGGAACGACGAGGTCTGGGTGAGCTGGGACGACAACGACGGCGTGGTGCTGACCTCATGAGCGCGCGCGAGCCGAACCCTGGCGGTTGGCGACGCTGGCTGCCGGGCACCCGCGCCGGCGTGATCGGCGTGCCCTACCTGTGGCTGCTGCTGTTCTTCGCGATCCCGTTCCTGATCGTGCTGAAGATCTCGTTCGCGAAGATGGCGGTGGCGATGCCGCCGTACACGTCCATCGTGGCGTACGTGGACAACGCCTTCACCGTCAACCTCAACCTGGGCAATTACACCCAGCTGTTCGCCGACAGCCAATACGTGGTCGCCTACCTCAGCTCGATCAGGATCGCGGTGATCGCCACCGTGCTCACCCTGCTGATCGGCTACCCGATGGCCTACGTGATCTCGCGCATGTCGCCGTCGGCGCGCAACATCGCGATGATGCTGGTGGTGCTGCCGTCGTGGACCTCGTTCCTGATCCGCGTCTATGCCTGGATCGGCATCCTCGACAGCAACGGCCTGGTCAACCGCACGCTGCTGGGGATGGGCCTGATCGACGCGCCGCTGCAGATCCTGTACACGCCGCTGGCGGCCTATATCGGCATCGTCTACTGCTACCTGCCGTTCATGGTGCTGCCGCTGTACGCCAACCTGGTCAAGCTCGACCATCGCCTGCTGGAGGCGGCCTACGACCTCGGCGCCAGGCCGTGGCAGGCGTTCGTGCGCATCACCCTGCCGCTGTCGCGCAGCGGCATCGTCGCCGGCTGCATGCTGGTGATGATCCCGGCGGTGGGCGAGTTCGTCATCCCGGAAATGCTGGGCGGGCCGGACACGCTGATGATCGGCCGCGTGCTGTGGGGCGAGTTCTTCAACAACCGCGACTGGCCGCTGGCCTCGGCGGTGGCGATCGTGATGCTGGTCCTGCTGCTGGTCCCGATCATCATCTTCAACCGGTCCCAGCAGCGCGCGCTGGAAGGGAAGCTGGCATGAGCATGGTCCGCGGCCAACGCTGGCTGGGCTGGGGCGTGCTGCTGCTCGGCTACGCCTTCCTGTACCTGCCGATCCTGCTGTTGATGCTGTATTCGTTCAACGCATCGCGGCTGGCGACGGTGTGGGCGGGCTTTTCCACGCAGTGGTACGGCGAGCTGTTCCGCGACCGGCAGCTGCTGGACGCGGCCTGGGTCAGCGTCAAGGTCGCGTTCTGGACCGCGAGCGCGTCGATGGTGCTCGGCACCATGGCGGCGATGGCGATGACCCGCTTCCGGCGCTTCCCCGGCAAGACCGTGTTCGGCGCGCTGGTGACCGCGCCGCTGGTGATGCCGGAGGTGATCATCGGCCTGTCGATCCTGCTGATGCTGGTGTCGATGGGCGGCCTGTTCGGGCTGCCCTCCAAGGGCGTGGTGGCGATCTGGATCGCGCACGTCACCTTCACCCTGTCGTTCGTGACCGTGGTGGTGTCCTCGCGCCTGCAGGAGTTGGACCGCTCGCTGGAAGAGGCGGCCATGGACCTGGGCGCCAACCGGCTCAAGGTGTTCTTCCTGATCACCCTGCCGATCATCGCCCCGGCGCTGCTGTCCGGCTGGCTGCTGGCCTTCACCCTGTCGCTGGACGACGTGGTGATCGCCAGCTTCGTGGCCGGGCCCAGCTCGACCACGCTGCCGATGAAGATCTTCGCCTCGGTGCGCATGGGCGTGAGTCCCAAGATCAACGCGCTGGCCACGCTGCTGGTGCTGGCGGTATCGACCGTGGCGGTCCTCGGCTGGTGGATCTCCGCCCGCGCCGACAGGCGGCGCCAGCGCGACATGCAGCTGGCGCTGCAGGACAACGGTTGATCCGGCCGCAGGCCGGGCGCGGCCGGCGCCTGGCCTGCTGACGCGGGCGCAACGCCGGCGGCGCTACCATGGACGCATCCGTTTCATGCAGGTGCAGCGCCATGGCTTCCTACCCGACCCTCACCCCCTTCGACGGCCGTGACCTGCGCACGGTCGAGCTGATGAGCGCCGTCGCCGTCGAGCAGCGGCTGGCCGCCGCGCAGGCGGCGTTCCCGGCGTGGTCGGGCCTGCCGCTGGAGCAGCGCGGCGTGCTGCTGCGCCAGGTGGCCGCGGCGCTGCGCACGCGCCGCGACGAGATCCAGCGCACGATGACCCGGGAGATGGGCAAGCTGCGCGGCGAGGCGCTGGCCGAGATCGAGAAAAGCGCGGCGGCCTGTGAGTACTACGCCGACCACGCCGCCGCTTACCTC
>DAMCTY010000031.1:0-39978 GCA_032112995.1 Stenotrophomonas sp. | reverse complement strand
TAACGCCCCTGCCGAGCATGGCTCGGCACTACAGCGCCGGCGGGTTTTACCTGCGCGCAACACTCGCGGCGCTACCATTCCTGTATTCGTAGCAGGCAGGTGAACCCATGGCGTCGTACCAGACCTTCAATCCTTTCAACGGCGAGATCGTGCGCACGGTCGAGCTGATGGACAGTGCAGCCATCGAGCAGCGCTTGGCGGCTGCCGAAGCTGCGTTTCCGCCATGGTCGGCGTTGTCGCTGGCGCAGCGGGGCGATTACCTGCGCCGGTTCGCCGCTGGTCTGCGTGCGCGCAAGGACGAGATCCAGCGCACGATGACCGCCGAGATGGGCAAGCTGCGCCGCGAAGCGCTGGCCGAGATCGAGAAGAGTGCGGCAGCCTGCGAGTATTACGCCGAGCACGCCGCCGATTATCTCAAGCCGCAGCCCATCGCCACCGAGGCCCAGCGCAGCTACGTCACCTACCAGCCCATCGGTTGCGTGATGGCGGTGATGCCGTGGAATTTCCCGATCTGGCAGGTGATCCGCTTCCTCGCGCCGGGCCTGATGGCCGGCAATGTGGCCGTGCTCAAGCACGCCAGCAATGTGCCCGGTTGCGCCGATTTGCTGCGCGCGCTGGCGGTGGACGCGGGCATTCCCGATGGGGTGTTCGATGTGCTGCATATCGACAACGATCAGGCCGCCGATGTGCTGCGTGATCGTCGTGTCAAGGCGGTCACCCTGACCGGCAGTGAGCGGGCAGGGCGTTCGATTGCGGCCAATGCCGGTGACCAGCTGAAGAAGTGCGTGATGGAGCTGGGCGGCAGTGACGCCTTCGTGGTGCTGGCCGATGCGGATCTGGACCTGGCGGTGGCAGCCGCGGTGAAATCGCGTTTCGACAATGCGGGCCAGACCTGCATCGCCGCCAAGCGTTTCATCCTGGTCGAGGCGATTGCCGATGCGTTCGTGCAGCGTTTTGTCGAGGCGACCAAGGCGCGCAGCTACGGTGATCCGAATCAGGAGGCGAGCACGCTGGCGCCCATGGCTCGTGCCGATTTGCGCGATGAGCTGCACAAGCAGGTGCAGGAGAGCACAAGCAAGGGCGCCACCGTGCTGCTGGGTGGTGCGCCGGTGGCGGGCAGCCATGCCGGTTATGCCGCCACCATTCTCGATCAGGTAGGGCCGGGGATGCCGGCCTATGCGCAGGAGCTGTTCGGGCCGGTGGCCGCGATCATCCGGGTCAAGGATGATGCAGAGGCTGTGCGCGTGGCCAACGACACCAGCTTCGGCCTGGGTGGCAGCGTGTGGACAGCGGATGCGGCACACGGTGAGCAGGTGGCCCTGCAGCTGGAGTGCGGTGCGGCCTTCGTCAATTCGGTGGTGAAAAGCGATGCCCGCCTGCCGTTCGGTGGCACCAAGCGTTCGGGCTTTGGCCGCGAGCTGGCCGACCACGGCATCCATGAGTTCATGAACATCAAGACGGTCTATGTGGCCTGATGGCGAGCCTGTAGGATCGGCGTGAGCCGCGAAGCTGGCAATCCGTACGCGCCACGAAAGCTTGCAATTGCAGTGCGCCGGATTGCAGGTGTTTGAAGAGGTTCGATTCGTGGCTTAGGTGGCTCCCACATGGGCTGCTGGTAAAGCCCCTGCCGAGCATGGCTCGGCACTACGGATGCAGCGCCCTCCCTTTGGCCGAAGGCCAAGGGGAGGGTTGGGGAGGGGTAGGCTTTTCGGCTTCTGATTTTGCAGTTGCTTCGCGGCTTGCGCCGCTCCCACAAAACGCGCAGCCGTTCCCATCAACCGAACGGTTGGTCGATGGACTTGCTCTGCGGGGTCATCAGTGCCGCACCATCCTCGGTGACGTAGAGGATGTCTTCCAGGCGTACGCCGAAGCGGTCCGGGATGTAGATGCCGGGTTCGTCGCTGAAGGTCATGCCGGGTTCCAGCAGGTGGGTATTGCCGCGCACCAGGTAATCCCATTCATGCATGTCCAGGCCGATGCCGTGGCCGAGGCGGTGGCTGAAATAGCGGTAGTCCGGACCATAGCCGGAATCGCTGATCACCTTGCGGGCAGCGGCATCCACATCGCCCATCGCCACGCCCGGGCGTGCCGTATTCAATGCGGCGGTCTGCGCCTTCAGTACGATGTCGAATACCTTGCGGATCTCGTCATCGGGCTGGCCCAACACCACGGTGCGGGTGATGTCGCTGGTATAGCCACCGGCGCGGCAGCCACCGTCGAAGATGATTGGCGTGCCTTCGACCAGGTGCTGCGGTTTGTCCGAGCCGTGCGGTGATGCGGTGTACTTGCCGACGTTAACGCTTGCATCGCCCCTCAAGCCGGTGCGGGCATAGGCCATCGCCAGCAGGCCGCTGATGTCCTGCTCGGTCATGCCGGGCTTCAGTGCTTTCCACACGGCTTCATACACTGCCAGCGTGGCTTCATTGGCAAGCTTCATCAATGCGAGCTCGGCCGGGCTCTTGGCCCTGCGGCAGCCCGATACCACCGGCCACGCGGGTATCACCTTGGCCTGCGGCAGGGCGTCGGCAATGCCTTTGGCGCGGAAGTAGGGCACGGCTTCTTCCATGCCCAAGGTGCCAGTGGCATGGCCCATGTCACGCAGCACCTTGGCGACCAGGATGTAGGGGTCTTCGTCTTCCTGCCAGCCACGTACGTCGTTGCCCAGCTTGATCTGCTCCAGCGTACGCACGCGCTCAAATTCCGGGGTGATGTAGACCGGTTCGCCCTTGCGCGGAATGATCACGCCGGTGAGGCGCTCGCTGTCCCACCAATGCATGCCGGTGAAGTAGGTCAGCGAGCTGCCGGCGCCGATGAAGATCGCATCGATGCCGTGTTCGGCCATCAGCCGCTGGGCCTTGGCCACGCGGGCGCTGCGCTCGGCATTGCCGATCGGAACCACCTGGTCGGCCACCGAAGTCAGGCTGCGCATTGACTCGGGCAGGGCATCGTTGCCGCCAGCAGGGGCTTTTGCCATTGCCAGCTGCGACAGCGGCAGTGCCGCGGCACCGGCAATGAGCGTGCCGCGCAGGAAGCGGCGGCGGGCGGGATTGGACTGATCGTGCGGCATGGAGGATCTCTCGGAGAATACGCGCTGGCTCAGAGCCAGCCGGAACGTTTGAACAGGCGGTACAGCACCACGCAGATCACGCCGACACCGAGCATCAGCAAGGGATAGGCGAAGCGCCCGGCCAGCTCCGGCATATGCGCGAAGTTCATGCCGTACCAGCTGGTGACCAGGGTGGGCGCGGCCAGCAGGGCTGCCCAGGCGCCGAGCTGTTTGACCGTCTCGCCTTGTGCCAGGGTCACCAGCGAGAGGTTCACGCTCAGCGCGGTGCCCAGCATTTCGCGCAGGGTGTCGATGGCATCGTTGACGCGCGCGGCGTGGTCCTGCACGTCGCGCAGGTACAGGCGCACTTCTTCGTTGATCAACTGCGCCTGGTTGCGTTGCAACTGGGCCAGCGCATCCTGCAGTGGGGCGACTGCCAGGCGCATCTTGTTGAGTTCGCGCTTGAGTTCGTACAGGCGGATCACCGTGCGCCGTTCATAGGTGTCGGCGAAGATGTTTTTCTCCAGCAGGTCCAGGGTGTCGCGGAAGCTGTCGGTGATTGGCAGGTAGTGATCGACCACGGCATCAAGTACCGAATACAGGCAGAACGAGGGGCCCATCGCCAGTAGTTCAGGTTCCTGCTCCAGCCGTGCGCGCACCGGCGCATATGACAGCGAGGCGCCATGGCGCACCGTCACCAGGAAGCGCGGGCCCAGGAAGGCATGGGTTTCGCCGTAGCGGATGCGCTCATCCACCACCTGCGCGGTGTGCACCACCACGAACAAGGAGTTGCCGTAGGTTTCGATCTTGGGCCGCTGGTGCGCCTTGCGGGTGTCCTCGATGGCCAGCGGGTGCAGGTTGAATTCTTCCTGTACCTTGTCCAGCACCGCGTCGCTGGGCTCGTACAGGCCCACCCAGACAAAGCCCTTGGCGTCATCGGCGAGTACGTCGCTGATACTGTCCAGGTCGAGCGGGCGCTGTGTGCCGTCGGCACCGTACCAGGTGCAATTGATCACGCAGGCCGGATTGGCCTGGACGGGAGTTGGAGTGATGCCGGTAGTCATCCCGGCATCGTGCCTCAGCTGGCCGGTGACGCCAAGCTGCGCCGCCCCAGCAGCAAGGCCAATGCGGCATGGATGGGCAGCAACAGCACGATCCATTGCATGTTGAACTGCGATTGCAGCGACAGCCAATGCAGCGGCAGTGCCAGCACCGCGATGCCGGTCACCAGCCACAGCAGGCGCTTGAACCAGAGGCCCGGTTCGCGCCCGCGCAGCAGGCTCCATGCGCCGGGCAGCAGCAACAGCGCCAGTGGGTTGAGCAGTAGCAGGTTGCGGTTGGCCCAAGCGGCCTGGTGCTCGCTGAAGCCCCACAGGAAGGTCAGCAGGGCGCCGGCTACGCCGCAGAACAGCCAGAACGGCAGGGCGAAGGCGCCGATCAGGCGCGGTTTGCGGCGCGCGGCGTACAGACCGGCGGCCACCGCCAGCCCGACCAGCAACCACGGCCACCAATAGCGGGGCTTTTCCTTGGGCTCGGCGGCCAGGCGCTGCGGCAGCAGCTGCTGCTCGGCCTGCACCAAGGGCCGGCCTTCGCTGTTGCGGGCTTCGCGCAGGCTGTCGGCCAGGCGCATCGGCACGAAGGCCTCCTGCCAGCGCGACAGCGGCTGGTCGGCATTCGGGCCCAGGCCCAGGTCGAAGCCCAGCCACATCCATGGCGAGGGCGAGGCCAGCCGTACCGATTCGCTGCGGTAGGTATTGCCGCGTGAGCGGCCGGCCAGCTGCGACTGCAAGGCGCCACCCATGGCCTGGTCCAGGCTGTCGCGCACCATGGTGGCGCAGTTGGCGGTGAAGTAGTCGTAGCGGTAGCGGGCGTTTTCGGGCTTGGCCCGCTCGGCCAGCGCGGCGGCCAGGGCGCTGGCCTGTGCCGGCGGCAGGTCCAGCCATTGGATGCTGGCGCCACGGCCGACATCGCGGTATTGGGCGAGGTCTTCGTCCAGCGGCAGTGCGACCAGGTAATACATCATCCTGCCACGCACGAAATTGCCGATGAAGTCCGGCTCGGAAGGATCGAAGAAGCCAAAGTTGTACGAGGTGGCCTGGCCGCTGGCCGGGTCCATCACCACCAGCGCGTCGTGACCGAAGCGTTCAAAGAACACCTCGCCCGGCAACATGGTGACCACGCCGATGCGCGGTGCCGGTGGCTGGCTGGAGGGCGGGGCTGGGGCAGCGGCGGGCTGTGCGCTGCTGGCCATGGTGGCCAGCAGCAGGAACAGCATCGCAAACGCGGACAACAGCCGCGGCAGGCGCAAGGTGATCAATCTTCGTCCTGGGTTTCAGGCGGCAGGATGGTGACGTGGAAGGCCTGCACGCGGCGCGCATCGGCCTTGGCCACGCGGAACACGAAGCGCTCCAGGGTCAGCTCGTCGCCGATTTCCGGCAGGTGGCCGATCGCCTCGGTGACCAGGCCGCCGATGGTGTCGTAGTCGTCATCGGAGAACTCGGCGCCGAAGCGCTCATTGAAATCGCCGATGGTGGTGAGTGCGTCCACGACGTAGCGGCCGTCGGCAAGGATGGCGATCTGCGAGGTGTGGTCCTCGGTCTCGTCGTGCTCGTCGTCGATCTGGCCGACGATCTGCTCCAGCACGTCCTCGATGGTGACCAGCCCGGCGACGCCGCCGTACTCGTCCACCACGATCGCCATGTGGTTGCGCGAGAGCCGGAACTCCTTGAGCAGCACGTTGAGCTTCTTGGCCTCGGGAATCAGTACTGCCGGGCGCAGCAGCTCGCGCACGCTGGCATGGCTGTTGTCGGCGACCACGCCGCGCAGCAGGTCCTTGGCCAGCAGGATGCCGAGGATGTCGTCCTTGTTCTCACCGTGCACCGGGAAGCGTGAGTGACCGGATTCGACCACCTGCTTCATCAGCTCGATGAAAGGACACTCCACCGGCAGCGACACCATGTGCGAGCGCGGGATCATCACGTCGCCGACGGTCAGCTCGGCCACCGAAATGGCGCCTTCCATCATCCGCAGGGTGTCAGCGGCGATCAGGCCGTCCTGCTGTGCAGTCTGCAGGGTGGCGACCAGCTCGTCGCGGGTGTGGGGTTCGTTGGAGAACGCCGAACCCAGGCGCTCCAACCAACTGCGTTTCTTTTCGCCGTTCTCCGGCGAGGTACTACTGTCGTCTTCAGACATCTCTTGGTTTGACTGCACCCGGCGTGCCGGGCGTTGTCGGCAAGTCTAGCAGGATGTTTGCCGCGCTCCGTTCAAACCCCGGCGGAGCCCGGGGTCTGGATGTTGGGCGCGGCAGGGGCCGGATCAGCAGGTGGCTCGGGGCTGGCCGGGGCGGGCGCGGCCTCGTCCTCGGCGGGCTGGTCCAGGCTGTAGGTGCAGCCAGCCAGGGTCTTGCCGGGGTGGGATTTGACGTTGGACACGCCCAGTACCACCGATTCGATCAGGGCTTCGCCGGTCTTGGCATCGTTGACGTCACGGCTGACCAGCTCGCGCCCGGCCATGAACTTGCCATCGGCGTCATAGCCCACCTCCAGCTCCAGCTGTTTGGCCAGCGGCCGTGGGTCGGCCATGTCGAGGATGGCGAGGATGGTGCCACCGGCCATGGCGACATGGTCGGAGGTATGGCCGAAGACCGTGATGGGCGTGTTCAGCTGGTACTCGGCCATGAACAGGTTGCCCTGTGGCAGCGGTCGCCAGCCCAATGCCACCGCCTTGAGCGGGTCGTTGACGACCGGTGCCAGCGCGGCGAACTCACTGACGCTCTGGCGGCATTCGATCAGGGCGGACAGATCGATGGTGGACTGGGCGTGGGCCGAGCCGATGGCGACGAGAAACAGTGGGAGCAGGCAGGTTGAGCGCACGGCATTCATTCGCGGAAGTTCTGTTGCCGATGATAGCGGCATCGCGGTGGCGCAGATGCTGGCTGGGGCAGTGTCAGGCGGCAAGTCGATACACCGCCAGGCTGCAGCCTCGGTTGGCGCGCTTGGAACACGCTCCTGCTTCGTGGTTGGTACCGCCGCGCAGGGAGTGCCTGGCAAGCCTTTGCCGAGCATGGCGCGGCACTACGCTTCTGCTTCCTCCCTTGCGTAGCAGGGGAGGGCTGGAGGGTTGGGTTGGCTTCTGGGTGTTCTGTTGCAGTTCCGGTTTTGCTGCTTTCGACACTGGGAGTTTGCTTGGGAAGCCCCTGCCGAGCATGGCTCGGCACTACCCTTGTGCTGCCGAGCGTGGCTCGGCACTACCGGTGTCGCTCAGCGCTCGCCCGCGTAGGGGTCGCCGATGCCGAGGTCAGCCAGTATCTCGCGCTCCAGCTGCTCCATGGCTTCGGCCTCCTTGTCGTCCTCATGGTCCCAGCCCAGCAGGTGCAGCACGCCATGCACGGTGAGGTGGGCGTAGTGCGCGTTCAGGGCCTTGTCCTGTTCCTTGGCTTCGCGGGCCACGACCGGCGCACAGATCACCAGGTCGCCCAGCAACGGGAACTTCACGCCCTTGGGCAGGCCTTCGGGTACGTCGGCTGGGAAGCTGAGCACATTGGTGGCGTAGTCCTTGCCGCGGTAATGGCGGTTCAGCGATTGGCCTTCCTTGGCATCGACGAGGCGGATGGCCAGGTCGGCCTCGCGGATGCGGCCCTTGAGCGCGGCAGCGACCCAGCGGCGGAAGCTCACCGCCGCCGGCAGGCCGGCGCGGGGCAGGGCGTAGCTGATGGCTACATCAAGGCGGACAGGGCCCTTGGTCATGGCAGGTTCCAGCAATCAGGCAGTACAGAAGGGCACAGTATCGCGCGGCAGGCGTTTCACTGCGACTTCCATTCGTCGGCGGTGTAGCTGATCTGCACCGTCTCGCTGTCCGCGCCCGGTGCCGGCAGGCCCGCTTTATCGGTCGACGCGTGGCAGTTGTAGCCCTGATGCACCGTCAACTGCTGGATCATCGCCACTGCCCCCGCTTCCGGTGCTGCGTCCGGAGAAAGTGTGATCGTTGCGTTGGCGCAGTCGCCGATGTTGGTGACCTGCACGGCCGGAATCAATGCCCGCGCAGCGCGGTCGGCAAGCGCATCAAATGCGGCTTGCGGGATGCGTTCCTGTGCGGCGCTGGCACGCAGCTTGAAGTAATAGAGTTGTTTGTAGAAAAGGTAGCCGCTGGAATACATCGGCCAGTCGCGTGGTTGCAGGTTCATGCGCAGCTGCAGCTTGCGGCCGGTGATCTGCCCGGCCTCGGCCTGGGTCTTGATGACGGCGGCATCAATGTCGTTGGCCGGCGTGACCGTGGGGGCGTCTGCCTGCAACGGGAAGTCACTGTCCTGCAGTTCCTGCAACTGGGTATAGCTGCCTGCGGCCACTGCTAGTTTCAGGTCTTCGTGGAAGGCGGCCATCCCGGCTTCCACGGCGTTGGCCTGTGGCATGCGGCCGGCAGGATAGACATACACGTCAAAACGGATCTCCTGGTGATCCTTCAGTGCATAGCGGAAGCCTGCGCCGGAATATTTCTGCTCCGGATCATAGGAGGCGCCTTCCAGTTCGAACTCCCCGACCTGGCGTGGAGCAACCAGATAGCTGGTCTCGACGTAGGGGCGGGCCGCGGCTTCCTTCCTGGCGGCATGTGCCGGCAGGCCGGTAGCCAACAGCAGGATGCAGCCGAGCAACAGATATGAGCGGGACATGGCACCTCCTGTGCGTTGCGGAAGGTGCCAGTCCAAGCTCACTCGGCGCCGGGTTTGACCTGCTGCAGGTCGCGGCGGTCGTAGGCATTGACGATGCGCGCCACCAGCGGGTGACGGACCACGTCGCGCGCCTCGAAGAAGGTGAAGCTGACCCCGTCCACATCGCGTAATACCTCGATGGCGTCGCGCAACCCGGATTTGACGTGCTTGGGCAGATCGGTCTGGGTCAGGTCACCGGTGACCACCGCCGTGGAGCCGAAGCCCAGGCGGGTCAGGAACATCTTCATCTGCTCGATGGTGGTGTTCTGCGCTTCATCCAGGATCACGAAGGCATCGTTGAGCGTGCGGCCGCGCATATAGGCCAACGGCGCGATCTCGATGACGTTCTTTTCCAGCAGCTTGGCCACCTTTTCAACGCCCAGCATTTCATACAGGGCGTCGTACAGCGGGCGCAGATAGGGGTCGACCTTCTGGGTCAGGTCGCCGGGCAGGAAACCCAGTTTCTCGCCGGCTTCCACTGCCGGCCGCACCAGGATCAACCGCTGCACGCGGGATTCGTTCAAGGCCTCCACCGCCATCGCCACGGCCAGGAAAGTCTTGCCGGTGCCGGCCGGGCCGATGCCGAAGTTGATGTCGTGGGTGGTGATCTGGTGCAGGTACTTGGACTGGTTTGCACCGCGGCCGCGCACCGTGCCGCGCTTGACCTTGATCGCCACTTCCTGCGCCTCGTAGGCCTGGTCAACCACCTGGGCAACGTTGGCCTGGTTCAGGCGCAGGTGGATGGCGTGGCTGTCGAACACGGCATCGGCGGCTTCGGCGTACAGGGCCTTGATCAGCTTCTCCGCCTCGGCGGCGGTCTTGCCGGGGCCGCTGACGCGGAAAACGTGGCCGCGGTTGGCGATCTCCACGCCCAGCTTCAGCTCGATCTGGCGCAGGTGCTCGTCGAACGGGCCGCTGAGATTGGCCAGGCGCTCGTTGTCGGTCGGTTCCAGGGTGAAATCGTGGTGGTGGCTGGTGGTCATGTGATGGCAGCTCGGTTGGCGGCGTCAACGTGGGCCGGCGGCGGCCGGACGGATGCCTGCGTGGGAGGTCGGGGCCAGTTCTCCACAAGGGATGTGGATTTGGCGGCGACGAAGCTGTGGATATCGTGGCGCAGCCCTTGAAATACAAGGGTTGCGCCTGGGGTGGTCAAAAAACTGCCATGGCCCGGCTGGGCGCAGCGTAGCCGGGCCATGGAAGGCGGTCCTGGCATGGCGGACAGCCCGGGGGCGCCGGTGCTCCACGGGGCGACGGATCAGTCCTGGGTCACCACACGGCCGCGCAGCGAGTTGCTCAGCGCCTCGGTGATCAGCACATCGACGAACTGGCCGACCATGCGCGGGCTGCCGGCGAAGTTGACCGAACGCATGTTCTCGGTCTTGCCGGTGAGCTCGTCGGGGTCCTTGCGCGAGGGGCCTTCGACCAGCACCGACTGCACGCTGCCGACCATTGCCTGCGAGATGCCAGCGGCATGCGCGTTGATATGCGCCTGCAGGCGCGACAGGCGTGCATGCTTGTCGGCCTCGCTGGTGGTGTCCTCCAGGTCGGCGGCGGGGGTGCCCGGGCGGCGCGAATAGATGAAGGAGAAGCTCTGGTCGAAACCCACGTCCTCGATCAGCTTCATGGTCTTGTCGAAGTCGGCGTCGGTCTCGCCGGGGAAGCCGACGATGAAGTCCGAGCTGATCGAGATGTCCGGGCGTACCGCGCGCAGCTTGCGGATCTTGGCCTTGAACTCCAGCGCGGTGTAGCCGCGCTTCATCGCGCTGAGCACACGGTCGCTGCCAGCCTGCACCGGCAGGTGCAGGTAGTTGGCCAGTTTCGGCACGTCGCGGTAGGCGTCCACCAGCGAGTCGCTGAATTCCAGCGGGTGCGAGGTGGTGAAGCGGATGCGGCCAATGCCGTCGATCTCGGCCAGGGTGCGGATCAGCAGGCCGAGGTCGGCAATCTCACCGTCGCCGTAGGGGCCGCGGTAGGCGTTGACGTTCTGGCCGAGCAGGTTGATCTCGCGCACGCCCTGTTCGGCCAGCTGCGCGCATTCCACCACCACGTCCTCGAACGGGCGGCTGACCTCCGTGCCGCGGGTGTAGGGCACCACGCAGAACGAGCAGTACTTGGAGCAGCCTTCCATGATCGAGACGAAGGCCGAGGGGCCCTCGGCGCGCGGTTCGGGCATGCGGTCGAACTTCTCGATCTCGGGGAAGCTGATGTCCACCTGCGGCTTGTTCTGCTCGCGGCGGGCGCGGATCAGCTCCGGCAGGCGGTGCAGGGTCTGCGGGCCGAACACCAGGTCTACGTAGGGCGCACGCTTGACAATGGCTTCGCCTTCCTGCGAGGCGACGCAGCCGCCAACACCGATGATGACGTCACGGCCATTGGCCTTGAGCGCCTTCCAGCGGCCGAGCTGGCTGAATACCTTTTCCTGTGCCTTCTCGCGGATGGAGCAGGTGTTGACCAGCACCACGTCGGCTTCTTCGGGGTTGTCGGTCAGCTCCAGGCCCTCGGCGGCGGCGAGTACGTCGGCCATCTTGGTCGAGTCGTACTCGTTCATCTGGCAGCCGTGGGTCTTGATATAGAGCTTTCCGCGCGATGGCGAGCCATCGCTGGGCTTGCCGCGCGCGCCGCCGGCAACCGTCGGCCGCTGGCCGGGCAGGGGAATCAATTCAGGTGTGGTCATTTCAACAGTAGGCGCGGCGGGGCCGGCCGTGATCGGCAAGGAGGTAGCTGGCGTCCCGGGCATGGCGCTTATTCCAGACGGGTGGGCGGGCACGCGGCCAGGGGCCGCATCGATAGCCCCGCATTGTATCGGTCCGTCGGGCGCGACGCGAAACCCGCTGCGTCAAATACTTGGCAAGCCCCGGCGAAGCTGGGAGACTCCCCGCCCATGAAGGGGATTTTGGGGATCGCCGTCGTTCTCGCTGCTGCATTGGTCGCTTTGCCGGCCAGTGCCGGCACGCTGTACAAATGTATCGGCAGCGACGGCGTCCCGAACTACGTCAACAAGCGTATCGGCGGCGCCAGCTGTAGCGTGGTCAGTAGTTACCGGCCTTCGCCGCAGGCCCCGCGGCGTGCCGTTACCGCCCCCATCCCGGCACCGCTGGCAGTAAGCAATGCCGTGCCGGCCGAGCGCAGCCCGGCGGCGGTGGCCGCCCAAGTCGCGCCGACCGCCGTAGCCGCCAGCCCCGCGCCTGCCCCGGTGGGGCGTGCCCAGCGGGTGGTCAGTGGTCAGGTCTACGCCTACATGAAGGACGGCGTGCGCCACTACACCAGCACCCGGCCTACCCAGGTGGCCAATGTCGGTGCGGTACGGACCATCCAGTACAGCTATATCGAACGCTGCTTCGCCTGCGGCGTGAATTCGACGGTCAATTTCGGCTCGGTACGCCTGAACACGCAGGCCTACAACACCGAGATCAGCGCTGCCGCCCGCGAGTTCGGGGTGGAGGAGGCGGTGGTGCGCGCCATCATCCATGCCGAGTCGGCATTCAACCCGACCGCGCTCAGCCGCGCCGGTGCGCAGGGGCTGATGCAGCTGATGCCGGCGACCGCCCGCCGCTTCGGGGTGTCCGATTCCTATGATGCAGGCCAGAACATCCGTGGCGGCGTGCAGTACCTGTCCTGGTTGTTGCGCCGTTTCAACGGCAACCTGACCCTGGCTGCGGCCGGTTACAACGCTGGCGAGGGCGCCGTGGACCGTCACGGCGGGGTGCCTCCCTACAAGGAGACCCAGTATTACGTGCAGCGCGTGGCGCAGTTGGCCGACCGTTACCGGGGCGAGCAGGCAAGTCGCCAGTAGCCCTTCCGATTGTGCTGCGGCAGGCCGTGACAAATTCCGCGGCTTGGTGTTTGATCGCGTTGTGCGAGCGTTAAGCGTTCCGCTACACTCGGGAACGATTCGATTCAAAGCGGACTGGCCCCCACCAGGCCGCTGGCAGCCTCTAGCTACCTAATCAATTCGGAGTGCCGGATGGCCAACGATGGGGTAAACGATCCAGTCAACACCGGACGTCGGCGGTTTTTGACAGCTACCACGGCCGTGGTAGGAGCAGTCGGCGTCGGCTTCGCAGCGGTACCGTTCATCAAGTCATGGAACCCCAGCGCCCGTGCCAAATTGGCCGGTGCCCCGGTGACCGCCGACATCAGCGCCCTGCAGGAAGGCCAACGCCTGATCCTGGAATGGCGCGGCCAACCCATCTGGATCGTCAAGCGGTCCAAGGCCATCCTTGAGGCATTGCCCGGGCTGGATGGACGGCTGAAGGACCCGGAGTCCGGCAACAAGGACCAGCAGCCGGATTACGTGCTCAAGGCCAACCCTGAATACCGCTCGATCAAGCCGGACGTTTCCGTGCTGGTGGGCTTGTGTACCCATCTGGGCTGTTCGCCGGAGATGGTGGCCGAGATCCGCCCCGAGCCCTATGACGCGCAATGGAAGGGCGGTTACTTCTGTCCCTGCCACAAATCCCGCTTCGACATGTCCGGCCGTGTGTTCCAGGACGTGCCGGCACCGATCAACCTGTTGGTGCCGCCGCACCATTACGTGGATGACAACACCATCGTCATCGGCGTCGATCCGCAGGGGGCAGCCTGATCATGGCCGACAATATCCTTACCCGTACCGCCACCGGCGTGGCCAACTGGGTCAATGAGCGTGCGCCGGGGCTGATGCCGGTCTACCGCAAGCACGTCAGCGAGTACTACGCGCCGAAGAACTTCAACTTCTGGTACTACTTCGGCTCGCTGGCGCTGGTGATCCTGGTCAACCAGATCCTCACCGGCATCTTCCTGACCATGCACTTCAAGCCCAGCGCGGCTGAAGCGTTCGCATCGGTCGAGTACATCATGCGCGACGTGGAGTGGGGCTGGCTGATCCGCTACATGCACAGCACCGGCGCCTCGCTGTTCTTCATCGTGGTCTATCTGCACATGTTCCGCGGCTTGATGTACGGCAGTTACAAGAAGCCGCGCGAGCTTGTGTGGATCCTGGGCATGCTGATCTACCTGGTGCTGATGGCAGAAGCCTTCATGGGCTATGTGCTGCCCTGGGGCCAGATGTCGTTCTGGGGCGCCAAGGTGATCATCTCGCTGTTCGGTGCCATCCCGCTCATCGGCAACGGCCTGACCGAGTGGATCATGGGCGACTACCTGCCCGGCGATGCCACCCTCAACCGCTTTTTCGCCCTGCACGTGATCGCCATGCCGCTGGTGCTGTTGCTGCTGGTGGTGCTGCACCTGGGCGCATTGCATGAGGTAGGGTCCAACAACCCGGATGGCGTGGAGATCAAGAAGGGGCCCAAGGGCAACCGCTGGTCACCGACGGCACCGACCGATGGCATCCCGTTCCACCCGTATTACACGGTCAAGGACATGGTGGGTGTCGGCTTCCTGCTGATCATCGCCGCCTTCATCATCTTCTTCGCGCCGGGCTTCGGTGGCCTGTTCCTGGAGCATGACAATTTCACCGAGGCCAACCGCCTGGTGACCCCGGAGCACATCAAGCCGGTCTGGTACTACACGCCGTATTACGCCATGTTGCGCGTGGTGCCGAACAAGCTGGGCGGTGTGATCGTGATGTTCTCGGCGATCGCCATCCTGTTCCTGGTGCCCTGGCTGGACAAGGCAAAGGTCAAGTCGATCCGCTACCGTGGTCCCATCTCCAAGGTGATGCTGGGCGTGCTGGCGGTGTGCTTCGTGTGGCTGGGTGTGATCGGCTCGGGCCCGGGCACCGCGATCTGGGAAACCTGGGTCGGGCGCGTGCTGACCTTCCTGTACTTCGCCTTCTTCATCACCATGCCTGTCTGGACGCGGATTGACAGCACCAAGCAGGTACCGGACCGGGTGACGACGCATGACTGACAAATGGATTGTGCGGTGGGCGATGGCCGCCGTGATGTTGTTCTGCGCCCCGGTGTTTGCCTCCGAAGGCGGCGGGTTGATGCAGGCGGGCAACGACCTGGGTGATCGTGCCTCGCTGCAGCGCGGTGCCCAGGCCTACATGAGCTACTGCTCGGGCTGTCATTCGCTCAAGTACCTGCGTTATTCGCGCATGGCCGATGATCTGGGGCTGACCGAGCAGCAGGTGATGGACAACCTGAATTTCACCGGCGCAGCCTTTGGTGAGCAGATCCAGGTGGCCATGCCGCATGACGAGGCGACCAAGTGGTTCGGCAAGATGCCGCCGGACCTGAGCCTGATTTCGCGGGTGCGGGGCAGCGACTGGGTCTACAGCTACCTCAAGTCGTTCTACGTGGACGAGTCGCGGCCGCTGGGCTGGAACAACAGCGTGTTCCCGAACGCCTCCATGCCCAATCCGTTGTGGGAATTGCAGGGCCTGCAGCATGCCATCCATGGCAAGGCCGAGCAGGAAGGTATCGATCCGCCGGTGGTCGGGCTGAAGGTCGAGCGCCCCGGCAAGGTGGACGCGCGTGCGTACGACCAGACGGTGCGTGATATCACCAACTTCCTGGAGTACGCCGGTGAGCCGGCCGCGCTGAAGCGACAGAGTCTGGGCGTGTGGGTGGTGCTGTTTCTGGCGCTGCTGACCTTCCTGGCCTATCTGGTCAAGACCGAGTACTGGAAGGACGTTCACTAAGGCGGTTGGTATCCCTTTAACCCGGGGGTGGGCGTAGGGTCTTGGCAACTACGCCCGTCGGTTGGCACACTCGGGGTGACCGTGGCGACCGTCGACAATGGGTCGACGGGGCCGTAAGGCCGGCGGATTCCGGCCGTTGGAGAGCCCTTGATGGCGGCGAGTGTGCGTATGCGTAATACCCTGACTTTGTTCTCTGCCAACGACGATGTCCTTTGTCATCGCGTGCGGCTGGTGCTGGCGGCCAAGGGCGTGAACTACGACCTGGTGCCGGTCGATGCGCAGAATCCGCCAGAAGACCTGATCGACCTCAACCCTTACCACTCGGTGCCGACCCTGGTTGAGCGTGAGCTGGTGCTGTATGCGGCATCGGTGGTCAGTGAATACCTGGACGAGCGCTATCCGCACCCGCCGCTGATGCCGGTGGACCCGCTGTCGCGGGCGCGCCTGCGCCTGGCCATGTTGCGCATCGAGCACGACTGGGTGCCTCAGGTGCAGGCCATCCAGCTGGGCAACAAGACCCAGTCCGAGGCCGGCCGCAAGCGTTTGAAGGAGCTGGTGGCGCAATCGGTGCCGCTGTTCAAGGCCAGCAAGTTCTTCCTCAATCCCGAAATGAGCCTGGCAGACTGTGCAATGGCGCCCATCATCTGGCGTCTGGAGTCGTTGGGGGTGGCATTGCCGAAGGACGGCAAGGCCATCGAGGACTATGGCAACCGCATCTTCCGCAACCCGGGCTTCATCCGCAGCCTGACCGACCAGGAAAAGAAGCTGCGCGAGTTGCCGGTCTAACCAGCGCCTACTGCTGTATGCCGACTTATCGATTGCCGCCTGCGGGCGGTGATCGGGCAGCAATGCCGCGTACACTTGGCGCATGACTGAAGAAATTTTCCGGATGAGCAGCCATCGGCCCTACCTGCTGCGCGCATTGGTGGAGTGGATCAACGACAACGGCATGACCCCGCACCTGATGGTGGATGCCGGCGTGCCGGGGGTGCAGGTGCCGGCCAGTGCGATCAAGGAAGAGCGGGTGGTGCTGAACATCGCCGAGCGTGCTGTGGTGGGCCTGCATATCGACAATGAGTACGTCAGTTTCACCGCGCGTTTTGGTGGCACCAGTTTCCCGGTGAACGTGCCGATTGCCGCAGTGCTCGCGGTGTATGCGCGTGAGACCGGGCAGGGCATGGCACTGCCGGACGACATCCCCGGCACCGAGCCGCTGCCGGGTGACGATGACGATACGCCGCCACCGAGCGCGCCGGAGCCGCCTGCTGCGGGCAAGCGCCCGTTCCTGAGAGTGGTGAAGTAAAAACCGCAACCGCAACCGCAACCGCCGCCGTAAGGCGGCGGTGTTGTTTTGCGCCTTGCTCCATCCGACGGGGCAGGGCTACAGATTTTCGCGGCGTTGGGGCTTGGCCAGGTCTGCGGCCTGCCCAGCTCCTGCTGATCTCAGTGCCTGATATCCACTTTTATTTACAGCGTAGGCGCGAGGCGTGAGCAATCGCGGCTCGCGGGGCTGGCGGATTGCCCCGAGCGCTGCATGAAATGGGGCTGCGGCGTGGCTCTGCACCCCCGCAGTACCGCGGCTTGGGGCGTTCTCATCGGCTGCTCAGATGTCCTCGGCCTCTTCGGTGCTTTGCCGCAGTCGGCCGATCTGCGCAGCCGCAGGGCCGCTGAAGGACACCAGCTCGCGGCCGCGCAACACCATCCGTCCGGTGTGCCGCTCAACCCCGTCGTACGAGTAGTCGAAGCGGAAGCTGCGCTCGAAGCCCAGCCAGCCATTGGGCAGGCGGCACAGGCGCAGGCCAGTGGCATGCACGCTCTGGTCCAGCCACTGCACATCGGCTGCGCGGCAGGCATTGCGTCCAAGCTCGGTGGCGCGATCCGCTGCGGCCCGGGAACGGTCCCAGAACGCAAAGCCGATGGCGCCGACAATCATCAGGATAAGCAGGGTAGGCATGCCGCCACTTTAGGGTATCGCCCCTGCTTTTTGGGCGGCCCTGTATTGCGGCAACAGATGCTGCCGATCAGCGGGTCGGCGGAGCCGGTTCGTCCGGTGGCGGTGGCAAGGGGGCGGTTGAGTTGAAAACCGGGGTGGGTGCCGCCACCGGCGCGCTGGCGGTGAGCTTCAACAGGGCAGCCCAATCCTGCCGATTGAGATTGCACTCCTCCTCGTGGCCGGGCGAGCAGCCCAGTTCAACGGCCGAGGCCTGCGGCTTGGGCTCGCTGGCCTTGGGGAGTTCCAGCAGACCGGTACGGTCCAGGGTCAGCTTGCGCATCACCACGCTGTTGGCGACGTTGCCGCCCACCAAGTAGAGCGTACGGTCACCGCCCATGTTGGCACTCACCACGATTTCGCAATGCGATTTCCAGTTGCCAGTGCGGCCGCTGCCCAATGCCTGGACCAGACCGGTGTAGTTCAGAGTGCTGCTGCGGTCGCGCAGGAAGCACAGCATGTCGCCTGGTGCCGGTTTTTCCAGCGCGGGATCTGCAAGCCGGTAAGGCGTGCCATTGGCACCGCCCTGGTAGGCGGCGCGGATGTAGTCGATGTGGCGCGGCGAGCGCACGAAGCCGGGTACGCCGGCGCGGGTCATTACCCACGAAATGAATGCTGCCGACCAGGGGTTGTCGATCAGGAACGCGCGGCAGTCGCTATCGGTATACCGGTTGCCGGCAGGCTGCATGCAACTGGATGCGCCAGGGATGGCGCCCATCGCTCCCAGGGTACCGCTGTCGCGCCAGTAACCGGCAACACGTTGCCAGGCGATCAGCCCGTTGTCGGCCAGGTGTTCGGATTCTGCTTCCGTTACGCCCAGGCTGGCGATGCGGCCGTCGCGATCAATGAACGGCCGGTACCAGAGGCGGTGTTCGTCACAGGCGGCGCGAACAACGGCTTTGCTTGTCTCGCTGAGGCCAAAGCGTGGCGGAATGTCACAGGCTTCGACGGCGTGGGCGGCAAACGCCGGGGCGAACAAGGTGAGGCCGCACAACAGGTAGCGGTAAGCCACGGCAAACTCCGCAGGGGGATGGGGCAGTGTCGCAGCAGGGGCTGTATGCGGGCCGTGAGTCAGGCCGGCGGCGGCCCCAGCTTCAACGACAGGTCGATGGCTTGTACATGTTTGGTCAGGCCGCCGATGGAAATGCAGTCCACCCCGTCCTCGGCGATGCTGCGCAGGCTGGTCAGGTCGACGCTGCCGGACACTTCCAGCGGTATGCGGCCGGCGGCAATGCGCACTGCGTCGCGGCGCATGACCGGGCTGAAGTCGTCGATGAGGATCCTTTCGCAGCCGGCAATCAATGCCTCCTCCAGCTGCGCCAGGTCCTCGACCTCGACTACCAGGGGCAGGTGCGGCTGCTGGGCGCGGGCGGCCTGTACCGCAGCGGTCAACGAGCCGGCCGCGCGGATATGGTTTTCCTTCAGCATTACCGTATCGAACAGACCGATGCGGTGATTGTCGCCGCCGCCGCAGCGCACCGCGTACTTCTGCGCCAGGCGCAGGCCGGGCAGGGTCTTGCGGGTGTCCAGGATGCGTGCCTTGGTGCCGGCCACGGCCGCGACGTAACGCGCGGTGGTGGTGGCGGTGCCGGACAGGGTCTGCAGGAAGTTCAGCGAGGTCCGTTCGGCGCTGACCAGGCTGCGGCTGCGCCCGGCCAGGGTGGCCAGCACGGTACCAGCCTTGACGTGGTCACCTTCCAGCACCCGCCAATGGATCTGTACCTGCGGATCCAGTGCACGGTGGGTGGCGTCGAACCAGGGCCGGCCGGCGACCACTGCATCCTGCTTGCACAGCAGATAGGCGCTGTCGGCGTTGTCCGGCAGCAGCGCGGCGGTGACATCGCCGCTGCCGATGTCTTCGGCCAGGGCGCGCGCGACGTCGGCGTCGATCACGTCCTGGGCTGGGGCCTGCGGCGGATGCGGCAGCATCACTTGACCGGGAAGTCGGTGATCTGGGAGGTGGCGATGGCCTCGTCGGCCAACAGCACCGGGATGCCGTCATCGACGCGATAGACCAGCTTGCGGTCGGCGGTGACCAGCGCCTCGCGCAGCGGCTGCGCCTGGGTGCTGCCGTCGGCGCGGGTGATGCTGCCGGTGCTGATGGCGCGGTTGAGGGCGTCCAGGCCAGCACTTTCCAGCAGCGCCAGCGGCTGGCGGGTATCGGGGGAGACGAGCAGGTCGAGCAGTTTGCGGTCCATCAGTTCGTGGTCTTGCCGGGAAGACGGCTAGAATACGTCTTTGCAGCAGGTGACGGCCAATGACCCCCAACCACCCCGCGCCGCTAGTCGGCATCGTGATGGGTTCCCGCTCCGACTGGGAAACCATGCAACACGCCGCCCAGAAGCTTGATGCTCTGGGCGTGCCCTATGAAGTGAAGGTTGTTTCGGCGCACCGCACGCCGGACGTTCTGTTCAGCTATGCCGAACAGGCCGGCCCGCGTGGCCTGCGTGCGATCATCGCCGGCGCCGGCGGTGCGGCACACCTGCCGGGCATGCTGGCGGCCAAGACCGCGGTGCCGGTGCTGGGTGTGCCGGTGCAGTCCAAGGCGCTCAACGGCATGGATTCGCTGCTGTCCATCGTGCAGATGCCGGCCGGCATCCCGGTGGCCACGTTTGCCATCGGCAACGCCGGTGCCTCCAATGCGGGTCTGTTCGCCGCAGCCATGCTGGCCCCGGCCGAACCGCAGATCGGTGCCGCGCTGGAGCAGTTCCGCACTCGTCAGACCGATGACGTGATGGCCAGCGACGATCCGCGTCTATGACCACGGTCGGCATTCTGGGGGGCGGGCAGCTGGCCCGCATGATGGTCCTGGCCGGCGCACCGCTGGGCCTGCGCTTCGTGGTGTTCGACCCGGCCGCCGATGCCTGTGCCGGCCAGATTGCGCCGTTGCAGGTAGGGGCGTTTGACGACAACGCTGCCTTGGCCGAGTTCGCCGCCAAGGTGGACGTGATCACCTTCGATTTCGAGAACGTGCCGGCGGCCAGTGCACGCTGGTTGGCCGAGCGGCGGCCGGTGTATCCCAATCCTGCCGCGCTGGCCGTGGCGCAGGATCGGCTCAGCGAGAAAACCCTGTTCCAGGAGCTGGGCATTCCGCTGCCGCCGTTCGCCGACATCGACAGCCGTGAGGCGTTGGCGGCGCGGGTCGCCGAGTTCGGTACCCCCTGCATCCTCAAGACCCGGCGTCTGGGTTACGACGGCAAGGGGCAGTTCCGCATTCGCAGCCAGGCCGATATCGATGCCGCCTGGCAGGCGCTGGGTGCGCAGGCCGGGAAGACCGGGCTCATCCTCGAGGGCTTTGTGGCCTTTGATCGTGAAGTCAGCGTGGTGGCCGTACGCGGTCGCGATGGTGAGTTCCGCGCCTGGCCGCTGACCGGCAACTGGCACGTGGACGGGGTGCTGTCCGCCAGTCTGGCCCCGGCCGAGGTGACCGCGGCGCAGCAGGCCACGGCCATCGACTATGCGCGGCGGGTTGCCGAGCACCTGGACTATGTTGGCGTGTTTGCGCTGGAGCTGTTCTGTCGCGGCGATGCGCTGTTGGCCAATGAGATGGCACCGCGGGTGCACAACTCCGGCCACTGGACCAGCGATGGCGCCGAGACCTCGCAGTTCGAAAACCATGTGCGCGCCGTATTGGGTCTGCCACTGGGCGACACCCGCGTATTGGGCTATGCCAGCATGCTGAACTGGTTGGGGCAGATGCCCGATGCCAAGCCAGTGCTGGCGGAGGCTGCCGGTCATTGGCACGACTACGGCAAGCAGCCGCGCGAGGGTCGCAAGGTCGGTCATGCCAATCTGCGTGCCGACAGCCCGCTGGCCCTGGCCGAGGCCCTGCAGCGGGTCGGCGATGCGCTGGGCCGGCAGGCCCAGGTGGCGCCGGTGGTGGAAACACTGCATCGCACCGGCATGACGCCGGGCTAAGCAAAGCAGGCGTAAGGTTCTCCGGTCCCAACCGGAGAACCACCATGCTTGACTGGAATGACTATCGGCGTGAGCTGAAGGGCCGCATTGGCGAATTCGGCAAGTTGTCGCCGGACACCCTCAAGGGCTATCTGACGCTGAGCGGTGCAGGTGCGCAGACCAACCACCTGGACGGCAAGACCCGTGAACTGATCGCATTGGCGGTGGCAGTGACCACCCGCTGCGATGGCTGTATCACCACCCATGTGGATGCCGCGCTGAAGCAGGGTGCCAGCCGTGAGGAGATTTCCGAGGCGCTGGGGGTGGCAGTGGCGCTCAATGCCGGCGCGGCGATGGTGTATTCGGCGAGGGTGCTGGATGCGGTGGCGGCGCACGATTGAAAGCCACAGAACAGCGCGTGTAGCGGCTGCGATTGCCTTCAACAGCGACCGTTGTGCAAAGGGCGAAGGTGCCAGCCCCGCCCTTTGCATGCGGCGCTGGCCTTACTGCAGCTGCGCGGCGGCAAAATCCCAGTTCACCAGTTTCCAGAAGCCTTGCAGATAGCGCGCACGGTCGTTCTGGTAGTCGGTGTAGTACGCATGCTCCCATACATCGCAGACCAGCAGCGGCCTACTGTCGCCGGTCAATGGGGTGTTCGCGTTGCGGGTGGTGACCACGG
The DNA here is from genome assembly GCA_032112995.1 of Stenotrophomonas sp. Classification (GTDB taxonomy): domain Bacteria; phylum Pseudomonadota; class Gammaproteobacteria; order Xanthomonadales; family Xanthomonadaceae; genus Stenotrophomonas. Next base: position 18,076 of record DAMCTY010000031.1, on the reverse strand, counting down.
CAAGCTTGCCGTCCGGGTGCTGCACCAGCCAGACCCAGCCGGAGCCGAAGATGGCCAGTGCGGCACGATTGAATTCCTCGCGCAGCTTCTGCACGTCACCGAACTGACGGTTGATCAACTCGGCAAGTGCGCCGTGCGGCTCGCCGCCTGCGCGCGGGTGCAGGCATTGCCAGAAAAAGCCGTGGTTCCAGGCCTGGGCAGCAGCGTTGAACAGGCTGCCCTGGCTGTGCTGCACGATCTCCTCCAGCGTGGCCTCGGCCAGCTCGGTACCGACAATGCGCGCATTGACCGTGTCCACGTAGCCGCGGTGGTGGCGGCCATGGTGCAGGTCCAGGGTCTCGGCGGAAATGTGCGGTTGCAGCGCGGTGCGGGAGTAGGGCAGCTCAGGCAGTTCGAGGGGCATGGGGCATTCTTTTTCGTGGCAGGGCGCCGGGAGTCGGTCGGCTCGGCTTACAATTGGCGACCACGGGAAAGTCTATCCGACCAGGACGGGCCGTTCTTTCGCAATTGGGAGAATTCGAATGCCGGTGATGGAACAAATCCAGGCCGAGGTGGAGCACAACCCCCTTGTCCTGTTCATGAAGGGCACGCCGCAGTACCCGATGTGTGGTTTTTCCAGCCGCGCTGTACAGGCCCTGCTGGCGGCCGGTGCGGCCAACCTGCGCACGGTGAACGTGCTGGAGTTTCCGGAAGTGCGCGCCAACCTGCCGCGTTTTTCCAACCTGCCGACCTTCCCACAGTTTTTCATGCATGGTGAGCTCATCGGCGGCTGCGACATCATTCTGGAGCTGCTGGAGTCCGGTGAGCTCAAGCGTATCGTCGCCGAGGCGGGTCAAGCGTGAGTGCGCAGCCCCGGGCTGTCACAGGGGCCGACCTGACCGGTCGGGTGATTCTGATTGCCGGCGCTGCCGGTGGCCTGGGGGCCGCGGCGACCCGCGCCTGCACTGCCGCCGGTGCGACGGTGGTGATGCTTGGGCGCAAGGTGGCCAAGCTCAATCGCGTCTATGACAGTGCCGCCCCGTTGGGCGCGGAGCCGCTGTTGTATCCGCTGGATCTGGAAGGTGCCAGCCCGGACGACTACGCCGCCCTGGCCGAGCGTCTGCAGGCTGAACTGGGGCAGCTCGATGGCATCTTGCATTGTGCCGCCGACTTTGCCGGGCTTACCCCGTTCGCGTTGGGCGACCCGGCCGCGTTTGCCCGCGCCATCCATGTCAACCTGACCGCCCGTGCCTGGCTTACCCAGGCCTGCCTGCCGCTGTTGCGTCAGCGCGAGGACGCGGCGGTGGTGTTTGCCCTGGATGACCCGCAGCGGGTGGGGCAGGCCTATTGGGGCGGCTACGGCGTGGCCCAGTACGGGCTGCGTGGGCTGATCCAGAGCCTGCATCATGAGCTGGGCAATGGCCCGGTCCGCATCAGTGGCCTGCAGCCCGGGCCGATGCGCACTGGCCTGCGCGCCCGTGCCTATACCCACGAAGAAGACGCCGCACCGGTCGACCCGGCCGGCTATGCCGATGCCTGCGTACAGCTGCTGTCGGCTGCCGGGGCGGCCTGGCGCGGCAAGGTGATGGATCTGACCGCGTGACCATCCTGTCGGCAGCGCTGCTGCTGTTCCTGATCCTGGATCCGCTGGGCAATATCCCGGTGTTCCTGAGCCTGCTCAAGCCGCTGGCGCCCAAGCGCCAGCGGGTGGTGCTGGTGCGCGAGCTGCTGATCGCGCTGGCGGTGCTGATGGGCTTCCTGTGGGGCGGAAAGTACGCGCTGGAGCTGATGCACCTGCGCCAGGAGTCGGTGGCCATTGCCGGCGGCATCGTGCTGTTTCTGATCGGCATCCGCATGATCTTCCCGCGGCCGGAAGGGCTGATGGGGGCGGTGCCGGACGGTGAGCCCTTCATCGTGCCGATGGCGATCCCGCTGGTGGCCGGCCCGTCGGGAATGGCCGCGGTGATGCTGATGGGCAGCAACGAGCCGGACCGGCTTGCGGACTGGAGCTTGGCCCTGCTGCTGGCCTGGGGTGCCACGGCGGCAATCCTGATGTCGGCGACCCTGCTGTACAAGCTGCTCGGGGCGCGCGCGCTGACCGCGCTGGAGCGCCTGATGGGCATGCTGCTCGTCGCGATTTCGGTGCAAATGCTGCTCGACGGGCTGGCCACCTACCTGGGTTCGCTGCCTTAACCGATTGATTTGTCGCTTTTTGTCATGTTGCGTTGCCGCATGGCTGTCTTATTGCAGTCATAAACTGTCATTACCGTGTTAACCTTATCTTAACCGTTGCGGCTGCAACCGCTTCGGAAGGGACCCCCAGATTCAAGACGATCAGGCGCCCGGTTGATCCCGGGGCTGATGGATCGCGTTTTTTCTCAATCGCCAACTCGTATCGAGGCTACCCACAATGAATCACCCTCGCATCCGGATGTCCAAGCTCACCCTTGGTCTCGTCGCCGCTCTTGCGGCCGCGCCGGCTTTCGCTCAGAGCACCTCCGCCGGCGTCGGCGGCCAGGTCACCTCGTCCGCCGGCCAGCCGGTGACCGGTGCCGAAGTCACCATCACCCACGTTGAGTCGGGCACCGTCAGCCGCGCGACCACCGATGCGGCGGGTCGCTACAACGCGCGCGGCCTGCGCGTCGGCGGTCCGTACACCATCACCATCACCAAGCCCGGTGAAGGCACCAAGACCGAAGAAGGCGTCTACCTGAACCTGAACCAGGTCAACACGGTGAATGCCGCGCTGACCGGGGATCTGGCGGCGACCAACCTGGAAGCCGTGCAGGTCCTGGCTGTCGGCGGTGGTTCGGAAATCTTCAGTGCCAACAAGATGGGTACCGGTACCAACGTTACCCGCGAAACGCTGGAAGCGTTGCCCTCTGCCAACCGCAACATCCAGGACTACATCCGTCTGGATCCGCGCATTTCGCAGGTCAGCAAGGCTGACGGTGCGATCTCGGCCGGTGGCCAGAACACCCGTTTCAACGCCATCCGCATCGACGGTATCGGCGCAGGCGACCCGTTCGGCCTGGAGTCCAACAACCTGCCGACCGAGCGTCAGCCGGTATCGATGGACGCCATTCAGGAAATCAACATCGACCTGGCCAACTACGACACCACCATCTACGGTGGTACCGGTGCGGTGATCAACGCCGTGACCAAGTCGGGTACCAATGAATTCCACGGCACCGTCTACGGCTCCTACCGCGACAAGGATATGGTCCGTACCCGTCTGGAAGGCGACAAGGGCGACTTCAACGGCTTCGAGGACGAGAAGACCTACGGCATGACCTTTGGCGGCCCGATCGTCAAGGACAAGCTGTTCTTCTTCGCCAACTACGAAAAGTACGAGCGTTCGGCACCGGGCGTTGCCCTGAGCGACGGTCCGTATGGCAAGGGTTCCATCACCGATGCCGATATCAAGAAAGTGCAGGACTTCATGTCGGCCAAGGGCTATGACGTGGGTGGCCTGAGCGCTCCGGACAACAAGACCGAGATCGAAGAGTACGCGATCAAGCTGGACTGGAACATCAACGAAAACCATCGTGCAGCCCTGCGCTACAACAAGATGGAACAGAACGTGATGCGCTTCCCGGGCCTGGCCTCGAGCACTGTGTCGCTGAGCAACTACTGGTACGGCCAGCCCAAGACCTATGAAACCTGGATGGGTGAATTGTTCTCCGATTGGAGCGAGAACTTCTCCACCGAGTTCAAGATTTCGCACAAGGACTACAGCGCCAACCGCGAGGCCTTGGTTGATCTGCCGTCGATCCGCATCAATGGCTTTGGTAAGAATAATGATGCATTGTTGCTGGGTACCGAACAGAACACGCATGTGAACCTGGTCGAGAGCAAGGAGCTGAGCGCCTTTGGTGCGGCTACCTGGTACGTGGGTGATCACACCGTCAAGTTCGGCTTCGACTACTCTGATAACGATTTGATGAACTTCTATGGCCGTAATCTCAACGGCGTGTACGAATTCTCTGATCTGGAAAGCTTCCTTGCTGGCACCCCGACCCGCTATCAGCTGCGCGCTCCGCGCGAAGGTGGCAGCCGTAGTGATATCCCGGCGGCGTTCAATCTGAAGAACACTGGCCTGTTCGTACAGGATACCTGGGCGATCAACTACAACCTGAGCCTGATGTTCGGCGTCCGCGTCGACCTGCCGGACTTCAGCGACCAGCGTCTGTACAACCCGCGTATCCAGGAGCTGTACGGATACAACAACACCCAGTTGGTGGATGACAAGCTGGTGCAGCCGCGCGTCGGCTTCAACTACACCTTCGACAGCGACCGTCCGACCCAGCTGCGTGGCGGTATTGGCCTGTTTGGCGGTGCAGCACCGAACGTCTGGCTGGCAGGCGCCTACCAGAACACTGGTCTGAACTACGTCGAGTATGATTTGAAGGACGGCAAAGCCCCGGCATTTGATCCGACCGTTCCGCCTTCTACCGCCGGTCTGACGGCGGGTGCCGGTCGCGCGAATGTTGACATCATTGCTCCGGGTACCAAACTGCCGTCGGTGTGGAAGACCAATCTGGCTTTCGATCATGAGTTGCCTTGGTACGGTATCGTGGCATCGGCCGAATTGCTGTACACCAAGGTCAATGACGCTCTGTACTTCGAACGCTTGGATCTGATGGATCCGACCTACACCGGCACGATGGATGGTCGCGACAACTACTGGAACGCAGCAGGTCTTGACCCCAATAGCGCTGGCCGCTTTGGTATTGAGGCGGGTAAGTACAAGGGTCAGGATTGCGCCAAGGTGTTGACACCGGCGCAGATTGCGGCCGGCATGTGCCCCAGTGCGAAGGGTAATCGTCCTGATGACATCGGCGACGTGATGCTGCTGCGCAACACCGACAAGGGTAGCAGCGTCCAGGCGACCTTCGCGCTGAGCAAGCCGATGAGCGAGAACTGGGGTTGGTCGCTGGGCTACACCTACACCAAGGCCAAGGAAGTCAGCTCGCTGACCAGCTCGCAGAACACCTCGAACTGGAACAACACGCTGATCTTCAACTCCAACGAGAACGTTGCCTATGATTCGCGTTATGCAATCAAGGATCGCGTGACCGGTACCCTGGAGTGGAAGCACGCCTTCTTCGGTGACTACGCCACCCGCGTTGGTCTGTTCTATGAAGGCCGTTCGGGCCGTCCGTTCAGCTATATCTTCTACAACGACGCCAACGGCGACGGTGCCAACACCAACGATCTGTTCTACGTGCCATCCGGTTACGGCGACGTGCTGTGGACCGGCGGTGCGAAGATGGAGCAGGACTTCTTTGCCTGGTTGGAAAAGAACCCGGATCTGGCTGGTTACAAGGGTCAGGTCGTGCCGGCCAACTCGCACCGTGCGGCGTGGGTCAACAGCTTCGACGTGCGTATCAGCCAGGAATTGCCGGGCTTCTTCAAGGGTCACAAGACCGAGATTGCGCTGGATGTCATGAATATCGGCAACCTGCTCAACAAGAAGTGGGGCCTGATTGATGACTACGGTTTCTACTCGACCCGTCGTATCGCCAACTACGCAGGTATCGACCCGGCAACCGGCAAGTACATCTACAACTTCACCGGTACCACCGACAACGCGTCGATCCAGGAAAACAACAACGACAAGGGCAACACTGCTGTGTCGCGCTGGTCGATGATGCTGAGCCTGAAGTACAAGTTCTGATCGTTTGATTGATCGGATGTAAACCGAAAACGGCCGGGGCAACCCGGCCGTTTTCCTTTTCATGGGGGTAGCGCTAAAGTCGATCGCCAACGAAAGGAGCAGATGTGGAAATGACCAAGAGTGAAGGGGCAGCGAGGGCGCTGCCGGTGCAGGACGCACGTATTTACCCGCGCGGCGGGCTGGATGTGCTGTCGCGGGCCGAGGTGGCGCGCCTGCGCGACGCCTCCAGTGGCGGCATGCACGAGCTGCTGCGGCGGTGTGCGCTGGCCGTGCTGACCAGTGGCAGCGCATCGGACGACCCGCGCGCTGCGCGTGACCTGTACCCGGACTTCGACGTGCAGGTGACCCAGCAGGACCGCGGCGTCCGCATCGACCTGACCAACGCGCCGGCGATGGCGTTCGTGGACGGTGAAATAATCCGCGGTATCGCCGAGCTGCTGTTCTCGGTGGTGCGCGACCTGGCCTACATGGCCATCGAGCTGGGGCCGGAATACGCCTCGGACCTTGAGAGTTCGGACGGCATCACCAATGCCGTGTTCGGCGTACTGCGCAATGCGCGCATCCTGCAGCCCAGCGACCCCAATCTGGTGGTGTGCTGGGGTGGTCACTCGATCTCGCGCGACGAATACCTCTATACCAAGCAGGTAGGCTACGAGCTGGGCCTACGCAGCCTGGACATCTGCACCGGCTGTGGCCCGGGTGCGATGAAGGGGCCGATGAAGGGCGCCACCATCGCCCATGCCAAGCAGCGCAAGACCAATACCCGCTACATCGGCATCACCGAGCCGGGCATCATCGCCGCCGAGTCGCCGAACCCGATCGTCAACCACCTGGTGATCATGCCGGACATCGAGAAGCGCCTGGAGGCCTTCGTGCGCCTTGGCCACGGCATCATCGTGTTCCCGGGCGGCGTTGGCACGGCCGAGGAGATCCTCTATCTGCTGGGCATCCTGCTGCGCGAGGAGAACAAGGAGCTGCCGTTCCCGCTGATCCTCAGTGGTCCGGCCATAGCGGCGCCTTATTTCGAGCAGATCGACCGCTTCATCCGCCTGACCCTGGGCGACCAGGCGGCCGAACGCTACGAGATCATCGTTGGTGATCCGGTCGGCGTGGCGCGCAAGATGTCGCAGGGCATCAAGCGTGTGCGCGAGTTCCGCCTGGCGCACCGTGATTCGTTCTTCTACAACTGGCAGGTCGACATTCCGCTGGCCTACCAGCAGCCGTTCGTGCCCACGCATGAGGCGATGGCCGGGTTGGATCTGCACAAGGGGCGCCCGGCGCCGGACCTGGCGGCCGACCTGCGTCGCGCGTTCTCCGGCATCGTCGCCGGCAACGTCAAGGAGGAGAGCATGGCGCGGATCGAGGAGTTCGGCCCGTTCAAGATCCATGGTGACCCGGAGATGATGCAGGCCCTGGATGCGCTGCTGCGTGCCTTCGTCGAGCAGCGCCGCATGAAGATTTCCGGTGAGTACCACCCGTGTTACCAGGTGGTTGCATGAAGCAGCCGGGTTAGATCGGCAGGGTGATGGTGGTGATGTGGCGGCCGTTCCTGATACGTGTCGTCACATCGCCGCGCCCGCCGGTGAGCGCGCGGATCCGGGCCCGGGAGGATTCCAGGCCCACCTTGTGGCCGGTGTGCAGATTGGGCGCGGCGGCGGGGGGCAGGTCGTTTTCGATCAGGATTTCCAGCCTGTCCGACAGGCGTAGCAGTCGCACCAGAATGTGCCCGCCGTTGGCCGTTGGTTCCACGCCGTGGCGGATGGCGTTCTCGATCAGGGGTTGGATGGAGAGGGTGGGGACCTGTAGTGGCGGAATCGGCGAGGGGATGTCCCAGTCGACGCGCATACGGTCGCCAAAGCGCAGGCCTTCGATTTCCGCATAGCGGCGGGACAGGGCGATCTCCTCGCTGAGGGGGATTTCGCGGGGTCCCGCAAGCGCAGCCCGGAAAAGGTCGGCAAGATCCAGCAGCAAACGTTCGGCATCCTGCGGCCGCAGGTGTACCAGTGCCGCGCCGGTATTGAGCGTGTTGAACAGGAAATGCGGGCGGATGCGTGCCTGCAGGGCTTCCAGTTCGGCCTGTTTTGCCCGGACAGCGAGTTGCCTGAGCCGCCAATGGCTCTGGAAGGCGATCAGGGTCAGCAGGCCAACCAGCAATGCCAGTGTGCTTGTCTTGGTCGCAAACAGCAGCCAGCCTTCGGTGGGGGAGAGCCATGTGTTGCGAAGTACCAGCCACGCAAGCGCGGTCACCAGCCATGTGCTGCAGAGCAGGGCGGTCAACGCGGCCGCTGCGATGCGGGCGGGGCTGGCGCGGCGCAGCCGGCGGCGCGCCAGGTAGAGCATCGCCAGGGACGCCAGTGCAACCCATTGAATCGTGAAGGATGCCAGTCCGAAGTAGGTGAGCAGGTCCACGCGGGCGCTTTGTGACAACGTCAACAGGGCAGCCAGTGCCTCGCCGGTAAGCATGATGCGGATGATGGTCTGGGCCTGCGATAGCGGGTCCAGTGGGTTGAGCTCTGTATGCGGCAGGGTCGACATGCGGCTGGGGATCCTGATGAGGCAGGGGAGCGGTGCCATTCGTGCACCCGATCAGGCCGTTCATCCCCGAACCGGTGGAGTGCGTATGCGGTGGCGAATAGAGTAAATCGTCCAAATGGGGAAAGGTATGCCCAGCACTCTTCCAGTCGCCTGTCGCGCCAGCCTGCGTCGACGCGACAAGGGGTTCAGCTTGGTCGAACTGGTGGTGACGGTAGCCATCGCTGCGATCCTTGCTGCAATCGCCATCCCGTCGTTTCGTTCCATGATCAACTCCAGCCGCCTGACCAGCCATGCCAATGAGCTGGTTGCGTCGTTGCAGCTGGCGCGCAGCGAGGCAATCAAGCGCAACGCCCGTGTCTCGGTCTGTGGAAGTGCAAATGGGGCAACCTGCGGCGGTGGCTGGGCCAAGAACTGGTTGACCGTGGTGGAGGCGGATGGCTCGGTACTGCGGGTCAATGCGGTCAAGGCGCCGGTAGTGGTGTCCTCGGGTGTAGACCGGGTCACTTTCCGTGCCGATGGCCTGTCCAGCACTGCGGTCAACAGCAGCATCATCGTCTGCATTCCGACCGGATCCCCGGCGGACAACCAGCGTGTCGTCACCCTTGCCTCGGCCGCGCGCGTCAGCAGCAGCCGGGCTGATGGTGGCGGTGCATGTCCTTGATGCGGGGTGATACAGGTGAAAAGTAAACTGTTTCGTTGCCGACGCGCGCCCTCGCCGGCGTCCCAGGCGGGTGTCAGCCTGATCGAGGTGATGGTCTCGGTGCTGGTGCTAGGTGTGGCCTTGCTGGGCATCGCCGCCATGCAGGCGACGGCGTTGAGGAACGGCCAAAGCTCCCTGGAGCGCAGCCAGATTGTCGCCTATACCTATTCGGCCATTGATGCCATGCGCGCCAATCGTCAGGAGGCCCTGGCTGGTGCCTACAACACGGACGGCATGGAGTGCAGCGTCCCCGGGGGCGGCAGCCTGGCCCAGGACGACGTGAGTCGCTGGATGACGTCGCTGAAGAATGGCATCGCCAAGAATCCCGACGATGAAAGTGTCTGCGGCCAGATCACCTGCGCGGCGGAAGTATGTACGGTCACAGTGCAGTGGGACGACACCCGCGGAAAACAGGGTGATGCGGCTGCGGACAATGCTGACAATGTTGAAGGCGGCGCGCAGCGCCAGGTGCAGACGGCGGTGCGGCTATGAGGCGTGTGCGTGCAATGACCTTGGGTTCAAGGGCTGGCATGTCCGGCATGACCCTGATCGAGCTGATGATCTCGTTGGTGATCGGGCTGGTGGTGCTTGGCGCGGTGGCGATGATTTTCCTGTCCAGCCAGCAGGCCTACCGCACCACCGATGGCCTGGGCAAGGTGCAGGAAAACATGCAGTTCGGTTTCGAGATGATGGCGCGGGATATCCGTGAGGCCGGTGGCAACCCCTGCGATATCGATCTTCCTGTGGCCAACGTGGCCGACCTTGGCGGCGCCAACTGGTGGAGTACCTGGTCGCAGCCCGTGCGCGGCTACGACGACGGCGCGCTCACAGGTTCTGTCGCCGGCACCGACGCCTTGCAGTTGTTGCTGGTCGGGGACGCCATCGCCAATGTCAGCGCGCACGCCGGCACCGTGCTCACCGTCGACAACGGCGGCGATTTTGCTACCAACGACGTACTGATGGTGTGCGATACCAAGCAGCTGGCCGTGTTCAAGGCGGGGGCGGTCAGTGCGACCAGTGTGAGCCATGCCAATGGCGGCAATTGCAGCAACAGCCTCAACGTACTGCCCGCGCCGTGCAATGCATCGGCACCGGCCTATGTTTACCCGCGCAACTCGGTGGTCAGCAAGCTCAATGGCGTGCGCTGGTTTGTGGCTGACAACGGCCGCGGCGGGCGCTCGCTGTTTCGAGTGCTCAATGGCGCCGCACGCGAGGAAATGGTCGAAGGCGTGAACGACATGCAGTTGGCTTATCTGCAGGACCCGGCAACCACCACCTATGAGGCCGCGGGTGCGGTGGCAGCCTGGCAGGACGTGTCCGCGGTGCGCATCACTTTTACCGTCAATAGCGACAGCGCGGTCGGCACCGGCAACGTGCCGTTGAGCCGTGATCTGGAGTACGTGGTTACCTTGAGGAGTCGCGCGCAATGAAGAACGTCCATTACCCGCCTGCGCAGGCGCTCCGGCAACGCGGTGCCAGTCTTCTGGTCGTGCTGATCATCCTGGTGGTGATCACCTTGATTGGCTTGGCCAGCATTCGCGGCACGCTGCTGCGCGAGCGGATGAGCGGCAACATGTATGACCGCAGCCTGGCGTTCCAGTCGGCCGAGTCAGCCTTGCGCGAGGCCGAAGTTGCAGTGCGTGCTGCCGTTGTATCGGGCAGCTCCATCGGTGTGGACTGCAGTCTGGCCAGTACCTCCTGCCCGATTCCGCCGGCCAATACCTACACCGGCGGCGGTGCCGGGTGGGTCAACGGAACCGCCACGCAGACGGTGGCCGCCGGCCAGCCCCAGTACTACGTGCAGTACCTTGGGCAGCGCGAAAGTACCGACGAACTGCAGCAGAACCAGAGTGCCAACGCCAATCAGTATGGCGGGGGCGGCGGTGTCACGCTGGAATCGTTCTACCGCATCATCGCTCGCAGTCATGATCCCGCCACGGTGACCGACCGCGCGGTGGTGGTGCTGCAGTCCAACATCACGGTCAAGTAAGTACCGTCGCCTTGGGGCTCTGAAAGATCATGAAAAAGACAATCTTTGAAACCAATCGCAGGACCGGGGCGATGAGCGGACGTCTCGGTGCTTTTGCCATCGGCCTGTTTGCGGCCTTGTGTTCGGTACAGGTGCCTGCGGTCGAGATCGCACAATCGCCGATGTATGTTGGCAGCGATGTGCCGGGTAATCTGGTGCTGGTGCCGTCGGTGGAATACCCGACACTGATCAGTCAGGCGAATATCGGCAATTACGATAAGGGTCGCCGTTACTCAGGCTACTTTGATCCTGACAAGTGCTATCTGTACAACTACAGCACCGTCGAGACCGAGCGGTACTTCTATCCCACTGCCAAGGCCAGCTCATTCGCCTGTGCCACAGATAAGCAGTGGAGTGGCAATTTCATGAACTGGGCGGCCACCCAGACCATCGATCCTTTCCGTTCCGGACTCACTGGTGGCTACCGTGTGGTGGACACTCCCACGGAAACCGTTCTGGAAAAGGCGCGCCACCACCGTGGGGATCTGTACCCGGATCGTTCTGTGCCTGCGTCCGGGAATGATGCAACCCTGGTCAAGAATGCTACTGGCTCGACTTGGAACAGCATGACTGTGCGGATAGCAAATCTTGGCAACAAGATGCGCTTCACATCCACTGGCAGTATCGGTGGGACAACCGTTGTTGATTACAACCCCGCCAAGCACGCATTGAAGACTGGTAGTGGTAGCGATGCAGCTACGCTCTATGAAGTCAGCGTGCGGGTGAAGGTCTGTGATGCCAGCGTAGGGGTCGAAAGCAACTGCGTGCAGTATTCGCAGGGGTGGAAACCTGAGGGTTTGATTCAAGAGTATTCCAAGCGGATCCGTTACAGTATTTTCGGTTTCCTGAATGAATCCGGGAATACACGAAATGGCGGCGTGATGCGTGCGCGCCAGAAGTTTGTCGGGCCGAATAGCTATTACCCTGAGTTGGGTACGCTCGATAACGTCAACAAGGAATGGAATCCGACCACGGGTGTGTTGGTCAAGAACCCCGATCCCGCCGATGCTGCAGGCACCAGTATCAGTGGAATCGCGGACAGTGGTGTTATCAATTACTTGAACAAGTTTGGTCAGATGACATCGGCTGCGCCCAAGAGCAATGACCCCGTCAGTGAACTTTATTATGCTGCACTGCGTTATTTCCGCGGGCAAGGCAATGTGGCTGCGTATACCAATAATATCAACTATACCTATGCCGATGGATTCCCTGTTATTACAGACTGGGATGATCCCATTCGTTATTCCTGTCAGGTGAACGCAGCCCTTGGTATTGGTGACGTAAATACCCACGAGGATCGTGATATTCCGAATAGTCCGGATAAGGATTATGATCTCGCGGTCAAGTACACGCAGAAAATTTTCGATCTTGAAGGTATTGCCACCAAGGCGAATGCTGTGTTCAGTGGGCGCGGCAACTCGGCGTTTATCGCCGGCTTGGCCTATTACGCCAATACCAATGATATCCGCAAGGACGATGCTGCCAAGCCGAACACGGTGGGCATGCAGACGCTATCCACTTACTGGGTGGATGTTCGTGAAAATCAGGTGTTGTTGCCGAAGGCCACCAATCAATATTGGCTGACAGCAAAGTACGGTGGCTTTGATGTGCCTTTGGGATTTGATCCATTGACCACTGGTGCGCTGCAGGAATCGTGGTGGCATACCAATACGGACTACCTGGATGGCAGTGGTGTCACCAGTACCAAGAACAATTATCCACGCCCGGACAATTTTTACGTGGCCAGCGAGGCGGACAAAATGGTTGCCAGCCTGCGGCAGGCGTTCGAGTCGATCGCCAAGCGCGCAGAAGGCTCTGCCAGTTCCTTCGCTGCAAATTCGACCAAGCTGGAGGCAGGTGCACGCACCTTCCAGGCGCAGTTTGTTACTGGCCAGAACCGCGAATGGGCCGGCCGTCTGTATGCCTATGACGTCAATACATCCACCGGCGCGTTGACGCAGGCGTGGTCGGCGGCTGACCAGTTCCCGGTCTGGGGGCCGACCAATGCCACCACCAATGCCCGCAAGATTTACTATAACAATGGCGGCCGGTTGGCGGATTTCCAGGGGTCGGTCAACGGTCTGTCCGCGGACGTGGTCAATTATCTGCGCGGCGATCGTTCCGGTGAGAAGAGTAATGGCGGTGCTTTCCGTAACCGTCTGAGTCTGCTGGGGGACATCGTCAATTCGCAGCCGGTGTATGTCGGCACTCCTAACAGTCGTTTGTACGTCAACAGTTCGTTTACCGGTGCTTCCAGCTATGCCGCATTTGCCTCTGCACAGGCAGGCCGAACGCCAGTTGTGTACGTTGGCGCCAACGACGGCATGTTGCATGGCTTCAATGCCAATACGGGCAAGGAACTGTTTGCCTTCGTGCCTACCGAAGGCATGACGAAATTGTCGGGTACCCAGAAGTTCACGGACCCCAACTACGAGCATACCTATACCGTTGATGGCGCAATGACGGCGGCAGATTGGTACGACGGCGCACGTTGGCGCACTGCGGTTATCGGCACCATGGGCCGTGGCGGCAAGACCATCTTCGCACTGGATGTCACCAACCCGGCATCGCCGACGCTGATGTGGGAAATCAACGATGCGGCGCTGGGCAACAACCTTGGGCAGCCGATCGTCTCGCAGGTCGCCAATGGTGATTGGCGCGTGGTGTTGGGTAACGGGCCGAACAGCACCGATGGCATCGCCAAGTTGGTGATGATCGATCTTGCCGATGGCGATGTGTCGACCATCTCCACCGCGGTGGGAGGCGACAACGGGCTCTCCGGGGTGAATGCATGGTCCGCCGCCGGCAATGGCCTGGTGGATACCGTGTACGCGGGCGACCTGAAGGGAAACCTCTGGCGTTTCAAGCTTGCTACCGGAACCGTCAGCCTGCTGTATGCCGCAGGTGCCACCAAGCCGATCACCGCCGCACCACTGGTGGCAGTGAATCCCAAGACCCTGCAGACCTGGGTTTTCGTCGGCACCGGTCGTTATCTGAATTCGGCTGATCGCGCCAACAAGAGCGTGCAGACCTGGTACGGCTTGGTTGACAAGGGGTCGACCATCTCCGGCACGGCTGGCATGAAGGAAGTAAGCATTGTCAATGAGGGCAAGGTCGGCGGGTACGACGTGCGCGTTCTGGAGCGTGTTTCTGCTCCTGGAACCGATGGCTGGTACATGAACCTGGTACCGTCGACGGGTGTTGCCGCAGGCGAGCGCATGGTGGTGCCGAACTTCTTCCAGGGTCTGACGTTGATTGGCACCACGCGTATCCCGGATTCGGCTGACGTATGCAGTCCGACGGGTAAGGGTTTCACGATGGCGATCGATCCGTTCACCGGTGGGCGTCTGTCCGGTGGCTTCTTCGATGCCAATGGCGATGGCGTGATCGACGGCAAGGATTCGCTGGATGGTGCGCCGGTGTCGGGTATTGGCTATGGCAGTAGCCCGAACAACCCGATCTTTATTGGCGACACCATGTATACAAGCTTGGACGACGGTAGCTACCAGAAGACCAAGACCAACACCAACAACGGCAACATCAAGCGCGTCTCCTGGCGCGAGCTGGCGGGGGATTGAAAGGGATGAACAATATGGTTCGCGAACAGCGTAGGTCGGGTGTGGCGTCGCGTCAGGCGGGCTTCACCCTGGTAGAGCTGATGGTCGTGGTCGCGGTGATTGCGATCCTGTCGGCCATTGTCTATCCCAACTACCGGGATTATGTGGTCAAGGCGCGGCGTACTGCGGTTGAGGGGTGTCTGCAGCAGCATGCGCAGACGATGGAGCGGTTTCATACCACCAACCTGACGTATGTAGGGGCGCCGGCGCCCACCTGTGAGGCTGATCTGAACAGCTTCTATGCGGTTGGTTTCCAGGGAGGGGATCCCACTGCGCGCGCTTACATTCTGCAGGCTGTCCCTACGTCCAGTCAGAAAGATCCGAAATGCGGAACGCTGACGATCAATGCGCAGGGGGTGCGGACCAAGAGTGGTACCGCCTCGGTCGGCGAGTGCTGGTAAGGCTGCTCTCCGGAAAAGCCGCCAGAAATGGCGGTTTTTTTTATGCGGGCGAGTCTTGATTTTTATGGCGGAGTGTTGCGTTCCGCAAAACACAAAGCCCACCTTGCGGTGGGCTTTGTGTTTATTTATTTGGCGCCCGAAGTTGGACTCGAACCAACGACCCCCTGATTAACAGTCAAGTGCTCTAACCGGCTGAGCTATTCGGGCGGGGAGGCGCATTCTACTCGGCGGAGTGATGTAGTGCAACACCTGTGCTTCAGGGAGGGCACCTTTGCACGTCGCCCCCCGAGGTGCTGCGCACACGTCCGCTGTTATTGATGATGACCGCTGCCTGCAGAGTGCCGGAGGGATCACAGAATCGGATGGTCTGGTTGGAGCCCGCGCTACGCCCATCGGCCAGATAACGCACATGGAAGCGTCCAGCGGAGCCAATTACCCTGAGTTGCGGTTGTCGGGTGCCTATGGTGACGCGGATGATGTCGTTCGGGGCGTTTGCCCTTCCGTCACCGTCCGGGTCCAGGAATACCAGCCATGAGGTCCCCCAGTCGCCTTTGTGGCTGCACCGATTGCCATTGACTGTCGGGCAGATCAGGGTGGGTTGACGGCGCCATAGTGCTGTCGCCCGTGCCAGGTGCAGGTGCGCAACCAGTGCGTTCTGGGCCGAGACGGCCCGCTGGCGTCGTAGTGTCTGCTGCAGGGCAGGGAGTGCGATGGCTGAGAGGGTTGCTGCTACCGCCACGCAGATAATGAACTCAGGCAGGGTGAAGCCCGGCGTGGGGCGGCGTTGGGTTGCGAGGTGGATTGGGTGGGGCACGGCTGTCGTTTCGCGATGGCTGGAGTGCAGCGTGGCTGGAAATGCCTGTCAGAACGCTCGCCGCGTCCAGCCCCTGAACATGGGTTTAGCGCCTGCCGGGATGTGGGGGTTGGGCTCGCTATACTGAAATGTCTCCCAAGTCGTGCTGCACGCCCATGTCCGACAGCTTCCAGCTCGTATCGCCGTATTCGCCCTCCGGCGACCAGCCGGCTGCCATCGAAAAGCTGGTTTCCAACTTCGAGGCCGGTATTGCCAAGCAGACCCTGCTGGGCGTGACCGGCTCGGGCAAGACCTACACCATCGCCAACGTGGTGCAGCAGGTGCAGCGCCCAACCCTGGTGATGGCGCCCAACAAGACGCTGGCCGCGCAGCTGTACGGCGAGTTCAAGGCGTTCTTCCCGAACAATGCGGTGGAGTACTTCGTCAGCTACTACGATTACTACCAGCCCGAGGCCTATGTGCCGTCGTCGGATACCTTCATCGAGAAGGACAGTTCGATCAACGAGCACATCGAGCAGATGCGTCTGGCGGCAACCAAGACCCTGCTGTCGCGGCCGGATGCGATCGTGGTTGCCACGGTGTCGGCAATCTATGGCCTGGGTGCGCCGGAAGACTACCTGTCGATGCGCTTGATCCTGTCCAAGGGCGAGCGCATCGATCAGCGCGACCTGATCAAGCACCTGACCCAGCTGCAATACACCCGCAACGAATACGAGCTGCAGCGCGGTACCTTCCGCGTGCGCGGCGAGATTATCGATGTGTTTCCGGCGGAACTGGACAGCGAGGCGGTGCGCATCGAATTGTTCGATGGCGAAATCGAGCAGCTGAGCATGTTCGATCCGCTCACCGGCGAAAGCCTGCGCAAGATGCAGCGCTACACCATCTATCCGAAGACGCATTACGCCACCACGCGTGAGCGGGTGCTGGCGGCGGTGGACACCATCAAGGTCGAGCTCAAGGAGCGGCTGGAGCAGCTGTACGCACAGAACAAGCTGGTGGAGGCGCAGCGACTGGCGCAGCGCACCCAGTTCGACCTGGAGATGATGGCCGAGGTGGGCTACTGCAACGGTATCGAGAACTACTCGCGGCACCTCACCGGCAAGGCGCCGGGCGAGCCGCCGCCGACCCTGTTCGACTACCTGCCGGCGGACGCCTTGCTGGTCATCGACGAGTCGCACGTGACCATTCCGCAGATCGGTGCCATGTACAAGGGCGACCGCTCGCGCAAGGAAACCCTGGTGGAATTCGGCTTCCGCCTGCCGTCGGCGCTGGACAACCGGCCGCTGCGTTTCGAGGAGTGGGAGGCGCGCTCGCCGCGCGCGATCTATGTTTCGGCCACGCCCGGCCCTTACGAGCTGCGTGAATCCGGCGATGACATCACCGAGCTGGTGGTGCGCCCCACCGGCCTGATCGATCCGCAGGTGGAGATCCGCCCGGTCGGCACCCAGGTGGATGACCTGATGTCCGAGTGCAATGCGCGCATCAAGATGGGGGACCGTGTGCTGGTCACCACCCTGACCAAGCGTATGGCCGAGAACCTGACCGAGTACCTGGGTGAACACGGCATCCGCGTGCGCTACCTGCACTCGGACGTGGACACGGTGGAGCGGGTGGAGATCATCCGTGACCTGCGCCTGGGCAAGTTCGACGTGCTGGTTGGCATCAACCTGCTGCGCGAGGGTCTGGACATGCCGGAGGTGTCGCTGGTGGCGATCCTGGATGCGGACAAGGAGGGCTTCCTGCGCTCGACCGGCTCGCTGATCCAGACCATCGGCCGCGCGGCCCGCAATGTGCGCGGAAAGGCGATCCTCTACGCCGACAAGATGACCCGCTCGATGCAGGCGGCCATCGACGAAACCGATCGTCGCCGGCAGAAGCAGGTGGAGTACAACGAGGCGCATGGCATCGTGCCCAAGTCGGTGGCGCGGCCGATTGTCGATATCCTCGAAGGTGCCCACGAAGAGAGCTCGCCCAAGTCCAGCGCCAAGGGCAGGGGCCGCCGCGTCGCCGAGCCGGAGGCCGATTACCTGCCGCTGGAGCCGGCCAAGCTGGCTGCGCGCATCAAGGAGCTGGAGCAGCAGATGTACCAGCATGCCCGCGACCTGGAGTTCGAGGACGCGGCGCGCGTGCGCGACCAGATCCATCGCCTCAAGGAGGCGAACCTGGGCTGAGGCGGCCCAATGTGAAATTCTTTGCGGAAACTATTGTTCTTCGTCGCAAGCAGGGTTAAGATACGCGCCCTCGCAACGCTGAACTGGTTGCTGAGAAGGGCGGTTAGCTCAGCGGTAGAGCACTACCTTGACATGGTAGGGGTCACAGGT
>DAMCTY010000030.1:4929-44984 GCA_032112995.1 Stenotrophomonas sp. | reverse complement strand
GGGAAAGCCCCTGCCGAGCATGGCTCGGCACTACACGCCCCCTCCCTTTGGCGAAGGGCTGGGGAGGGGGTGCTTTTTGGCCTTGGCCGGGAAAGCCCCTGCCGAGCATGGCTCGGCATTACACCCCCTCCCTTTGGCGAAGCCAAGGGGAGGGCTGGGAAGGGGGCGCTTTTGGCCTTGACCGGGAAAGCCCCTGCCGAGCATGGCTCGGCACTACACAGACAACACCCGCCCTTAGCGGGCTTCGTCCGGATCGCGCACCAGATGGATATCGGTCGGCGTGACCAGGGCGATGCCATTGGCCGCACTCTGCTGCAGCAGTTCAAACAGGATCTCGCTGCGGGTGCTGTAGACGCTGCGCGAGGACGACACATAGGCAAAGCTGTTCACCGCCACCTGGCCGCCGCTGATCGAGTCGATGTAGAACGAGGGTGCCGGATCCTCCAGCACATTCTCGTTGCCGGCATAGATGGCCAGCAACAAGGTCCGCAGCTTGCCCACGTCAGTGCCCAGCGGCACCGAGAACTGCACCTGGATGCGACCCAGCGCATTGGCCATGGTCATGTTGCGGATGGTCTTGGTGATCAGTTCCGAGTTGGGCACGATCAAGGTCGAACGGTCGCCGACCTGGATCTCGGTCGAACGCACCGAAATGCGCCGGATGTCGCCTTCCTGGTCACCGATCTTCACCCAGTCACCGATCTTGACCGGGCGCTCGGCCAGCAGGATCAGGCCAGAAACGAAGTTCTGGGTGATCGCCTGCAGGCCGAAACCAATACCCACCGACAGCGCACTGGCCAGCAACGCCACCTTCTCGAAACCGATACCCAGCGCTGCCAGCGCCCACAGCCCGGCCAGCACGATGCCCAGGTAATGCGCCACGGTGCTGATCGAATTGCGTGCGCCGGTGTCCAGATCGGTCTTGGGCAGATAGGTCTCCACCAACCATTGCTGCAGCACGCGCATCAAGGCCAGGCCCAGCACCAGCACCAATACTGCGCTGAAGATCGACGACGGGGTCAGCAGGCTGTCGCCGATCTTGATGCCGGCAGCCAGCCGCTCCAGCCAGCCGTACAACGCGCTGACGTTGCCGAACGGGGCCACCACCGCGGTGATCCCCAGCAACACCAGGCCCACCCGCAATGCCGCCGACAACAGCACCCCGCCCTGCTCCATGCGCGCTGTCGGCAGGCCGGTGGACAGCCGCAGCATGCGCCCCATGGTGCTGTCCGGGGCCAGCAGCCACAACGCGAAGTCATCGGCAAAGCGCATCAGCAAGGTAGTCGCCAACACCACCACCGTGATCCAGACCATC
The DNA here is from genome assembly GCA_032112995.1 of Stenotrophomonas sp. Lineage (GTDB taxonomy): Bacteria > Pseudomonadota > Gammaproteobacteria > Xanthomonadales > Xanthomonadaceae > Stenotrophomonas. The sequence continues at coordinate 43,669 of DAMCTY010000030.1, read as the reverse complement.
TGCTGGGCGGTGAACATGGCGAAGTTGAGATAGCCCATCAAGGTGGCGACCAGCGCCGCACAGATCGTCACGTAGCCACCCAGCCGCGCGATCACCAGCCAGCCGCTGCGCGGTGCGCGCGGCGGGTGCCCGCTGCCGGCATCGCGCTCGGCCTGCGCTGCCGCCGCCGCGCGCCGCCGGTGCAGGCCGGCCAGGGTGGCCAACATCAGCATGATCAGCACCACATAGGTCAGCGCGATCAGGCCGTCGAGGGTGATGGTGCTGACCGCCGAGGTGCGCGCCGAGCGGTTGATCTCGCGCAGCAGCATGGTCAACCAGGTCAGGCCCGCAGCACCCCAGGCGAAGCGACGCAGGCGGCCGGCAGCCAGATCGTCGATGTCGAGCAGCCGCCACGACGGGCGCTTGGGCACCAGCAGTGCCGCTGCCAGCGCACCGATGAAGGCCGCCACGAAGGTGGCCATCACGAAGGTATCGGCCACCGATTCCAGGCGTGGCGCGATCGCCGAGATCGCGCGCAGGCTGCTGACCAGTACCCCTGCTGCCAGACCCGGCAACAGGGTGCCTACCAGCAGCAGCCACACCGCCAGCCCGGTGCGCCGCAGGCGACCGGCAGGTGCGCGTTCGGACGCGGCATAGCGGCGGCCCAGGTGGCGCAGCCACAGGCGCAGCGGAAACAGCAATACCAGCGCCAACCCGGCGCCAAGTAATGGCGTGCCCCAACCCTGCTTGGCAGCGGCTTGCAGCAGCCCCTTGCTGGCCTGCAGGTAAAGCGAGTGCACGCGCCCCAGGTCATCCGGCAGATGCTGGGCGAACTCGCGCCACAGCGCCGGTGACAGTGGCGAGGCGACCTTGCGCCCGAGCTGCTCGCCAAACTGCTGGGCGCGCATCTTTTCGATCGATTCGCTGGCCTGCTTGGCGTCCTCGGCCAGCAGCTTGCCGCGCTTGATGTCGGCGTCCACCTGGCTGCGCTGCTGGCCCAGCAGCTTGCGTTGGCGGGCGATACCGGCGTCCTCGCCACCTTCCGGTGCAGGCCCCAGCTGCTCGATGCGGGCGTCAAGCTGGGTCAGCTCCGGCTGCAGTGCCTGCACCGCGGCCTCGGCGTCGCGCTGGGCCTGGGTAGCACGCTCGGCCAGGGTCTTGAGAGTTTCCGGCGCATCGGCATCGGTGATCGCGCGCTTGACCGCGTCAAACGCACGCGAGGCCTGTTCGATACGTACCTGCGGGGTGAGCTCGGCAGTACCGTCAGGAGCTGCCCAGACCGCGCCGGCCGACAACAGGAACACGAGCAGCACCGCACGCAGCGGCTGGATCAAGCGTTGGGCAGACAAAGCGACGCACCGGCTTGCGCGGACCACCGCGCCTGTCGCGAACTATAAGCCAGCCGATGTGGGCTGCATGCGAACCGGGCGCACGGGCTCAGTATTTCAAGCCCAGTTCTGTGATGTGGTGGCGGTTGAGCTCATAGATTTCCTGGAACTCTTCTTCGGTCAGTTCGTCCGGGGCATACACCGCCACCGGATCCCATTGCTGGGTGGTGGGCAGGGGTTGGCGGGGACCGGCCCGCAGCGAAAACCCGTGGCCGTCGTAATCGACCACTTCCGGCAATTGTTCCCAGCGCTCACGCGCATAGCGGTTCTGCCCTTTGAGCAGGATCACGATAAACATGGATATCTCCCGTCTACGGATGGCAACAGCCTAGCGCAGCGCGCGCGGGCCGGCGCGAAGGCCCGCGCGCGCAGACCGGTACCGGTTCAGCGTGGCCGGAGAACACCCACGGCCATGCCGGGCAACGGCCACGAGTCCTTCACCGGGCTTGTCCTATAGCTGATGCCCCCGGATCTCCTGTCTGCGCTCATTGAGGCCTGCAATGCGTCCGCACCCGCCCCTTGCCACCGTGTCCGCGATCGACCTGCAGCGCTACCTGGGCAGCTGGTATGAGATCGAGCGACTGCCGGCACGCCAGGAGCCCGAGGCCGCCACCGACGTCAGCGCCCACTACTCGTTCAACCCCGATGGCAGCGTGCGGGTGCACAACCGCTGCCTGCAGCAGGGCACGCTGTGTGAGTCGGTAGGCCAGGCCACCCCGATCGATGCCAGCAACAGCAAGCTGCAGGTGACCTTCACCGCCAATGCCCTGCACTGGGTTCCGTTCGCCCGTGGCGACTACTGGGTGATGCAGCTCGACGCCGGCTATACCACCACCCTGATCGGCAGCCCGGACCGCCGCCATCTGTGGCTGCTGGCGCGGCTGCCGCAGATGGATGCAACCACCCGCCGGCACTACATCGCCTACGCCCGCCAGCAGGGGTTCGACGTGGACCAGCTGATCCACACCCCGCATACCGGCCACCCGACCGCAGGCTGAGCACGCATGGACCTGAAAAGCGGCTATCCGTTCTGGGCGGTACGCAATGGCCTGATGCAGGCTTTCCCGCCCTTGCAGGCCGATCTGCGCTGCGAGGTGCTGGTACTCGGCGGCGGCATCACCGGCGCGCTCATCGCCGACCATCTGGCCGCACACGGCCACGACGTGGCGGTGGTGGAACAACGTGATATCGGCTGGGGTTCGACCGCCGCCAGCACGGCCCTGCTGCAATACGAGATCGATACCCCCTTGGGTGAGCTCGCCCGTCTGTACGGGTTGGAAGCCGCCCTGCTGGCCTACCGCGCCTGTGACCAGGCCATTGATACCCTGGCCGCGCTGGCTGGCGAACTGCACGGCGTGGATTTCGAGAATGCCGGCAGCCTGTACTACGCCAGCCGGCGCAGCGATCTTGGCCCGTTGATCGAGGAGTTCGAGCTGCGCCAGCGCCATGGCTTCGCGGTGGACTGGTACGACGCCGCGGGCGTGCAGGCGCGCTATGGCATTGCCGCGCCCGGCGCCATCCTCAGCCATCAGGCCGCGCGCATGGACCCGTATCGGATGACCTACCGGCTGCTGACGCGGCTGCTCGCGCAGGGTGGGCAGGTGTTCGACCGCACCACCATCAGCCATCTCACCGCCGGTCCCCGCAAGGTGATCGCACGGACCAGCGATGGCGTGCACATCCATTGCCAACAGCTGGTCGTCGCCGCCGGCTATGCCAGCCAGCACTGGCTGCGCCAACGGGTCGCGCGCAACCGCAGCAGCTATGCCTTCGTCACCGACCCACTGCCGCCAGAGGCATTGGGCGCGGCCCGCGACACCCTGCTGTGGGAGACCGCACGCCCCTACCTGTACCTGCGCAGCACCGCCGACCAGCGGCTGCTGGTCGGCGGCGAAGACGACGCAGTGGACATCCCCGCGCGCCGCGATGCACTGGTCGACCGCAAGGCGCGGCGGCTGGCCACCAAGGCCGCCAAGCTGCTCGGTGGGCGGGCGCTGCAACCGACCTTTGCCTGGGCCGGCACCTTTGCCGAAACCGCCGATGGTCTGCCCTTCTTCGGCACCCACCGGCAATGGGGGCCACGGGTGCAGTTCGCCATGGCCTATGGCGGCAATGGCATCACCTATTCGACGATCGGCGCCAGCCTGCTGTGCGCGGCCATCGAGCACCGCCGCCACCCGTTGGCGGAGCTGTTCGGCTTCCAGCGGCTGGGCTGAGCCGGCGGCAACGGCGACAGGCCGCATTCAAGCCGTTTCTGATAGCGTTCAGATGGCCCGCCATACCGGCGCTGGCGCTTTGGAGCGGTCCCGTGAAAATTCGACACCTGCTGCTTGCCACCGTGCTGCTGGCCCCGCTGCCTGCGCTGGCCGACGAAGCCACCCCCAGTGCGGCCGCGCTGGACCTGAGCGTGCCGCAGGCGCCGGTGCGCTACCTCGGTGACCCGAGCCTGCAGCAGGATGCCCCGGGCACCTACTACGGCGACCACAGCGGGCGTGGCCTGCCGCGCAAGCGCGTCGCCGATGACGCCCCGGTCGTGGTCGACGACAAGCTGCAGGTACACGGTGCGGTCAGTACCGGCATCGGCTACTCCAAGGCCTTCGGCAACAGCCACTGGAGTGCCGTGGACCTGAACCTGGGCAAGAACTACACCACCGACGAAGGCAATACCCACCGTGTCGACGTGAACATCCACGTCAGCAAGGGTGACGGGGTTGGTCTGTATGGCCCCTATGGTGGCTACGGCCCCGGCCCTTGGGGTGGCTGGTAATCGCCCGGCTCAGGCAGTCGCCCGCATCCACACACAATCAACCGCATCCAGCGCGATGTGCAGCAGCAGACCGATACCGAACAGGCGCGTGCGCCTGGGCACGGTGAGCCCGGCGTAAAGCAGGACCGCCGGCGCGGTATGCAGCGGATGGAAGCCCACGCTGCAGCGGTTGGGTGCATAGATCGGGTCTGCCAGCAGGTGGTCCAGGTCGATGATCCAGCCCAGCAGCAGCAACAACCACGCCTTGCCGAACTGCGGCCGCCAGAACAGCCAGGCCAGCAGCGCCGGTACCGCGATGTGCAGGCACAGGTGCAGGATCGCGCGCAGGCTCATGCGTCCTGCGCGTCCAGCGAGGCCATGTCGATCACGAAGCGGTATTTCACGTCAGAGCGCAGCATGCGCTCGAAGGCCAGGTTGATGTCCTGCATCGGGATCTGCTCGCATTCCGGGTAGATGCCCTTGTGCGCGCAGAACGCCAGCAGCTCGCGGGTCTGCGCGATGCCACCGATCAGCGAACCGGACACCTGCTTGCGGCCGCGCACCAGCAGGCCGGCATCCAGCGGCGGCATCTCCTCCAGTGCCCCCACCAGCACCAACCTTCCGCCCACATCCAGCAACTTCACGTAGGGCGCCAACGCATGGGCCACCGGCACGGTGTCGATGATCAGGTCCAATGACGACGCTGCAGCGCGCATGGCCTCGGCGTCGCGCGACACCAGCACCTGCTGCGCGCCGAGCGCGAGCGCATCGGCGGTTTTGTCGGCGCTGCCGGTGATCAGGGTCACCTCGCAACCCAGCGCCGCGCCCAGCTTGACCGCCATATGTCCAAGACCACCCAGCCCGATCACCCCAAGCCGGGTGCCGGGGCCCGCGCCGTACTGGCGCAAGGGTGCCCAGCTGGTGATGCCCGCGCACAGCAGCGGCGCGGCGCGGGCCAGGTCCAGCGTGGGCGACAGCGCGATGACAAAGGCCTCGCGCACCACGATGGCGCGTGAATAGCCGCCCTGGGTCAACTCGCCGCTGACCCGGTCGCGGCCGTTGTAGGTCATGGTCACGCCGTGCCGGCAGAACTGCTCCTCGCCCTGGTTGCACTGGTCGCAGTCGCGGCAGCTGTCGGCCATGCACCCGACGCCAACTGCGTCGCCGACCTGGATGCTGGTCACTGCCGGACCCACCGCGCTGACCCGGCCGATGATCTCGTGGCCGGGCACCATCGGGTAGCGCGCCGACCCCCAGTCGTTGCGGGCCTGGTGCAGGTCGGAGTGGCAGACCCCGCAATACAGGATGTCGATGGCGACGTCGTCGGCACGCAGTGCACGGCGGTCGATGGTCAGCGGCTGCAGCGGGGTGCTGGCCGACAGCGCGGCATAGGCAGGGGTGCGCATGGGGCGGTATTTCCGGTAATCCAGCGGGGCATTGTAGGGGGGCTGCGACGCGGCAGCGTTACACTATGCGGCCACCGGGCAGTTCCGCCGCGGTGGTCCTGGAGTGGCAATGATCAACAACGACGTACTGCGCAGCGTCCGCTACATGCTCGATCTCAGCGATGGCATGGTGGTGGATACCATTCTTCTGGCCGACCCCGCGTTCAACGTGGACCCCGCCCAGGTGCACGATTTCCTGCGCAAGGACGACGAGCCGCTGTTTGAAACCTGCCCGGACGCCGTGCTGGCACGCTTTCTGGACGGCCTGATCTACCACTTCCGTGGCCGCGACGAATCGCAGCCGCAGCGCCCGCCGGAAAAGCGCATCACCAACAACATCGTGCTGAAGAAGCTGCGTGTGGCCTTCGAGCTGAAGGACGTGGACATGCATGCGATCTTCGAGAGCGCGGGCTTTCCGGTGTCCAAGCCGGAGCTGTCGGCGCTGTTCCGTCAGCCCGACCACAAGAACTACCGCGAGTGCGGTGACCAGCTGCTGCGCGCCTTCCTCAAGGGCCTGACCCAGCGGGTACGCCCGGCGGCCTGAGCCGACAGGCAAACCGCGCTGACGCTGGCACGCCCAGCGCAGCCGGTTCACAGGATGCGGTAGACGCGGGCCTTGGGCAGGTCTTCGTCCACCTGCAGGAACCAGCGCCCGGCAATGCCGGGGATCACGTCGATTTCAGGCGCCTGCAGGCGGTTGCGCAGGCGCATCTGGCCCTTGAGCACCTTCCACTGCTGGCCGTTTTCCAGCACGAATACCGTGCCCGGCTCCCAGCCGGCCACCTCGCCCTGCACGCGGCTGTGCACCGGGCCTTCTTCCAGACCGATCTGCATCGGGGCCGGCGCAACACTGGCCGGGCTTGGCGTGGGCGTGGCCGCTTCGGTTGCGCTGAGCATGCGGTTGAGCAGCTGCAGCTGCTGCGTGCTCAAGCCCACCTGCTGCAGCTGCTCGGCGCTGAGGCGGTTCTCCAGCGGCACGTAAGCCTGCTGTTGGCTCCAGGCCAATGGCGTGATCAACAGCAGGGCAGCGGCAAGCAGCAGACGGGTTTTCATTCGTGGCGATCCTTCCGGCCGGTGCCGGTTGCGTCGCACTTTGCTGCAGTTTGGTTGCAGTGTTGTTACAGCTGAAGGCTGCCCTCACCCCAACCCCTCTCCCGCAGGCGGGAGAGGGGCTTCGTATCGCTTGCGCTCGCGCTGCACTGGCCGTTCTCCCACGCGCGAAGTGAGAAGGGCTGTTTGCGAAGCAAAGGCTCGTAGCCATTCGAACGCCCTTGCGCCTGCGCGCGGGCCGGCGCGTGGAGCGGGGTTGGCGCGCTGGCTGGAAACCTCACACCCAGGCGTTGGACAAAAAGAAAGGCCCGGCAGAGCCGGGCCTTGTTCGCAACATGACGCCAAGGCGTCAGCGCGTATTACCAGCTGAAGCGCGGGCCAACGGTCCACTGCTTGTCGCCATCACGGTTCATCTTGATGTCGCCATTGATGCCCCAGTTCTGGTTCAACTTCACCTGGCCACCCAGGCGGCCGTAGAACTCGCCTTCCGGGTTGACGCCGTGCTTCTTGCTGAAATCTTCGTAGCCAGCCATTGCATAGACTTCGGCGTGCTTGCCGAACGCGGTACGGATACCGGCTTCAGCGCTGTAGCCTTCGAAGTCGGCAGCCTTGACGTGCTTCGGGTCGAACTTTTCGTAGGCCACGCGGGCAACGAAGTCGGTGCTCGGGGCGATTTCCTTGTTGAAACCGGCACCCACGCGCCACTGGTCCACGTCAACCTTGTTCAGGTCGGTTTCCTGGCGGGTGTATTCGCCGAAGGCATGGAAGTTCGGGTGGAAAGCGTAGGAACCCTTCAGGCCCCAACCGTCGGCGTCGCCACCGGCAGCATCGGTCTTGGCGTAGTCGCCTTCGACGTAGTTGTAGGACAGACCGTCAGCGGCGGAAGCGGCGAACGGAAGGGCGGCAACCAGCGCCAGGGCAATCAACGAACTCTTCATGGGTACTACCTCTGCATTACTGACTTGATGGCACGACAGCAAACAGCTGTCTGCGTCCGGATGTAAGTTTTCCGTTAGCCGCCCCAACAAACCCTGAAAAACCACCTGCAATAAAACGCCGATTTTTGGCCTTTATTCAGGCGATTTCTGGCACGCGCGTTGCGCGCGCACCTCGCATCCCATTCATTTTGGCAAAAACACGCAATAATCAGCGGTGTCGTTTGCCTGCAGCGATGCCACCAAAGGTGGTGGGCAAGGCGGCGCCGTGCAGCGGTACGCCAGTCTCGATGTCACTCAGGATCGGACAATCCGGGCGATCGTCACCAGCGCAGCAGTTGGCCAATGCCTGCACGGTCTGCACCATGTCCTGCAGCTCGGCGATGCGTTGCTGCAGCACCTGCACATGCTCCAGCGCCATGCGCTTTACATCGGCGCTGTGGCGCGTGCGGTCGCGCCACAGCTCCAGCAATTCGGCGATGCGCTCGATGCTGAAACCCATGTCACGCGAGCGCTTGATGAAACCCAGGGTGTGGATGTCGCGCGGGCCGTAAATGCGATAACCCGCGTCGGTGCGCGCCACCGGCCCGATCAGGCCGGTGTCCTCGTAGTAGCGGATCATCTTGGCCGAAATGCCGCTGGCCTTGGCCGCCTGGCCGATGTTCATCCCCTCTTCCATCTGCATGCTCCTCAGCCCTGTTCCGGATTGAAGCGCTTCAGCCGCAGCGCATTGCCCAGCACGAATACCGATGACAGGGCCATCGCCCCGGCGGCGAATACCGGCGACAGCAGGATGCCCCACAGCGGGTACAACACACCGGCAGCCACCGGGATCAGCGCCGTGTTGTAGGCGAAGGCCCAGAACAGGTTCTGGCGGATATTGCCCATGGTGGCCTTGCTCAGCGCGATGGCATTGGGCACACCCTGCAGGCTGCCGGACATCAGCACCACATCGGCCGCTTCGATCGCCACATCGGTGCCGGTGCCTATGGCCAGGCCGACATCGGCCTCGGCCAGCGCCGGTGCGTCGTTGATGCCATCGCCGACATAGGCCAGTTGCCCATGCGCGGCCTTGAGCCGGCGCACCGCATCGACCTTGCCTTCCGGCAGTACTTCGGCCACCACCTCGTCGATGCCGAGCTGGCGGGCAATCGCGTCGGCGGTGCGGCGGTTGTCACCGGTGATCATCGCCACCTTCAGCCCCAGCCCATGCAGGCGGGCAATGGCGGCGCGGGTATCGGACTTGATCGGATCGGATACCGCGATGATCGCCGCCAGGCGGCCATCCAGCGCGGCATACAGCGGGCTCTTGCCCTCCTCGCCCAGCCGCTGCGCGACGTCGGCGAACATCGCCACATCCAGGCCAAGTTTCTGCATGAAGCGATCCGCGCCCACTTCCACGCGCACACCCGCCACCTCTGCACGCACGCCGTAGCCGGTCACCGATTCGAACGCGGCAACCGCCGGCAGCTGCAGGTTTTCCTGCTGCGCGGCAGTGACGATGGCGCGGGCAATCGGGTGCTCGGAGCGGTCTTCCACCGCCGCCACCCGTGCCAGCACCTCACTGCGCTGGAAGCCGTCAGCCAGCTGCAGGTCGGTCAGCACCGGCCGGCCTTCGGTCAGCGTGCCGGTCTTGTCCACCGCCACTACCTGCGCTTCCTTCAACAGCTGCAAGGCCTCGCCCTTGCGGAACAGCACGCCCAGCTCGGCCCCCCGGCCAGTGCCGACCATGATCGAGGTCGGCGTGGCCAGGCCCATCGCACACGGGCAGGCAATGATCAGTACCGCCACCGCATTGACCAGGCCAAAGGTCAGCGCCGGGTCCGGGCCAAACAGCAGCCAGACCACGAAGGTCAGCGCCGCCAGGCCCATTACGATCGGCACGAACCACAGGGTGATGCGGTCCACCAGGGTCTGGATCGGCAGCTTGGCGCTCTGCGCCTGCTCGACCAGGCGGATGATCTGCGCCAGCACCGTCGCCCCGCCCACCGCAGTGGCGCGCACGCCCAGCGCGCCGGTCTGGTTGACGGTGCCGCCGATGACGCTGCTGCCCGGCGCCTTCTGCACCGGCACCGGCTCCCCGCTGATCATCGATTCGTCGACGTAGCTGTCGCCGTCGATCACCTCGCCATCCACCGCGATGCGTTCGCCCGGGCGCACTTCGATCACATCGCCGCTGGCGATCTGCGCCAACGGCAACTCCACCACCGTGCCCTCGCGGCGCACGCGCGCGGTCTTGGCCTGAAGCTTGAGCAGGCGCTTGATCGCCTCGGAGGTGCGGCCCTTGGCCTTGGCCTCGAGCACGCGGCCGAGCAGGATCAGGGTGACGATCACCGCTGCCGCTTCGTAATACACATTGACCGTGCCGGCTGGCAGCAGCCGCGGCAGGAAGGTCGCCACCAGCGAGAAGCCATAGGCCGCCAGCGTGCCTACCGCCACCAGCGAGTTCATGTCCGGCGCGGCGCGCAGCAGGGCCGGGATGCCCTTCTGGTAGAAACGCCGGCCAGGGAATACCAATACCAGCGTGGTCAGCACGAACTGCAGCAGCCAGCTGTTGCGGGTGCCCAGGCTGGTCGCGATGACATGGTGGAAAGCCGGCACCAGGTGCGCACCCATCTCCAGCACGAATACCGGCAGGGTCAGCGCGGCGGCCAACCACAGGTCGCGCTTGAGCACGCGCAGCTCATCGGCATGCCGCTGCGCCTGCTGGTCCTCGCTGCTGCCGCTATCCTCGACCACGCTGGCCGCATAGCCGGCCTTGCTGACCGCCGCCAGCAGCGCGGCGCGATCGGCGCTGCCCTGCACGCTGGCACGCTCGGTGGCCAGGTTGACGCTGGCCGACTGCACGCCGGGCACAGCCTTCAGCGCGCGCTCCACCCGGCCGACGCAGGACGCACAGGTCATGCCTTCGATCAGCAGTTCCTGTGCGGCCGGTGCGCTCACCGCGTAGCCGGCCTTGCGCACGGCCTGCAACAGGGCCTCGCGCGGCACGCTGCCGTCGGTCTGCACGCTGGCGCGTTCGGTCGCCAGGTTGACGCTTGCCTGGCTGACCCCGGGCACGCTCTTCAGGGCACGCTCGACACGGCCCACGCAGGAGGCGCAGGTCATGCCTTCGATCAGCAGATCTTCACTGTGGGGGCCGGGGGCGGGCGTTCCCGGGCTGGCGCTGCTGTTCATGGGTGGGTCTCCATGTCGTGGGTTGCAGGCACCTTAAAGCTTCCAACGATGGGAGGGTCAAGCACCGTTTAGCAGCTTGACCTTACCATCATGGGAAGGTTCAGACTGTCTACCCCGCAACGGAGAATCCAGATGAAACTGCATATCGAAAGCATGACCTGCGGCGGCTGCGCACGCAGCGTGACGGCCACCGTCAAGGACGTGGACCCGGCGGCCACGGTCGACATCGACCTGGCCAGCAAGGAAGTGAAGATCGAATCCAGCCAGCCTGTCGAAAAGTTCACCAAGGCGCTGGACGAAGCCGGCTTTCCGGCGACCTGAGCCGCCGCCCACGGCCGGCAGCAGGAAGCGCGTGCGCTCAGCGCACGCGCTTCCACACCTCACGTTCCACCCGGCGCTCGCCGTCCCAGCGCTCCAGCGTCCACACATCGCCTTCCAGCGTGTAACGGAAGCTGTAGCTGCCGCCATTTTCCAGCGGGTATGACGCCATCAACGGCGTTTCCACGTACTGCCCGGCATCGCTGCGGTAGGTCCCCGAGCCACCGGCCCAGAATTTGCCATCGCTGGTGGTGGTGAAGGCGAAGTGACCATCGGCCAGCACCTTGTTGCCGGCCAGTTTCTGGCTGGCGTAGTCCACCACCGCACCTTCCGGGTTGATGAACTCACCGCCCTGCAACTGCCAGGCACCTTGCAGGCCATCGGCAGCCTGCGCGCTGGCCGCGCCCAGCAGCACTACCGCGGTGGCGAGAGAACGCAGCAGCATCGGCAACTCCAATTTGTATCGGGGCCGCATTGTGCGCAATGACAGGGCCCTGGCGCCAATACCGATGCATCGGCAACCGTTGCCTGCGCCGGCGGCGCTATCATTGCCGCCACTACAGGCATCAACCACGGCTACAGCATGCAGACCCTACTCACCCCGGTATCGATCGGCGAGTTGATCGACAAGATCACCATCCTCGAAATCAAGGCCGAGCGCATTACCGACGCCACCAAACTGGCCAATGTGCGCACCGAGCTGGATGGGTTGTGGCCGTTGTGGCTGGGGCAGCAGCAGACCCGCCCCGCGCTGAGCGCGCTCAAGGACCAGCTCAAGGCCATCAACGAGCGCATGTGGGAGATCCAGGACCGGCTGCGCGAGAAAGAAGCCGCGCAGGATTTTGGTGCCGAGTTCATCACCCTGGCGCGTGGTGTCTACGGCACCAATGGCGAACGCATCGTGGTGAAGAACGAGATCAACCGCGTTGCCGGTTCCGCGCTGGTGGAAGAGAAGCAGTACCAGGGCGAGTAAGCGGTCGGCTCACGCCAACAGCAATAGCTACCCCCTCCCGACCTCCCCCTTGGCTACGCCAAAGGGGAGGAGCGAAGCGGCAGTTCCGCCTCGCTTTCGCGTCGCCTGCTCAGAACGCCAGCTGCGCCCACAAGCCGGCCTCGTGGCTTTCCAGCCGCGATTTTGCCGTTTCCTGCCGTACCTGCTTGCCCACTGCCGACAGCCGCAGGTGCTTGTTCGGCTTCCATTCCACACCGACCATGCTGTAACGCTCGCGGGTGCGCGGATCGATATCCAGGCTCATGCGGGTTTCTTCGTGGCGGGTGAACAGCGCGTACTGCGGGCTCAGCTGATAACTGGCCCAACCCGACCAACCGCGCTGATCGTCACTGCCTGGCTTGACCACCCGGGTCCAGTCCTCGGCACGGAAATACTGCGCCCCCACCCGGCCACGCTCGCCCACCCAGCTGGCCATCGCATTCCAGCGCTGGGCGGTGTGCTCGCGCGGGCGCTCGCCCGCATCCTGCGCACGCGTGCCACGGTAGCCGCCCACGGCCAGCTCCACGCCCTTGAACGGCACCCAGCCCACCCGCGCCTCGATATCGGCACGGCGGCCCAGGCGTGGCTTCTGGAAGCCGCCCCCCGTCACCACTGACGCTGCGTAGGTGAAATCTCCGCGCGTGTACTGGCCGTGCATACCATAGTCGGCCGGCGCGCCCATCTTGGTGCGCGCGATCAGGCCTGCATCCACATACCGGTAGCCTTCGCGTGCCGATTCCTGCTGGATCCAGGGCGTGGGCGCATTGCCCAGCCGCAGCCAGCTGCCCTTGCCGAAGCTGCGCTGCAGGTAGGCATGGCGCAACCACAGGTCGCTGACATCGCTGTTGCGCAGCCACTGCACGTCGGTGGTCACCTGCGCCGACCAGTTCTGGTTGAAGCGGTGGTCAACGGTGATGAAGGTGCGCTTGAGATCCAGCGCCAAACCTTCATCAGCGGTATCGCGGCCATCGCGGTCGAGCTGGCTGGCATTGATGAAGATCTGCGCCGACACCGTGGTGTCGGCCTGCTGCGCCGCGGCGGCCAGTGGCAGGCACAGGGCCAGCAACCCGGCAACAACAGTAGAGGGTGAAACACATTGCATGGTGCTCTCCTGGCGGCCCTTGCCGCCCCTGCGATCAGTAACGCGCGTCCTTGGGTTTCTTGTCGCGCGGCCAGTCATTGGCCTTGCCAGCAAAATCCGGGCGCGGCTTCTGGGTGAAGTAATAGGCAACGTCAACGGCCTCCTGGTCGCTGAGTTCGCCCTGGCCAAAGGGCGGCTCCTGGTTCACCGCCAGCGGCATGTTGTACTTGACGAAGGCGGCCGCCTTGTACAGGCGCGCCATGCCGGCACCGATGTTGAAGGAGTCATCCCCCCATAGCGGCGGGAACAGGTATTCATTGAACTGGTCCTTCATGCCCTCGCCATCATTGCCGTGGCAGCTGGCGCATTGCGCCGCGTAGATCGCCTCGCCGCGCACCGGATCCGGCTGCAGCGTCTGGTCAATCTCGCCCTCGGTACGGCCTGCCACCTTGCTGCCCTGCGGCATGCCCTGGCCCAGCCAGTGCATGTAATCGAGCATGCCCTTCATCTCGGCCGAATCCACCGCCAGCTTGTGGCCGTTCATCGAGCGCACGAAGCAGCCGTTGATACGCTCGGCCAGGTCGATCGGCTTGCCCGGGCGTGGCATGTAGCGCGGGTAGTTACCGCCGGTGTTGATGTAGTGGTTGCGCAGCGCGAAACGGCCCTGCGCCATGTGGCAGGAATTGCAGTTGAGTCCGTTGCCGACGTTGTCCGGCAGCAGCCGTGCAGTCTCGTTGAGCAGGCGCCGGCCCAGCATCACCGACTCGGCATTGGACAGGCCGGCAATCTCCTGCGCGCTGGGCAACACATGCTGGCCCAGCACCTTGCCCTGCTTGTCCAGCACATCCATGGCAGCCGGTGCGGGGGCATCAAGGTCGGGATGGTTGTGATGGTGCCAGGCACCGGCACCGGCCAGTACCAGCGCTGCCAGGGCGGCTCCGGCAATCAGCATTGCGTGCTTCATTTCGATTCCTCCGCCGGCACGTAGTGCACCGGTTTGTCCGCCACCACGCGGCGCATACGCGCGATGTCGTCGGCACTGACCGGGCTGGCATGGTTGCCCCAGCTGTTGCGGATGAAGCTCAGCACCTCGGCCAGTTCCTTGTTCGAGACATTGGCAAAGCCCGGCATGCTGAAGGCCATGCGGTCATGCACCGTGTCCGGCGTGCGGCCGCCGGCCAGAGTCACCTGAATCAACGAGCTGGGGTCGTCGGCGAACACGATGGAGTTGCCAGCCAGCGCCGGGTAGATGCGCGGTGCACCCCGCCCGTCGGCACGATGGCATGCCTGGCAATGCTCGGAATACACCAGCGCACCCGGCACGCTGTAGTCACCGGCACGCAGCTGCGCGGTGGTGGTGTCCTGGCCGGGCTGCCATTGCGGTGCGCGGCCTTCGCGCGCCGGCAGTTGCTTGAGGTAGTGCGCCATCGCCTGCAGGTCCTCGGCCGTCATGTGCTGGGTGCTGTGCTGGACCACATCGGCCATGCCACCGAAGGCGGCGGTACGATCGGTGCGGCCGCTGCGCAGGAACTCGACGATATCGGCCTCGCTCCACGTTGCCAGGCCGGTGCCTTCGTCGCGCAGGTTCTTGGCGTACCAGCCCTCCAGCACCGAACCGGACAGGAAGTGGCGGCTGCCATCCTCGCCCAGCGCCTTTTCCTGGAAGGCCAGACCGCGCGGCGTATGGCAGGCGCCACAGTGGGCGAATCCTTCCACCAGATAGGCACCGCGCTGCGCCACCGCATCCATGCCGGGATCGGCCTGGAAGCTGCGCGGGCGCGCGAACATCAGCTGCCAGTAGGACAGCGGCCAACGCATGCTGGCCGGCCACGGAATGGTGGTGGCCGCATTGGCCTGGTCCACCGGCTGCACCGAGGACATGAAATAGGCATACAAGGCCTTGATCTCATCGTCGGAGGTGATCGCATACGACACATACGGCATGGCCGGATACAGGGGCTGGCCATCAGCACGCACGCCGCGGCGCACCGCGCGTTCGAAGTCGGCATAGCTGTAGCCGCCGATGCCGTGCGCCGGATCGGGGGTGATATTGGTCGAGTAGATCGTGCCCATCGGCGTCTGCATGCCCAGGCCACCGGCAAACGGCTTGCCGCCGGGGGCGGTATGGCAGGCCGCGCAATCGGCCACATGCGACAGATAGGCGCCGCGCTGGATCAGCTGCGGGTCCTTGATATCCACCGTGTCTGGCTGCGCGGGTGCGAGCCACGCCGGCAGCAGACGTGCCCCACCATACGCAGCGGCGAAGCCTATGGCCCCCACCAGGACGATTTTGGTTAATTTGCGCATGATCTCCGGCCGGGCTGGGTGCGGCGCCATTTTCTGCGCTGCGCTGGGCCTGCGCCCTGATCAAGATCAAACGCAGCCGCATGGCTGGGGTTTGCACCGATGCGGCAAAGTCCAGGCAAAGATGATGGCGGGCGCCAGGCGTGGCTCGGAGTGGCACGCCTGCTGCAGTGCGCGACGGGCAACAAAAAGGCCAGGTCGATGCCTGGCCCTGCGGGTTTACTACGTGTGTTGTGTCAGCGTTTGTCGGCTGTGGCCTGTGCCATCTGCAACGGCACTGTCTTGATTGAAAGGCATTCCGGGCAGACCCGTTCCAATACCTTGATCACCGGCGCGTATACCGCCTTGCACCGTGTGCACTGGACCCTTCCAGTCGTGTTGGCTTCCATAAGCCTCCCTCTTTTTGCTTTCCAAGCGAACACATATGAGGGAGAAAAGCCGGAAATTCAAGCCTGCACGCTGAACAGCACGGCAGAAACTGCCGTGCTTACTGCGCAGCACCCAGCACGTACAGCAGCACCAGCAGGGCAAGCACGCCGGCCAGCACCGCGAAGAATATCTTCCATGCGCTGTAAGGGCGCTCGCCAGCCAGCGCACCGGTGTAGCCATTGGCCAGCACCTGGTAACTGCGCGCGCCATAGGTGTAGCTGACCAGCCATACCGGCACCAGGATGTGCTTGAAGGTGCGCGCACTGTAGTTGGCCTGCACCTGCAGGTTGCGGTGCGTATCGCCGGGTACCTGGTCGGCACACAGCGCGCGGGTCTGCGCCTGCATCTGCGCCTCACCGCGCTGTGCGGCCTGGCGCAGGTCCACCTGGTAGCGCTCCACCGTCCAACCACGCACGAATTCGGGCGAGTACGGCTTCAGGTCACTGGTGGTCGGGAACTGCCCGATCTTGGCCAGCAGCTCCGGATGCACACCCACCGTGCCCGGCACCAGCTCGTCATCGAAGAAATGCTGCAGTGAGCCGGCCGCCGGCTCCCAGCGCGTGCGCTGTTCCTGGCGGGTCTGGGTGTTGCCATTGGAATCGCGGTAACTGACGGTGACGTAGTAGTGGTAGCCCGCCTCGGCCGTCCAGCGCGCGGCAACATGGGCGTCAAACGTCCAGTACGGCAGGTACATGCCCTTGAGCGTATCGGTCAACGCCGCGCGCTTGAGCTTGTTCGGCGCAAACCAGCGGCTGCCATACCACTTGCGGATGCTGTCGCGCACCTGGCCATCGCTGATCTTGAAAGGCAGTAGGCTCTGCGGGGTGATGGCGTCCCCCAGCGACTGGTGATCGATGATGGACGGCGAGCCGCAGAACTCGCAGCGGTCAGCCACCTTGCCATCGACGAACACCGAGATCGCATGGCAGCTCTGGCATTGCACCTCGCGCGGCTGCGCACCATAGCCGCGTTGCCCGGCGGGCGTGGCGGCCATGCTCTGCAGCATGCCAACCACACCACCCTGTGCCGACGGCGGCAGCGGTGGCGGCTCGGATTCCTGCGCCTGCAGGCGCTGCAAGGCCGCCAGCAGATCCTGCTCCACCACCCCGGCGCTGCCATCGCCCACGCCCTCGGCCGCCTGCGACAGCGGCACGATGGTGCCGCAGTACGGGCAGGCCAGCGCCTGCTTGGCAGCATTCCATTGCAGATCCCCGCCACATTCCGGGCAGGGATGTTTGCCAACCGTTGCGTTGTTCATCAGCCGCGCAGGAACTCTTCCAGTGCCGAACGGGCGATGCGGGTGGCATTGCCGATCTTGCGCGCCTTCAGCTCACCGGCGGCAATCGAGGCCATCACGTCCTCCACCGACACCGACAAGGCCTGCGCGGCCTGCTCGGGGGTGAGTACGTCCAGCACCGCCGCATCCGCGCCGGCTGCCGGCAACGGCGGCGGCACTGCAGCAGGTGCTGCAGGTTCTGCGGGTGCCAGGCCCTGCATGCTGCGCATCATTTCCTGCGCCATGCCGAAGCCCATCGCCATCTGCGCCGGCACGGCGGCGGCAGCGGCACCTTCACCGCCCTCGCCCATGCCGTGGCCCATCTGGTACTTCACGTAGTCGTTGAGGTTGCCGATCACGCCCATGCTGGAGCGCTTGTCGATGGCCTGCTCCACTTCCGGCGGCACCGACACGTTTTCCAGGATGAAGCTGGTGATCTCGATGCCGTACTTGCCGGACATGGCCGGGTTGATGATCGGCAGCAGCGCCTCGCCCAGTTCGGAGTAGCGCGCCGCCACATCCAGCGCCGGCACGCCGGCCTTGGCCAGGGCTTCGGTGAACACGCTGACGATGCGCGAACGCATGGTGTCGGCAAATTCGTCCAGGCGGAAATTCTGGTCGGTGCCGGCTACTTCCTTGAGGAACTTCGGCGGGTCGACGATGCGGAAGTCATAGGTACCAAAGGCGCGCAGGCGCACCACGCCAAAATCGGCGTCGCGCATCATCACCGGGTTGGCGGTGCCCCACTTGTTGCCGGTGAACAGGCGCGTATTGAGGTAATAGACATCGCACTTGAACGGCGACTCGAAACCGTACTTCCAACCCAGGATGGTGGACAGCACCGGGATGTTCTGGGTGCTCAGGGTGTGCTTGCCGGGGCCGAACAGATCGGCGTACTGGCCGGCGGCGACAAACTGCACCATCTGCGATTCGCGCACGATCAGCTGCGCGCCGTTCTTGATCTGGCGGTCCTCGTCGGGCCAGCGGTAGGACAGCGTGTCACGCGAGTCATCGGTCCACTCGATGATCTCGATCAGTTCCTTCTTGATGAAATCCAGAATGCTCATGCTCAGTCCCCAGTCGACAAGGCTGTGATTCTACGACCGGATTGTTAAGAACGCGCGTGACGCCACGCAGACATCGCTGGGCGCAGCATGGCCGCATCTTCTGGACCTGCGGGTACGCCATGCGTGTACTGACCTTGTTGTTGACGACGCTGTTGGGGCTGGCGCTGGCGGCCGGTGGCGCCTGGCTGCTGGCCCTGCACGGCAGTCCGTTCTATCTGTTCAGCGGCCTGCTGCTGTTGGTAGTGGCCTGGGGTCTGTGGCGCCACCGGCGCTGGCCCACCTGGCTGTATGCCGGCTGGCTGCTGGTACTGCTGGCCTGGTCGTTGTGGGAGGTGGGCCTGTACTGGTGGCCGCTGGCCACCCGCCTGGGCGTACCGGCCCTGCTCGGCCTGCTGATGGCACTGCCGGCGGCGCGCCGGTCCAGCCCGCGCGGCTACACCGGCCCGGCCGGTTGGCCGGTGCTGCTGACCTCGCTGCTGGTCGCGGTAGTGGCCTTTGCCGGCATTCCGCGCCACCTGCACGAGATCAACGGCAGCCTGCCGATGGCCATCGTCAATGCCGATCCGGCACTGGGCGACAGCCCCCAGCCGGACGGCGAATGGCAGGCCTACGGGCGCAGCAGCTACGGCCAGCGCTACTCGCCGCTGGCACAGATCACCCCGGCCAATGTCGGCCAGCTGCAGCTGGCCTGGCAGATGCAGACCGGCGACGTGCGCCTGCCGCAGGATGTGGGCGAAACCACCTACGAGGTCACCCCGCTGAAGATCGGCAACACGCTGTACCTGTGCACCCCGCACAGCCTGGCGTTCGCGCTGGATGCCGATACCGGCAAGGTCCTGTGGAAGTTCGATCCGGCCGCCGGCATGGAGCCGCAGCGCCAGCACCAGACCTGCCGTGGCCTGTCCTATTACAGCGCGCCGACGGCCGCTGCCACGCCGGGCGATACCGCAGCCACCTGCAGCAGCCGGGTATTCCTGCCCAGCGCCGATGCCAAGCTGCATGCGCTGGATGCACGGACCGGCCAGCACTGCAGCGACTTCGGCAACAACGGCGTGCTCGACCTGCTGCACAACATGCCGTTCAAGCAGGCCGGCTATTACTACTCGACCTCGCCGCCCTTGATTGCTGGTGGCAAGGTAATCGTCGCTGGCGCGGTCAATGACGACTACGCGATCAACTCGCCCTCGGGCGTGATCCGCGCCTATGACGTCCATAGCGGCCAACTGCTGTGGAACTGGGACTCGGGCAATCCCAGCCAGACCGCACCGCTGGACCCGAACAACCCCGACCAGGTCTACACGCCCAGTTCGCCGAACAGCTGGTCGGTGGCCAGCGCCGACGAAGCCCTGGGCCTGGCTTATTTCCCGATGGGCAACCGCACCCCTGACCAGTTGGGCATGTACCGCAGCCCGGCCGAGGAAACCTATGCGTCCTCGGTGGTCGCGCTGGACATCGCCAGCGGCCAGGTGCGCTGGGTGCGCCAGTTCGTGCACCACGACCTGTGGGACATGGACACGCCCGCGCAACCCACCCTGCTCGACCTGGACCTGCCGCAGGGCCGCGTACCGGCGCTGGTGCAGCCGACCAAGCAGGGCGATGTCTATGTGCTGGACCGCCGCGACGGCACCCCGCTGCTACCGGTGAACGAACGCCCGGCCTCGCAGCACGTGGATATTCCCGGCCAACGCGCGGCGCCCACCCAACCGTACTCGGCGCTGAGCTTTGAACCGCCGCGCCTGCGCGAAGCCGATATGTGGGGGGCCAGCCTGATCGACCAGATGCTGTGCCGCATCCAGTTCCGCCAGCTGCGCTACGACGGCCGTTACACGCCGCCCACCCTGCAGGGCAGCCTGGTCTATCCGGGCAACTTCGGCACCTTCAACTGGGGCGGCGTGGCGGTGGACCCGCGCCGGCAGGTGATGTTCGGCATGCCCACCTACCTGGCCTTCGTGTCCAAGCTGGTGCCCAAGCACGAAATCGGCGGCCGCGATATGAACAAGGGCGAGCACGGCCTGAACGAGAACAAGGGCGCGGACTATGCGGTGGAGATGACGCCCTTCATGTCACCGATCGGCGTGCCCTGCCACGTACCGCCGTGGGGCACGGTGGCGGCCGCCGACCTGCGCACCGGCAAGATCGCCTACCAGCACCGCAATGGCACCATCCGCGACCTGTCGCCGGTCCCGCTGCCGATCCGCATCGGCGTACCCGGCATCGGCGGCCCGCTGCTCACCTCCACCGGCGTGGCCTTCCTGAGCGCGGCCACCGACGACAACTTCCGCGCCTATGACCTGGCCAGCGGCAAAGTGCTGTGGGATGTGCGCATTCCGGCCGGCGGCCAGGCCACGCCGATGACCTACCTCAACAGCCAGGGCGAACAGATGGTGCTGCTGGTGGCCGGCGGTCATGGTTCGACCGGGACCAAGGCAGGCGATTATGTGTTGGCGTACAAGCTGAAGAAGTAGCAGTCCGCTTGAGCCCCTCTCCCCAACCCCTCTCCCGCAAGGGGAGAGGGGCTTGAAGTCTCAGCCCAGATCAATCCGCGGCACGTCGTACCAGACAGCATCCGGGAAGCGCTTCAACACCCAGTCGCGAATGAATCCTCGGCTATCAGCGGCAATCACCTCATCGCTGCTGTCATCGCGGCTGTTCCAGGCCACGCCATGTAGCGCGATGCCACGCGCGGCCAGCGCCTCCAGCGACAGCAGCGTGTGGTTGATGCTGCCCAGCCGCCCCGATGTCACCAGCAATACCGGCCAGCCTTTCTGCGCGACGTAGTCAATTGTCAGCAACTGCTCGGTCAGCGGCACCATCAGGCCACCGGCACCTTCGATCAGCACGCTTTCGTACTGCGCCTGCAGCCGCGCGGTAGCGGCTTCAATCGCGGTGAAATCCAACGCACGCTGCTCCAGCCGTGCCGACAGATGCGGCGAGGCCGGGTAAGCAAACAGCGCCGGCATCGTGGTGCCGTCACGGTCCTCCTCAAACAGCCCGCAGCCCATGATGCGCCGGTGCAGCAGGATGTCATCGGAGGCGGCCACGCAGCCGGTCTGCACCAGCTTCTGGGTGATCACGTCCTGGCCCTGCTCGGCCCATTGCCGGGCCAGCCAACCGGTCACCACGGTCTTGCCGATCTCGGTATCGATACCGCTGACAAAAACAACCTTGCCACTCATGCGCGCATATCCTCTTCCTGCAGGCTGGCCACCAGGGCCACCATGCCTGCGCACAGCTGCTGCAGCTGCGCATCATCAATCACGAACGGCGGCATCACATACACCAGCCGGCCAAACGGCCGGATCCAGATGCCCTGCGCCAGCATCCGCTGCTGGATGCGATCCAGCCGCAGTGCCGCGTTCAACTCGATCACACCGATGGCGCCAAGCACGCGCACATCGGCAACCTGCGGCAATCCACGTGCCGCCGCCAGCCCCTGTTGCAGGCCGTGTTCAATCGCCGCCACCCTGCCCTGCCAGTCCTGCGACAGCAGCACCTGCACCGATGCCAACGCCACCGCACAGGCCAGCGGATTGGCCATGAAGGTCGGGCCATGCATGAACACGCCCGGCTCGGCACTGGCGATCACGTCGGCCACCTCGCGCGTGCACAGCGTCGCCGCCAGCGTCATATAGCCGCCGGTCAGTGCCTTGCCAATGCACAGGATGTCCGGGCTGATGCCGGCATGCTCGCAGGCAAACAGCTTGCCGCTGCGGCCAAAGCCGGTGGCGATCTCGTCGCAGATCAGCAGCACACCGTGCGCGCGGCACAGCTGTGCAAGCTCGCGCAGGTACTGCGGATGGTAGAAGCGCATGCCACCGGCGCCCTGCACCACCGGCTCGATGATGAAGGCCGCCAGTTCATCGCCATGCTCGGCAAACAGCTGGGCCAGCGCTGCGATATCGGCCGGGTCCCAGGCCTCGCCATGGCGGGTCTGTGGTGCCGGTGCAAAACGCCGTGACGGCAGCGCGCTGCCAAACAGGCCGTGCATGCCGGTGACCGGGTCGCACACCGACATCGCGTTCCAGGTATCACCGTGATAGCCCGAGCGCGTGGTGGCGATATTGTTCTTGCCGGGCTTGCCGCGCGCCACCTGGTACTGCACGGCCATCTTCAAGGCCACTTCCACCGATACCGAGCCGGAGTCGGCATAGAAAATCGCATCCAGCCCGGCCGGCACGATCTGCAGCAGCTGCTTGCCCAGCGCGATGGCCGGCTCGTGGGTCAGGCCACCAAACATCACATGCGACATGCGCCCGAGCTGGTCCACCACCGCCTGGTTCAGCTGCGGATGGTTGTAACCGTGCACGGCGCACCACCACGAGGACATACCATCGATCAGCTCGGTACCGTCCTCCAGCTGCAGCAGCACGCCTTGCGCACGCGCCACCTTGAGTACCGGCACCGCACCACCGAGGGCGCTGTAGGGATGCCACAGGTGTTCACGGTCAAACGGGTCGATCAGCATTTCCAGCACACCACGCCGCCGGAAGGGCGGCTTGCAGGGGGCGTACCTTACCGCTTGCGCGGCTGGCCTGCATGCATCAGCGGCAGCGGATCGAGCGGGCCGTCGCTGCCATAGATGCCGTAATGCAGGTGCGGCGGGGTTCCGCGCGCATTGCCGCTGTCACCGACGAAACCCAGCACATCGCCCGCCTGCACGATGCGGCCATAAGCCAGGCCCGACACCCAATCCTGCAGGTGCGCGTAGTAGTGGCGCTGCCCACCGGGGCCGATCACCCACACCTGGCGCCCGCCCAGGCCGCTGTCGCGCACCGCCGCCACCACACCCTGCGTGGCCGCCAGCACCGGCGTGCCGCGTTTGCCGAAGATGTCCACACCGTGGTGCTTGCGGTCACGCCCGCGCGGTGCGCCGAAGGTGGCGGCAATCTGCCATGGCGCGATGCCCTGCACCGGCACCTGGATGGCCGTCGGCACTGGCAGGCGCGCAAGCTTCCAGCTCTCACGCGCAACCACGGCATAGGGTTGTTGCCACAGCCAACTTGCCCCTGCCGCCAGCAGGATGACGAACAGCAACAGCAGCACCCTACGGGTGTTACGGGAACGCGGCGCAGAGTTCATGGAAGTGCATCGAAGTGGGCCAATGGCCGATACGCTAGCAGCAGAAATCGCCGTGTTTCCAGCGATTTCTGCGCCATTTGAAACTTCAAACCGGCTTCACAATCAGCACATACCCAGCACATCAACCACGAGCAGACTGCCGCTTCCTGACCCCGTTCCAGGACCGCGATGCCACTGCTGGATCTATTGTCGCCGCTACTTCTGCTTTCGGCCGCGAGCTACTTTCTGCTCCTCATCACGCTTGGCCGCCTGAGCCGCATGATGTTCGACGCCATTGCCGTCTTCAGCCTGATTGCGCTGTTGATGGCGTTCATCGCCGCGCAGGGCGTGACCGCATTGCAGATTGCCTGCATGCTGTTGTTCCACCCGGTCATCAGCTTGATCGCACACCGGTGCCTGCAGCAGCGCGGCGACGTCGCCCTGCGTCCACGCGGGCGATGGCGGGTCTTGCCTCCCGCCATCGCTGCTACCGTCAGCGCCCGGTCACGGCCTGCAGCTGTTGCGGATAGCGTTCGCCGGCCACGGTGATTGCGTCCAGCGCCTGCTGGATGGCCGCCATGTCGGCGCTATCCAGCTGCACGTCGGCCGCGCCCAGGTTTTCCTCCAGCCGGTGCAGCTTGGTGGTGCCGGGGATGGGCACGATCCACGGCTTGCGCGCCAGCAACCAGGCCAATGCGATCTGCGCGTGGCTGATGCCCTTGCGTGCCGCCAGGCCGCCAATCACCTCGACCAACTGTGCATTGGCGCGGCGGTTGGCCTCGGAGAAGCGCGGCAGATTGGCGCGGAAATCATTGGCCTCGAAGCTTGTGCTCGCGTCCATCGCGCCGGTCAGGAAGCCCCGGCCCAAGGGGCTGAACGGCACAAAGCCGATGCCCAGCTCTTCCAGCAGCGGCAGGATCTGCTGCTCCGGCTCGCGCCACCACAGCGAGTACTCGCTCTGCAAGGCCGCCACCGGCTGCACCGCATGCGCGCGGCGGATGGACTCCACGCCCGCCTCGGACAGGCCAAAATGCTTGACCTTGCCTTCGGCGATCAGGTCGCGCACGGTGCCGGCCACGTCTTCCATCGGCACCGCCGGATCCACCCGGTGCTGGTAGAACAGGTCGATGCGGTCGGTACGCAGGCGTTTGAGCGAGGCCTCGGCCACCGCACGGATGTTCTGCGGGCGGCTGTCCACCCCTTTGCTGGCGTCGGCGTCGCGGAAGCCGAACTTGGTGGCGATCACCACTTCGTCGCGGATCGGTGCCAGGGCTTCGCCCAGCAGGTCTTCATTGGTATACGGGCCATAGACCTCGGCCGTATCGAAGAAAGTAACACCGCGCGCGTGGGCGGCGCGGATCAGGGCGATGCCCTCGGCGCGCGGCAAAGGCTGGCCGTAGGCATGGGTCAAGCCCATGCAGCCCAGGCCCAGTGCCGACACCTGCAAGCCACTATTACCCAATACACGTGTTTTCATCGTCATGCTCCTCAGGTGTTTGCAGCCAGCGATGCCATGTCGATGACAAAGCGGTAGCGCACATCCGAGCGCTCCATGCGCTCGTAGGCGTGGTTGATGTCCTGCATGCGGATGGTTTCGCAGTCCGGCAGGATGTTCTTCTTCGCGCAGAAATCCAGCAGTTCCTGGGTCTCACGGATGCCGCCGATCGGCGAACCGGCAATGCGGCGGCGGCCCAGCAGCAGCGGCACGGTATTGGTCTCTTCCATCGGCCCGATCTGGCCAACGATCACCAGCGTGCCATCCACGTCGAGCAGCGGCAGATACGGATCCAGCGCGTGCTTGACCGGCACCGTATCGATGATCAGATCAAAGCCGTTGTTGGCCTGCGCCATCGCGTCCAGATCACTGGACACCAGCAGGCGGTCGGCGCCCAGTTCCAGTGCATCGGCCTGCTTGGACGGGCTGCGGCTGAGCACGGTGACGTCCGCGCCCAGGCCCACCGCCAGCTTCACCGCCATATGGCCCAGGCCACCCAGGCCGATCACGCCGACCCGGCTGCCCGGGCCGATGTTCCAATGCCGCAGTGGCGACCAGGTGGTGATGCCTGCACACAGCAGCGGCGCCGCACGTTCCAGGTCCAGGCCTTCGGGCATGCGCAGGCAGAACTCCTCGCGCACCACCAGGTGCTTGGAATAGCCGCCCTGGGTGGGCGCGCCACTGATGCGGTCGGCCCCGGCATAGGTGCCCACCATGCCTTGCCGGCACAGCTGCTCCTCGCCACGGTGGCACTGGTCGCATTCCATGCAGCTGTCGACCATGCAGCCGACCGCGATGTGGTCACCCACCTGGTAGCGGCTGACATCGGCACCCACGGCAATCACCCGGCCGACGATTTCGTGGCCCGGCACGATCGGGTAATAGCTCCAGCCCCAGTCATTGCGCGCGGTATGCAGGTCCGAGTGGCAGACGCCGCAGTAGAGGATTTCCATCGCCACATCGTTGCCGCGCAGCGCGCGGCGCTCGAAGGCATAAGGGGCCAGCGGCGAGGTGGTATCGAAGGCGGCGTAGCCGTAGGTTTTCATGGGGAAGCCTTGGGGGTCGGGAGCAGCAAAGGCTGCCAGTCTAGGCAGGCGCAGGTGACGGAGTAAGCCGCGCGGGCAGGATGCGGTAATGAGCACAGCTCATTAATCCGCAGCGCCAAGGGCCACGAGGATGGCGTGGCGCCCGGGGCCTTGCTAGCCGCTGCGCAGCGCGGCAATCACCACCTGCAGCGCACGCGAGGACTGCCGGCGGCTGGGGTAGTAGGCGTAATAACCGTCGTAGGGCTCGCACCAGTCCTCCAGCACGCGCTGCAGGCGGCCTGCGGCCAGGTGCTCCTGCATCATGTCTTCCGGCAGGTAGGCCACGCCCGCCCCGGCCAGGGCGGCGCGCAGCGCCGGTGCGCTGGCATTGAAGGTCCATTGCCCGCTGACCCGCAGCTTGCACGACTGCCCGGCCTTGTCGAACTCCCACGGCAGCAAGCCGCCGTGGGTGGGCAGGCGCATGCCGATGCAGTTGTGCGCAGCCAGCTCCTGCGGCTGCCGGGGCACGCCGTGCGCGGCAAAATATGCCGGCGTGGCCACCACCGCGATGCGCTGGGCCGGGCTGACCGGCACCGCGATCATGTCGCGCGCCAGTTGCTCACCCAGGCGTATGCCGATATCGAAGCGCTCGGCGACGATGTCGGTCAGGCCGTAGTCCACGGTCAGCTCCACCTTCAGTTCCGGGTAGTCGACCAGCACCGGCTGCAGGCGCGGCCACACATACAGATCGGCGGCATGACCGGCGCAGTTGATGCGCACGGTGCCCGCCGGCCGGTCGCGGAACTCGCCCATCATCGCCAACTCGTCCTGGATCTCCTCCAGGCGCGGCGCTACCGACTGGTACAGGTGCTCACCGGCCTCGGTCATCGCCACGCTGCGGGTGGTGCGGGTGAGCAGGCGGATGCCAAGCCGCGCTTCCAGCGCCCGCACGGTATGGCTGAGCGCGGACTGCGACACACCCAGCTGGGCCGCGGCGCGGGTAAAGCTGCCTTCGCGGGCGATGCTGATGAAGGCCACCAGGTCGTTGAGGTTCTCGCGGGGCATGCACGGCGCCTGCGGTGGGGATGCGCCCATCTTCGGCACACGGCCCGGTCATCGCAATGCACCGGGCCGTGTCCATCAACGCCGGTTCATCCGGCAAGGCCTAGAAGCTGCCCTGCAGCGCCACTTCCCAGCGACTGCCCGCATAGTCGTCACCCAACAGTTCGCGTGCATGCTGATCCGTAGTGTGTGCGCTGAGGCGCAGCTCCAGTGGTGCGGCCAGCGCCCAGATCGCACTGAGCTGGCCATGCGCATAGCCACCGCCAGGGGCATCCTGAAGGCGGTAGTAGCCCGCCAATGCTTCCATGCGCAGCGTATCGGTCAGCGGCAGGCGTGCGCCCAATTGGCTGTAGAGCCCATCCTGATGGGTCCCCAATGCCTGCGGCGACCAGCCCAGTGACAGCCAGTAATTGTTCTTCCAGGTCAGCGTGGTGTTGAGCTCGGTCCAGTTCAGATCCACCGTGGTGGCCGGGTAGCGGTAATGCAGCAGGTTGGCATCCAGCGCCAGCTCAGCGCCCAGCGCGCCGGTCCAGCCAACGATGAAATCCAGCTCACTGCTGGCATGGGTCTGCGGTGCGAACTCCACGCTGGAGCCGGACACCGCCGCGTACAGGCCGTTGTCGCCGGCCACCCGGAAGCCCGCCTGCACCGCTGCATCGCCCTGGCTTTGGGTGGAGCCGCGCCAGACGTAATCGCTGGTCAGTGCAGCGCTGCCACTGAGTTGCTGTGCGCCGACGCTGGCCGTCGCGGTGATGCCCAGCAGCAGCGTGGAAAACAGGAAAGAACAGCGCCGAGCGCGGCGCAGTGTGTGCGTGGTGTTCATTGCGTATCCGTTGTGACCACGCACCCTGCGTGGCCTGCGGAAAGTGTGGGTGTGCGGCCCGTAAAGGCGCGATGGCGGCCAGCAGGCCGCGCATCAAATCCACGTAAAACCACGCCCAACCATCGCGTGCATGCTGTGCGCCAGCGGTGCATCAGCAAGCGGCCATGCCGAGCCTGCTGCTATTGCGCAGCCGCCTGCGCGGGCGCGAACACCGCCCGCTGCGCGCCTTTCGGCATCGGCTCGGCAAACGCGGGTTTGATCGGGACCGGGCCGTCACCCGGCTCGCAATGGGTGATGCGCCACTGGCTGGGCTTGAAGCGCGCCTGCGCGCCGTCAGGCTCACCGGTGAGGAACTCGGCCTGGATGTCGTAGTCGATCAGTGGCGTATGGAACCAGGCATCCTCGCCCGCCTTGCAGTCGATGAAAGGCCGCGCCGGGTCCGCCACCCAGTCACCCTGGTCGCCGTCGTAGTGATACACCGGCTGGATGCGCACGTCGCGGCTCAGCCGCAGCCGGCCCGGCGACACCGTAAGCGCATCAGCCCATACCCCGGCCACCTGCAGCGGTTGCGGGAAGACCACCCCGTCCAGGCCACGCAGGCCGAGCGGCCGCTGCGGCTCGCCGTTGTCGAACACGTCGCGTCGGTTGACCAGGCTGCCCTTGGGCACGCGCAACTCGCCAAACTGGAAATCACGATCCAGCACAAACTGCTCGCGACTGTGCCGATGCCAAGCGGCAATAGTGAACTCACGCTGGAACTGCAGCGTCTTGAAGCCCAGGAAACCCACCCAAACCGCCATCACCGCCACGAACAGGCAGGCAATACGTATCTTCCAGCTGAAGAATGCGCGCCATGTGCCCACGCGGCGCAGCCGGTATTGCAGGGCATGAATCACCAGCACCACCGCGAGTACCCCGCCCAGCGCCGGCAGCACGAACATCAGCAGCAACATCTGCCAGGAAATCAACGGACCGGGAATCATCACACGCCATTCGCAACGGGAACCCGGCCATCCTACCCGGCCCATGCCCTGCGGGCATGAGCGCCAAACCAATCCGCATCAAGCGTGCAGACAGGGCACAGTTTCGCTGGCCACAAAGCCTCAGAATACGCGCTCCGCCCAATCGCCTTGCCCTGCCATGAAGTCCGTCAGCTCCGCCCTGCAGCCGCTACGCAACTGGTTGAGCATCGAGCGCAACCAGACCAGCCACGGCGAGAAGTGGATATCGGCCATCGGCGCGTTGATCGGCATCAGCGTGGTCTACCAGCTGACGCATTGGTGCTTCCCCCACGGCTTTGGCAACCACGCCGGTGGCGCGATCCTGCTGGCGTCAATGGGCGCAAGCGCGGTGCTGGTGTTCGCCGTGCCGCATGGCGCGCTGTCGCAACCCTGGGCGGTGATTGCCGGCCATCTGGTCTCGGCCTTCATCGGCGTCAGTTGCCAGCTGCTGTTCCCGGAGCAGGTCTGGACCGGTGCGCTTGCGGTTGGCCTGGCGGTGGGCGCGATGCATTACCTGCGCTGCATCCATCCCCCCGGCGGTGCCACCGCGCTGGCGGCGGTGATCGGTGGCGGCGAGGTGCACGCACTCGGCTACCACTACCTGCTCACCCCGGTGGCGGTGAACGTGGCCGCCATCCTGCTGGCCGCCGTTGCCTTCAATGCCTGCTTCGCCTGGCGCCGCTACCCGGTGCACCTGCACCGTCGCCACCAGCGGACCACCCCGGTGGCCTCGGCGCAGCGCCATGTTGACCTCACCCAGGAGGACTTCCACGCGGCTATCGGCCAGCTCAACTCCTTCGTCGACATCACCGACGAAAGCCTTACCGAGCTGCTGGAGCTGGCCAAGCAGAACGCCGAGCGCGACGCCCTGCACCCGGCGGTCATCGAACCTGGGCGTTACTACAGCAATGGCCGCCTGGGCCGTGCCTGGAGCGTTCGCCGCATTTCGGTAACACCGGCCTTGGCAGGCCCCGACTCCGACCGCCTGGTCTATGCGGTGGTGGCCGGTGACGGCAGCGGCGATATCGGCCATGCCAGCGCCGAGGAGCTGCGCCGCTGGGCGCGCTTCGAGGTGACGTTGCGCGACGGCGGACGCTGGGCAAAGCTCGGCACCGACTGAGCGCGCACCGACGGCATCGTCAGCACGATGTTCAATACGCGGTTGCAGCCGTCAGTTGGCCACCCAGCGACCACCACCGTGCGCGCAGCTCGCTGGCAGCGACGCCAGATCCTCAGCGGAACGCTCGTAGTAGTAGCCGGCAAACGCGCCCCCGAACACACCTTGGCAGCTGCCTTGCGACGGCGACGGGCAGGCATCCATATAGGTCACCTCGCCGGCCTTGCCGCCCATCTGTGCCGAGCCCTGTGCCAGACCTTCACAGAGTCTGCGCAGATCCTGCTCACGCCCGCCATCGAGCACCTGCACGCAATCGCGCGAGCGGATGCGCTGGCCCAGCAACTGGAACTCACCGGCGATCATGCAGGCCTGCGGCCCTGCCGGTGCCACAGCGTCCTTGTGCACTACGGTGCTGTTCGGCGCGGCGGGCGCCGGCGCGCTTGCCGGTGGTGGCGCTGCCGCAGCTGCAGCGGCGGGCTCCGGATCTGCAGGCGTGGGGGTCTTCCCACAGGCCGCAAGCAACAACAGACCGGCAAGCACAGCACCGTGACGCAACATTCCTTCTTTCATCGTCCAGCCTCCCTGCATGGGTGAATAAGCCCCGGAGCATAGGCCATCCACGGTTCGAATACCTCTGTGGGCGCCCGGAACACCTGCGCGGCGGCTCCAGCGCTACAGCCGCAGCCACCCCAATACAGCCGAAAACGCCTCGATCGGCAGTCTGCAGACGGTGCTCTGCTGCAGGCCAAACCAGTTGCATCCCACCCACCCAAACGGCATCAGCAGCAGCGCGATGACCAAGGCATCGCTGAGCGCATTCCAGTGGCGTCCGCGCACCAACTCCAACAGCATGTCAAGGCTGAAACCCAGCAGCATCAGCAAGGCCACCGCACCCAGCAGCAAGGCAATTCCCAGCCCGGTATCACCGCGATGCGTCTGCCCGGCAGCATGCGCAGTTGCCAGCCGTGCATACAGCAACAGCGCAAGCAAGGGCAGCGCAAAAGCCGCCAGGCGGATCAGGATGGACCCGGGATAACGTGCCCACGCCAGTGGCCGCCGCGACTCAATCACGTTGCGGTGCGCCCAGCGGGAACAGCTGCCGGTAGCCCCGCGCCTCGTCCACCGCGCGGGCAAACGACGGCCGTTGCAGCAGGCGTGCGCGGTAGGCCTGCAGCAGCGGATAGGCATCGCTGATGCGGTGCGTCCAGTCAGCGTAGAACAGCGCCGGCGCGGCCGCACAATCGGCCAGCGAGAAAGCGTCGCCACAGGCCCAGTGCTTGCCCGGCAACTGCGCTTCGCACCAGGCATAAGCCAGTTCCAGCTTCTGTTCGGCAAAGCGGCGCGCTTCATCGCGCTTGCCGGCATCACCGCTCAGTGCACCCGCCACCGCGTGCTGCACCGGGCTCATCACATGCAGATCGAAGAAGCGGTCGTGGAAGCGCACGTCCAGGGCCTGCATCGGCGCAGCGGGCAATAGCGCCACCGGCCCCGGGTGCTGCAGCTGCAGGTATTCGATGATGATGCTGGTCTCCACCACGCTGCGCTCGCCATCCAACAGCAGCGGAAACTTGCCCAGCGGCCAGCGCTGCAGCCACTGCCCCACATTTTCCGCCTCCTCCGGTGCAATCAGCCGGAACTCGAACGCCGTGGCGTTCTCGTAGAGGGCGATCAGCACTTTCTGCGTGTACGAGGAAAACGGATGACCATAGAGTACGAGCGACATCACACCCTCTCCGTTCAATGCGCCTGAAAGCGCCGGAATGAATTGCCAGCGGCCGTGGTGGACTAGACCTGCGGTACCGGCTGTGCGGCGACTGTAACGCCATTGACGGCCGGTGCCGCGCAGTCGTCAACCGCTGTTTGCCCGGCAAAGCGCTCGGCCAACCAGGCCAGCACCGCGTCTGCCGATGCGATGGCGGTGTTGGCATGCCCGGTATCGGGCAAGCCCAGGTAGCGCACCGTGGCGCCACTTTCGCAGCTGCGGTTGAAGAAGTTGCGGGTCACCGGTGTAGCCACCAGTCCATCGGTATCGGACTGCACCAGCAACAACGGCGCCGTGCCCTTGCCCAGCGCGGTGATCGAGTTGCGCGCCATCAGCGCGTCCCAGGGTGCACGCCCGCCCAGATCGAGATTGCCCAGCCGCGCGCGCAACCGCAGCAGCCGCACCAGACCCGCGGCAGAGAACGGATCGCCCTCGCAGCCTACTGTGGCGCGGTCGATCACACCTTGGGTGGTGCGATTGGCGATGGTCGCCAGATCGGCGCCATAGACCTTGGCCCAGCTGCGCGCGGTGAAGGCAGTGAGCAGGCCGCGTACCGTGGTATCGGCATGCTGCATGTTCTGCGCAAGATCAGTGGGCGGCGACACTGCGGCAACGCCCAGCAACTGCAGTTCAGGTGCATAGCTGCGCGCCCGCTGCGCGGTGAACAACGCGGCATGCCCGCCCTGCGAATGCCCCCAGGCAACAAAACGACGGCCAGCGCCGGCGGGGGCAAAGTTGACGGCTGCCCGCACCGAATCCAGTACCGCCGCGGCCGCAGCATCACCGGCCAGATAGGCATGCGGTCCGCGCGTACCCAGGCCGGGGTAGTCCGTGGCCACCACCACCCAGCCACGCGCCAGCATGTCCGCCAGGTCCGGGATCTGATCCAGGCTGCGGATTGGCGTGCATGCGGGCTCGATGCCGACCGTGCCGTGCGCCCATGCCACCACATTGCGCCCCTGCACCGGGCTGGCGCCGTCAGGAACAACCAGCACACCGGTGGACGGCGTGGGATCGCCGTCCACGTCGGTGGTTTCATAGCGGATCCGCCACGCCCTGGCGCCAGCCGGCGCAGCTTCCATCGGCGTGGCCTCCAGCAACTTGCCAGGGCCAGCCAATGCGGGTGCCGCCTGCAGCAACACTGGCAGCGCGAGAACGAGCAATAGACTGCGCAATACCGCGATCGTCATCGGCGCACTCCGCCCCGGGGTGCGCCGATGCTAGCTCAATCCGGTTGCAGGCGGTGGATCAGCGCTGCGCCTTGCCAGCCGCGGATCTGCCTGCGCGGGGTGCGGCGGCCTTGGGTTTTGCAGCAGCCTTCTTGACGGCCTTGCTGGACGCCTTTTTGGCTACCTTTTTAGTAACCTTCTTCACTGCTTTCTTCGTCACCTTCTTGGCTGCCTTGGCCGGCGCCTTGCCCATCGCCACGCCATTGACGCGGCTTGCCTCCACCACCTGGCCGCCACCATGCAACAGCGGCCGGGCCTCACCCTCGGCTTCCACCTTGCTGCCGGGTTTCAGCGCAAGCTTGCGCATGCCCTCAGGACGGGTGTGGATGAAGTCGCCACTGTCCAGCACCACCCCGTTGGCCTCGCCATGACGTGCGTAGTTCAGCCGCACCACTTTGCCGCTGTAAGTCCGCCCGCTGCCTGCGGTTGCGGCCTTGGTGCCGCGCCGGCCCATGCCGGGCAGCTTGTGCAGCTGGTACAGCGGGTGCGCGGCAGGCCCCTTGTTGGACGGCGGCAGTTCGGCGGCCAGCGCAGCGACCGTGGCATCGGGCGCCAGGCCGGCCAGATAGGCCGCCGATGCGTGGTCATCCTTGTCCAGCACCAGTTGCAACTGGCGGCTGCCCACCCGTAGCAGGGCACCCTCGATGCCGCCCTTGGGGCCATAGATCAAATGAATGATGTTGCCTTGCAGGGTAACGCTGTCGTGCCTGGGCATGCGCGGTCCACCGGTAGGGTCTTGCCGCCATCATCCCCCAAATCGGCGGGACGCGCCGGGATCGGCTGACAGTGGAATGCCGTCATCCGGCAGGCCATGGTTTAGGCTGCAGCGCACCACTCCAGAACCCGCGTGGATGCCGCATGACCACCCTCGCCGAGCTGGGCCCGCGTATCTGCATCATGGGGCCGTCCAACAGTGGCAAATCCACCCTGGCCGTCTCCATCGCGCAGCAAAGGCAGCTGCCGGCCGTCCACCTGGACCAGCTGTTCCACCTGCCGCACAGCAACTGGCAGCCGCGCCCGGAAGCGGACTTCCTGCAACTGCATGACGCCGCCATCCAGCAGCCATACTGGGTGATGGAGGGCAACTATTCCCGCGCCCTGCCGCAGCGCCTGCAACGCGCCACCGGTTTCATCCTGCTCGACCTGCCCACCACCACCAGTCTGTACCGCTACTTCCGCCGCACCTGGTTCGAGCATGCCCGCCACGGCGCACTGGCCGGCAACAAGGACTCGGTGAAGTGGGAAATGATCCACCACATCGGCGTGGTGACGCCGCGCAACCGGCGCAGCTATGCGGCCTTGTTCGACAGCATCGACCTGCCCAAGCTACGCTTGGGTAACCCACGCGAGCTGGAAGCTTTCTATCGCGCCGAGGCATTGCAGCGCTGAACCCGCGCGGGCCGCATCTGCACGGTGAAGGATTGCGTTGAACGCGCAGGCAGCATCAACAGCTACAGAACGGCGACACTGCAAGATCGGACTGCGGTCGTCGCTGCTTGCACGGACGCGTCAACACCCCATCTTCCTGAAGGCCATGCGTGGGCCGGGGTAGCCAACCTCGTGTTGGCTACGATTCTGCTTGTCAGGCCTCGTCGTCGCAGGTTGAGCCATCACTGCGCAGCAGGCTGGCATCCACCGGCGCGGTGTCGTCGATCAATTCGCGCTGCTCGGCGCTCGGATTGCCCAACCACCAGACCTTGCAGCGCGACAACAGGCGGCCAACCAGTCGCGTCTGCTCGGGCTGGTAGAGCATTGCAAGCTGGTGGGTACCGCATTGGTGCGCCTGGCAGGCGGTGTAGAACCACCATGTCTCCCGCCCCAGGGTCTTCGGCACGCCGGGGCCACTGGGCCCGCTCAGCAGACGCTCGCGTTGCGAAGGTACGTCCGGATCGGCGATATCGCCCTGCGCGGCTTCCTTCATCAGTTCGTCGAACGCGGCGGTCACCTTGGCATCGGCACGGCCGCAGTTGTCCACGGTATTGCCGCCCACCAGGGTGAAGAAGTGCGTTGCCAGCGGCGCTTCCTCGCAGCTGGGTTCGTAGTCGAATGCCGCAGGCGTGGGCGCATCGTCCTCGGGTTCCCCTTCTTCATAGGGGGAGGATTCGCTGTCTTCGATGCCGGCTTCGGGATCGGTACTGGCCTGCACCTCGGGCTGTGGCGCTGCTGCCGCAGCGGCGGCTGTGCCCTGCGCATCGCCAGCTGGCGCCTGCGTGCAGCCCAGCAACAAACCCATCAACAACGACACCCACAGAATCCGGACTTTCATGCACACCCCAAACTGACCAATACGATGCTTCCCTGTCATTCCGTCTGCGGCGCAGGGGAATGCGCGGATTGTAACGGCTGCTGCGGCCGGGCAGCACCATCGGGGACTGCTGCCACCGTCAGTTGTGCATGCGCGTTTGAAGATGGGGCGAGCTATCCGGCGCAGTTACTGTCTGTACTGTCTCACGTGGAATATTCGCTTTCTGGTCGTGCGACCGAAAAACTTCTTCGACACAGCCCACGTCGACTCTGGTCTTCGATACGGAGCAATCACGCTGACCCGCGCTCTTTTCAGCTACCGAAGCGCTGCGCGTAGCGGCTGACTACGCCCATGTTCTGCCGCGCCACTGCCTGGATGTCTGCGGCAACCTCTGCTTCGGCTACCTGCTGCCAGAACTGCACCGCCACCCGCGCGGCCCAGGCAATGAGCGGTGCTTGTCCGCTCCTGCTCGGCGCATTGATGCTTACCGGTGCCAGTGCACGAATATTTCCACTCTGCGCGGATGGCGCCATATACATCGGCAACATGTCATAGGCCGGGCATAGCGGCAGCGGGCCACGGTCGATCAGGTGGAAACCGATGTTGCCAAGATGCATGTCGGTATTGCCGATGAACCTGCCGAACCAATGGAGTCGCGCCATGGCCTCGGCGGCGTCCTGGGTGATCAGTCGCTGGCCGACAAGCTGTTCGCCAGCCACACCCCAGTCACGTGTTCCCTCGCCTATGAAGGCCGCATCCAACGCCAACAGCGAAACAAAGCCGCGCCTGCCCAAGACGTCCGTGCGATCAAACCGCTCCACTTCCAGGAACACGTGGTCGTCGCGGCGAAGCAACTGTGTGCGGGAAGCGGAAACGCCTGCTTCCCGCAGCGTGGTCAAAGCCAGATGCTCGCAGGTGAGCAGATCCGCCCAACGCGCGCCCACCGGGTTCACCGACGGCAGCGCGAACTTGACCAAGGCGGCGTAACGACGGGCAGCGCTAACAACGGTTGCCGTGAACTTGGGCTGCTCACCGCCGGGAGATGAGCCCACATCCTCGCCGTCGAGCGCCTCCTTGGCGCGAATGGCATAGATCTGCTGCCGACGGTTCATGTCCACCTGGTCCGGTGGCGCATCCACATCCCGCAACGCACGGTCGATGGCAGCCTGCCCCAACAGCAGGTCGCCGATACTGGTGCCGCCGTGCAGGATGCCGAGCAGGTTGTCGCGTGACTGCCAGCTCTTCAGGTCGACGGGCGCACCCAATGCCCGGCCCAGGCGATGCGCCATGGAACGACCAAGGAAGCCCTGCGGGCGCACGTCGTCCAGAAACCAGGGCAGTCCCGGGAAGTAGCCCGCCGGACCATCCACTTGGCGCATGAGGTTCGGGCGATCACCCGTGGGCTCGAAAAGGAAACGGTCTCCACGCAACGCATGCAAGGTACCCAGCTCTTCCATGTTCGCTTCCGGGCCCATGCGGTAAAGCGGCCACCTGTTGGGCCGGACCAGCGCAGTAGCCACGTAGGCCGTGGCCCGCGCCTTGCCAACCCGGCGCACCCGGTCACCGGCTTCCGCTACCAACCGCGACAGCACCGGGCGGGAAACGGCCAGCTTTTCGACCAACTCGCCAGCCGGCACCGGATCGCCATTTTGAAGCAGATCAAGCAGTTGCAGGACGCTAACGGAGGAAGGACGGGCCATGATCAGCGCTCGTTTCTTTACGATTAAAGAAACGTTACTTCTCATAACACTCAATTTCAAGACATTGATACAGTTAGATATTTTATTGGAATACGTCACAACTAGCGGATAATTTCTTTACGATTCCCCTTCCATCACGTGCGGCTATCAAGCGCCTGTTGCCGCGGTTCCAACTGACTCTGGAGAACCAAGAGAACGCTTCCGACGAGCGCCAGTGCGGCAAACCGACTCTCACTCCTGTTTTCGCATGCATTGATCGAGGTACTGATCGAAGGTGCGGCCGGTCGCTCGGCCCCGCCCGTTTGAAGAAGATGGCGGACCATCCCACGTAGCGGCGGTACATGCGGTCTTGGACGCGGTGTTTGCGCTTGGGAACAACGCCGGTGTGCAGAAAGCAGCAGCGCGCACCTCTCCTTGGCAGCAACTCCAGTTTCATCAGACCGGATGTAGGCTCTGATCAAACGAAGTCCGCCAAAGGAAGCCCGACATGAAGTCAGTGACCCAAATTCTGCTGCTGATTGGCCTCGCCTGCGGCAGCATCCTCACCGCTGCTGCCCAACAACCTGGGTCTGCCGCCTACAACTCGGTCTACCTGCCCGCACATGGCGTTGGCGACACCCAACGCAACAGCAACGCACGCCAATGGGGCGCGTTCGCCTCGGGCAAGCACTC
This sequence comes from Stenotrophomonas sp., assembly GCA_032112995.1. GTDB lineage: Bacteria > Pseudomonadota > Gammaproteobacteria > Xanthomonadales > Xanthomonadaceae > Stenotrophomonas. The sequence goes on along the minus strand of DAMCTY010000030.1, from coordinate 6,294 downwards.
GGTCGTGGGCTGGACCGTGGACGGCAGCTCCGCGCAGGACGCCAGCGACAAAGCCGTTGCTGCATGTGAGGCGGCCGGTGGCGAAGACTGCGGCCTGGAGTTCACCTTTGGCGATCAGTGCGCCGTGGTGGCGTCCGGCCCCGAGGAGTGGCACTGGAAGACGGGCAATGACAATCTGGACAAGCTGAAACGCCAAGCCCTGCGCCAATGCGGCAGGGACTGCAGCATCATCCGCGAAGGTTGTGCGCTTCCACGGGATTGAGGAGCGACGCTCCATCCTCTTATGGCCAGGGGCAGATTGAAAACCCGATTCCAGCCGCCACTTCCCGCCGGAACGTATCGAAAGTGCGCCGCAGTTCTTTACGATTCAGAACCAACGCACAAGCGCCTTTCGCCCCAATGCGGATCCGGCCAACCGTGTCCGCGGGCTGTTGTAGCCCGGGTAAGCGCAGCGCCCCCGGGGCCGCATGAACCCAGATATCACACAGGATTGCCGATGCGTTGGCGCGCCGATACGGAGCAACCCAGCAACCGAACGCATTGATTGATCCCGCAAAAGCCCCCGGGTGCGCTGCGCTTACCCGGGCTACGGGCTACCCGGTTCGTTCGCCATATCCGTGGCTCGAGAATGATTCGGCGCCTGCCCAGTCTTCCGTCAGCATTCTCTCTCGGACATAGCGATGGAATGTGGAGTGCGGCCAGTCGCGCACGGCACTCACCCAGCCATGCTTCACCGGATTGATATGCACATAGTCCACGCAGGCTTGAAGCTGGCTCGCGTCGCGGATGGTTCGCTCCCAATAGCGCGCCTGCCAAGGAGATTGATGGCCCGGAGCGGAGACCCTGCGGGTGAAGCCTTTCTTGATGTCCTGCCACAACCGTGGATAGTCATCGGTGCTGGCATCCATCTGGATCACCGCGTGTAGATGTTCCGGCAGCACCACCGCAGCCAGCACCAGATGCGGAACGCGCTGTGCGGCATTACGCCACGCCTGCTTCAACGCATTGATTTCGCGCACCAGCAGATCACTACGCCGATCGCGCAAGGTAACGGTGAAGAAGTAGGTGCCGCCAGCAACACGATTACGTCGATAGTTGACCATCGCCCCAGCGTAGCCACATCACCGCACAACGCCTGCCCCGCGATCCGTAAGCAAACCACCCGCCAAACCGTAGCCCGGGTAAGCGCAGCGCACCCGGGGCCACGCGATGTTAGGTACCACATCACGTCGCAGCTGTGGGGATACCTTTTCGCTGGCGCCGAAAGGAAACAGTGAAAGCGCGAACCAAAAAAGCCGAGCAATGGCTCGGCTTCCGTGTTCGCTGCAGTCCCGGGTGCGCTGCGCTTACCCGGGCTACGTCACT
>DAMCTY010000030.1:0-4919 GCA_032112995.1 Stenotrophomonas sp. | reverse complement strand
GCAAGGTATCGGTGAAGGAGTAGGTGCCGCCGGCAACACGATTACGTCGATAGTTGACCATCGTCCCAGCGTAGCCACATCAGCGCACAATGCCCGCCCCGCAATCCGTAAGCAAACCACCCCAAACACCAGCCAACCCGTAGCCCGGGTAAGCGCAGCGCACCCGGGATCAGGCAATGTCCGGCGTCGCATCAAATCGCAGCCGTGGGGATGCTTTCGTTGACTTCGAAAGGAATCAGCGAAAGCGTGAAGAAAAGAAGCCGAGCAAGGGCTCGGCTTCTTTGATCGCTGCAGTCCCGGGTGCGCTGCGCTTACCCGGGCTACTTCATTGCGGCATCAACCGCACTTGGAGTAGCCACAATTCAAGCAAGTCTGGCAGCCGTCCATGATCACCAACGCCTTGGTGCTGCACTTGTGGCACATGCTGGCGCTGGCCGGGAAACTGCCGTTGTCGGCGCTTTCGGGGTCGGCTTCGGAGGCAACGGCAACATCAAGCGCCACCCCCCCCCGGCCCTCCCCTTCGCTTTGCGAAAGGGAGGGGGCGAGCGCGGCGCTTTGCGCCGGCGCTGCGTTTACTTCACTGTTTTTTTTTGAGCGCTCTTCGAACTGCTTGCGCTTTTCGGCGATCAGGGCGCGCTGGTGGGCGCTCATTTCCGGGTCCTGCAGCAGGCCGATCGACTTCATGTGGTCTTCGACGATGGAGCCCAGCTCGGCCACCAGCGACGGCATGTACACGCCACCGGCCTTGAAGTAACCGCCCTTCGGGTCAAACACGGCTTTCATTTCGTCAACGATGAAGGTGACGTCGCCGCCCTTGCGGAACACGGCGGACATGATGCGGGTCAGCGCCACGATCCACTGGAAATGCTCCATCGACTTGGAGTTGATGAAGATCTCGAACGGACGGCGCAGTTCGTGCTCGGTGCCCTGGTTGAGCACGATGTCGTTGATGGTCACGTAGAAGGCGTGTTCCACCAGCGGCGATTTGATCTTGTAGGTGCTGCCGATCAGCACTTCCGGGCGCTCGATGCGCTCGTGCATGTGCACGATGTTGTCGGCCGGGGACTCGTCCAGGGCGGCAACCACCGGGGCCTTGGCCGCTGCTGCTTCACGGGCCTTGTCGTCCGGGGTGATGACGGAATAGCCCTTGATTTTCTTGTCGATCTTGACGGCCATGGTGCGAGTCCTGGTTATGCGTTGCTATACGGATTGGCAGCAACCCCGTCCCGAAGGACGGGGTGCGCGGTGCGGCTTACTTGCGGGTGGCCTTCTTGACGGCCTTCTTCACTGCGGTGGCCTTCTTGGCGACCGTCTTCCTGGCGCTGGCAGCCTTCTTGGCAACCGTCTTCTTGCTGGCGGCTACCTTCTTGGCGACCTTCTTTTCAGTGGCCTTCACCGTCTTCTTGACGGCGGCAACCTTCTTGGCGGCCTTCTTCTCGACCTTCTTCACTGCCTTCTTGGCAGCGGTGGTCTTCTTGCCAACGGCCTTGGCGATTTTCTTCTCGGTGGCCTTCACCGACTTCTTGGCGGCGGCAGCCTTCTTGCTGACGGCCTTGGCCACCTTCTTCTCGGCAGCCTTCACGGTCTTCTTGGCGGAGGCAGCCTTGCCGGCGGCCTTCTTCTCGACCTTGGCGATGGCCTTCTTGGTGGCGGCGCGCTTGCCGGCACCCTTCTTCTTCAGCTCGCTGGCCTCGGCCTGGGCATTGGCCTTGGCGGCCTCCAGCTTCTGGCGCATGGAGCTGACCTTCTTGGTCACTTCCTTCTTGGCGGCAGCGGTCTTCTTGGCCACGGCCTTCTTGGCGGCGGCAGCCTTCTTGACCACGACCTTCTCGGCCTTCTTCACTGCCTTCTTGACCTTGGCCACCTGCTTCTTGGCGCCGGCCTCGACCTTCCTGGCACCGGTCTTGACGGCGGCCACGGCGTCGCTGGCGGTCACGGCGATGGTCTCGCCGACGTTGGCTGCGGTTTCTTTCACGTTCTCGGCAACCTGGGTTACGGTCGCGGTCACACCATTACCATTGCTCATATAGCCCTCCTCAGGGCATCGGGTCTTTACGTTGGCGATGCTATATCGAAGCCGATGCTACGTGGAACAAACGCGCAACAACCCGGTGGCGCTGGGACCACCGTCCTGCCCGCCCGGCCGCGGCCGGGTGGGCAGTGAAGGCACTCAGAACTTGCCGTAGTAGCCTTCCTTGAGGGCGTCGAACAGGTTGGCGGCGGTGTGCATCTCGCCGTCGTACTCGATCTGCTCGTTGCCCTTGACCTCCACCACCTGGCCGTCTTCCAGTTCGAAGCGGTAGGTGGTGTTCTCCAGGTCCGCTTCCTTGACCAGCACGCCCTGGAAGGCGGCCGGGTTGAAGCGGAAGGTGGTGCAGCCCTTCAGGCCCTGCTCGTGGGCGTAGCGGTAGATGTCCTTGAACTGCTCGTACGGGTAATCGGTGGGTACGTTGGCGGTCTTGGAGATCGAGCTGTCCACCCACTTCTGCGCGGCGGCCTGCACGTCGACGTGCTCCTTCGGCGAGATGTCATCGGCGGCGATGAAGTAGTCCGGCAGGCGCGATTCGGCGTCCTCGGCGAACGGCATGGCCTTGGCGTTGACCAGTTCGCGGTAGGCCAGCAGTTCGAAGGAGAATACGTCCACCTTCTCCTTGCTCTTCTTGCCTTCGCGGATCACGTTGCGGCTGTAGTGGTGCGCGAACGAGGGCTCGATGCCGTTGGAGGCGTTGTTGGCCAGCGACAGGCTGATGGTGCCGGTCGGCGCGATGGAGCTGTGGTGGGTGAAGCGCGCGCCGGTCTCGGCCAGTTCGTCCACCAGTTCAGGGGCGACCGAGGCGATGCGCTGCATGTAACGGCTGTAGCGCGCGTGCAGCACCTTGCCCTGGATCTTCTGGCCGACCTTCCAGCCGTCCTTGCGCATCTCTGGACGCTGCCGCAGCATCGCCGCGGTGACCTCGAAGGCCTCCTCCATGATCGGCGCCGGGCCCTTCTCGCGAGCCAGTTCCAGACCAGTTTCCCAGCCGGCCACGGCCATGTCGCGGGCGATGGCTTCGGTGAACTCGCACGACTCCGGCGAACCGTACTTCATGCGCAGCATGGTCAGGGTGCTGCCCAGGCCGAGGAAGCCCATGCCGTGGCGGCGCTTGCGCATGATCTCGTTGCGCTGCTGTTCCAGCGGCAGGCCGTTGACCTCGACCACGTTGTCGAGCATGCGGGTGAACACGCGCACGACTTCCTTGTACTCGTCCCAGTCGAACGAGGCCTTGTCGGTGAACGGGTCGCGCACGAACTTGGTCAGGTTGACCGAGCCCAGCAGGCAGGCGCCGTACGGCGGCAGCGGCTGCTCGCCGCAGGGGTTGGTGGCGCGGATGCTCTCGCACCACCAGTTGTTGTTCATCTCGTTGACGCGGTCGATCAGGATGAAACCCGGCTCGGCGTAGTCGTACGTCGAGACCATGATCATGTCCCACAGGTGGCGGGCACGGATGTGGCCGTACACCTTGCAGGCCACCAGGCCGTCGTCGCGGACGATGTAGTTCTCGTGGGTCGGCCATTCGCGCCAGACCACTTCCTCGCCGCTGGCCGGATCCAGCTCGGCCTGCTCCTTGGTGTTGATCGGGAACACCAGCGGCCAGTCGGCGTCCTTGTCCACCGCCTCCATGAAGCCGTCGGTGATCAGCAGCGACAGGTTGAACTGGCGCAGGCGGCCGTCCTCGCGCTTGGCGCGGATGAAGTCCTTCACGTCCGGGTGCGACACGTCGAAGGTGCCCATCTGCGCGCCGCGGCGGCCACCGGCCGAGGACACGGTGAAGCACATCTTGTCGTAGATATCCATGAAGGACATCGGCCCGGAGGTATAGGCACCGGCGCCAGCGACGAAGGCGCCGCGCGGGCGCAGGGTGCTGAACTCATAGCCGATGCCGCAGCCGGCCTTCAGGGTAAGGCCCGCTTCGTGGACCTTTTCCAGAATGCCGTCCATCGAGTCGGTAATGGTGCCCGACACGGTGCAGTTGATCGTGCTGGTGGCCGGCTTGTGTTCCTGCGCACCGGCGTTGGAGGTGATGCGGCCGGCCGGGATCGCGCCACGGCGCAGGGCCCAGGCAAAACGCTCGAACCAGTAGGCGCGCTTGTCGTCGGTAGCCTCGGCATCGGCCAGGGCCCGGGCCACGCGCAGGTAGGTGCCGTCGATATCGGCATCCAGCGCTTCGCCTGCCTTGGTCGTGAGGCGGTACTTCTTTTCCCAGATGTCCTGCGAGGCAGGCTGCAACGGGATCATGTCCGACTTGGTTTGATTGCTGACCACTTCCAGACGCACCGTACTCATGATTGGGGAAACTCTCCTGGGGCACCTTGCGGTGCGTTTACTTAGTACCCGACGGGTCGGGCGGCAGAGACAACGACGCGCAGGCGCGTGCTTACGCGCCTGTCAGCGGGATGAGGGGGTTCCGGAAATCACCGGTTGTCTGCATCACTGTCATGGTCACTGCACGCCTTCCGTTGGGGTGCCTGCACCCCTAGCAACAAAACCCTACTGCTTGGGGACGTTTTTCACATCAACCCAACATCTAGTGGGTGATGACCCGACCAAGCTTACCCACCGGCGGGGTGATGTCAAACAAAAAATCTGCCATTGATCTATTGCAATCCGTGTAGGCATTGGGGGCCTTGGGCTTGCGGCAGTGCAGAAGTTTCATTGCCGATTTAGCTGGCCCCCGCCACACTCGTGTTCAGCAACCCGCCCCACCCTGGCGCCCCCCGTGCGCCCCGCAAGGAACCATCGGCTTATGCGACCCGTACCGACCCTGCTGACCCTGGCCCTGGCGGCCGCCTTTGGTGGCTTCACCGCCACGGCCATCAACGCCCACCTGGACAACCGCGCCGACGCCGCGCCGCTCACCGCCAGCGCCGTGCCGGCGACG
>DAMCTY010000029.1:0-46598 GCA_032112995.1 Stenotrophomonas sp. | reverse complement strand
ATCCGAAGGGCTCCAAGGTCGAAGGCGTGGTGAAGGAAGTCGACGCCAAGGGCGCGATCATCGAGCTGGCTGACGGCATCGAAGGTTACGTCTCGGCACGCGACATCGCCAACGAGCGCGTTGACGACGCCACCCAGCACCTGAAGGTCGGCGACAAGATCGAAGCCAAGTTCGTGGGCATGGACCGCAAGGGCCGTACCCTGCAGCTGTCGATCAAGGCCAAGGACGATGCCGAAATGCGCGAAGTGCTGGAAGAGTACCAGTCCTCTTCGGCATCCAGCGGCACCACCCAGCTGGGCGCTCTGCTGCGCGCACAGTTGAACGGCAACAAGTCCGAGTAATCGGCCTGTTGTAAGTAGTTGTGACCTGGCGGCCCGGACATCAGTCCGGGCCGTTTCAGGGTAAGACCCTGCCATTGACGAGTACGCAATGACCAAATCCGAGCTGATCGAAATCCTCGCGCGCCATCAGGCGCACCTGAAGGCCGATGATGTCGATCTGGCGGTGAAGTCCTTGCTGGAAATGATGGGCGGGTCGCTGTCCTCGGGTGATCGCATCGAGATCCGGGGCTTTGGTAGTTTTTCCCTGCATTACCGTCCGCCGCGCCTGGGCCGCAACCCGAAGACGGGTGAATCGGTCGCGCTGCCGGGCAAGCATGTGCCGCATTTCAAGCCGGGCAAGGAGCTGCGCGAGCGCGTCAGCTCGGTGGTGCCGTTGGAAAGCGATCCGGCCTGAGCCGTTGATGCCGCATTGGCGGCGATTGATGCTGCGGTTTCATGCCCGCACCGGTAAGCTAAAGGCTGTTTCCACGGAGTCAGCCGGCCATGAAGGTCTTTCGTCTATTGATCCTGCTGGCCGTATTGGTCGGTGGTCTGGTGGTGGGGTCGCTGAACTCCGAGCCCATCAAGATCAGCCTGGCCTTCTGGGTGCTCCAGACCACCTCGGGTGTCGCCATCATCGCCTCGCTGTTGTTGGGTGCGCTGGTCGGTGGCGGTCTGGTCATGGCGTCGCTGGTGGTGCCCATGTACGCCAAGCTGCGCCGAGCCAACAAGGCGGCTTTGACTGCAGCGCCGGAACAGGTGGCACCGGTACAGACTCCTTCTCCTTTTGACGGACGCTGATCACAGATGGCTTTTATCAGTGAGTGGTTCTGGTTCTTCCTGTTCCTGCCAATTGCAGCACTCAGTGGCTGGGTGATCGGCCGCCGTGGTGGCCAGCGGCATAGCGAGAACCAGGTCAGCCGCCTGTCTAGCACCTATTTCCGCGGCCTGAACTATCTGCTCAACGAGCAGCCTGACAAGGCGATCGAGCTGTTCCTGCACATCGCCGAGCTGGACAAGGAAACCTTTGAAACCCAGGTGGCGCTGGGGCACCTGTTCCGCCGCCGCGGTGAAGTGGACCGTGCCATCCGCCTGCATCAGGGGCTGGTGAACCGCAATGATCTCAGCGACGCCCAGCGCGTGCAGGCATTGCTGGCCTTGGGCGAGGACTATATGAAGTCGGGCCTGCTGGACCGGGCTGAAACCGTGTTCACCGAGCTGGCACAACTGGACCAGCGTGCACCCCAAGCGCTCAAGCATCTGATCAGCATCTATCAGGCTGAGCGCGATTGGGAGAAGGCGATCGAGAACGCCACCCGCTATGAAGCGGTAACCGACGAGCCCATGGGCAAGCTGATCGGGCAGTTCGAGTGCGAGCTGGCCGAGCGCTACCGTGCTGCCGGGCGGTTGGAAGATGCGCGCGCGGCGATCAATCGTGCCAACGCCGCCGACGCGATGAGCGTGCGCGCCGGCATCATCGAGGGTCGCCTGGAAAGCGACTTCGGCAATGATGAGGCCGCGGTACGGGCATTCGAACGGGCTGCGCGCAACGATCCGGACTATCTGCCGGAGATCCTGCCGCAGCTGCTCAAGAACTACCGCAACGTCGGTGACATTGCCGGTGCCCGTGCCTTCCTGGCCGAGATGACCGAGCACTACCGCGGCATCGCGCCGGTGCTGGCGTTGACCCGGCTGATGGAAGAACAGGAGGGGCCTGCGCCGGCGCGCGCCTATCTGGGGCGCCAGCTGAAGGACCGCCCCTCGGTGCGTGGTGAATCCGCGCTGATCGATCTGACCCTTGCCGAGGGTGCCGATCCGGTGGCGACGCTGCAGGATCTGAAGCACATCACCGACCAGTTGCTGGTGCGTAATCCGGCCTACCGTTGCACCCGCTGCGGATTTGGTGCGCGCACCCACCACTGGCAATGCCCGAGCTGCAAGGAGTGGGGTACGGTCAAGCCTTTGTTGAATTTCGCGGTGCTCTGACCGGTGCTGTTGAGCTTTCCTTACCTGCTGCTGATCTTCGCGGTGGGAGCCTTGGTTACCTGGGGCGCGATCCGCTACGCGCAGCGACGGCAGTTGTTTGACCTGCCCGGCGAACGCCGCAGCCATCGTGTTTCCACCCCGCGTGGCGGCGGCATCGGCATCGTGGTTTCCCAGCTGCTGGCCTGCGTGCTGGGGATGATATGGCTGCCACAGGCGGCTGTGACCCTGTCGGTGTTTGCGCTGGGCTTGCTGCTGGTGGCGGGTATTGGCTGGTGGGACGACCACAAGCCCTTGCCTGCCGTGCCGCGTCTATTCATACATCTGCTGGCAGCGCTGCTGCTTGGCTGGCTGGTCTGGCAGGGCACGGGCAGCAGCTGGAAGGCGCTGCTGTGTGCGTTGTTAGGGGTGTCGTTGATCAACATCTGGAACTTCATGGATGGGATCAACGGGCTCGCCAGCACTCAGGCCATCATCGTGGGGGTTGGGGCGGGGTTGTTGATGCCGCCCCCCTATGCGCTGGCTGCCTGGGCGTTGGCTGCCGGCTGTGCGGGTTTCCTGCCCTTCAACTTTCCGCGTGCCCGCATCTTCATGGGCGATGTTGGCAGCGGTGCGCTCGGGTATCTGGTGGCGGGCCTGTTGGCGTTGGGTATCAGCGTCACCGATGTTGCGCTGCCGCTGTGGCTGATGTTGCCTGCGGCATTTTTCATTGATGCCGGTCTCACTTTGTTGGGGCGGGTGGCACGTGGTGAAGCATGGATGCAGGCGCATACACAGCATCTTTACCAGCTTTGGGTAAAGAATGAACGCAGCCACGCTTTCGTGACATCGCTGTATGCCTTGTTCAGTATTGTCGGGGCTATACTCGCCTCGCTGTTTTCAGGGCTTCCCCCGGAGTGGGGGTGGGCAGGGGGCGTTACGTGGGTAGCCGTGGGTACGGCGGCCTGGTTCCTCCTGCGCGCGAGGGCAAATCAACCAGGATGATCAAGATGGCGAGCGAGCATAGAGTCAGCTCCAACGGTGGCGGCGCACGTTATGCCGTGATGCTGCACGATCTGGTAATGGTCTGGCTGTGCTGGCAGGGCTTGTTCATGGCGCGTTATGCGCTGCTCGACCACTCGCCGCAGTTGCCCCTGTTCTCGCTTGACGTGGCCATTGTGCTTGGCCTGCAGGCGCTGGCTTTCGGCAAGGTAGGCCTGTACCGCGGCCTGTGGCGCTTCGCCAGCGTTGCTGACCTGATCAACATCTTCAAAGCCTGCTTCATCGGGTTGCTGGCCATCGTCGTGGTGTTCAGCTACCGGCGGCTGGAAGGCATTCCCATGTCGGTGCTGATGGTCTATCCATTTGCCCTGTCCGCGTTGCTGGGAACGCCGCGATTGCTTTACCGGGCCTGGAAGGATTACCAGGCCGTCAACTCGGACGCCCGTGCAAGGCGTGTACTGGTGCTGGGGGCCGGCTTGGCGGCGGAAACTCTGGTCAAGGACCTGCGTCGCTCGGGCACCTATGTGCCGGTGGGTCTGCTGGATGACTCCCCGGCGCTGCAGGGCGCGAACCTGCATGGCGCGCCCATCCTCGGCACGCTGTCCGATGTGGTCAACGTGGCCAAGGAAGTGGATGCCAAGCTGCTGGTGATTGCCATCCCAACACTGGATGCGGCGGGCATGCAGCGGGTGGTGGGCTTGTGCGAGGCAACGGGGTTGCCTTTCCGTACCGTTCCCCGGCTCAGTGATGTGCTGGAGGGCAGCTCGCTGCCCGGCCAGTTGAAGGAAGTCGCGATCGAGGACTTGTTGGGGCGCAAGGCCATCCTGCCGGACTGGGGGCTGCTGCGTGGCTGGTTGCGCGGCCGCACCGTGCTGGTTACCGGCGGCGGCGGTTCGATCGGCTCGGAGCTGTGCCGGCAATGTGCCCGCCACGGGGTGGCAGAGGTCGTTGTGCTGGAGATCAGCGAGTTGCTGATGATCAACATCCAGGCCGAGCTGCGACGCAACTTTCCCGAATTGAAGGTCAGTGGCGTACTGGGCGATTGCGGCGACCCCGCCGTGGTCCGGCACGTGCTGGACACCTATCGCCCGGATACGGTGTTCCATGCAGCTGCCTACAAGCAGGTGCCCCTGCTGGAGAATCAGCTGCGCGAGGCGGTGCGCAACAACACCCTGGCGACCGAGTGTGTGGCCAGTGCGTGCGTGGAGCGTGGGGTGGAGAATTTCGTGTTCATCTCCACCGACAAGGCGGTGGATCCGGTCAATGCGCTCGGCGCCAGCAAGCGCTACGCCGAAATGATCTGTCAGAGTTTGAACAAGCGCCCCGGCAAAACCCGGTTCGTCACCGTGCGCTTCGGCAATGTGCTGGGATCGGTTGGCAGCGTGGTCCCCTTGTTCCGCGAGCAGATCAGCAAAGGGGGGCCGGTCACTGTGACCCACCCTGACGTGACGCGCTATTTCATGACGATCCCGGAAGCCTGTCTGCTGATTCTGCAGGCGGCCGCTTCATCGTCGCGCGGTGCGATCTATATGTTGGACATGGGCGAGCCGGTGCTGATCCGGCACTTGGCCGAACAGTTGATCCGGTTGGCGGGCAAGGTGCCGGGGGTTGATATCCCGATTGTCTACACTGGCCTGCGTGCGGGTGAGAAGCTTCACGAAACCTTGTTCTACGCAGACGAGAATTGCCAGCCCACTTCGCATCCGAAGGTGCTGGAGGCGGGGCCGCGCGAGTTCTCGGTCGATCAGGTATTGGCCAATGTAGCCGAGTTGAGGGCCGCGGTTGCCTCGTATGATGTGGCGACGCTGCATGCGATTCTCCGCACTACCGTTCCTGAATTCCTGCCGCTGGATATGCCGGCGGCGCGCAACACCGGGGCCAAGGCCAATATCGTCCCATTCCCCTCGAAGGAAGCTGGAAGGAATCATTGATGCAAGCACGTATAAAGAAGGCGGTCTTTCCTGTTGCCGGTCTTGGCACCCGGTTTCTGCCGGCGACCAAGACCGTGCCCAAGGAAATGCTGCCGATCATTGACCGGCCGTTGATCCAGTACGCCGTCGACGAGGCTATCGAGGCCGGTTGCGACACCCTGATCTTCATCACCAACCGCTACAAGCACGCGGTGGCTGACTATTTCGACAAGGCTTACGAGCTGGAACAGAAGCTCGAGCGCGCCGGCAAGCAGGAGCAGCTGGAGCTGATCCGGCATGTGCTGCCCAAGGGCGTGCGTGCGGTATTCGTGACCCAGACCGAGGCGCTGGGGCTGGGCCATGCGGTGCTGTGTGCCAAGGCGATTGTCGGCAACGAACCCTTCGCGGTGTTGCTGCCGGACGACCTGATCTGGAACCGCGGCGACGGCGCGCTCAAGCAGATGGCTGACCTCAACGCCGCCACTGGCGCCAGCGTCATTGCGGTGGAAGACGTGCCGCATGAAAAGACCGGCAGCTATGGCATCGTCGCGACCGACAAGTTCGACGGCCGCAAGGGGCATATCACCCAGATCGTCGAGAAGCCCAAGCCCGCCGATGCGCCCAGTGATCTGGCAGTGGTGGGGCGCTACGTGCTCAGCCCGAAGATCTTCGAACTGCTGGAAGCAACCGGTACCGGTGCCGGTGGCGAGATCCAGCTGACCGACGCGATCGCGCAGCTGCTCACGACCGAGCCGGTGGATGCTTACCGTTTCGAGGGCACACGCTTTGACTGCGGCACGCATCTGGGGCTGATCGAAGCGACCGTGCGCTTTGCGCTGGAGAACGAAAAGCTGGCCGGGCCGGCGCGGGCGGCGATGCAGAAGATGCTGGCGGAATAAGCGCTGCGAGCATTCTGGAAGCAGATGTTGTCTGTCAGTTGTGTTGATTGGAAAAGCAGCCGCCAGGCTGCTTTTCTGTTTCTTGCCCCAGGGGTGTTGCAAGTAGATTGGCGCGCAAAGCTGCCCCTCTCCCCAACCCCTCTCCCGCAAGGGGAGAGGGGCTTGAATCGCTGCGAGCGCAGGCATTCCCGGCAACTGCAGCTGTAGCCCTCTCCCCTTGCGGGAGAGGGGTTGGGGAGAGGTGGGGGCTCTTCGCGATGAGCCCAAAAAAGAAGGCGGCCTTCAGGCCGCCTTCTTCAATCAACAACACAGCAGATCGCTTACAGCGATTCAAAAATACCCGCAGCGCCCATGCCGGTGCCGATGCACATGGTCACCATGCCGTACTTCTGCTGGCGACGGCGCAGGCCGTGCAGCAGGGTCGCGGTACGGATCGCGCCGGTGGCACCGAGGGGATGGCCCAGGGCGATCGCGCCGCCCAGCGGGTTGACCTTGGCCGGGTCCAGGCCGCAATCGCGGATCACCGCCAGCGACTGCGCGGCGAAGGCTTCGTTGAGCTCGATCCAGTCCAGCTGGTCCTGGGTCAGGCCGGCCTGCTTCAGTGCCTTCGGGATCGCGGCGATCGGGCCGATGCCCATCACTTCCGGGCGCACGCCGGCCACCGAGAAGCTGACGAAACGGGCCAGCGGGGTCAGGCCGTAATCCTTGATCGCCTGCTCAGAGGCCAGCAGCACGGCGCCGGCGCCATCGCTCATCTGCGAGGAGTTGCCGGCGGTGACGGTGCCGCCGAACTGGCCGTTGCGGAACACCGGGCGCAGCTTGGCCAGGCCTTCAGCCGAGGAGTCGATGCGCGGGCCTTCGTCGGTGTCGGCAGTCTTGTTGCGGGTGATGATGCGCTTGCCATCGGCCAGGTCAGGCAGGTGCGAGACGATGTCGTAGGGGGTGATTTCGTCCTTGAACTCGCCGTTCTGGATCGCAGCGATGGCCTTCTGGTGCGAGGCCAGGGCGAAGGCGTCCTGCTCCTCGCGCGAGACCTTCCATTCCTCGGCAACCTTCTCGGCGGTGATGCCCATGCCGTAGGCAATGGCGACGTGGTCGTTGTCGAACACGCTCGGTGCCATCGCGATCTTGTTGCCCATCATCGGCACCATCGACATCGACTCGGTACCGCCGGCCAGCATCAGGTCGCTGTTGCCCAGGCGGATCTGGTCAGCCGCCATCGCCACGGCCTGCAGGCCGGACGAGCAGAAGCGGTTCACCGTCTGCGCAGCGATGGTGTTCGGCAGGCCGGCCAGCAGCACGCCGATGCGCGCCACATTCATGCCTTGCTCGGCTTCGGGCATGGCGCAGCCGATGATGGCGTCGTCGATGCGGTTGACGTCCACGCCCGGGGCCTGTGCGACCACGGAGCGGAGCACGTGGGCGAGCATGTCGTCCGGGCGGGTGTTGCGGAACATGCCCTTGGGCGCCTTGCCAACCGGGGTGCGGGTGGCGGCGACGATGTAGGCATCCTGGATTTGTTTCATGGTCTTCTCCGGAGGCCGGGATTGGGGATTCGGGATTCGGGATTCGCAAAAGCGACGCCTTGTTTCCGAATGCTTCTTGCCCGGTGGATTTGGGAATTTTCAAGGAATAGGGGAGTCGCGGTTGCGAATCCCCAATCCCCAATAACGAATCTCAGTAACGGGGCAGCTCAGTTCCGCAGCGGCTTGCCGGTGGTCAGCATGTGCGCGATGCGGGCCTGGGTCTTTTCCTGCTGTGCCAGTTCGACGAAGTGCTTGCGCTCCAGGGTCAGCAGCCACTCCTCGTCGACCACGGTGTTGCGATCAACCTTGCCGCCGCACAGCACGGTGGCGATGCGTTCGGCGATCTCGTAGTCGTAGGGGCTGATGAAACGGCCTTCCAGCATGTTGACCAGCATCATCTTGAAGGTGGCGATGCCAACGTCACCGGCCACGCGGATGCGGCGTGCCGGCAGCGGCGGACGGTAGCCGCCTTCGGCCAGTGCGGTGACCTCGGCCTTGGCGATGTGCAGCAGCTCGAAGCTGTTGAACACCACCTTGTCGGTGCCGCGCATCAGGCCCAGTTCCTTGGCGTTGACCGCCGAGTTGGAGACCTTGGCCATGGCCACGGTTTCGAAGGTCTTCTTCAGTTCGGCGAACACGTCACCGTCCGGACCGGCCGCCTGCGAGGCGCGCACGGCCAGTTCCTTCAGGCCACCACCAGCCGGCAGCAGGCCGACGCCGGCTTCGACCAGGCCGATATAGCTTTCCAGCGCCGCCACCGACTTGGCCGCATGCATCTGGAATTCGCAGCCGCCACCCAAAGCCAGGCCACGCACGGCGGTCACCACCGGCACAGTGGCGTACTTGATGCGCTGGCTGGTGCGCTGGAAGTTGGCCACCATCGCCTCGAACTCGGCGAACTTGCCGGCCTTCAGCGCGCCCAGTGCGCCGGACAGGTCGGCACCGGCAGAGAAGGGCTCCTTGTTCTGCCAGATCACCACGCCCTTGAACTGCTTCTCGGCCAGGCCGATCGCGTGCTGGATGCCGTCCAGCACCTGGTCGGAGACGGTGTTCATCTTGGTCTTGAAGCTGATGACGCCGATACCGTCACCGTCGGTCCACAGGCGGATGCCGTCGTTCTCGAACACGGTCTCGCCCTGCGCGAACTTCTCGCCCAGCAGTGCATCCGGGAAGCGCTGGCGCTGGTACACCGGCAGCGAGGAGCGCGGTACCAGGGCATTCTGCGTCGGGCTGTAACTGCCTTCGGCGGCGTGCACGCCATCACGGCCGTCCAGCACCCAGGCCGGCAGCGGCGCATTGCTCATGCTCTTGCCGGCGGCGATGTCGTCGGCGATCCACTGTGCCACCTGCTTCCAGCCGGCGGCCTGCCAGGTTTCGAACGGGCCCAGGGACCAGCCGTAGCCCCAGCGGATGGCCAGGTCCACGTCGCGCGCGGTTTCGGCGATATCGGCCAGGTGGTAGGCGCTGTAATGGAACAGATCGCGGAAGGTTGCCCACAGGAACTGTGCGTGCGGGTGCTGGCTTTCGCGCAGCTTGGCGAACTTCTCGGCCGGGTTCTTGATCTTCAGGATCTCGACCACTTCCGGCGCAGCGACGCGATCAGCTGCCCGATAGTCCTGCTTCTCAAGGTCGAGGACCATGATGTCCTTGCCAACCTTGCGGAAGATGCCGGCGCCGGTCTTCTGGCCCAATGCGCCCTTGCTGATCAGCGCGCCCAGCCATGCCGGTGCGTTGAAGTACTTGTGCCACGGGTCGTCAGGCAGGGTGTCGCCCATGGTCTTGATGACGTGGGCCATGGTGTCCAGGCCAACCACGTCGGAGGTGCGGTAGGTGGCCGACTTCGGGCGCCCGACCAGTGGGCCGGTCAGGCCGTCCACTTCGTCAAAGCCCAGGCCGAACTGCTGAGTGTGGTGGATGGTGGACAGGATCGAGAACACGCCGATGCGGTTGCCGATGAAGTTCGGGGTGTCCTTGGCGTACACCACGCCCTTGCCCAGGGTGGTGACCAGGAATTCTTCCAGGCCTTCCAGCACGGCGGCGTCGGTGGTGGTGGCCGGGATCAGCTCGGCCAGGTGCATGTAGCGCGGCGGATTGAAGAAGTGCACGCCGCTGAAGCGGTGGCGCAGTTCTTCCGGCAGCACGTCGGCCAGCTTGTTGATGCCCAGGCCCGAGGTGTTGGAAGCCAGTACCGCGTGCTCGTTCACGAACGGCGCGATCTTCTTGTACAGGTCCTGCTTCCAGTCCATCCGTTCAGCGATGGCTTCGATGATCAGGTCGCAGTCGCGCAGCTGTTCCAGGCCGGAGTCGTAATTGGCCGGGGTGATGGCTTCGGCCAGTGCCTTGCTGGCCAGCGGGGCCGGGCTCAGTTTGCCCAGGTTGGCAATGGCCTTGAGCACGATGCCGTCGGCAGGACCTTCCTTGGCGGCCAGGTCGAACAACACCGTGTCGACGCCAGCATTGGTCAGGTGGGCGGCGATCTGCGCACCCATGACGCCTGCGCCCAGTACGGCGGCGCGGCGGACAAGCAGGGAATTGGACATATCGATAAACCTTTGGTCTGCGATGACGGTTGGATCAGGGAACGGCGGGGGAGGTCGGATTACGCACGCTGGCGCGGAACCCGGCTTCGGCGAAATGGATCAATTCCTGCGCGGCCTTGCGGCGGTGCTCGGCCTCGCTGATGTTGTGGGGGCGCTTTATCAGCCCGAAATCGGCCATGGCGTAGGTCAGCGAACCGGCCAGGAAGTCCAGGCGCCAGTACAGCTCTTCCTTGCTCAGGCCCGGCACACAGGCGCCGATGGCCTTGCCGAACTCGCGCAGCACGTGGCCGTAGTGGTCGGACAGGAACTTGCGCAGGTTGTCGTTCTTTTCGGCATAGGCGCGGGCGATGACGCGCACGAAGGCACCGCCGCTCTGGCGGTCCTGGGCGAGTGCCAGGGCCGGCTCGACGAAGGCGGCCAGCACAGCGCGCAGGTCGCCGGGCTGGGTGCTGCGGGCCTGTTCCAGCTGGCCCAGGCGGGCGGCGGTCATCTCGTCCATGCGGCGGCGGAACACTTCATTGACCAGGTTGTCCTTGGACCCGAAGTGGTAGTTGACTGCGGCGATGTTTACGTCCGCGTGACTGGTCACCTGGCGCAGCGAGGTGCCGGCAAAGCCGTACTGGGCGAACAGTTCCTCGGCCGCGCCGAGGATGCGGTCCTTGGTGGAGAAGCTGGCGGGTTTGCCCATGGCTGGCTCAATCAATCAAACGATTGTTTGGATCCTACGCCCGTCATCTCGTTCAGGTCATGCTGCTATGCAGCATCATTCATCTGGCGCTGTGCAAAGGCCGGGGTCACCCGGTAGAATTAGCCACCGCAATTCAGGCTAAGCCCGCGTCCGCACGCGGGTTTTTTTAATGTACCCTCGGGCCAGCCGGCCCTTTACCGGAGAATTCCCATGGCGCTGGAGCGCACCCTTTCCATCATCAAGCCCGACGCCGTTGCCAAGAACGTGATCGGCGAAATCTACGCCCGCTTCGAAAAGGCCGGCCTGAAGGTCGTGGCTGCCAAGTACAAGCAGCTCTCGCGCCGTGAAGCCGAAGGCTTCTACGCCGTGCACCGCGAGCGTCCGTTCTTCAACGCGCTGGTCGAGTTCATGATCTCCGGCCCGGTGATGATCCAGGCCCTGGAAGGCGAGAACGCCGTGCTGGCCCACCGCGACCTGCTGGGCGCCACCAACCCGAAGGACGCTGCTCCGGGCACCATCCGCGCCGATTTCGCTGATTCGATCGACGCCAACGCCGCGCACGGTTCGGATTCGGTCGAGAACGCAGCCATCGAAGTGGCCTACTTCTTCGCCGCCACCGAAGTGGTTTCGCGCTAAGTAGAGGTTGAAGTCGTGAACGAGGTCGTACAGTCACCCGCCATCCAGCCGTTGCCGAAAACGGCAGCCACCGCTGGCAAGCAGAACCTGCTCGACCTTGATCGCGCGGGCCTGGAAAAGTTTTTCGTCGAAACCCTCGGCGAGCAGAAATTCCGTGCCCATCAGGTGATGAAGTGGATCCACCATCGCTACGTCACCGATTTCGATCAGATGACCGACCTCGGCAAGTCGCTGCGCGCCAAGCTGCAGCAGCATGCCGAGGTCGTCGTCCCGAACATCGTGTTTGACAAGCCCTCCGCCGACGGCACCCACAAGTGGTTGCTGGCGATGGGCGTGGATGGCAAGAACGCCATCGAAACCGTCTACATCCCGGACAAGACCCGCGGCACGCTGTGCGTGTCCTCGCAGGTCGGTTGTGCGTTGAATTGCACGTTCTGCTCAACCGCAACCCAGGGCTTCAATCGCAACCTCAGCACTGCCGAGATCATCGGCCAGGTGTGGATCGCTGCCCGTCATCTGGGCAATGTGCCGCACCAGATGCGCCGCCTCACCAATGTGGTGATGATGGGCATGGGCGAGCCCCTGATGAACTTCGACAACGTCATCCGCGCGATGAGCATCATGCGCGATGACCTGGGCTACGGCCTGGCCAACAAGCGCGTGACCCTGTCCACCTCCGGCCTGGTGCCGCAGATCGATCGCCTGTCGGTCGAGAGCGATGTGTCGCTGGCGGTGTCGCTGCATGCGCCGAACGACGAGCTGCGCGAGACGCTGGTGCCGTTGAACAAGAAATATCCGATTGCCGAGTTGATGGCTTCCTGTGCACGCTACCTGCGTGGCAACAAGAGGCGCGACTCGGTGACCTTTGAATACACCTTGATGAAGGGCATCAACGACCAGCCCGAGCACGCCCGCCAGTTGGCGCGGCTGATGCGTCAGTTCGACAACGCGGTGCAGGCCAAGGACTCGGGCAAGGTCAACCTGATCCCGTTCAACCCGTTCCCGGGCACGCGCTATGAGCGCTCGGACGAGGAACAGATCCGTGCCTTCCAGAAGATCCTGCTCGACTCGCAGGTGCTGACCATGGTGCGGCGTACCCGCGGCGACGATATCGACGCCGCCTGCGGCCAGCTCAAGGGGCAGGTGATGGATCGCACCCGCCGCCAGGCCGAGTTCAACAAAACCCTCAAATCACTGGATGCCGGGGATGCGCTGGTCTAAGTGCCTGCTGCTGTTGGTTGTGCTGTGCCTGCTGGTGGTTGGGTGCAGGCGGGATATCCGTATTGGCGGTATCAAGGGTGAAGAGAAAGTTGGCCCTGACTACAGCCTGCGCGATGACCCGAAGGCGCGTGCGCGGATGCAGTACCGCGAGTACCTGCGGCTGGCCGGTGATCGCGTTGGCAAGAATGATCTGGTCGAGGCCATGAAATTCGCCCGCTCGGCGGAGAAGCTGGATTCGCGCTCGCCGGATGCTTTCACCATGCAGGCGGTGATCGAGGGTACGGGCGGGAATGCCGCAGCCGCGGGAACGCTGTACCGGAAAGCTGCCGAGCTGGCGCCGCAGCGTGCCGATGTGCTGAGCAATTATGGTGCCTGGTTGTGTGGCAATGGCCATCCGGCCGAATCCCTGGTCTGGTTTGACCGGGCGCTGGCCGACCCGCAGAGCAATGCGCGGGCGGCTTCGCTGGCCAATGCCGGCGGCTGTGCACTGGATGCCGGCCAGAACGAACGTGCCGAGCAGAACCTGCGGGAGGCGCTGGAGCTTGCGCCGAACAATGCCTATGCATTGGAATCGATGGCCCGCAACGAGGTTCTGCATGGGCGCTATTTCGAGGCCCGGGCCTTTTATCAGCGGCGCCTGGCGGCTGCGCCGGCCACGGTTTCCGTGTTACAACTTGCCATTCAGATTGAAGAGCGACTCGGCGACAGGACGGCAGCCGGTCGATTCCAACAGCGGTTGCGCGAGGAGTTTCCCTCGGGCGCGACCTTGAATCCCCAAGGCTGACGCATTGTGATCAATGATCCGGGTGTAAATGCTTTAGATGGTGCGGTGGGATGCGGCGAGCAGCTGCGCAAGGCCCGTGAAGCGGCAGGTTTGTCGCTGGAGCAGGTGGCCTCGCAACTGCGCATGCCAGTACAGGTGGTGACGGCGCTGGAGGCCGAGCACTGGGATCGGCTGGGGGCGCCGGTGTTCGTGCGCGGGCAGCTGCGCAGTTACGCGCGCTTGCTCAAGGTCGATCTGGGTGACCTGCTGGCCCAGGCCGGTATCGCCCCGGTGGTGCCGCCAACCCTGGTCAGTCATACCCATACGCCGCGGGCACGGCGGGTTGCCGAGAGCCTCGGTCGGCGCGCGGTCTATGTGGTCATCACCGCGGTATTGGCCGTGCCGGTGTGGTACGTGATCAGTGGCAATTCCAACAGCCAGCCACCGAGCACTGCCTCCCTGGATGAAGTGCCGGCCCCGGTGGCTGATGTGCTGCCGGCAGCGGCCCCTGCAAGTGTGCCGCAGCGCACGGCACCTGCCGACAACGGCCCCTATCTGGCGTCCATGGCGCCGGCCCGGCCGGTGGCTGCCCCGGCAACTCCTGGCGCGGCCCTGGTCCTGGATTTCAAGGGCGACAGCTGGGTCAATATCCTGGCGCCGGACGGTGCCACGGTAGAAAAGGCGCTGGTCCGCGCTGGCGAAAGCCGCAGTTTCATCGCAGGGCAGGTTGGCAGCATGGTGCTGGGCAATGCAGCTGAAGTGGAGGTTAAACAGGCCTCCGGGGCGGTGGATCTGGCCCCGTACAAGCGCGGCAATGTAGCCCGCTTTACGGTATCCTCTGACGGTTCCGTGGCGCCGGTTTCACACTGAAACAAGGCGTTGATCAATACAACAAGGCTCCCCGCAGGGCGGAGCGAGAGTACGCATGGCGATTGACGACCTGCTCGACGAGCACGAACAAGGCGAACGTGTCCGCACGTGGCTGCGCAAGAATGGCGCCGGTATCTTCGGCGGAATAGTCCTCGGTATTGGTGCCATCGCCGGCTGGCAGTGGTGGCAGAAAGAGCAGGTAGGCAAGCTGGCTGAAGCCAACGCCCGCTACGAGGCGGTCTCGCGCAGCCTGCAGTCCAAGAAGCTGGACGAGGCGGCCAAGGAGGTCGCGGCGCTGGAAGGCGGCAAGGCCGGTATTTATGCCGACCTGGCGTCGCTTGAGCTGGCCAAGGCCCAGGTTGAGGCGGGCAAGAGCGAAGACGCCATCAAGACGCTGCAGGCGCTGAAGACCGAGGGCGAGTTCAAGGCCCTGATCGATCAGCGCATCGCGCGCCTGTTCATCGAAACCGGCAAGCCGCAGGACGCACTGGCGCTGCTGGGTACGGCAGACGACAGCGCCGGGCTGGAAGTGCGCGGGGACGCGCAGCTGGCGTTGGGCAAGCGCGATGAGGCCCGCGACTCCTATAGCCAAGCGTTGGCCAAGCTGGATGTGGCAGCACCGCAGCGCCGTCTGCTGGAAACCAAATTGATGGATGCCGGCGGCACCGTGGCCGACCCTGCAGCGGAGAACAAGTAATGAAGCTCAAGCAAGTAGCAGGCGTTGTGCTGGTGGCGATGGCCCTGACCGGTTGTTCGACCGTCAAGGGTTGGTTTGCCGGTAAGGATGCCGAGGCGAAGAAAGCGCTGGAGCCGGCCGAGCTGGTCAAGTTCGAGCCGACCGTGAACGTCAGCAAGCTGTGGTCGGCCAACGTCGGCAAGGGCGAAGGCCGTGTCGGCGTGCGCCAGGGTCCGGCGGTTGCCGATGGTCGCGTCTACGCGGCGGCACTGCTCGGTGGCGTGCATGCGCTGGACCTGCAGACCGGCAAGCAGGTGTGGGAATACAGCCCCCCCAAGGAAAAGAAGAAGCCCAAGCTGCGCCTGTCCGGTGGTCCGGGGGTGGGTGAAGGCCTGGTGGTGATTGGTACGCTGGACGGCCAGGTGATCGCCCTGGATGCCAGCAATGGCGCTGAAAAGTGGAAGGCCAAGGTGCCGGGCGAAGTGATCGCTGCGCCCGCCATTGCCCAGGGCCTGGTGTTCGTGCGCAGCAACGATGGCCGTACCACGGCCCTGGACGCAGCCACCGGCGAGCAGCGCTGGTTCAACAGCCAGGAACTGCCTTCACTGACGGTGCGCGGCAATGCACCGGTGGTGGCTGGCCCGGGCGTGCTGTTCATCGGCAACGACGACGGCACCCTCAGCGCGCTGGCCATGCAGGACGGCCGTCCGTTGTGGGAACAGATGGTGGGTACGCCGGAAGGCCGTACCGAGCTGGAGCGCATGGCCGACATCGACGGTGCGCCGGTGCTGGAAGGCAACTCGCTGTACGTGAGCAGCTTCAAGAACCAGACCATGGCCATCGAAGGCCCGACCGGTCGCCCGATGTGGACACGTGACCACGGCGGCGCCGGTGGTGTGGCGGTGTCGTCCGGCAATGTGGTGGTGACCGACGGCAAGGGTGTTGTGTACGGGCTGGACAAGACCTCCGGCTCGGCAATGTGGTCGCAGCAGGCGCTGGCGCGCCGCTCGCTGACCGGTGCTGCCATCCAGGGCGACTACGCCGTGGTTGGCGATTACAAGGGATATCTGCATTGGCTGCGGTTGAGCGATGGTGAATTGGCGGCGCGTGAGAAGAGCGGTGGTGATGCTCTGCTGGCGCAGCCGGTCGTCGCCGACGGCATCCTGCTGGTGCAGAACGTAGATGGGAAGCTGACCGCATTCCGGTTGGCCCAATAAGGAGTTAACGCGATGCTGCCTTTGGTCGCCCTGGTTGGACGGCCGAACGTCGGCAAGTCCACGATTTTCAATGCGCTTACGCGTACGCGCGATGCGCTGGTCCACGACCAGCCCGGGGTTACCCGCGATCGCAACTACGGCGTCTGCCGCACGGACGAGGACAATCCCTTCCTGCTCGTGGATACCGGCGGTATTGCCGGTGAAGAGGAAGGGCTGGCCGGCGCCACTGCGCGCCAGGCCCGAGCCGCCGCCGGTGAGGCGGATCTGATCGTATTTGTTGTTGACGCGCGTGATGGCACGTCGGCCCTGGATGACGAGATCCTGTCTTGGCTGCGCAAGCTTGCGCGGCCGACGCTGCTGTTGATCAACAAGATCGACGGTACGGACGAACATGCCGTTCGTTCCGAATTTGCCCGTTATGGTTTCTGCGAGATGCTGATGATCTCTGCCGCGCACCGGCAGGGTATTGATGACCTGGTTGATGAGATCGTCGAGCGCCTGCCGGAAGAAGGCACGGCCGAGACGCTGGACAACGACCCGGACCGTATCCGCATTGCCTTTGTCGGCCGCCCCAACGTGGGCAAGTCGACGCTGGTGAACCGTATCCTGGGCGAGGAGCGGATGATTGCCTCCGAAGTGCCCGGCACCACCCGCGATTCGATTGCGGTGGATCTGGAGCGCGACGGCCACCTCTACCGCCTGATCGACACCGCCGGCCTGCGCCGCAAGTCGCGCGTGGACGAGGTGGTGGAGAAGTTCAGCGTGGTCAAGACGCTGCGCTCGATCGAACAGTGCCAGGTGGCGGTGCTGATGCTGGACGCGCATGAAGGCGTGACCGATCAGGACGCCAGTGTGCTGGGCGCCGTGCTCGACGCGGGCCGGGCGCTGGTCATCGCGATCAACAAGTGGGACGGCCTGAGCGAGTACCAGAAGGAGCAGGCCGAAACCCTGCTGTCGCTGAAGCTGGGCTTCGTGCCGTGGGCGGAGAACGTGCGCATCTCGGCCATGCATGGCTCGGGCCTGCGTGAGCTGTTCCGCGCCGTGCACCGTGCACATGCTTCGGCCAACCACGAATTCAGTACCGCCGAGGTCAACAAGGCGCTGGAAATCGCCTACGAGGCCAACCCGCCACCGAGCATCCGCGGGCATGTGTCCAAGCTGCGTTACGTGCACCCGGGTGGCAGCAATCCGCCGACCTTCATCGTGCACGGTACGCGCTTGAAGGAGCTGCCGGATTCGTACAAGCGCTACCTGGAAAACTTCTTCCGCAAGCGTTTCAAGCTGGTGGGTACGCCGGTGACCTTCCTGTTCCGTGAGGGTGCCAACCCCTACGAGGGCAAGAAAAACGTGTTGACCGACCGCCAGGTCAAGGCCAAGCGGCGCTTGATGAAGCATGTCAAGGGCAGGAAGTGATTCTCGCCCGGGGCGCGGTTCAAATGTGCTGAATGGTGCAAGCAAAAGCGGCCGAAGGGCCGCTTTTGCTTTTTGTGCGTTTTGCGCTTTGGGCGGTTATGGCGTTCGCTCCGCTCAAGGCTTCCAGGAAACAGTTGCATCATTCCCGCGCAGGCGGAAATTGCTCTTGCTCCCAAGGGTGAGGTGCGGAATCCATTGGATGGAGCGGAGGTGGCGGTCAAAGCCGGGTCATGGTCAGAGCCAGGGCCAAGGCCAGAGCCAGAGCCAAAGCCAAGGTCAAGGTCAAGGCCAGAGCCGAGGCAAGAGCCAAGGCCAGAGCGATTCCCCCCTGCGCGGGAATGACGGGCATAAGGAGCGATAGCCAAAGGCGAAGGCAAAGGCAAAGGCAAAGGCCTTCTGTCTTTGGTTCCTGTTTGGTCGATAATCAGCGCATGAGCATCCGCGAACTCACACCGGAACAGGCCCGTGCACGCCACGCTGAAGGCGCCGTGTTGATCGACGTGCGGGAAGCGCACGAGCGCGCCGGGGGTATGGCCGAGGGCGCCATCGGCATTGCCAAGGCAGCGTTGCTGGCCGACCCCGCCCAGCATCTGCCCTCCCACACGCGCGAGATCGTGCTGATCTGCCAGAGCGGCAAGCGTTCGGCCGATGCGGCGCAGGCGCTGCAGGCGGCTGGTTACAGCCATCTGGCTTCGGTGGTTGGCGGCACTGTCGCCTGGCGAGCTGCGCGACTGCCGCTGGTCCAGCCGCTGCTGGACGCCGCTGATCGCGATTTCTACGACCGCTATTCACGGCATCTGCTGTTGCCGCAGGTGGGCGAGGCTGGCCAGCGTCGGCTGCAGGCGGCCACCGTGCTGGTGGTGGGGGCGGGTGGCCTGGGTGCACCGGCGGCGTTCTACCTGGCCGCGGCCGGGGTAGGGCGGCTGCGCATCGTCGATGATGATGTCGTCGAGCGCAGCAACCTGCAGCGGCAGATCATCCATGCCGACGCGGCATTGGGTACGCGCAAGGTGGCGTCGGCCCGCGAGCGCCTGCTGGCCTTGAATCCACACATCCAGGTCGAGGCAATCGCCGAACGGGTCAGTTCGGCCAATGTGGATGCCCTGTTGCAGGGCGTGGATGTGGTGCTGGACGGTTCGGACAACTTCCCGCTGCGCTACCTGCTCAACGATGCCTGCATCCAGCACGCCAAGCCCTTGGTGTACGCGGCCATCGAGCGCTTCGATGGTCAGGTGAGCGTGTTCGATGCCGGTCGGCAGCGCGGTGTGGCGCCGTGCTATCGCTGCCTTTTCCCGGAGCCACCGCCGCCGGAGTTCGCGCCCAATTGCTCCGAGGCCGGTGTGCTCGGTGTGTTGCCCGGCCTGGCGGGGGTGATGCAGGCAACCGAGGTGCTCAAGCTGTTGTTGGGCATCGGCGAACCCCTGGTCGGGCGCCTGCTGCGTTTCGACGCATTGCAGATGCGTTTCCGCGAGACCCGCATCAGCCCGGACCCGAGCTGCCCGTTATGTGCGCCGGACCGGTCATTTCCGGGGTACATCGACTACGCGGCGTTCTGTTCACACAGCGCCTGAGCGGGCAGCCGCTGCCGGTGACCGGATCTGCACGGTTTTTGTTTTATCGTGCGGCTAGACGATCACAAGGTGGTGCGACATGTCGGCGGAGTCCTCGACGGAACTGGTAAAGGTGGTGGCGCTGCTCGGCGCCGCTGTGGTGGCCGTGCCGCTGTTCCGGCGACTGGGGCTGGGTTCGGTGCTGGGCTACTTCGTTGCCGGCCTGGCCATCGGCCCGTTCGGCTTTGGCTGGTTCTCCGATCCGCAGGCCATCCTGCATGTGGCCGAGCTGGGTGTGGTGATGTTCCTGTTCGTGATCGGGTTGGAGATGCGGCCCTCGCATCTGTGGAGCCTGCGCGGCGAGATTTTCGGGCTGGGCACCGCGCAGATCGTGACCTGTGCGCTGGTGCTGACCGGGGTGGCGATGCTGTTTGGCTACCGCCCGCAGATCGCTTTCATTGCCGCTGCCGGTTTCGTGCTGACCTCCACCGCGGTGGTGATGCAGCTGCTGGGCGAACGCGGTGACCTGACCCTGCCATCGGGGCAGAAGATCGTCTCCATCCTGTTGTTCGAGGACCTGCTGATCGTGCCGCTGCTGGCGGTGGTGGCGTGGATGGCACCGGCCCAGGCGGGTACGCACGAGGGCTCGCGCTGGTTGAGCATCGCCATCGGTGCGGGGGCGATTGTCGGCCTGGTGCTGGTGGGGCGCTATCTGCTCAACCCGCTGTTCCGCATCCTTGCTGCCGCCAAGGCGCGCGAGGTGATGACGGCCGCTGCCTTGCTGGTGGTGTTGGGGGCGGCCTTGCTGATGCAACTGGGTGGCTTGTCGATGGCGATGGGCGCCTTCCTGGCTGGCGTGCTGCTGTCCGAGTCCACCTTCCGGCATCAGATCGAGGCCGACATCGAGCCCTTCCGCGGCATCCTGCTGGGGCTGTTCTTCCTCAGCGTGGGCATGGCGCTGGATCTGTCGGTGGTGGCGGCCAACTGGACGCTGATCGCGCTGCTGGTGCCGGCCATGATGCTGGCCAAGGCACTGTGCATCTATGCGGTGGCGCGGGTGATGGGCAGTGATCATCGGCAGGCGCTGGATCGTGGTGTATTGATGGCGCAGGGCGGCGAGTTCGCCTTTGTTTTGTTTGCCGCGGCGGCAAGTGCCGGCGTCATCGATGCCAAGGTCAATGCCAATCTCACCGCCGTGGTGGTGCTGTCGATGGCGCTGACCCCGCTGTGCATGCTGGTCTACCGCCTGCTGGTGAGCGAAGCCGAGGTATCTGCCGATGGCGTGGATGCCGCCGATGGCCTCAGCGGCAGTGTGCTGGTGATCGGGTTTGGCCGCTTTGGCCAGGTCTCGAGTCAATCCCTGCTGGCGCGTGATGTGGACGTGACCATCATCGACAACGACATCGAGATGATCCGCAGTGCGGCGCGTTTCGGGTTCAAGATCTATTACGGCGACGGTACCCGTCTGGACGTACTGCGCGCCTCGGGCGCGGAAACCGCCCGCGCCATCGCGGTCTGCGTGGATGACCGCGGCGCCGCCGATCGCATCGTCGAACTGGTGCACCACGAGTTTCCGCAGGCCAAGCTGCTGGTGCGCTCGTACGACCGCGAGCATTCGCTGGCGCTGATCCATGCCGGGGTCGACTTCCAGATCCGCGAAACCTTCGAATCGGCGGTGGAGTTCGGGCGCGCGGCGCTGCTGCAGCTGGGTGTGGACGAGGACGAGGCCGAGGTGGTGGCGCGCGAGATACGCCGCCGTGATGCGGAGCGTTTCGAGCTGGAGATGGCAGGCGGTGGCCTGCAGGCCGGCACCGGCATGCTCTACGGCAATACCGCGGGCGCGCCCCACCCGACGCCCTTCACGCCGCCGCGGCGTGAATCCCGCCCGCTCAATCCCGATGCGATTGCCGGGGCGGAAGAGGGGCCGGCGCCCGGTTCCGGGCCTTCCTGACCAAGGCAAGGTGTGGCGCTGGCCGTAATCAGGGACAATAGCGGCCCCCGCATTCACCGCCACGCCCCATGACTGTCCTTGCCGACGCCTCCGCCCAGACCTCCCGCATCCTCGATGGCCGCCGTATCGCCGAGGAACTGCTCGACGATTTGAAGGTGCGCGTCGACGCCCGCCTGGCCGCTGGCGATAGCCGCCCGGGTCTGGCGGTGGTACTGGTGGGGGGCGACCCGGCGTCGGCGGTGTATGTGCGCAACAAGCGCCGTGCCGCCGAAAAGGTGGGCATCGAAGCGTTCGACTACGACCTGCCGGCCGGCACCAGCGAGGCAGAACTGCTGGACCTGATCGACCAGCTGAACGCCGACCCCAAGATCCACGGCATCCTGATCCAGCTGCCACTGCCGGGCATTCCCGATGCCAACCGGCTGATCCAGCGCATCGACCCGCGCAAGGACGTGGACGGTTTCCACCCGCAGAACGTAGGTCATCTGGTGCTGCGCGAATTCGGCCTGCGCCCGTGCACGCCGCGCGGCATCACCACCTTGCTCGGTCATACCGACCAGCCGGTGCGTGGCCGCAATGCCACCATTGTCGGCGTCAGCAACCATGTTGGCCGGCCGATGGGGCTGGAGCTGTTGATTGCTGGCTGCACCGTCACCAGCTGCCACAAGTTCACTCCCAAGGACGTGCTGGAGCAGGCCGTGCGCAACGCCGACATCCTGGTGGTGGCGGTCGGTATTCCGCAGCTGATCCCGGGTGAATGGGTGAAGCCGGGTGCCGTGGTGATCGACGTGGGTATCAACCGCCTGGACGACGGCCGCCTGGTCGGCGATGTCGGCTTCGAGGCTGCCGCCCTGCGCGCCAGCTGGATCACCCCGGTGCCGGGTGGCGTCGGCCCGATGACGGTCGCGACCTTGATGCAGAACACCATCGAAGCGGCCGAAGCGGCGCGCTGAAAGTCGAGGTGGCGGGGTAGGGTGTGCGGCTGAAAAGCTGAAAAGCTGAAGAGCGACCCCTCCCCAACCCTCCCCTTGGCTGCGCCAAAGGGAGGGAGCAGAGCGGTAGTGCCGAGCCATGCTCGGCAGGGGCTTTCCGAGCCAAAACCCGACGCTCGCCAGAACCCGCCGCCGGCAGCGCCGGAGGGAGCAGGTGGTAGTGCCGAGCCATGCTCGGCAGCCGCATTGCAGGTAAAGCCCCTGCCGAGCATGGCTCGGCACTACAGGCGCGGGCATCCCTGAATGCCTCCACGCCAACGCGACACAGCGTCGCAGGTGCCCCCTGACATTGGCCGCCGAATAAGGGTAAAATGTCGCGCTTCCCCACATATACCGGGCACGCCGATGCTGCGCATCCAGGCTGAAGCACTAACGTACGACGACGTTTCCCTCGTCCCCGCTCATTCCATCGTCCTGCCGAAGGATGTCGACCTCGGAACGCGGTTGACCCGCGACCTGCGGTTGAAGCTGCCGATCGTCTCGGCTGCCATGGACACTGTCACCGAAGCCCGTCTTGCCATCGCCATGGCGCAGATCGGCGGCATCGGCATTCTGCACAAGAATCTGACCGTAGAGCAGCAGGCCGCCGAAGTGGCCAAGGTCAAGAAGTTCGAGTCCGGCGTGATCCGCGACCCGATCACCGTTGGCCCGGAAACCACCATCCGCGACGTGCTGGCGCTGACCCGCGCGCACAACATCTCCGGCGTGCCCGTGGTGGGCGGCGACGGCCAGCTGGCCGGCATCGTCACCCATCGCGACATGCGCTTTGAAACCGAGCTGGACGATCCGGTCCGCCACATCATGACCAAGAAGGATCGCCTGGTCACGGTGAAGGAAGGCGCGGCGTCGGACGAAGTGCTGCAGCTGCTGCACAAGAACCGCATCGAGAAGGTGCTGGTGGTCAATGACGCGTTCGAACTGCGCGGCCTGATCACGGTCAAGGACATCCAGAAGAAGACCGACAACCCCAATGCCGCCAAGGACGCCGCAACGCGCCTGCTGGTCGGTGCTGCGGTTGGCGTCGGTGGCGACACCGACCGTCGCGTCGAGGCGCTGGTGGCTGCCGGCGTGGACGTGCTGGTGGTTGATACCGCCCACGGCCACTCGCAGGGCGTGCTGGACCGCGTGCGTTGGGTGAAGAGCAACTTCCCGAACGTGCAGGTTGTCGGCGGCAATATCTGCACCGGCGAAGCGGCACTGGCCCTGCTGGATTGCGGCGCCGATGCGGTCAAGGTCGGTATCGGCCCGGGCTCGATCTGCACCACCCGCGTGGTCGCCGGTGTCGGCGTGCCGCAGATCACCGCGATCGACCTGGTTGCCGAAGCGCTGCAGGACCGCATCCCGCTGATCGCCGACGGTGGCATCCGTTACTCGGGTGATATCGGCAAGGCACTGGCCGCCGGCGCATCGACGGTGATGATCGGTGGCCTGCTGGCCGGTACCGAGGAGTCGCCGGGCGAAACCGAACTGTTCCAAGGCCGCTCCTACAAGAGCTACCGCGGCATGGGTTCGCTGGCCGCGATGGAAAAGGGTTCCAAGGACCGTTATTTCCAGGACGCCGCCACCGCCGACAAGCTGGTGCCGGAAGGCATCGAAGGCCGTGTGCCGTACCGCGGCCCGGTGGGCGGCATCATCCACCAGCTCATCGGCGGCCTGCGCGCCACCATGGGTTACGTGGGCTGCGCCACCATCGAAGAAATGCGCACCAAGCCGAACTTCGTCAAGATCAGCGGTGCCGGCCAACGTGAGAGCCACGTCCACGACGTGCAGATCACCAAAGAGCCGCCGAACTACCGCGCTTGATGCGGTAAGCAGAAGAGGAACGTGGACCTGGTCCCGTTCCTCTTTCTCTATCCGCCCTTCGTTTTGCATCGACTCCCGTTTTCATTGATCACTTGCCGGGCCACATGACCAACATCCATAACGACAAGATCCTCATCCTCGATTTCGGCGCACAGTACACGCAGCTGATCGCGCGTCGCATCCGCGAGTTCGGTGTGTACTGCGAAATCTGGGCATGGGACCACGATCCGGCGGAGATCGCCGCGTTCGGCGCCAAGGGCATCATCCTGTCCGGCGGCCCGGAAACCACCACGCTGCCCGGCGCACCGGCGGCGCCGCAGGAAGTGTTCGACAGCGGCTTGCCGCTGCTGGGCATCTGCTACGGCCTGCAGACCATGGCCAAGCAGCTGGGCGGCGGCACCGAAGCTGCTGACCAGCGTGAATTCGGTCATGCCGAGGTGAAGCTGCAGGGTAACGACGCGCTGCTCGGCGGCCTGTCCGACCACAACGGCGAGCCGCGCCTGGATGTGTGGATGAGCCACGGCGACCACGTCACCCACGTGCCGCCGGGCTTCACCATCACCGCCGTCACCGACCGCATCCCGGTGGCCGCGATGGCCAACGAAGACAAGCGTTGGTACGGCGTGCAGTTCCACCCGGAAGTAACCCACACCAAGCAGGGCTCGGCGCTGCTCAAGCGCTTCGTCACCGATATCTGCGGCTGCGCCACGCTGTGGACTGCCGCCAACATCATCGACGACCAGATCGCCCGCGTGCGCGAGCAGGTTGGCAGCGATGAGGTGATCCTGGGCCTGTCCGGCGGCGTCGATTCCTCGGTGGTCGCAGCGCTGCTGCACAAGGCCATCGGTACTCAGCTGACCTGTGTGTTCGTCGACACCGGCCTGCTGCGCTTCCAGGAAGGCGACCAGGTCATGCAGATGATGGCCGAGAACATGGGCGTCAAGGTCGTGCGCGTGAACGCGGCCGACCGTTACTTCAAGGCCCTGGAAGGCGTCAGCGATCCGGAAGCCAAGCGCAAGATCATCGGCAACCTGTTCGTCGAGATCTTCGACGAAGAGTCGAACAAGCTCAGCAACGCCAAGTGGCTGGCACAGGGCACCATCTATCCGGACGTGATCGAGTCGGCCGGCAGCAAGACCGGCAAGGCCCACGTCATCAAGAGCCACCACAATGTGGGCGGCCTGCCGGAAGACATGAAGCTCAAGCTGGTCGAGCCGCTGCGCGAGCTGTTCAAGGACGAAGTGCGTCGCCTCGGCGTCGAGCTCGGCCTGCCGCGCACCATGGTCTACCGCCATCCGTTCCCGGGCCCGGGCCTGGGCGTGCGCATCCTCGGCGAAGTGAAGCGCGAGTACGCCGAGCTGCTGGGCAAAGCCGATGCGATCTTCATCGAGGAACTGCGTGCGGCTGATCTGTACGACAAGACCAGCCAGGCGTTTGCCGTGTTCCTGCCGGTCAAGTCGGTGGGCGTGGTGGGTGATGCACGTGCCTATGAGTGGGTGATCGCACTGCGTGCGGTCGAAACCATCGACTTCATGACCGCGCACTGGGCGCACCTGCCGTACGACTTCCTCGGCCGCGTCTCCAACCGCATCATCAACGAACTGCGTGGCGTCTCGCGCGTGGTCTACGACATCTCCGGCAAGCCGCCGGCGACGATCGAGTGGGAATGAATTGAACAACAAGGGCGCCTTTCGGCGCCCTTGTTGCGTGTGGCATCGGGACGCGGCCGTGCGTCGACTCGGATTTCCTGGTGGGTTTCTCAAGACGCCGGCCAGGCGGCGTTGGCGTCGCTCCTGCAGCGAATGCGGTTGCTGCGGGAAACCGGCAGTGTTGGCCCGTTCGGCCGCTACCTTGCCTTGCGGGCGAAGTGGAGATGCCTGCTCAAGGGGACGGCTGGCATGCGGCGGCGCGACCTGTTTGGCGTGGCTCACTACAGGCGACGCTGCCCATGTGAATTGCTCTTACGATCAGTCCCCGGCCAGCGGTAGCCAAGCGGCGACCGCCGGTAGCCGTTTTTCACTTCCGTGCTGCGACAGCTGGGGCATGATGGCCATGCCAGCCGGATTGGCGACCGTGCAGTAATCGGGGGTGGTCGGATGCATAGGGACGATGGGTTTCGGACAGGGCAAACCGAGCGTTTGGCGGATCTGTACGTGCAGTTGCAGGCAGTACTGGATGCGTTGCCGCAGATGGCGGCGATGGTGCACGACGGCGTGCCGGTACAGGTCAATGCTTTGTGGCGGCAGTTCTTTGGCGGTGAGGCCGTTCTGGAGAGCTCGCTGGATTGGCTGATGCGGGTGCACGCGGAAGACCGGGCCTTGGCCCTGGCGCAATGGCGCAGCTTTCTGGACCTGGGGCACGTGCCTGCATTCGAGTGTCGCCTGCGCGATGACACCGGCACAGATCGGTGGTTCGAGATCCGCCTGGGCAGCCCTGGCACCAAGGTGCCGTTGCGTGCGGTGACCATGACCGATGTCAGCGACCGCCACCAGCTGCGGCAGCGCATGGAGCACAGCCTGCATCAACAGGACCGCATGCTGGACGCGAGCTCGGATTGCATCAAGCTGATCAATCTGGACGGTACGCTGCAACACATGAATCGTGCCGGCTGCCTTGCCCTGGGGGTGCCGGTAGACGAACGCGAGTTCGGCATGCAATGGCTGGAACTGTTGCCTGCCGACAACCGTGCCAGGGGGCGAAGAGCGTTGTTGCAGGCTGGCCGCGGGCAGCCTGCGCGCTTCGCTGGCAAGAGCCTGCTGCATGGGCAGAGCCCGCAGTTCTGGGACAACATCCTGACGCCGATGCTGGACAGCTCTGGCGAAGTAAGTGCCATCCTGTGCGTATCGCGCGATATCACCCGCCAGCAGGAGGCCGAACAACGTCTGCGGGTTGCCTCGGAGATCGATGAGCTGACCGGCCTGCCCAACCGACGCTCCTTCAATCGGCGCCTGCGCACCAGCCTGCAGCGTCACCGGCTGCGTGACGGCTTGCTGGGCTTGATGATCATCGACCTGGATCACTTCAAGCACGTCAACGACACGTTGGGGCATCCGGCCGGTGATCACCTGCTGCGGGTACTGGCCAAGCGCTTGTCGCAACTGGTGCCCGAAGGCACGCTGGTAGCCCGGCTGGGCGGCGATGAATTCGCCATCGTGCTGGAGGACATGGTCGACGGGCAGGCGCTGGAGGGGGAGGCACTGCGCATCAGCACCTTGACCGACTGCACGGTGAGCTATGCCGGGCAGGTGATCAACACCGGCATGAGCATCGGCTGCGCCCAGTTTCCCGGCGATGCCCGCGATACGGCCGATCTGCTGAAGGCCGCCGATACCGCGCTCAATGACCTCAAGGCCAATGGTCGCGGCGGGGTGAAGCAGTTCAGCCGGCGCTTGATGGCCATCGCCGAGCGTGCGGCCAGCCAGCGCCTGATGGCGCGGCAGCTGGTCAGCGAGGGCGGGGTGGTGCCGCACTACCAGCCCAAGGTGAACCTGCAGGACGGCAGTACGGTGGGCTATGAAGCCCTGCTGCGCTGGTCGCGCATCAGTGGTGCGGAGGTTGGAGAGGATTGCCGGCTGGACGAGGCCTTCCGTGACTACGAACTGGCCTCGCGGCTGGCCGAGTTGATGCATGAACAGGTGCTCAGCGATATCGCACTGTGGCAGGCGCAGGGCCTGCAGGTGCTGCCGGTGGCGATCAACGTGGCACCGGTGGAGTTCCTGCGTGATGATTTCGCCGAAAAGCTGCTCGACAAGCTGCACCGCTTCGAGGTGGATCCGGCACTGGTGGAGCTGGAAGTCACCGAGCAGGTATTGACCGACCGGGGCTCGGCCTTTGTCGCGCGTGCACTGGGTATGTTGAAGGCGGCCGGTGTGCGCATTGCGCTGGACGATTTTGGTACCGGGCATTCGTCGTTGGCCCATCTGCGTGACTATCCGATCGATGTGTTGAAGATAGACCGCAGTTTCGTCGCGCGCATGGTGGCCGAACCGTCCATCCGCAGCATCGTCGAAGCGGTGGCCAAGCTGGCGATCAGCCTGCAACTGGAACTGGTGGCCGAGGGCGTGGAAAACCCAGGGCAGCTTGAGATGTTGCTGGATGCGGGTTACTGCGTGGGCCAGGGCTTTCTGTATGACCGCGCGGTGGACGCCCAGCAGGTTGCGCAGCGGCTGCAGCGGCCGCGCCGGGCATGGCTGGCCTAGGGCGACGGCACGCCTGCGGCGTGCTGCTCGGCAACCAGCGCCAGCCAGGCTTGGGCAGCGGCCGATAAAAAGCCGCCACGGCGCCAGGCCAGTGCCATTTTCCAGTCCAGTTCCGGTTCGTCCAGAGGGACCAGCACCACATCAGGGCGGCGCCGTGCCTGGGCAATCATCCGTGGCAGCATCGCAACCCCCAGACCGGCAGCTACCAGCGCCACGATGAAGTCCGGTTGCGCGCTGCGGCTGGCCTCGCGCGGGGTGAAGCCGCGGGCCATGCAGGCCTGGATGATGCGCCTGTTGAGCATGAAACCCTTTTCAAACAGCACGAACGGGACCTCGGCCAGGTCCTGCAGGTGCAGGTGGGGCCGGCCGGCCAAAGGATGCCCGGCGGGTAGCAGGGCGACCAGGGGCTCGGTGCGGACCGGTTGCCAGTCCAGGTCGTTGGCCACCGGCAGCAGGCTGGCGGCCAGCTCGATCTCGCCAGCGCGCAGGCTTTCCTCCAGGTCTTCGCTGCCGCGCTCGAGTACATGCAGCTCGATCTGCGGGTAGCGTTGCCTGAACCGGGCGAATACCGGCGCAAACAATACATCGCTGCCCAGCGACGCCAGGCCCAGGTGCAGTTCGCCGCGTTGCAGGCCGCGCAGTTCCTGCAGTTCGCGCAGCATGTCCTCGCGTTCGCCCAGCAGGGCCAGCGCACGGCGATAGACGATCTGGCCGGCAGGGGTCAGGCGCACGCCATGGCGCGAGCGCTCCAGCAGCACCTCTCCCAGTTCGTCTTCCAGTTGCCGAACGGCTTTGCTGAGGGTGGGTTGGGTGGCGTAGACGGCTTCGGCCGCCGCAGAAAAGCCGTCGTGTCGCACCACCTCGACCAGCATGCGTAGTTGTCGGATATCCATTCTGTTCTGGAATCCATTGGATGAAGTGAATTCATTTTAATAATGGATCGGGGCGGCGTACATAGGAGGCATGGAAATGTTTCTGCTCTCCCTGCGCCGCAGCCGCCTGAACCTCAAGCGGTGGTTGCGGCGCAGTACGTGGTTGCAGATCGGCCTGCTGGTGGCGGTATGGCTGCTGGCCGATACGCTGATGCGCTACCTGGGCGTGCCGGTGCCGGGCGGCATCGTGGGCCTGTTCGTGCTGTTGCTGGCGTTTGCCCTGCACTGGCTGTCGCCGCGCTCCTTCGCGCAGGGTGCGCAGTGGTTGCTGGCCGAGATGCTGCTGTTCTTCGTGCCGGCGGCGATGATCCTGCTGGACAACCGGCAGATGTTCGGCTGGTTGGGGGTCAAGCTGCTGGCAGTGGTGGTGGGCGGCACCGTGCTGGTGATGGCGGCGACCGCGCTGACGGTGGAATGGCTGTTCCGCAGGAGCCAGCTGCATGAACGTTGAAGCCCTCATCACCCATCCGACGCAGCTGCTGTGGCCGGTGTTCTGGGCGGTGGTCACGGTGGCTGCCTATGTGCTGGCCAAGCAGGCGTATCTGCGCGTGCGTCGTGGCTGGGCATCGCCACTGATCACTGCGCCGTTGGCGCTGCTGCTGCTGGCCTTGCTGCTGCATGCCAACTACCACGACTACCTGCGCGGCACGCACTGGTTGATGGCCATGCTGGGCCCGGCCACGGTGGCCTTCGCGGTACCCATTTACCAGCAGCGGGCGCTGATCGCCCGCCATTGGAAAGTGCTGGGTGCCGGGGTTCTGGTTGGCAGTGGCACGGCCATCCTCGCGGCCTGGTTGATGGCCAGCGCACTGCATCTTTCGCCGGAGTTGCGCCTGAGCCTGGCGCCGCGCTCGGTGACCACGCCGTTCGCAATGGATGTATCCGGTCGCATTGGCGGCATTCCCGAGTTGACGGCGGTATTCGTCATCATCACCGGCATCTGTGGCTCGTTGTGCGGCCAGATCCTGCTCAAGCTGTTGCCGGTACGCAGCGCGATGGCGCGCGGTGCCCTGTTCGGCATGGGGGCCCATGGCATGGGCGTGGCCAAGGCGCGCGAACTGGGTGAAAGCGAAGGCGCCATCGCCGGCCTGGTGATGGTGATGGCCGGCTTGTTGAACGTGGCAGCAGCGCCCTTGTTGGCGGCGCTGCTGTAGCGGCGGCGTTATTCGCCGGGCTTGGCGGCGGACACCGGCGCATGGGTGGCCGCCTTGCGTGACAACACCGCTTCACGGTGGGCGATGTAGGCATTGGAGGCAAGGATGATCAACGCACCTATCACCGTCCAGCGGTCCAGGGTTTCGCCGAACAGCAGCCAGCCCATCACCACCACCAGCGGCAGCTGGGTGAAGCTGATCGGGGTGAGCGCGGAGACCTCGCCCAGCTTCAGGGCGCGGGTCCACAGCAGCTGGCCGATGGTGCCCAGCACGCCGGTAGCCACCAGCCACAACCAGGCGATACCGGTCGGCCACACCCAGACGAACAAGGCCGGGATCAGCGACAGCGGCACCCAGAAAACATAGGTGTAGAACACCACGGTGTCCGGGCCATCCACGCGGGTGAGCTGTTTGATCTGGATTGCCACCAGCGCACTGAGCACCGCCGCCAGCACCGCGATCAGGCTACCGGCCTCGAAGCCATGCGAACCGGGGCGCACGATGACCAGCACGCCGATGAAGCCGGCAATCACCGCTGCCCAGCGCCGGAAGCGCACCTTCTCGCCCAGCCACAGCACTGCGGCAATGGTGACGAACAAGGGAGTGGAATAAGACAGCGAAATGGCCTGCGACAAGGGCAGGTGGCCCACCGCCCAGAACCCGCACAGCATCGATGCCAGACCGATCGCACTGCGCAGCAGGTAGCGCGGCAGCTGCTGGGTGCGTAGTGGCGCATGGCCGGGCCGGACCAGCATCGGCAACAGTGCCAGCAGGCCGAAGCTGTTGCGGAAGAACGCGACTTCCTGGGTGGGGACATAGCGGGTGGCAAGGCGGATGGCCACCGCCATCAGGCCAAAGGCCATGGCGCTGCCGAACATCAGCAGCGCCGCGCGCATGGCGACCGAGCTGACCGGGGCGGGGGCTGCGTTCACCAGCGGGCGCCGATCAGGCGCGGCTCCGGTTCGATCGGCACGCCGAACTTCTCCAGCACGGCCGCCGAGACCTTGCGCGCGAACGCCAGAAGTTCAGCACCGCTGGCATTGCCGTAGTTGACCAGCACCAGTGCATGGTTCGGTGACACCCCGGCATCGCCGTCGCGCTGCCCCTTGAAACCGGCGGCCTCGATCATCCATGCCGCCGACACCTTGCGGTGGCGGTCATCATCGGCCGGAAACACCGGCAGGGCGGGGTAGTGTTGCAACAGCACGTCCACCTGCTCGTTGGGCAGGATCGGGTTCTTGAAGAAGCTGCCCGCATTGCCCAGTACATCCGGGTCAGGCAGTTTGCGGCGGCGGATGGCGATCACCGCGTTGGCCACATCGGCCGCCACCGGCTGCTCGATGCCCATCGCGGTCAGCTCCTCGCCAATGCCGGCATAGTCCAGGCGCAGGGCATGCAGCAGCGGCAGGCGGAACTCCACGGCGGTGATCAGGTAGCGATCGGGCTCATGCTTGAACAGGCTGTCGCGGTAGGCAAAGTTGCAGGCCGCGTGGTCCAGCCGCACCCATTGCTGCGTGTGTTGGTCCCAGGCCTCGACGGTCTGGATGAATTCCCCCACCTGGGCACCATAGGCACCAATGTTCTGGATGGGGGCGGCACCTACCGTGCCCGGGATCAGCGCCAGGTTTTCCAGCCCGGACAGGCCTTCGCGCAACGACCACATCACAAACTCGTGCCAGACAACGCCGGCACCGGCGCGCACCAGGGTGTGATCGGCGCGGTGTTCCAGTGCGGTGATCTGGCGGTTGTTGAACACCAGTACCACGTCCTCGGGGTCGGCGGCCAACAACACATTGCTGCCGCTGCCCAGCACCAGCAGCGGTGCAGCGGCGACGGCGGCCAGTGCTTCGGGCAGCGCGTTGGCGTCGTTGATGTGCAGCAGACGCCGGGCATGCGCGGCGACGTGGAAGGTATTGAGCGGCTGCAGTGCGGCGTTTTCAGTCAGGGACCAAGCGGGGACAACAGTGGTCATAGCGGGGCGACGGCGCCTCCCGACGGCGATTCACGGCGGCGGCGGATGGCGTCCACGCAGTCGCCGATCAGGCTTGGGCCACGGTAGATCAGGCCGCTGTACACCTGCACCAGCGAGGCACCGGCGGCCATCTTGGCCACGGCGTCGGCACCGGAGCTGATGCCGCCCACGCCGATCAGTGGCACCGACTCGGGCAAGCGCGCACGCAGGCGGCGCAGCACCAGGGTGGATTGGCCAAGCAGCGGTGCCCCGGACAGGCCGCCGATCTCCTTGGCGACCGGGTGGGCGTCCACGCCCGGGCGGGCGATGGTGGTGTTGGTGGCAATGACACCGTCCACGCCCAGCTCACCCAGCACGCGGGCGGCGGCGTCGATGTCACGATCGCTCAGGTCCGGTGCCACCTTGACCAGCATCGGCACGCGCTTGCCATGCGTGGCCGCCAGTTGCTCCTGCGCTTCACGCAAGCCCGCCACCAGGCGCCGCAGGGCCTGTTCTTCCTGCAGTTCACGCAGGCCGGCGGTATTGGGCGAGGAGATGTTGACGGTGATGTAGTCGGCCAGCGGATAGACCTTTTCCATGCAGATCAGGTAATCGGACAGCGCATCCTCGTTGGGCGTGTCCTTGTTCTTGCCGATGTTGATGCCCAGCGGGCCGGGGCGACGTTTGACCGCTTCGACATTCTTCACCAGCGCATCCACGCCCAGGTTGTTGAAACCCATGCGGTTGATGATGGCGCCGTGTGCCGGCAGGCGGAACAGGCGCGGCTTGGGGCTGCCGGCCTGCGGACGCGGGGTGATGGTGCCGATTTCGACGTAGCCGAAGCCCAGCGCGAACAGCCCCTCGATGTGCTCGCCGTTCTTGTCCAGGCCAGCGGCCAGGCCAACCGGGTTGGGGAAATCCAGGCCAAAGGCCTTGGTCGGCAGCGGCGTGATGCGGCCGGCCAGCAACGGCGTGGTGCCGGTGCGCCAGGCCAGGTCCAGCGCGGAAAGGCCCAGGCCATGCGCGCGCTCGGCATCCAGGGTGAAGAGGAAGGGGCGGGCTATCGAATACATAGAGCTCAAGTCAGCGTGCCGATGAAGGCGCGGGTCTGGTACGCAAATGCGACCTTGCCATCCACGGCATGGTCGGCAAACAACTGGCGCAATGCCTCCAGCATCGCGGCGTGACGGGGATGGCCGGCCTGCGGCGCATACGAGGAGGACAGCAGGCGGCCCTGCAAGCCGTCGTGGTCAAGGTACTGCACGTTGGGAAAACTGGCGATGCCGCGCAGCCCATTGCCGAACCAGGTGCGCATTTCCTCGTCGCTCTGGTAGCGCTCGGCGACCTCGGTGTAGTCGGTGCCGTAATCGATCAGTAAGCGCTCATACGCTTCCAGGAAGGCCGAGCCCTGCAGCAGGCGCGAGTTCCAGTAGACCAACGCCAAGCCACCGGGGCGCAGGGCGCGTGCCCATTCCTGGTGCACCGCCGCCGTGTCGAACCAATGGAAGGCCTGTGCGGCGCTGACCAGATCCACGCTGTGGTCGGGCAGGGTGGTGTGCTCGGCGGTGCCATCCAGCAACTGCAACTGCGGGAACTGCGGCAGCAGCCAGTGCGCTGCGGCCTCGCGCATCGGCGCGTTGGGCTCGATGGCGATCACCGGATGGCCGGCTTCAAGAAACATGCGGGTGGAAATGCCGGTGCCGGCGCCGACATCCGCGACCAGGGCATCGGCGCCTACGCCGATGTCATGGTGCAGCCAGTCGATCAATGCGGGCGGATAACCCGGCCGGTACCGCACGTAGTCGGCAACGCGGCTGCTGAAGCGGTGGGTGGCGTCGAGCCGGCTCATGCGGCGCTCACGAGTTCAAGGCGGCGATCCACGCCAGGCCACCAAAGAACACGATGAACACCACGACCATCAATACCCACATCGCTACCGACAGCCAACCCAGCACCAGGCCGGTGACGGCGAGGCCGTCGCCATCGAGCTGGCCGTTGCTGCGGCGGATCTCGGCACGGCCCATGTGGCCGAAGATGATGGCGGCAAGGCTGCCCAGGAAGGGCAGCAGGGTCCAGCCCAGGATGCCGGCGACCAGGGCGACGACTGCATAGCTGCTGGTCTGGCGGGGGGCGGGTACGCTCATCGGGAACTCCTTTTCAACTGTGGAAAGCCCCTCTCGCACAAACCGGAGAGGGGTGGGTTGGGGGCAGCCCTTGAGCTGCCTGCCCATGCGTCGCCCCGGTCAAGGCCGGGGTTGCACCATTACAGGTCGAACTTGATGCCCTGGGCCAGCGGCAGCGAGTCGGAGTAGTTGATGGTGTTGGTCTGGCGGCGCATATAGACCTTCCATGCATCCGAGCCGGACTCGCGGCCACCGCCGGTGTCCTTCTCGCCACCGAAGGCGCCACCGATCTCGGCACCGGAGGTGCCGATGTTGACGTTGGCAATGCCGCAGTCACTGCCGGCTGCCGACAGGAACTTCTCGGCGGTCTTCAGGTTCTGGGTGAAGATCGACGAGGACAGGCCCTGCGGCACGCCGTTCTGCATGTCGATGGCTTCGTCCAGGGTGCTGTACTTCATCACGTACAGGATCGGCGCGAAGGTCTCGTGCTGGACGATCTCGTCGCTGTTCTTCAGGCCGGTGACAATCGCCGGCAGCACGAAGTTGCCCGGGCGGTCGATGGCGGTGCCACCGGTCTCGACGGTGCCGCCGGCGGCCTTGGCCTTGGCGATCGAGGCCAGGAACTGCTGCACCGCTTCCGGGCTGTTCAGCGGGCCCATCAGGTTGGCGGCGTCGGTCGGGTCGCCGATCTTGCCTTCGACCTGCTTGTAGGCCTTGACCAGGGTGGCCAGCACGTTGTCGTAGATCGATTCGTGCACGATCAGGCGGCGGGTGGTGGTGCAGCGCTGGCCGGCGGTGCCGACGGCGCCGAACACGATGCCCGGCACGGCCAGCTTCTGGTCGGCGGTCTCGTCCAGGATGATGGCGTTGTTGCCACCCAGCTCCAGCAGGCAGCGGCCCAGGCGGCGGGCGACGCGCTCATTGACGATGCGGCCGATCTGGGTCGAGCCGGTGAAGGAGATCAGCGGCACGCGCTTGTCGTCCACCAGCTTCTCCGACAGCGCGGTGCCGGCGTCGTTGATCAGGAAGAAGATGTCCGGGAAGCCGCCCTGCTTGAGCGCCTCGTTGCAGATCTTCATCGTGGCGATGGCGGTCAGCGGGGTCTTGTTGGACGGCTTCCAGATGCACACGTCGCCGCAGATCGCGGCCAGGAACGCGTTCCAGGCCCACACCGCGACCGGGAAATTGAAGGCCGAGATGATGCCGACCAGGCCCAGCGGGTGGTACTGCTCGTACATGCGGTGGCCCGGGCGCTCGGAATGCATGGTGTAGCCATACAGCATGCGGCTCTGGCCCAGCGCGAAGTCGGCGATGTCGATCATCTCCTGCACTTCACCGTCGCCTTCCGGCTTGGACTTGCCCATTTCCAGCGCAACCAGCGAGCCCAGCGCGTCCTTGTGCTTGCGCAGTGCTTCGCCGCACAGGCGCACGGCTTCGCCACGGCGCGGGGCCGGGGTGGTGCGCCATACCTTGTAGGCTTCCTGCGCACGGGCGATGACGGTTTCGTAATCAGCCTCGGTGGTGGCCTGGACCTCGGCGATCACTTCGCCGGTGGTCGGGTTCTGCGGCTTGAGGACGCCCGCGCCAGTTGCGGCGGACCATTCCCCGTTACCCATGTAGGTGCCAGCGTTGGTGGCATCCAGAGCCAAGGCCTTGAGCAGCTCGGAAGACATTCAAACTCCTGTTTCTTAACGTGATTTTGGCGCCGTCGGGAACTGCGGGTGGGGCGACGGAATGAGTACCACATAGTATCAGAGTGAACCGATGGGCCTCGCCGGGGTTGGTCTGGCCGATAGGACAGCTTGTGCTGGGCGCAGCAGCTGTGCGGATGGGGCGGGGGTGCAGGGAAACGCTGTCGCTTTGGGCGTTTTTCGGCCATATTCGCCACCCTTGGCAGGGGTTTCCCCGGATTCAACAGGATAGACAGATGAACGTGACGATTTCCGATGGGGTAGTGGTTGGTAACAACCTGCCCTTCGTGCTGTTTGGCGGGCTGAACGTGCTGGAGGACCTGGACTCCACCCTGTATGCCGCCGAGCGCTATGTACAGGTCACCGGCAAGCTGGGCATCCCGTATGTGTTCAAGGCGTCGTTCGACAAGGCGAACCGGTCCTCGATCAATTCCTTCCGTGGTGTTGGCCTGGAAGAAGGGCTGCGCATCTTCGAACAGGTCAAGCAGCGTTTCGGCGTGCCGGTGATCACCGACGTGCACGAAGTGGCCCAGGCCGCGCCGGTGGCCGAAGTGGTGGACGTGCTGCAGATCCCGGCCTTCCTGGCGCGCCAGACCGATCTGGTCACCGCCATCGCCCGTACCGGCCGCGCGGTCAACATCAAGAAGCCGCAATTCCTCAGCCCCACCCAGATCAAGCACATCGTCAGCAAGATCCGTGAGGCGGGCAATGAGCAGATCATCCTGTGCGAGCGCGGCGCCCAGTTCGGCTACGACAACCTGGTGGTGGACATGCTCGGCTTCCGCGAGATGATCGAAGCCACTGGCGGCCTGCCGGCGATCTTTGACGTCACCCACAGCCTGCAGCGCCGTGACGCGGGTAGCGAAGCGTCCGGCGGCCGTCGCCGCCAGGTGGTGGAACTGGCGCGTGCCGGCATGGCGGTTGGCATCGCCGGCCTGTTCCTGGAAGCCCACCCGGACCCGGACAACGCGCGTTGCGATGGCCCCAGCGCGCTGCCGCTGGACGTGCTGGAGCCCTTCCTGGCGCAGATCAAGGCGCTGGACGAACTGGTGAAGTCGTTCCCGGTTCTGGATATCGCCTGACCCGGCTGCAGGTGTGGCCGGTGGGGGTGATCGCCACCGGTCCTTTCTTTTTCGCTGGTGGATTGGGTCCTGGTGGCGCTGGTGATGGCAGGCCTTAGCCTGTACTCTTGTCCCCCGTTTTGGCCCCGTAGCTCAGCTGGATAGAGCGGTCCCCTCCTAAGGGACAGGTCGCACGTTCGAATCGTGTCGGGGCCACCACCCTCGTATGGCCGACGGCCCAGGGCCGCACTGCCTGTTTCGCGGTGCCTACTATGCATGCCGACGATTCCCTGAGCTTTCGCAGCTATGGCGGTACCGGTCATGGCCACCGTCATGCGCACGTGCAGTTGGTCCTGCCGCTGCACGGCATGCTCGAGCTGGAGATAGAGGGGCGCGGTGGGCGGCTGGACCTGCAGCGTGCGGCGCTTGTTGCGCCCGGTGCTCTGCA
Source organism: Stenotrophomonas sp. (assembly GCA_032112995.1). Lineage (GTDB taxonomy): Bacteria > Pseudomonadota > Gammaproteobacteria > Xanthomonadales > Xanthomonadaceae > Stenotrophomonas. The sequence continues at coordinate 9,100 of DAMCTY010000029.1, read as the reverse complement.
CGTACAGCAGGCGCAGGGCCGCAATCGCTTCGTGATCCTGGACTGCGATGCGTCGCGGCTGGACGAGGCGCAGCTGGAAGCCGGGCGGCAACATCCATTCTTTGCGCTGCCTCCCGCAGCGAGGCATCTGCTGGCGTATGTGGAACACATGGCGCAGGGGCGGGCGCAGCTGGCGCCAGCCGTGACGCGGCAGGTGCTGCCATTGCTGCTGGACGCGGCGCTCGCGCCGGGCCGGCAATGCCGGGAGGGGCATTTGCAGGCCTTGTGTGAACGGATACGGCTTGCACCGGGGCAAGACTGGCCGCTGGCACGCATGGCCAGCGAGGCCGGGCTGGGGCTGACCGCGCTGCACGCGGCATTTCGTCGCGAGTTGGACTGCAGCCCGGCCCAATGGCTGCAGCGGCAACGGCTGGAATGGGCGCAGCAACGGCTCGCCGAAGGTCTACTACCGCTGGCACGGATTGCACAGCAAGCTGGCTATTCCGACCAGAGCGCGCTTACCCGGGCCATGCGCCGTGAGTTTGGCGTCACCCCGGGACACTACCGTCGCCAGCTGCAGGCGTAGCCTGGGCCAAAAACGGCGAAGGTACGGTCAATACACAGGGCTGCAGCCATCGGAAGCTGTGGCGGTTGCTCAGGACGTGGGTGGTTTGATGAAAGATCGGATGGCGGGTGGTATCGCCAATGGCGTGGCCTCGGGCGCACTGTGGGGTCTGGTATTTCTGGCGCCTGCGGTGCTGTCGGATTTCTCCCCGTTGCAACTGGCCGCGGCGCGCTACCTCGTCTATGGGTTGATCGCGATTGTATTGCTGGTGCCGCGCTGGCCGGCACTGCGTGCGCGCATCGGCAAAATTGAATGGACGGCGCTGACCTGGCTGAGCCTGCTCGGCAATCTGATCTACTTCGTGCTGCTGTCGCTATGCGTGCAATGGAGCGGTGGTGCAGCGGCGGCGCTGATCGTTGGCATGGTGCCGGTGCTGGTGGCGGTGGTCGGCGCGCGCGAGCCAGGTGCGGTCCCGCTGACCCGCTTGGCCCCGGCATTGGTGCTGTGTGTGGCCGGCGTGGTGCTGATGGGGGTGGAAGCCATGGGTTCCAGCCATGTGCAGGGCAGCCCGGGCCAGCGCTTGATCGGGCTGCTGTGCGGCGTAGGTGCGCTGCTGTCGTGGACGGCCTATTCGGTGGGCAATACCCGCTGGTTGGCCAAGGTGCCGGAGGTCTCCGGGCATGATTGGTCGCTGTTGACCGGTGTCGCCACCGGTGGACTGGCGTTGCTGCTGGCGCCGTTTGCGTTTGCCGGCGGCGGGCACGGGCATTCGGGGAGTGAGTGGGCAGGGTTCTGGGCGATGGCGGCCGCGGTTGCGGTATTTGCCTCGATCCTGGGTAATGCCTGCTGGAACCGCGCCAGTCGCGCGCTGCCGCTGACCCTGGGCGGGCAGATGATCGTATTCGAGACCCTGTTCGGGCTGCTCTATGGTTTCCTGTGGCAGCAGCGCTGGCCGTTGCCGGTGGAGATGTTGGCGGCCGTCTGCCTGGTGGCCGGGGTAGTCTGGAGTGCGGCTGCGCATCGTCCGCAGGCGCACGCAGCGGAATCGGCCTGAGACGGGTTGCGCAGTCAGCTGTCGAAAGTGCCTGCTGGCTGGCACTTTCGATTTGCGGCAAGGCCAGCTCGATGACGGGGGCGTCGCTGGCGTTGGGACGAGCGTTGGCGCGTTGATGGTGGATGCTTGGGTGTTAGATGCCCGACGTTGTCGCTTGATGACATTTGCAACTTTTAGCGGCAGCTTCGCCGACGTTGCCTTCAAACACGTTTTTGCGGCGCAGCACTTGACAGCCCCGCATCGGCTGGTGTCTCTTGGTTGCATGAGCCGCCAGCAGCCCACCGCCAACGCATCGCAACCGCCCTCCGGCGGCGCGGATGCGCGCCGGATCGGCGGCGCCATTACCACCACTATTACCGTCACCATTAGCCCGGTGCGGCCCGTCGTCTTCGCGTAATTTCCGAAAACCACGGCCCCGCACCCGGATCAGGATGCGGGGGAACTCCATCCAGATGCGTGTCGGGGCCTCCAGCCGAGGTTCTTCCGATGTCGTCAGTTGCTGCTTCACCCGCCGATCTCGCCACGGACGCCGCCGTCCGCACCGTCGTACATAAATTCGGCGGCACCTCCGTTGCCGATGCCGACCGTTACCGCCATGTGGCGCAGCTGCTGCTGGCCCGCGATGAGGTGGTGCAGGTCACCGTCGTATCGGCGATGAAGGGCGTGACCGATGCGCTGATCGACCTGGCCAGGGCGGCTGCCAAGGCCGACCCGGGCTGGGATGATCGCTGGCACGAGCTGCGTGCGCGCCACCGCGCTGCCGCTGCGGCGCTGCTGGGCGAGCACTCCGGCACCACCATCGAATGGCTGGACGCACGTTTCGAACGCCTGCGCGAGATCCTCGCGGCGTTGGCGGTGATCGGCGAGCTGCCGCAGGAAGTGCTGGACCGCGTGCAGGGGCTGGGCGAAGTGTTCTCCGCGCACCTGCTGGGCCACCACCTGCAGGCGCTGGGCGAGGACGCCGATGTGCTGGACGCCCGCGATGTACTGGTGGTCAACCACGGCGAGCTGGGCGTGGACGTGGACTGGAAGTCAAGCGCGGCCAAGCTGGCGCTGTGGCGGCAGTCGCATCCGGCGCGGCGGCTGGTGGTAACCGGCTTCGTGGCCCGCGACCGCAAGGGCAACATCACCACCCTTGGCCGCAATGGCAGTGACTTTTCCGGCGCGATCTTTGCGGCCCTGTTCGCGGCCGATGAGCTGCATATCTGGACCGATGTCGACGGCGTGCTGTCGGCCGACCCGCGGGTGGTGCCCGAAGCCGTGCAGCTGGACGCACTGAGCTACGACGAGGCCTGCGAACTGGCCTATTTCGGCGCAAAGGTGGTGCACCCGCAGACCATGTCGCCGGCCATCGAGCGCGGCCTGCCGATCATCATCCGCAATACCTTCCAGCCCGACCATCCGGGTACCCGCATCACCTCGGACAGCTCCAGCAGCGGCCCGATCAAGGGCCTGACCCTGAGTCCGGACCTGGCCGTGGTCAACGTCGAAGGCACCGGCCTGATCGGCGTGCCGGGCACGGCCGAGCGCGTGTTCTCGGCGCTGCGCAATGCGCATGTGTCGGTGGTGATGATCTCGCAGGGTTCCTCCGAACATTCCATCTGCTGCGTGGTGAAGCAGGCCGAGGCCGAGCGTGCTCGCGCCGCGCTGACCCAGGCGTTCTCGCACGAACTGGCGGCCGGGCAGGTGCAGCGCGTGCAGCTCAAGCCCAATGTCAGCGTGCTGGCAGCGGTGGGCGATGGCATGGCCGGGCAGCCGGGTGTGGCCGCTCGTCTGTTCGAATCGCTGGGCCGGGCCCAGGTCAATATCCTGGCAATCGCGCAGGGCTCGTCCGAGCGCAATATCTCGGTGGCGATCGATGGCAGCGATGCGACCAAGGCGCTGCGTGCTGCGCATGCCGGTTTCTGGTTGTCGCCGCAGACCTTTTCGGTCGGCGTGATCGGCCCGGGCAATGTAGGCGCGGCCCTGTTGGAACAGCTGTATGCCTCCGAGGCCTCTCTGCTGGCCAAGGCCAAGCTGGATCTGCGCCTGCGTGCGGTGACCTCGCGCAACCGCATGGTGCTGGACCAGCGCGGTATCCACGGCAATTGGAAGGCGGCATTCGAGAATGCTTCGTTGCCGAGCGATCTGGACCAGTTCACCGATCACCTGCTGTCGGCACGCTTGCCGCACACCTTGATCATCGACTGCAGTGGCAGTGCCGAGGTTGCCGACCGCTATGCCGGTTGGCTGGCGGCCGGTATCCACGTGGTGACCCCGAACAAGCAGGCCGGTTCCGGTCCGCTGGCGCGTTACCAGGCCATCCGCGAGGCGGCCGCGGCCACCGGTGCGCGTTTCCGCTATGAAGCCACGGTGGGTGCCGGCCTGCCGGTGATCACCACCCTGCGCGACTTGGTGGATACCGGTGACGAGGTGACCGCCATTGCCGGCATCTTCTCCGGCACGCTGGCCTGGCTGTTCAACAAATACGACGGCAGCGTGCCGTTCGCCGAACTGGTGACGCAGGCACGTGGCATGGGCTACACCGAGCCGGACCCACGCGACGACCTGTCCGGCGTGGACGTGGCGCGCAAGCTGGTCATCCTTGCCCGTGAGGCCGGTTACGAGCTGAGCCTGGAAGACGTGGCGGTGGAGAGCCTGGTGCCGGCGGCACTGCAGGGCGCCAGCGTGGACGACTTCATGGCCCGCCTGCACGAGGTGGATGCCAGCTTTGCCCAGCGCCTGGCCGATGCACGGGCGCGCGGCAACGTCCTGCGTTATGTGGCGCAGTTCAAGCCCGGTGAGCAGCCCAGCGTGGGCCTGGTGGAACTGCCGGGCGACCATGCCTTTGCCAACCTGCGCCTGACCGACAACGTGGTGCAGTTCACCACCCGCCGGTATTGCGACAACCCGTTGGTGGTGCAGGGCCCGGGTGCGGGCCCGGAAGTGACGGCGGCGGGTGTGTTTGCCGATGTGCTGCGGGTGGCAGCGGGCGAGGGAGCGCGATTGTGAGTGAGGCGGTGATGGGACGACAGGCGCGGGCGTTCTCGCCGGCCTCGGTGGCGAACGTGGCAGTTGGCTTTGACCTGCTCGGTTATGCAGTACCCGATGTGGGCGATACGGTGACGGTGCGGCGCATTGATGCCCCCGAAGTCCGTATCGCCGCCATCCGTGGCACCGCGATCGAACTGCCGCTGGATGCGCCCCGCAATACCGCAGGGGCGGCATTGATCGCGCTGCGCGAGGCCTTGCAGCTGCCTTACGGCTTCGAGCTGGAGATCGACAAGGGCATTCCGCTCAGCTCCGGCATGGGCGGCTCGGCGGCGTCATGCGTGGCCGCGCTGGTCGCGGCCAACGCCTTGTTGGATGTGCCGCTGAGCCGTGAGCAGCTGTATCCGTTCGCGCTGGACGGGGAGGCGGTGGCCAGCGGCAGTCGCCATGGCGACAACCTCGGGCCGATGTTCCTCGGGGGGCTGGTGCTTTGCACCTTGGAGCGATTGGTGCCGGTGCCGGTGCCGGCGCAGTGGCACAGCCTGTTGGTGCATCCCGATGCCCTGCTGGAAACCCGCCGTGCACGCGAGGCGCTGCAGGGGAGCTATGGGCTGAAGGAGTTTGTCGCGCAGAGCAGCAATCTGGCGCTGGTGCTGGCAGGCTGCCATGCCGGCGACGCCGGGCTGGTGCGGGCGGGGTTGGCCGATGTGCTGGTCGAGCCGCGTCGCGCGCCGTTGATCGTCGGTTTCGGTGCCGCCAAGCAGGCGGCATTGGCGGCCGGGGCAATGGGCGCCAGCATCTCCGGTGCCGGCCCCAGCGTATTTGCCTGGTTCGAGGACCGCGACGCGGCGGTGGCGGCCGCACCCAAGGTGCAGGCCGCGTTCGCCGCAGCCGGCTTTGGCAGCCAAAGCTGGGTTACCCCGGTCAACAGCCCGGGCGCGCGCCTGCTCTGAATCCACAGCTTGTCCGTAGGAGGGGCGGTGATTGCCCCTCCTGGCACAGGCGATGGCATCACCTTTCAACTTTGCGGATTTTCGAATGAACTTCATTTCCACCCGTAATGCGTCCCCCGTCGCCACCCTGAGCCAGGCCATCGCTGCAGGGCTGGCGCCTGACGGCGGCCTGTACGTTCCGGAGCAGTTGCCGGCGGCGCGTGAGCTGCAGCCGGGCGCAAACCTGGCAGAAACCGCCGCGGCGTTGTTGCAGCCCTTTTTCGCAGGCGATGGCCTGGCCCAGGCGTTGCCGGCGATCTGCGCGGAGGCATTTGATTTCCCGGCGCCGCTGCAGGCGCTGGCTACCTCCAATGACCATGTGCTGGAGCTGTTCCACGGCCCAACCGCCGCGTTCAAGGATTTTGGCGCGCGCTTCCTTGCCGCCAGCCTGTCGCGTCTGCGCGCAGGCCAGGCGCGGCCGCTGACCATCGTGGTGGCCACTTCGGGCGACACCGGCGCAGCGGTAGCCGCCGCCTTCCACAACCAGCCCAATCTGCAGGTGGTGGTGTTGTACCCGGACGGGCGGGTGTCGCCGCGGCAGGCACATCAGCTCGGTTGCCTGGGGGGCAATATCCGCGCCTTGCGGGTGGCCGGCTCGTTCGACGATTGCCAGGCCATGGTCAAGCAGGCGCTCGGCGATGCCGACCTGCAGGCGCAGGTGCCCTTGAGTTCGGCCAACAGCATCAGCCTGGGCCGTCTGCTGCCGCAGATGAGCTATTACGCGCACGCCGCGCTCAGCCACCGTGCGGCGCATGGCGGGCTGCTGAATTTCGTCATTCCCACCGGCAACCTTGGCAATGCGATGGCGGCGATCATGGCGCGGGCGCTGGGCGTGCCGCTGGGCCGCATCGTGCTGGCGACCAATGCCAACCGGGTGCTGCCCGATTACTTCGCCGGTGGCCCGTACCAGCCCACGGCCAGTGTCGCCACCCTGGCCAATGCCATGGACGTGGGCGCGCCCAGCAACTTCGAGCGCCTGCGTTGGCTGTATGCCGGGGACGATACGGCACTGCGCGGTGCTTTCCAGTCGTTTGCGGTGGACGATGCGACGATCCGCGACACGATTGCAGTCCGCTACAGCCAGTTTGGCGAGGTGTTCTGCCCGCATACGGCCACGGCGGTGCATGTGCTGGAGCAGCTGCGCCGTAGTGGCGAGGCTGCGGCCGACGAGCATTGGGCGGTGGCCGCAACCGCGCACCCGGCCAAGTTCGAATCGGTGGTGGAACCGTTGATCGGCCGCGAGGTAGAGGTGCCGCCGGCACTGGCCGAACTGCTCAAGCGTCCGGCGCATGCCGAGCCCTGCGCGCCGGACTACAGCGCCCTGCGCGAAAAGCTGCTGTAAGACACCTGCAGGCGTAGAGCCGAGCCATGCTCGGCTGGGGTTTTTCGGTGACGCCCTTGCCGAGCATGGCTCGGCACTACGGGTGAGGCTTAGAGCTCGTCGTTGGCCAGCTTCTGCAGGCCGGCGAAGTCCAGGATCTCGACCACGTTCAGGTGGGGCAGGGCGATCAGGCCCTGCTGGCGCAGCTTGGTGAAGGTGCGGCTCACCGTTTCCATGGTCAGGCCCAGGTGGTCGGCAATATCGCCGCGCCCCATCGGCAGCGAGACCCGGTTGCTGCTGTGGCCATTGAGGGTGGCCTCACGGGCAGCCAGGCGCAGCAGGAAGTCGGCCAGCCGTTCTGGGGGCTGCAGGCGTGCCAGTGCCAGGGCGTTGTCCTGGGCCGCGTCCAGCTCCTGGCACGCGCGCTGCAGCAGCTTGCGCTCCAGGTGCGGGTAACGCTGGCGCAGGTCGCGCATCTGGGTGGTGGGCACCCGGCAGACCCGGCTGTCGGCTATGGCCTCAATGTCGTAGCGATGATGGTCGCTGCCGCTCAGGCCCAGGTAGTCGCCCGGCAGCACGAAGCCGTTCACCTGGCGGCGGCCATCGGCCAGGGTGCGGACCAGGCGCAAAGCGCCCTCGGTCACTGTATAGACATAAGTGCGCGGCTCGCCGGCACGGGCCAGCGTGGAGCCCATCGCTACGGGCGTGGAGACAGTGATCTGCTCCAGTGCGTGCACTTCATCACAGGACAGCGCCGAACACACCGACAGGTGACGGACCGAGCATTGCAGGCACTCGCGCACGCCCTTGCCTTCCTCGGCAGTGGACGTAGCGGGGTATTGCTCGGAGCCTTGGGCTGGCCGGGACATGGCGGGCACGTGGGGATAAACAACGTGAATGATACTTCATGCGGCCAGAAGGGCGGTGTCCGGCTAGAATTAGCGTCCGTTTCCCCCATTGAGTTGCAGGAGTTTCGCCCGTGATCAAGCCCCGTACCCCGCCCGGCATCATGGAATTGCTGCCGCGCGAGCAGATTGCGTTCCAGCGCATGCTGGACGTCATCCGCCGCAATTACGAGCGCTTCGGGTTCCTGCCGGTGGAAACCCCGGTGTTCGAGCTGTCGGATGTGCTGCTGACCAAGTCTGGTGGCGAGACCGAGCGCCAGGTGTACTTCGTGCAGTCCACCGGCGCCTTGGCCAATGCGGCTGAATCGGCCGACAAGGGCGGTTTGCCAGAAATGGCGCTGCGCTTCGACCTGACCGTGCCGCTGGCCCGCTACGTGGCCGAGCACGAGCACGACCTGACCTTCCCGTTCCGCCGCTACCAGATGCAGCGCGTCTACCGTGGTGAGCGTGCCCAGCGCGGTCGCTTCCGCGAGTTCTACCAGTGCGACATCGACGTGATCGGCAAGGATGCGCTGAGCATCCGTTACGACGCCGAAGTATTGGCGGTGATCCACGCGGTGTTCTCGGAGCTGCGCATCGGCAACTTCGCCGTGCAGCTGAACAACCGCAAGCTGATGCGTGGTTTCTTCGAAGCACAGGGCGTGGTGGACGCTGGCCAGCAGGCGCTGGTGCTGCGCGAGGTCGACAAGCTCGACAAGCGCGGGCCTGACTATGTGCGTGAGACCCTGGTTGGCCCGGATTTCGGCCTGCCGGCTGACGCGGTCGAGCGCATCCTGTCCTTCGTCGAGGTGCGTTCCAGCTCGCATGCCGATGCACTGGCGCAGATCGATGCGGTGCTGGCTGCGGCCGGTGAGTCGGCCAGTGAGTCGCTGCGTACCGGTGCTGCCGAGCTGCGTGAGGTGTTGGAGCTGGTCAAGGCGCTGGGTGTGCCGGAAACCGCCTACTGCCTGAACTTCTCCATCGCCCGTGGCCTGGATTACTACACCGGCACGGTGTATGAGACCAGTCTGGTGGATCACCCGCAGATCGGCTCGATCTGCTCGGGCGGACGCTATGAGGACCTGGCCAGCCATTACACCAAGTCCAAGCTGCCGGGCGTGGGCATCTCGATCGGCCTGACCCGCCTGTTCTGGCAGCTGCGCGAAGCCAACCTGATCGACGGCATTGCCGAGAGCAGTGTGCACGCGATGGTGGCGTTGATGGATGAGGCATCGATGCCGCAGTCGCTGGATATTGCCCGGCGTCTGCGTGCTGGCGGTATCAACACCGAAGTGCAGATGGAGCCGAAGAAGATCGGCAAGCAGTTCCAGTACG
>DAMCTY010000028.1:0-47564 GCA_032112995.1 Stenotrophomonas sp. | reverse complement strand
CCCGCTGCGCCTGCCGCAGCCGCCATCAGGGCGGCGCAAGCCTTACGCCGCAAGGGCTGCGCCGATGGGCTGCTATCCGTCCCCGGAACGATATAATGCGTCGGCTATTGCCCGCATCCGGCGGGTGGACCCCAACGGAAGAGTAGGAATCTATGGCCCGCGGCATCAATAAAGTCATCCTCGTCGGCAACCTCGGCAACGACCCGGACACCAAGTACACCCAGGCCGGCATGGCGATCACCCGCATCAGCCTGGCCACCACCAGCGTGCGCAAGGACCGTGACGGCAACCAGCAGGAGCGTACCGAGTGGCACCGCGTGGTGTTCTTCGGCAAGCTCGGCGAGATCGCCGGCGAATACCTGCGCAAGGGCAGCTCGGTCTACGTCGAAGGCGAACTGCGCTACGACAAGTACACCGGCCAGGACGGTGTGGAAAAGTACACCACCGATATCGTCGCCAACGAAATGCAGATGCTCGGCGGCCGTGGTGAAGGCGGCGGTGGTGGCGGTGGCGGCTACGGCGGTGATCGCCCGCAGCGCCAGTCGGCTCCGCGCCAGCAGCAGGGTGGCGGCCAGGGCGGTTACGGCAACCAGGACCAGGGCGGCGGCTACGGCGGCGGTCAGCGCCAGCAGCAGCGCCAGGCACCGCCGCAGCAGCAGTCGGCACCGCCGATGGACGACTTCGCAGACGACGATATCCCGTTCTGATTTTTAGCGGTTCTGCGGCATCAATAAACCCCGGTAGGCCAAGTGGCTTACCGGGGTTTTCTTTTTTCACGCGCCTGCAACGGGACCTGCTTGCATCACGAATGGCTCAGCAAGCGTCGTTGCGCGGCGAACCAGAACCGCGCCCGGGATTGCTTGCGCGGCGGGTCATTGCTGCTCGCTGCTGGACTGGGCGGCAGGCAGATGCTCATGCAGGTAGTCCGCGCCGGTCTGGATGACCTTGGCCGGATCACGGGGCTGGTCGTGCTCGATGATGTACCAGCGCACGCCGGCGGCCTGCGTGGCTGGCAGGATCGCAGGCCAGTCCAGCACACCCTGGCCGACGGCGGCGAAGCCGCCTTCGTCTTCGCCCTGGCCTTGGGGAGCGTTGTCCTTGGCATGCACCGCGAATACATGGCCGCGGAGTTTGCCCAGCATCGCCACCGGGTCCAGGCCGGCGCGTGCCACCCAGGCCAGGTCCAGCTCGATCTGCAGGTCGGGCCCGGCTACTTCAAGCAGCCGTTCCAAACCGGTTTTGCCATCGACATCGACCAGCTCGAAGTTGTGGTTGTGGTACGCCAGGCGCATGCCCTTGTCGCGCAGCTGTTTGGCGATGCTGCCCAGTTCCTGTCCCAAGGCTGTCCAGTCCGGGGTGTGGGGGGGCAGGTTCTTCTCGTCGGGATAGGGCACCACCAAGGTCGTGTTGCCGATCGACTGGTTGAAGGCCACCACGCCGTCCAGGTTGCTGCGCAGATCGGCCATCAGCACGTGGGACGAAACCACCTTGATCGAATACGTGTCCAGCAGTTGCTTGAGCTCCAACGCACTGACGTCCTTTGAGGGCGCCAGTTCCACCGCCTGCACGCCAGCGTCGTGGACGATCTTCAACTGCTGATCAAGCCCGCCGGCGTTGCGCAGTGTGTACATCTGCACGGCGATGGGTACCTGCCGGGAGGCGGCTTCGCGCGCGAAGGCGGGCAAGGCCGCGAGCAGCAGGGCGAGGGTTATGGTTGTGCGAGCACAGATGTTCATCAAGCGATCCTCGTGAGATTCAAACGATGGGAGTCCAGGCACGCGTCCTGGCTGATGTGATGACGTGATCGACGATCCGTGCCGAGCGCAATCCGTCTTCGAAGGAGGGCAGGCCGTGCGGCCGCTCGCCTTCGATGGCGCGATAGGTGTCAGCGACAAACGCTTCGAAGCAATGGTCATAGCCCTGTGCGTGCCCGGCCGGCAATACCGACAGCCGGCGTTGTTCTGCACTACCGGCGCCCGGGCCACGCACGAAAAACGCCTGCCGCTGATCTGGCAGGCCAATCCACAACCGCTCGGCTTCTTCCTGGTTGAACGCCACACTGGCCTTGGCACCATCGATCTCGAACCAGAGGCGGTTGTGACGCCCGGCCGATACCTGGCTGACCGTCAACGAGGCCAAGGTACCTGCGTCGGTACGGAACATCGCTGCTGCAACGTCCTCGCTCGCTACCGCCTGCATCGGGGCAGGTGCTGCCGGCGCGCTGAAGCTTTGGCCGCTGATGGCATCGCGTTCGCTGATCACGGTGTTGAAGGCCGCGCTGACTTCGGCGAAGCGTTCGCCGGTTGTCCATTCCACAAGATCACACCAGTGCGAGCCGATGTCGGCGAACACGCGCGAGGCGCCGCCCAGCACCGGGTCTACCCGCCAGTTGTTGCGGGCCGGGTCGAGCAGCCAGTCCTGCAGGTAGCTGCCGTGGATCAGGTGCAGCGGCCCCAGTTCTCCCTGCGCGATGCGCGCGCGCGCCTCGCGGATCACCGGGTGATAGCGGTAGACGAAGGGGACCGTGGCAACCCGTCCGGTCGTGGCGGCCAAAGCCGCCAGTGCCTGGGCATCTTCCAGACGGGTGGCGAGCGGCTTTTCGCAGATCACATGCTTGCCAGCCTGCAGGGCGGCCTCTGCCATGGGGCGATGCAGATGGTTGGGCGTGCAGACATGCACCACCTGTACCTGCGGGTCGGTAACCACTTCTTCGATGCTGCGATAGGCACGCGGGACATTCCATGATCGCGCCACTTCGCTTGCACGTTGCGGGCTGGAGGCAGCCACGCCGCGTACCTCGGCACCCGCCAACAATGCAGCCCGGCGATGCACTGTGCCGATCATGCCTGCGCCGATGATGGCGATTCCCAGCTTCGACATTGGAGGAGTCCTCATGGTTGGGTGGTTACTGGCGAGACAGCCGGCCGGTCGCGGAACAGCAGCAGGAAGGCGATCAGCACGATCAGCGCGACGCCAGCGGGGAACAACCAGATCCGCTGCCAGTCCGGGCCGGCGGCGGTGGTGTAGTGCTCCACCACCGCCCCGGACAGGAACGTGCCGATCAACATGCCCACGCCATAGGTGGCCAGGGTGATGAATCCTTGCGCACTGCTGCGTGCGGCGGCACCGGCATGCGCATCGGTGTAGATCTGACCGGTGACGAAGAAGAAGTCGTAGCAGATGCCGTGCAGCACGATGCCGATCACCAGCAGGGAGAAACCGCCGCCGGTATCGCCGAACGCGAACATGACGTAGCGCACCACCCACGCCGCCATGCCCAAGGCCAGCATGGCCTTGACTCCCAGCCGCACGAACAGCGCCGGCATGGCCAGCATCAGCAGTACTTCGGAGACCTGCCCCAGCGATTGCAGACCGGCCGCGCCGCGCACACCCAGAGCGTTGAGATACGGGTTGGTGAAGTTGTAGTAGAACGCCAGCGGGATGCAGATGGCGATGGAGGCCAGGAAGAACACCAGGTAGGAGCGGGACTTCAGCAGCCGCAGCGATTCCAGCCCCAGCAACTGGCCAAGCCCACTGTCACGCTGTTGCGCCAGCGGCGGCGTATGCGGCAGGGTGAATGCATACAGGCCCAAGGCCAGCGACGCCATCGCCGCCATCCGGAAGCTGAGCTCCAGCCGCTGTGACTGCTCCCAGCCCAGCCAGCCGATCAGCACCCCGGCCACGATCCAGCCGATGGTGCCGGCCACCCGCACCAGCGGGAACTGCTTTCGGGCCGATTGCAGGTGGCGCATCGCCACGCTGTTGGCCAGTGCCAGGGTCGGCATGAACAGCAGCATGTAAGCCATGATGCAGGCCGAGAACATGCTGAAGTTGCTTGCTGTGGAGGCCATCCACATGAGCAATGCGCCGGCCAGGTGCAGTACCGCTAGGATGCGCTGTGCTGCGAAGTAGCGGTCGGCGATCAGGCCAACCAGGAACGGGGCGACGATGGCGCCGATGGATTGGCTCAGGAAGGCCGTTGCCACCTGGCTTGCGCTGGCCTGCAGCGGGCCCTGTACCAGATAGGTGCCCAAGGTTACGAACCAGGCTCCCCAGATGAAGAACTGCAGAAACATCATCGCGCCCAGGCGCGACAGGATGTGCTTCATGGCATGCCCTCCCGGGGCAGTAGTGACTCAGAGTCCCAACAGCTGGCGTATTGATTCCGGGGTGGTGCCGCTGCCGGCAAAATCATCGAAGGCGTGTTTCGTTACCCGGATGATGTGTTCGGAGATGAAGGCCGCACCCTGCCGCGCGCCGTCCTCCGGGTGCTTCAGGCAGCACTCCCACTCCAGCACCGCCCAGCCGGGAAAATCGTACTGCGCGAGTTTGGAAAAGATCGCCTTGAAATCGATCTGGCCGTCGCCGGGCGAACGGAAGCGCCCCGGGCGATCAATCCAGCCTTGGTATCCGCCATAGACGCCACTGCGGGCGCTGACCCGGTACTCCGCGTCCTTGACGTGGAAGCTGCCGATGCGTGCGTGGTAGCGGTCGATGAAGCCCAGGTAATCGATGTGTTGCAGCAGCAGGTGGCTGGGGTCGTAGAGGATCTTGGCGCGCGGGTGGTGGTCCACCACGTCGAGGAAGCGCTCGAAGGTCACGCCGTCGTGCAGGTCTTCGCCGGGGTGGAGTTCGAAGCATAGGTCCACGCCGCTGGCGTCGAAGGCATCCAGGATGGGGCGCCAGCGGCGGCCGAGCTCGGCGAAGGCTTGCTCCAGCAGCTCCGGCGGGCGCTGCGGCCACGGGTAGAAATAAGGCCAGGCCAGGGCACCGGAGAACGTCGCATGTGCGCTCAGCCCCAGGCGCTGGCTGGCCTTGGCGGCCAGCAACAGCTGCTCCATCGCCCATGCCTGGCGGGCAGCCGGATCGCCACGTTTGTGCGGTGGTGCGAATCCATCGAACAACTTGTCGTAGGCGGGATGGACAGCGACCAGCTGTCCCTGCAGATGGGTGGACAGCTCGCTGATCTGCACACCATGCCCGGCCAACATAGCGGCCAAGTCATCGCAGTACACCTGACTGCGCGCTGCCTCGGACAGATCAAACAGTTGGGGCGCGCTGGTGGGTACTTGTAGGCCAGAATAGCCCAAGCCCGCGGCCCAACCGGCCAGCGTGTCGAGCCGATCGAAAGGAGTGCTGTCACCGATGAACTGTGCCAGGAAAAGTGCAGGACCCTTAAGCGTTTTCAACGTAATTCGCCTGTATGCAATCGATTGCACCACCCTAGCACGGGTCCCCTGTCGGCACGTTGTGCACTGCATCGCGAAAGGAAACATGTAACCGATGGCAACCATCTACGACATTGCAAAGCACGTCGGCGTGTCTGCCGGCACGGTGTCGCGCGCGCTCTCCCGGCCGGACAAAGTGCTGCCGGAAACACGCCAACGCATCGAGCAGGCGGCGGCCAAGTTGGGCTATGTGCCCAATACGGTAGCCAGAACGTTGAAGACCCAGCGCAGTGGCAAGATCCTGGTGACCGTTCCGGACATCGCCAATCCGTTCTTCGCGCAGATATTGCAGGGCGCGGAAGATGCGGCGCAGGCGGCCGGTTATGCCGTGCTGTTGGGCGATACCCAGCATCAAGCCGAACGCGAGGAGCGCTATGCGCAGATGCTCCGGCGCAACGAGGCTGATGGACTGATCGTGCTGGGGCATCGTCTGCCGCCAACGGCGCGCGCTATCGTCCAGCAACAGGGCAAGACCGCGCCGGTGGTCAACGGATGCGAATTCGAGCCGACCATGGGCATCCCCAGTGTCCACATCGACAATACGGCCGCCGCGCGCGTTGCGATGGAGCATCTATACGGATTGGGGCATGAGCGGATTGCCGTGGTCGGTGGTCCCCCCGACAATCCCCTGCATCAACAACGGGTGGAAGGGGTTCGTGCTGCCGCCCGGGCGCGCGGTCGTCTGCGCCAGCTGATCATCGTGCCCGGCGACTTTTCGCTGGCATCCGGTCATGCCGCTGCGCTGGCGCTGTTGGCGGGCTCGCCCACGCCAACTGCGATCTTCTGTTTCAGTGATCAGATGGCCTTGGGCGCGCTGGCGGCCTGCCGGGATCGGGACCTGCGCGTGCCCGATGAAGTTTCCATTGTGGGCTTCGATGACCTCGCCTCGTCCCGCTTCCTCACCCCGCCGTTGACGACCGTCATGCAGCCGATGCAGGAGATCGGTGCCCGCGCGGTCAAGCTGTTGCTGGCCATCATCGAAGGTGTGGAGGTGCCGCTTCAGCAGACGCTGGATTTCAGCTTGATGGTGCGTGGCTCGACGGCGGCGCCGGCCGGCTGACGGCAACGATGCGGCGATGATCGGAGGTAGGGTTTCCATGGCTGCCAGGGGGGGGCATTTATGGCGCGAGCTACGGCGCTTATGCTGCCTTGATGGGCGCAGCGAAGGAGCCCGTGCTCTACCGCTGTGCAGCTGGTTACGTTGGTGTATACGACCTGCCGATGATGCAGCGCGGGGATATGCGAACAGCGCGCAGCCTGGGCAATTGGCCCAAGGATTGCGTGGGGGAGGATACTGCTGCACTGGCAGCGGCTTCACCCAGCAGGCTTGCCGAGCGCATCAAGATTCCGGTGTTTCTAACCGACGGTGGTGACGATGAGATCGCACCGATTGAGCACACCCGGATGATGGAAGCTGCCTTGCGGAAAGCCGGTGTGCCGGTCGAGTCGCTGTGTTCCAGTACCGAAGGGCACGGCTTCTTTACCGAGCCGCATCAGCGCGAGTACTAAGGCAGGTTGTTGAGCTTTTGTCGCAGCATCTGGGCGGTGACAAGGCCAGGTAGCCACATTGGCGCGACGTTTGCAGAGGGCTGACGCTCGTCTCCGCACGGCGTCAGCAGGTTGTGCTCTCATGGGCCTGCGTTGCATGGGTCCCATAGCACCAGAACCTTACAGGCTACGTGGAAGCGTACGGTCAAAGTCGCAGCTGTCGCTCAGCCTGCTGCTGGGGCTGGGGGTGGGGTGCGCAATAGCTCGGCGAGCGTTGGTTCCTTGGCCAGGCGCTCGGCCATGAAGCCGATAAAGGCTGTCAGCTTTGGCGGCAAATGCCGCGTCGGCGCATATAGCACCCAGGCCTGGCCGCCGTAGTTGCTTTGGAATGTCCAGTCACGCAGTACCTGCACGATGCGGCCTTCCTGCAGGGCTTGCTTGGCCGTGAAGTAGGGCAAGCTGCCGATGCCCAGGTGGTTGAGTACAGCGTCCAGGCGTGCGCCGGTGTGGTTGACGGCATAGCGGCCGCGCACGTTGACGGCGACGCTCCGGCCTTGGCGTTGCAGTTTCCAACGGGCGTCGCCGGGCTCTTCGCCCAGATAGATGCAGTCGTGATCACGCAGCTCCTGGGGCTGCTGTGGTGTTCCCCGAGCGGCCAGGTATTGCGGCGATGCGCACAATAGATGGTCGATGGCCAGCAACGGGCGCCCCATCAGGCCGGGCGCGGGATGGTCGGAAATGCGGATGGCCAGATCAATCTCGTCATCAATCAGATCCAGCTTGCGGTCTTCGAAGCGCAGCAGCAGATCCACCTTGGGGTAGCGCGCCAGAAAGTCGGCAACGTGGGGATGGATCAGGGCTCTTCCCACGGCCTTGGGCACACTGACACGCACCAGCCCCTGCGGCTCGGGACTGAGTTGATGCGAAATCGACATGACCGATTGGGCGGCGTTGGCAACGTCGCTGCAGCGCTGGAAGACTTCCTGACCAGGATCACTCAGGCGCAGCTTGCGTGTGGATCGCTGCAGCAGGCGGATGCCGAGTGCTTTTTCCAGGCGTGCCACCGATCGGCTGGTGGCCGATGGCGTGGCGCCGAGCTGGCGTGCCGCTTCAGAGAAGCTGCCGGTTTCCACGACCTTTACGAAGATGACCATATCGGCCATCAGCGCGACGCTTTTATTTGTGCTCATGGCGCAAGAATGATTTGGTTTTGCAGGTGATTCCGCGAGTCTGATCCGGCGCTTAGTATTTTTCCAGCCGGATGCGCTGGCCGCAGCGTGAAGCGTATTGGCGTGGCGCCCCTGGCGCGGCGGCTTGGTTGAGCCTGCCTTGTCGAAGGCCGATTGCCGATCTGCCACGTACCCGCTGTTGGCCCCGGTCGGCGCGTAGCGTAGGCCTGCGTCCTTCAGATCACCCTGAAACCTTATCGGATTGCCGTTTGTGACCAGCTATTTCCCCGAGTTCATTTCCCTGGCCTTGGTTCACTTGTTGGCCGTCATCGCACCGGGGCCGGACTTCGCCGTTACCGTGCGGCAAAGTGTGCGGGAGGGCCGGCTCGCGGGGATGTGGGTAGCCATCGGCATTGGTGCGGGCATTTCGGTCCACGTGCTTTACACCTTGTTGGGCGTGGGCGCGCTGCTGCACACGCATCCGTCGTTGATGGTTGTGGCCAAGCTTGCTGGCGCCGCGTATCTGCTCTACCTGGTGTTCTCTTTTCTGCGTAGTGCTGGCAAACAGGTGCCTGTTGTCGACCTGGCGCCGGATGCGCTCAGCCAGGGCGGTGCGCGTCGTTCGTTTGCGCTGGGCTTCATGACCAATGCGACGAACCCGAAGGCGACGCTGTTCTTCCTGGCAATCTTCACTACGGTGGTCAGCGCCACGACACCGTTGAAGATCCAGGTGCTCTACGGCGTCTGGATGTGCCTGGTCAACGCGGGATGGTTTGTGCTGGTCAGCCTGCTGTTTGCCCGGCCAGGGATACGGCAGAAGTTTCTGCGCCTGGGCGGGCGGCTGGAGGCCTTCATGGCGATGGTATTTCTGGCGTTCGCGCTGCGCCTGTTGTGGGATGTGGGCGGCGCTTGGTTGAAGGCGGCTGCGGGTTGAGCTGGCGGTGTGGTTTGGAGGGGCAGGGGAGATGATGCCGGGCATGGCTCGGCACTACCTTGTTTGTGGCTGCGTTGGGTCAACGCACGCCGTGCATCATCCGCTTCAGCAGTGGCGAGGCGAGCAGGGCGACTACCGCGCAGCCCAGGCCTATCCACATCAGCAGCCAGAACAGGTGTTCGTAGCGGCCGGCGGCCTCGGCGATGTTCATCACTTCGCCTTCGGGCACATCAATGGCGGCCAGCTTGCCGAACAATGCGGCCAGTGTTTCGGAGAAGGCGGTGGCCAGGAACCAGGTGCCCATCATCAGGCTGACCACGCGCGGTGCCGCCAGTTGGGTGACCGCCGACAGGCCGACCGGCGACAGGCACATCTCGCCGATTTCCAGGATCAGGTAGGCCAGCACCAGCCACCACACGCTGGCCATCTCGCCGGTGACCCCCACCTGTTGTGCGGCCAGCGCAAGCGGCACGAATGACAAGGCGCCGAAGACCAGGCCGAACGATGACTTGAGCGGCTTGGATGGATCCAACCGGCGCTTGTCCAGCCATGCCCACAGCGCGGCAAACAGCGGCGCCAGCAGCACCAGGAACAATGCGCCCAGATAGGTCAGCGAACCGGCGGTCTGTGGCAACACCAGGCAGTCACGCACCAGCATCACCAGCATGGCCGCAACGATCAGCGCAAACAGCAGGCGCGGTGCAGCCGAGGCGGGGTTGCGGTCGGACAGGCGCGCTGCCACCACGAAACCCAGCGGCGCCAGCAGCAGGGAAACGATGGACCACGGCAGCGGCGTGCCTTCGCGGATCACCAGTGAAGGCACCAGATCCTTGGTCAACAGGCGGTCGGTGAAGGTGACCCAGGAGCCGTAGGTCTGTTCATACAGGGTGAAGAACACCAGTGCCATGAAGATCAGCACCATCAGCGCGATCATCTGTTGGCGCTGCACCGGCGTGCATTGCGTGCCGGTGAACCAGGCAAACCACAGCAGTACGCCGCCCAGCACCACGATCATCAGCATCAGGGCCAGGCTGATTTCGCCGCCCAGTGCGAAGGCGCCATTGGCCGCGGCCCACATCAGCGCTGCCACCGGCACCACGCCCACAATGGCCACGGCGTAGATCAGCCACTCACGCGGCAGGCCCAGCACACGCTCGCGCAGGGTGGCCGGTTGCGGCGGCTCGGCATGGCCGTGCAGGTACTTCTGGCCCCACAGGAACATCGCCAGGCCAACCAGCATGCCGATACCGGCGGCGCCGAAGCCGTACTTCCAGCCGTAGGCTTCGCCGAGGAAGCCGCACACCAGCGAGGCGAACAATGCCCCCAGGTTGATACCGGCGTAGAACAGCGAGAAGCCCGAGTCGCGGCGCGGGTCGTTCTCCGGGTAGAGCTTGCCGACGATGGTGGAGATGTTGGGCTTGAGGAAGCCCACGCCCATGATGATCAGCGCCAGCGACAGGTAGGTGACCGACAGCGCGGCTTCGTCGCGTACCACTTCACCGGCGACGCGGTGGGCGGCGTGGCCCTCGAAGGCCATGCCGGCATGGCCGAGCACCAGCAGGATGCCGCCGAACACCACCGCCTTGCGCATGCCCAGCCAGCGGTCGGCCAGCAGGCCGCCAAACACCGGGATGCAGTAGACCAGGCCGCCATAGGCACCCAGCAGATCCAGGCCGGCCTTGTCGCCGAACAGGTGGTACTTGGTCAGGTACAGCAGCAGCAGGGCCTTCATGCCATAGAAGGAGAAGCGCTCCCACATCTCGGTGAAGAAGCAGACGTAGACGCCCTTGGGGTGGCCGAGGAAGTCGTTGGAGCCCGCCGCGGGCAAGAAAGTGGTGGACATCGGCTGCCGCAGGTACTGGGAGGAGGGCGAGTATAGGCATGTGCCCGTGCGGCGGAATGCGGCGATGCGGCATCTTGCCGAAACGGTGCGTTGGCCGTGCCCAATCCGGGCCGGGGCTGTGCCGAGGGCTGTGTGATACGGCAGTGCGACTGGACTTGCCGTTAAGCGGGCGTTAGCGTGGCGAGGGTTTTTTTGCCATCCAAGGGCTTTCCATGAACAACGCTGCGCCTGCGCAGCTCACATTCCGCGCGGTGGTACTTGCCGTCGTGCTGGCTGTGGTGCTGTCCGCCGCCAATGCTTACCTGGGCCTGTTCGCAGGCTTGACCATTGCTACCGCCATTCCGGCCGCCGTCGTTTCGATGGGCGTGCTGCGTCTGCTCGGTGGCGGCACCATTCTTGAGAACAACATCGTCCAGACCGGTGCTTCGGCCGGCTCGTCGATTGCCGCCGGCGTGATCTTCACGATCCCGGCGCTGGTTATCATGGGGTACTGGCCGGACTTCAAGTACTGGTGGGTGCTGGGTATCGCTGGCCTGGGCGGCCTGCTGGGCGTGCTGTTCTCGGTGCCGCTGCGCCGTTCGATGATCGTCGAGGATCCGCTTCCCTTCCCGGAAGGCAAGGCGGCGGCAGAAGTGCTCAAGGCCGGTGAAAACCCTGGTCCGGGCATGAAGATCCTGGGTATTTCGGCGGCCATCGGCGGCCTGGTGAAGCTGGCGGCGGCCTCCGGCCTGCGCATCTTCCCGGACGCCTGGGCGCAGGCCGCCTATGTGGGCAGCTCCAAGGTCACTGCCTTCATCGGCACCAACCTGTCGCCGGCGCTGCTGGGTGTGGGTTACATCGTCGGCCTGAACGTGGGCATCGTGGTGCTGTCCGGCTCCATCCTGTCCTGGCACATCGCCATCCCGCTGTATCAGGCGTTTTTCATGGGAACCAACCCGGAGCTGGCGGCGTCCATCGCCAACGCCCCGGCCGCCGATGCGGCCTTCGCCATCTGGGGCTCGCAGATCCGTTACCTGGGTGTGGGCGCCATGCTGATCGGCGGCGTCTGGACCCTGTTCTCGCTGCGCAAGTCGCTGCTCAATGGCGTCAAGAGCGGTTTTGCCGCTGCCCGCAAGAGCAGTGGCCCGGCCCTGGCCGAGACCGAGCGCGACCTGCCGATGAAGTGGATGCTGATCGCCTTGATTGCCTTCACCCTGCCGCTGCTGGGCCTGTACCAGGCCATCGTCGGCCAGTGGCACGTGTCGGTGCCGATGACCATCATCATGATCGTCGCCGGCTTCCTGTTCGTGTCGGTGTCGGCCTACCTGGCCGGCCTGATTGGTTCTTCCAACAACCCGGTCTCGGGCATCACCATTTCCACCATCCTGTTTGCCTCGGTGGTGCTGGTGGCGCTGCTGGGCAAGGATGGCCTGGTTCCGGTTGGCGTTGGCGGCGCCCCGCTGGGCGCGGTGGCCGCGATCATGATCGGCGCGGTGGTCTGCTGTGCGGCCGCCGTTGGCGGTGACAACCTGCAGGACCTCAAGGCCGGCTATCTGGTCGGTGCCACGCCGTGGAAGCAGCAGCTGATGCTGGGTATCGGTGCATTCTCCTGCGCCCTGATCATGGCCCCGGTGCTGAACCTGCTGGCCCATGCCTACGGCATCGGCGCGCCGACGGCCGAGCATCCGAACTCGCTGGCCGCCCCGCAGGCCAACCTGATGGCCTCGGTGGCCCGTGGCCTGTTTGGCGGCGAACTGCCGTGGACGATGATCGCGCTGGGCGCGGGCGTTGGCGCGGTGATCATTGCCGTTGACGAGTGGCTGAAGAAGACCGGCAAGCGTTTCCGCGTGCCGGTGCTGGCTGCTGCCATCGGTATCTATCTGCCGCTGGAGCTGATGGTGCCGATCTTCCTGGGTGGCCTGCTGGCCCATCTGGTCGAGCGCTTCCACAAGCTGCGTGCCGACGATGAAGAAGGCCGCGACCGCGTGCACCGTCCGGGTGTGCTGTTCGCTGCCGGTTTGATCACCGGTGAGGCGCTGATGGGTATCGCTATCGCCGTGCCGATCGTGGTGAGCGGGCAGGGCGACATCCTGGCGCTGCCGCTGGGCGGCTTTGCCGACACCTGGGCGACCTTGTCGGCCTGGGTGGGCCTATTCGTTCTGTTCCTGGTTGGCCTGCTGCTGTACCGCATCGGCAAGAAGGGCGAACCCGCAGCGAAGGCCTGAGGCGACTGACCTGGCTGTTACGTTGTCCCTTCTCCCGCCTGCGGGGGAATAAAGGGCCTGCCCCCGCGAAGGCGGGGGTGCCCGAAGGGCGGATGAGGGGAGCTTTTGACTTGGATCGAGCTGGGGCTTCAAGCCAAAGCCAAAGCCAAAGCACCCCTCCCCAACCCTCCCCTTGGCCTGCGGCCAGGGGGAGGGGGCTCAAGCCAACGCGCCCTCACCCCAACCCCTCTCCCGTAAACGGGAGAGGGGCTTAGGCAGAAGCAAAGCAAACGCAAAGCCGCCCTTGGGCGGCTTTGCTGTTTGCGGCGGTTGCCGGGCCATGACTTCAAGCCTTTGCAGTGGGGCGGGCTGGACGCCTACCATCGGGGTTTGTCTTTGCCTGGGAGTTGCCCATGAAGCTTCGTCACGCCCTGTTGCCGCTGTGCCTGCTGGCCGCCTTGCCGTCGCTGGCCAGTGCGCGCGGTTTTGAAGTCCGCGACATGGTCAAGCTGGACCGCGCGTCCGCGCCGTTGCTCAGCGCCAATGGCGCGCAGGTGGTGTTTGCCAAGCGCATCGTCGATGCCGACCTCAAGGCCAGCAACAGCCTGTGGATCCGCGACCTGCGCACCCGCGACATGGCGCCGCCCAGGCAGCTGACCCCGGCCGGCTGGAACGTCAATTCGGCCTCCATCGAAGGCCAGAACGTCTACTTCCTCAGCGCCAAGAACGGCAGCCAGCAGCTGTACGTGATGCCGCTGGCCGGCGGTGAGCCGCGCCAGCTCACCGACTTCGCCCTGGACGTGGACAGCTACCGCATCTCGCCGCAGGGCGACCGCGTGCTGTTCAGCGCCGGCGTGTTCCAGGACTGCGGCTCGGACCTGGATTGCACCAGCAAGCGCCTGGACAAGGACAAGGCCAGCAAGAGCAGCGGCCAGGTGTTCGACGGCATGTTCGTGCGCCATTGGGATACCTGGGCTGACGGCCGCCGCAATACCTTGTTCGTGGCACCGCTGCCTGCCGCCGGTGCGGCTGCGGTGAAGGGTGCATCGGCGATCAGCGCCACGCTGGCCGGTGATGCACCGTCCAAGCCGTTCGGCGGCAATGAAGACTTCGTCTGGTCGCCGGATGGCAAGACCGTCGTGGCCAGCATCCGCGTGCAGGGCAAGCAGGAGCCGTGGTCGACCAACTTCGATCTGTACAAGCTCGACGCTGCCGGCAAGCAGGCACCGGTCAACCTGACCGCGGCCAACCCCGCGTGGGACGCCGGCCCGGTGTTCAGCGCTGACGGCAAGACCCTGTTCTACCGCGCGATGAAGCGCCCGGGCTTCGAGGCTGACCGCTTCGGCCTGATGGCGATGGACCTGGCCAGCGGCAAGGTCAATGAGATCGCCGCGCAGTGGGACCGTTCGGCCGATGGCATCACCTTGTCGGCCGATGGCCAGACCATCTACACCACCGCGCAGGACATGGGCGAACATCCGCTGTTCGCAGTGAACATCGCCAGCGGCGAGCCGACCAAGTTGGTGGGCGAGGGCAGCATCTCGTCCTTCGACATCGCCGGTGATGCGCTGGCTTTCACCCGTAATTCGCTGAAGAGCGGCGACCAGGTGTTTACCAGCAGCACCGCTGCCGGCGCACCGCAGCGTGCCATCACCCAGAGCGCCGGCGAAATGCTCGAGGGCGTGGACTTCGGTGACTTCGAGCAGTTCTCGTTCAAGGGCTGGAACGACGAGACCGTGCACGGCTACGTGGTCAAGCCGCACGACTACCAGGCCGGCCGGAAGTACCCGGTCGCGTTCCTGATCCACGGTGGCCCGCAGGGCAGCTTCGGCAACGGCTGGAGCTACCGCTGGAACCCGCAGACCTACGCGGGCCAGGGCTACGCGGTGGTGATGATCGATTTCCACGGTTCCACCGGCTACGGCCAGGCCTTCACCGATGCGATCAGCCAGCACTGGGGCGACCGCCCGCTGGAAGACCTGCAGAAGGGCTGGGACGCGGCGCTGAAGAAGTATTCCTTCCTCAACGGCGACAAGGCCTGTGCGCTGGGCGCCAGCTACGGCGGCTTCATGGTCAACTGGATCGCCGGCAACTGGAACGAGCCGTGGAAGTGCCTGGTGAACCACGACGGTGTGTTCGACCAGCGCGCCATGGGTTACGCCACCGAAGAGCTGTGGTTCACCGAGTGGGAGCAGGGCGGTACGCCGTACGCCGTGCCGCAGAACTACGAGAAGTTCAACCCGGTCAACCACGTCGCCAACTGGAAGAAGCCGATGCTGGTGGTGCAGGGCCAGCTGGACTACCGCATTCCGGTGGAGCAGGGGCTGGCCACGTTCACCGCGCTGCAGCGGCAGGGCATCGAGTCCAAGTTCCTGTACTTCCCGGACGAGAACCACTGGGTGCTGAAGCCGCACAACAGCGTGCAGTGGCATGACACGGTCAATGGCTGGTTGAAGCAGCACATCGGCCAGTAAGCAGGTGAGGAAGGGCGTGCCATTGGCGCGCCCTTCTTTGCAACGGGCGCTGTATTGCCGGCCCCCATCGTTGCGGAGATCGCAAAGGAGAATGCGCAATGGGAATGTTCAGTATCTGGCACTGGTTGATCCTGCTGTTTCTGTTCGCCATTGCCGCCAGCCTGGTGGGCCTGATCGTCTGGTTCGCCAAGCGCTCATCCAAGGCCCCTGGCAATCCGGTGGCAAACGCGCAGAAGCGCCTGCAGCAGCTGGAAGAACTGCGTGCGCAAGGCCTGATCAGCAATGAGGAATATGCAAGGCAGCGTGCGGCCATCGTCACCGGGCTGTGAGCCCGGTGCGGCTGGACGCTGGCGGTTGCGGAAGTGTTTGACTCCGGCCTGGAGGGCTGGCGAGCGGCGACGGATGCGCCCGTGTGTTCCTTCCTGCGCAAGTGCTGTCTCCGTTCCGGTGCGGTGTGTCTGCAGGTTCCATCCATGGGCAAAGGGTTTGCCCGCATACACGCATCAAGGGGATAGACGATGATGGCAGCCGCGACAGGCGCACTCATCAGTAATGACATCATCGTGTTCGGCCTGATCGCCGCCACGCTGGGGGTTATTTTCTGGACGTCGGGCAGCAGCAACCCGCTGCTGAAGAAGTTCTACAGCTTCGTGCCGGCGTTGTTGCTGTGCTACTTCATACCCGGTGTGTACAACACCTTCGGCCTGATCGATGGCGAGACCACCAAGCTCTACAACCCGATCGCGCGCGATGTGTTCCTGCCTGCCGCGCTGGTGTTGTTGACGCTGTCCATCGACCTGAAGGGC
The DNA here is from genome assembly GCA_032112995.1 of Stenotrophomonas sp. Classification (GTDB taxonomy): domain Bacteria; phylum Pseudomonadota; class Gammaproteobacteria; order Xanthomonadales; family Xanthomonadaceae; genus Stenotrophomonas. The sequence goes on along the minus strand of DAMCTY010000028.1, from coordinate 31,439 downwards.
ATCCTCGGCCTGGGCTGGAAGATGCTGGCCATGTACGTGGCCGCGGTGCTGAGCATCATGCTCGGCGCGGTGGTGGCGTTCCAGCTGATGGCCTGGCTGCATCCGCAGACCGTGGCAGGTAGCACCTGGGGCGGCATGGCGGCGCTGGCCGGCAGCTGGATCGGTGGCGGTGCCAATATGCTGGCGATGAAGGAAATCTTCGAAGTCGACGCCACCACCTTCGGCCAGTTCGCGGTAGTGGACGTGGGCGTGGGCTATGTGTGGATGGCGGTGCTGATCTTCTTCGCCTCGCGTGCGCCGGCCATGGACAAGCGCAGCGGCGCAGACACCACCGCACTGGATGACCTGCGCGACCGGGTTGCCAACTACCAGGCGCAACATGCGCGCATTCCCGCGCTGGGCGACCTGATGGTGATGGCCGGCATCGCATTTGGTGCGGTGGCGCTGTCGCACGGCCTGGCCGGTCCGTTGGCCAACTGGTTCGCCGCCAACGTCAGTTGGTCCAGTTCGGTGAGCATGGACAAGCCTTTCGTCTGGGTGGTGTTGCTGGCCACCTTCATTGGTCTTGGCTTGAGCTTTACCCGCGCCCGCGAGCTTGAAGGCGTCGGCGCGTCGAAGTGGGGCTCGATGTTCCTGTACTTCCTGATCGCCTGCATCGGCATGCAGATGGATCTGCTGGCCCTGCTGGAAAAGCCCTGGCTGTTCGCGCTGGGCGTGCTGTGGATCGGCGTGCACATCGTGCTGCTGTGGCTGGTGGGCAAGTTGCTGAAGGTGCCGTTCTTCTATTTCGCCATCGCCTCGCAGAGCAATATCGGTGGCCCGGCCTCGGCGCCGGTGCTGGCATCGGCCTTCCATCCGGCCTTGGCGCCGGTGGGCGTGTTGCTGGGTACCCTGGGTTATGCGGTAGGTACCGGGGCCGCCTATGTGGTGGGGATTACCTTGCGGGCGATGGCTGGGGCGGGGTGATTCCAAGTGCGCTGTGCGCTTCCCCCTCTCCCCAACCCCTCTCCCGCAAGGGGAGAGGGGCTCAATCCAAGCGAGCGCCAGCAACTGCAGCTTTGAAGCCCCTCTCCCCTTGCGGGAGAGGGGTTGGGGAGAGGGGGAAGGCGCGCAGCGCTGCTCTCGCTGAACAAGACCCCCTGTCCACCACCATGCTAGGCTCCACCCTCCCACGCCACGTCACCAACGTGGCGTTTTTATTTCCCTTCGATCGACAGGAACAGGCCTTATGCCGACCGAACCCAGTACTGCCCTCATTACCAACGATATCGTCGGCCTCGGCCTGATTGCTGCCACCCTGGCCCTGATCTTCTGGCTGGCCAGTGGCCCCACGCCTTTCTGGAAGAAGGTGTTCGCCTGGGTGCCGGCACTGCTGCTGTGCTACTTCATCCCGGCCATCTACAACACCACCGGCCTGATCGACGGCCACGGCACCAAGCTCTACAACCCGATCGCCCGCGACGTGCTGTTGCCGGCGGCGCTGGTGCTGCTCACCCTCTCCATCGACCTGAAAGGCATCGCCCGGTTGGGGCCCAAGCTGCTGGTGATGTTCGTCACCGGCACCGTCGGCATCGTGCTGGGTGCGGCGGTGTCGTTCCAGGTGATGAAATTCATCCATCCGGAAACCGTGGCCGGTGATACCTGGGCCGGCATGGCCGCATTGGCCGGCAGCTGGATCGGTGGCGGCGCCAACATGGCTGCCATGCGCGAGACCTTCAACGTCGATGCCACCACCTTTGGCCAGATCGCCGTGGTCGACGTGGCCTGCGCCAGCCTGTGGATGGCGGTGCTGCTGTGGCTGGCGGGCCGCTCGCAGGCGATTGATGCCAAGAGTGGCGCTGATACCTCGGCCATCGACGACATGAAGCGCCGCATCGCCGAGTATGAAGCCAAGAGCGCGCGCAATCCCAGCCTGACCGACCTGATGGTGATCGTCGGCGTTGGCCTGGGCGTGGTGGGCCTGGCGCATGCATTGGCGACACCGCTGGCCGCCTGGTTTGGTGCGAATGTCAGCTGGGCCAGCCGCGCCTCGCTGGATTCTGCTTTCGTATGGGTGGTGATGCTGTCCACCATCTCCGGGCTGCTGTTGAGCTTTACCCGTGCGCGCAACCTGGAGGCGGCTGGTGCATCCAAGATCGGCACCTTGTTCCTGTACTTCCTGATTGCCTGCATTGGCATGCAGATGGATCTGCTGTCGCTGGCCGATCGTCCGTGGCTGTTCCTGCTGGGCGTGATCTGGATGGGCGTGCATATCGGCCTGCTGTACGTGGTGGGCCGGATGCTGCGTACGCCGCTGTTCTTCTTCGCGATCGGTTCGCAGGGCAATATCGGCGCGGCTGCATCGGCACCGGTGGTGGCCGCTGCCTTCCATCCCACGCTGGCGCCGGTGGGTGTGCTGCTGGGTACAGTGGGTTACGCCACCGGCACGGTGATCGCCTACATGACCGGCCTGATGCTGAAGTGGATGGCCGGCGCCTGATGATAGTTGCGCGGCGCTTGGCGCTGCGCGCAGGCCAAGTGCCAACCGGAGCGGCGGGGCCTGGGGCCCCGCCGTTCTGCTTGTTGGCACCGCGGTGCGTCAAGCAACCGCTGGGGCAGGGTAGAGCTGGTTGATCAGACGCTCGGCAATGAAATCAATGAACACCCGCACGCGCGGTGAACGCGAGGCATGCGCCGGCCACACCAGCGAGATGCTGCCGTTCTGCCAGGCATGATCCTGCAACAGTGGCTGCAGGCGGCCGGCGTGGATGTCTTCGCGCACCATGTATTCCGGTGCCTGCAGGATGCCCCAGCCGGCCACGGCGGTGACCACCAGCGCCTCCCCGTCGTTCAGGCCGACTACCGACGCTGGCTTGACGCCGAGTACGCCGTCGCTGAATTTCCAGGCTTCCAGTCGCGCATTGTGGGCGTGCCGGTACTGGATGCAGCAGTGCTGCACCAGATCGGCGGGCAGCTGTGGCCGTCCGTGTTTGGCGAGATAGCGGGGCGCCGCGCAGGTGGTGAGCTGCATCGGCCCGAGGCGACGCGCCTGCAGACCGGAATCCTCCAGCTCGCCGGGCCACAGTGCCAGGTCATAGCCTTCCTCGACCAGATCGACGCGGCCGCTGTCCAGGCTGATGTTGATCATCACCTCGGGATAGAGCGCGTGGAAGTCGAGCAGCGCTGGTAGTACGAAGCGACGCCCCAGCAAGGTGGGTACGCTGACCTTCAGGCGTCCGCGCGGCGTGGTCTCCTGCAGGCGCATCTCGCGCTCTGCCTCCTGCAGGTCCTTCAACACCTTGGTGACGTGCTGGTACAACACTTCGCCCTCGCCGGTGAGGGCCAATGCACGCGTTGTGCGGTTCAGTACCCGCATGCCAAGGCGCAGTTCCAGCCGGTCGACTGCTTTGCCCACAGCAGACGCAGACAAGCCCAGGCGACGGCCCGCTGCTGAAAAGCTGCCGGCTTCCACCGCAGTGGCAAACGCCAGCAGGCCGTTGAGTGACTCCAGCGATGACAGGGTTGCGGACATTGTTTCCTGACTATCCCGAGCATGGCGGTGGTTCCGCGCGTGTGCCGATTGACTGACGATGATTGCGCCGCGCTGCCCGCATCGCAGCTCGCATGGAAGGGCGGCACAGCGGCATCAGGAACATCGCGGATGGAGGCATTTTCCATGGCAGGCCAACATTATTCTTGGGGTACAGTGCATCGCGCGCTGCGTAACAGCGCCGCACCTTTCACCGAGGCGGCGGCACCGCCCCATGACGTGGTGATCGTCGGCGGTGGTTCGGCGGGTGCGGTCCTCGCCAGCAGACTAAGTGAGGATGCCTATCGGCGCGTGTTGTTGATCGAGGCAGGTCCCAGCTACCCCCCCGACGCCTATCCCGATGCCGTCCGCCTGCAGAACATCATCGGTGGTGATGCCGCCCACGACTGGGGCTTCGCATCCGAGCCGGGTTGGCAGGACGTAAGCGTGGCGGTGCCACGCGGCAAGGTACTGGGAGGCTGTTCGGCGGTGAACGCCGGTGTTGCCATGCGTGCGCCGGCAGGTGATTTCGCTCGATGGACCCGTGCCGGTCTACCGCATTGGACGCCGCAGGATGTGCTGCCGTTCTTCCGCAAGAGTGAGCGCACCTTGTTTGGTGACGACGCCTGGCATGGACGCGCGGGGCCGTGGCCGATCCACCAGTTGCAGGAAGACGAAGTGTCGGACATGCAACGCGCCTTCATCGGTTCGGCCGAGTTGGCGGGGTTTGCGCGCGTGCGGGATTTCAACGGTGTGCAGCCCTTCGGGGTTGGGCCCTACCCGATGAACAATCGCATGGGCCAGCGCTTGAACACCGGCATGACCTACCTTTCGTTGCAGGTAAGGCAGCGGCCAAACCTGCAGATCCGCAGCCAGACCCTGGTGGACAGGGTAGAAACCAGCAACGGACGTGCAACGGCGGTGGTGCTTGCAAGCGGCGAACGTATTGCCGGCGACCAGATCGTGCTCAGTGCCGGTGCCTATGGCACCCCGGCCATCCTGCTGCGTTCGGGCATCGGCCCGGCGCAGGACCTGCAGGCTCTTGGCATCGATGTTGTTGCCGACCTGCCGGTGGGGCAGCGCCTGCAGGAACATCCGTTCTACTACACCACCTGGGCGGCCCGGCCCACCGAGTTGGGGCTGCCCGTGCCGCCGGTTGGCGCCATCCTTTGGACGCAGTCGTCCATGGCCAACGCCGGTGAAGGTGATCTGCATGTATCGGCTGTGCACTACGGGGACCCGGAAAGCTCGCCGACGGGGGCCGTTTTTGTGCTGGCGCTCGCGTTGACCCGGCCACGCTCGCGCGGTTGTGTGCGGCTGCGTACGCGCGCGCCAACAGACGCGCCGCGGATCGCCCTCAACCTGCTGGGAGAGGCCGAGGACCGCCGCCTGATGGTGGAAGGCATCGAGATCATCCGGCGGATTGCCAGCAAGGGACCATTGGCGCGGATGATCGCCGAAGAACTGGTGCCCGGTGCCATGCTGGTTGGACGGCATACGCTGGAAGCGGCGTTGCCGTTGGCACTGGACATCTACCACCATCCCACTTCGACGGCACCGATGGGCGGTGACGATGATCCGCATGCGGTCACCGACTACCAGGGGCGGGTGCGCGGCATCGAGGGCCTGCGGGTGGCTGATGCGTCCTGCTTTCCCGATGTGCCCTGCGTGGCCACCAACCCTACTGTGATCATGTTGGCCGAGCGCGTCAGCCAATGGTTGCGGGATGCCTGACATGGCCAACCGCAGCTGGCACTTGTTCAATGCCAGGAAGACCCTGCAGGCATGGTTGGCGGTGTATCCGTGCGTGCTCCTTTTCCTCGCCATGTTCGGGCGGCAGCTTGCCCATTGGCCGTTGCCACTGCGGCTGCTGGTATCGACGGCGGTGATCGTGCCGGTGGTGGTGAACATCACAGCGCCATTGGTCCAGCGCTCCATTGATTGGTTACTGCGGGTGTCCGGCAGGCCCGGCACGGGGGTGACTGCCGAGGAAAGCAAAGAGGAACGGCCATGAACAGATCAAGCACTGCAGTCACCACGTTGCGGCGCGCGGCGAACTGGATAAATGGTGTGCCGCGCTTTGAAGGGCCGCTGCACGACTCCATCGATCCGGCCACTTACCAGGTGATCGGCAACTATCCTGAAAACGGACTCAACGCGGCGATGGCGGGGGTGGCGGCGGCCTCGAAGGCGTTCATCACCACGCCGTGGGCGCGCGACCATGAACTGCGCGCGCGGGTGCTGGAGCAGTTGGCGGCAGCGTTCGAGCGCAACCGTGAGGGCCTGCTGGAGGTGCTGTCGCTGGAGAATGGCAAGGTCAAACGTGAGGCCGCGTTCGAGCTGGACATGGTGCCCAGCAAGCTGCGCTACTACGGCGCGGCGGCATTGATGGAGGCGGGCAGGGCATTGCGTCCAAGGCCGGGCCGGTTGTCGATGATCCTGCGCCAGCCGATGGGCGTGGCGGCGGTGATTGCACCCTGGAACTCGCCGGTGGTGCTTACCATCCGCTCGCTGGCGCCGGCGTTGGCGGCGGGCTGCACCACGGTGATCAAATTGCCCGCGCAAGTGGCGCAGACCGCCAGCATGATGGCCCGCATCATGGGGCAGGCCGAGGATCTGCCGCATGGCGTGATCAACCTGTTCTTCGAAAGTGGTGCTGATGGCTCGAGCTATCTTGTCAACACCTCGCATGTACCGGTGGTCAGTTTTACCGGTGCCACCCGCACCGGCCGCACCATCGCCGCCGCCGGCGCCAGCAACCTGAAGCGTTTTGGCATGGAGTTGGGTGGCAAGACGCCGATGATCGTCTTTGATGACGCTGACCTGGGCCTGACCCTGCCGGTATTGGAAAAGGCATTGACCGTGTTTGCCGGCCAGTTCTGCATGACGGGCTCGCGCCTGCTGGTGCAGGACGGCGTTTATGCACAGGTACGCGATTCGATCGCCGAGCGCCTGCGGCGGGTCAAACTCGGCCCGGCCAGCGATCCCACCAGTGACATGGGGCCGTTGATTGACCGGGCCAATGTCGAGCGTGTCGAACTGATGGTGGAGACCGCGCTACGCGCTGGCGCCAAGGCCATCGTGCGCGGTGGTGCGATCAAATATGGCACGTTGGCAAAGGGCGCTTTCTTTCAGCCGGCGTTGCTGGAGGTGAGCGACAACCTGCTGGAGATCGTGCAGCAGGAGGTGTTCGGGCCAGTGCTGACCCTGCAGCGCTTCAGTGACGAAGCCGAGGCGGTACGCCTGGCCAACAGCACCGCCTACGGCTTGGCTGCAGGCGTATGGACCCGTGACCTGGACAAGGCATTGCGGGTGGCCGAGGGATTGGATGCCGGCTCGGTATGGGTGAACGACTGGGCGCGGGTGTTCGATGGCACCGAGGAAGGCGGATTCAAGCAATCCGGTCTTGGGCGTTTGAATGGGCTGGCGGCGCTTGAGGACTTCGTCGAGTACAAGCACATCGCCTTGCACCCTGGCGTGGCGGGCCCCTGAGCGCTGGGCGGGGTGTGGCAGCTTGGCGGGCGCTATGCCCGCGCGGAGGTGCAGCGTGGTCACAGGGCAGGCAAATCTGTTGTTGGGTGCCTTGCAGGGCAATAAGCGGCCCGCACCGGGAGCGCGGCTGAACCACGCGCGTGGCCTGCTGGTGGAGGGGCACTTCCAGGCCACTGCGCTGGCCGCGCAGTACAGCATGGCCGGTGTGCTGGGCGGGCTGGAGCAGCCCGTGCTGGCCCGGCTTTCCAGCAGCGGCGCCGATCCCCAGATCGACCAGCGCAGCCCGGCGGCCGAACCACGCGGGCTTGCCCTGCGTATCGGCGCCCGTGCGGCCATGGTGCTGGTGGGGCACTCGCTGGAGGGCTACCCTGCGCGCACGCCGGATGAGTTCCTGGCTTTCCTGCGGGCGATGGCGGCGCCGCACCCGTTGCTGCAGGCCCTGCCTGAAGCCGCGCAGCGCTTCGAGTACCTGCGGCAGGCGGCGCGCAGTGCCAGCTTCAGTGCGCTCGATTACCACTTCCTGCACCCGTACCGGTTGACCGCATCGGACGGCCATACCCGCATCGGCCGGCTGGTGCTGCGCACGCTCAAGCCACACCCGCAGCTGGGCCTGCCGCCCACGGCGGATTACCTGGACCGCCGGCTGCGTGCCGAGCTGGCCAGGGAGCGGGTAGGCTTCGCTCTGGTGTTCACCCAGGCACCGGCCAACCTCGACCCGGCCGACATCAGCGTGGCGTGGGATCCGGCCCTGCCATCGGTGGCCTTGGGTCACCTGTGGCTGGAGCGCGTGGCCAGGCAGCAGGCGGCGCAGCGTAAACGCGTATTCGATCCCGGCCTGTTGCCCACCGGTATCGCCTTCGCCGGCGATCCCATGTTGCGCGCCCGGCTGGAGGCGTACCGGCTGGCGGCCGGGCAGCGGGTGGGGCAGGTGTGGGATTAAGGGCCCGGACGGGGGGATCTGGCAGGTTTGAGCATGCATTTGGCTCGGCGCGCGCTGCAATCAGGGCCAGGCGGGCGCGGATTGACCGCCGCTGGCGGCTTCCATTACACTTCGCGGCCACGCCGGAATAGCTCAGTTGGTAGAGCGGCGCATTCGTAACACCGTTAATGTGTTTTCGAGTCCCCGGTGTAGCGTCAGATGGAACTAGGCCCGCAGATGCGGGCCTTTGTTTTTTAAGGGGTTTCCATCCATTGCGGATGGTCCGTATCCAATCATGGTTTTGACCGGCTCGATAGTGTTCTGGCTTATCGCAGCTTTACGGATCAACCATGAAGACTCAGCTCACCAAGCGCGTTGTTGCTCAAGCCCAACCTCGTTCAAAGCCCTACGAAATAAGGGACATCCTCACCCGTGGTCTGATCCTGCGCGTGCAGCCTTCCGGACATAAAGCGTGGATCGTCACTTGGGCGCATGGGAAGCGCCGGACTCTGGGTTCAGTCGAGCACTTGTCATTGGAAGATGCACGAGCGCACGCTACGCAGGCGATGACTGAGGTCGTTCAACAAGGGCTTCCGGCGCTTGCCAAGGCGCGTCAGAAAGCTTGCACGCTGCAAGAGTTCTTGGATCAGCACTATGCCCCTTGGGTGGCCACGGAACTGCGGCGTGGGCATCGCTATGTGCAACGGATCGCCCACAATTTCCCTGACTTTCTGGTGCGCTCTATCAGCGACATTGATCCTGACGCTATCAATCGTTGGTGGAATGCTCGTTTGGCTATGAAGTCGGCAACCGGGCGTACGGTCCAGCGTGTTACGGCACACCGAGACTTCGCTTGCCTGCGCTCGGCATTGTCCAAGGCCGTTGAGTGGAAGCTGATCGATGTGAACCCGTTGCTGGGTGTGCGCCAACGCTCCGTGCAAAGCCGGAAGGTCGTTCGTTTCTTGTCTGCAGATGAAGAAGCACGCTTGCGGGCAATGATGGCTGCACGCGACCTGGCGGGCGTGCAGGGTAGGGCGAATGCAAATGCCGCCCGACGTCGATACGGACAACCCGTGCTGCCAGACTTACAGTTGGATGGCTATGTGGATCATCTGACGCCGGTTGTCCTGCTAGCCATGAACACCGGCATGCGACGCGGCGAACTACTGTCGATGACATGGGGTGATGTCGATCTGGAAGCCAAAATGCTGACAATCCGAGCCGAAAACGCCAAATCTGGGCGTCAGCGCCATATCCCACTGAACGTCGAAGCGCTGGACGTACTGCAACGTTGGGCGATCCGCACTGGCGGCCAACGAATCGGGCGGGTCTTCAACGTCAATGACGTGAAAACCGGCTGGACGAAGCTGCTGGCTGACGCCCGCATCGAGCAGTTTCGGTTCCATGACCTGCGCCATCACTTTGCGTCGCGACTGGTGCGAGCAGGCGTGGACTTGAACACCGTGCGGGAACTGCTGGGCCATGCCGACATCACGATGACGCTGCGGTATGCACACCTGGCACCCGACACGCTGGCAGCAGCCGTTGCGAAGTTGGCTGCGTGATGTTGCCTGCTGGCTTAGGGAGCCTGCTCGCCCGCCAAGCGCTCCAACTCCGCCCGCATACGAGCACGTTGCTCAGCAGGCAGCTTGGCAAAGGCAAGAATCGCAGCAGCCAAATCGTCGTCCTCGGCGAACAAGAACGCCAACGGAACATCGAGCGCTTGGGCCAGCTCTGCCGCCTTGGTCATATCGGCTTGATTGACCTGCTGCTCGTAGCGATTGACCCGGATCGCGCCACGGTTCTTATCACCACCCTTATCCACGAGCCCTCCCAGCGCGCGCTGCGACAAGCCCCGCAGATCGCGAGCCTCTTTCAAGCGCTTGGCAAAGGTGGCAGTTATGACTTCGGGCAAGGACACAAGCAGGCAACGGTGATTGAACCTCGAAGAGCATGACCCATATACCCCAGCAGTAGAATACATTACTGTATCGGTATATAGCCTTGCACGGTAAATGGCGGCACGCAAGCGCAACCATGAGACAACCAGCAAGACCGGCCACCGGTCTAACACCTCGCTCCAAACCGCACCGCCGAAAAGCACACAACGGCGGGATCTTCATCACCAAACACGCAAGAACAAGGGGAAATAGCAATGTCAGATGCTAACAGCGGCGGAAATCCGTACCAGTGCAGCGCATGCGGAGCCGCGATTCCGTCCAATCGGCAGTCCACCAATTGCCCGAAGTGCTACGCCAAGCTACCGGAAAAGGTAGTGGCCGCACTTCGCGAGAACGCTGAAACCAGACCGGGCAGAGGCTCAGCTGAAACGTGCATAGGACTGGGTGTGATCGCGCTGTGTGCCGGGCTTTATTTTCTGATCAACCCAAGCGCCAACGGCTACGGCAACGTCGCGAACGCACATGCACTTGCGATGGGACAAGCATTCACCGTAGCGGGTGCAGTGCTGCTAGGCTTTGGTATTCGCCCGCGCTGATCGTCGAACCGTTGCAACCAAGGGCGCGTTGACAGCGATGTCAGCGCGCCTTTTGCGTTGCTGGGTGAGCTGGTTCTGATGGATTGATTCGCGCAATTCATATTTCCGGATCTGGATGCACGCCAGAGCGCCCGTAGCGCTCATGGTGCGCCGCCTATCGTTACACACACCCATCGCAACCATATGCCGAAGTGCGCCCCACGAGCACACTGGCGCGCTTCAGTGCGGTGCGCGTTTTCCCGCGCTCGAATGCAGCTGCTCGGCATTGCATGCATGTTCTGACGGCGCTCATTGCAATAGCACACACCGTCGCTTTTCAACGCACGCCAGACTGGCTGTGCAGCTCGTGGTGCTTCGCCTGTCGTATCACTGCTACGCACGTAGCTGCATAACACGGAGCGCCCCATAACCACACTGGCGAGCCCTGGTGCAATGCGTTCCCACAGCGCGCGAATCCGGATGATCCGTATCCAAGATGGAAGTCCTAGACAGGACGCCGGAATTGCTATCCGTTGCAGGCGAAGTGGAACGTCGTGACGGGCAACTCCATACAGGCGGGGCGCATAACACACTGTTTTTAATGCGGAACTTGACGCTCCGAGAAATAATGAACAAAACATAAACGCACAGGTTGGTTTCGTCAGCTCCCTCGGTATAACACTGATCTCTACACACCGAGAAATCAGGATGACGACCAAGAAAAAACCTAAGACCAGGACCAGCAAGACCACCAAGCGGACCAACCCGGCGCGGAAAAAGAAGTCCGTCAAGAACCGGAGCGATGCGCATCGACGGAACAGCATCTACGCCAAGGTGCTCGCCATTAGTGATCCCGAGCAGCGACGTGTCGCCGAAGCGGCCTTCCAGCGAACATACATTGCCCCGAAGCTGCTTGCCAAAGAGGCTGCACTCCATCAAATCCGATGGATCGGCCATCGGTACATGACACCATTGCAAGCAACCCAGCAGTTCAATGACGCGTACCTAGTCGCTTATCGGCGAGTGTGGGCGCGCCATTTCAGCGCTACCGAAGCGCCCGGCAAGCAGCCCATCGAAGCCAGCTTCGCCATGAATGACTTGGCTGATATGACTTCGCTGTGGACAGCCCGACAGCGCGCGGATGAGTTGGGCATGCCGTACGATCTGTTCTGCGAGATCATCATGGAGCGCTGGATCGTAGGCCGGAAAGCCAAACAGCCTCCGCTGCCTAACCAACTGTGCTCCGGGAAGTTGTTCAACGGCTGGATGCGTGGACACCCTACATGGGCTGAAACCAGCGAGCGGTTGTTCTTGCCGGATTGGGATGAGCGCTTTTTTGTCGAGCCGATCAGCGACGATCCCGTCTATGCCGCAGCAATGCGGATGTTGCATGCTGATGTGTTGTACGCCAAAGATCGTCCTGCACGGTTGGCACGATATCTCAGCGTGGGCGGTCCATTGACGGAAGAGCGTGCGGGTACGATGTTTGATCCGGACTTGGTACGTGACGCAATGGCGCTGGTTGGCGAGTCAGCCGATGTCGGCAACGCGTCTGATGCCTATGTGCCGGCATGCATTGGTAATCGGACTAACGAGCGCGATGCGCCGTGCCATACCTGTCAGTTCGCGGTGCAATGCTCAGCGCTCAAGCGTAAAGTGACGCGCAAGTTGATCGCAATTGGTGGCTCGGGTGATCCGCGCGCTGATCGCAGGCGACGGCAGAACCGGGATAGTCAACGCAGGCGTCGCGATAAACTGCGGCGCGAAACGGCTGCGAAAGTAGCTGCTTCAAGCGCTTCCAGTGATATGGGAGGCAAAATGTCAGCCGCTCCATAGAAGCTACAGATCAAGAGCAATCTTCTTCTACGAAGAAGATTAAAATCTATGCGGGCTGCACTTTGGGACGTACCGAGCCTGGACCCAACGGCACTCGGGCCTTCGGCCCTCGCACCTTGGGTCCAGATGCGCGTCCCTTCGGGCCGCGCAGGGTCTTGATTCCGGAATTGTTGAAGGAGGCAGAGGCGGGGAGCTTTGATAAGCCAGAGCCAACGTCACTTCGGGCCTTCGGCCCTCGCTCCTCGGCTCTGTTGCGCGCCCTTCGGGACGCGCAATAGATTTCATTCCGGAGGGTTTGAGGGAAAGAAAACCTCCAGGAAACCGCCCCCAGCTAAAACCCTCCCTGCGGCGCCACAACGCCAATCTTAACCATTCAGGCAGGGGCTATGCTGCACGCACCTGCGGTGCGCACAGTGGGCTTCTGGCGAGCTTTCATAGGTATTCAATATGCCGATTGTCGCGGAATACTCAGGCAATTCCGTTGCTCATGCGGACGCCCGCCCAAGTATGAAGCTTTTCGACGATTTGACCTGATACATGCCGAATCGCTGCAAGCGACATCATCGAAATCTCGCCGGATCTACGCTCAAACTCTTGCTTGCAACCTCGACGCTGATCTGCCATCCCAACTCGATGGGGGCATGACGGGACTGGGCCCTGCAGTGACAACCCAAAGTCACGTTGCAGGCAACACCCAACGCCCGCATGCCTACAAGACCGCAAGACGCACAACAAAGCGACACCGTTACGCATGCAAATCACTGCGCGGCTGGCCCAAGTGACTCCGCTAGCGCGTGGATCATCGTAGCCAAGCAGGTACTTGGGTGCTTTTGCCCATGCAAAGCTCAACTCAAACGCATGCTGGATATCTGCAGCGCGCGCCATGTGGGCGGCGGTGGTTTGGCGGATGCCTGTAGCGGTGCTGGTTGCGGGGTATGTATGAAGTGTCTGGACAAGCGTGGTCATTTACCCATCTACCTACCAGCAACTCTTACGATCAAGACTGAGCAGTTAGACTCTGAACTATATTCGAGGTATTCTCACTGAAAATGCAACCAATCGAGGGAACCCATGAAGTACACAACCGCACTTTCCGTAATTCTACTAGCCAGTTCCAGCGTCGCGTCGGCCCAATCGACGTACTCGAGTTACGGAAATTCAACTTACCAGAATCGCGCAAACGGCACCTCCTCTACCTATAGCAATTACGGCAACACGACCTACCGCAACGACAGCTCTGGCACCAGCGGGACATATCAGACCTACGGCAATACGACTTATCGGAACGACAGTAACGGGTACGGAACGACCAGCCAAACGTACGGCAATACGACCTACACAACTGACAATCAAGGCAATCGCGCCACCACCCAGCAATATGGCAACACTAGCTATACCACTGATAGCAACGGCAACAGTCGCACTTGCACGACTTACGGCAATCAGACTTATTGCAACTGATATCAGTGGCTGAAAATATTCAAATTGAGTATCGCAACATCTAAGCGATTTAAAGCCGGCGTCAGTTTGGCACGGGAATCGAGGGCGGCTCACCGATGACATTGGACCGTATAAATCCCCCGATCGACACCTTTTTCACCTCCTCAAAGACACATGGCAATCCTTTTCCTAATTGCGCTAGCCCTTGCGATTCCTACGAGCGGCCTCTCGCTCCTTTTATATGGTGCGTTGTTTGTAGGTAAGGCCATTCTCGGAGCTAAAGGAAGGATGCACGAGGTCAATAAGAGTCGTGCGTTCAAAGCGATTGACAACGATGGGCCTAAGAATCTTCCTTCTTGGGTTAAGAACGAGGATCGGCGAGGTGCTTTTTTCAGCGCGTTACTGATGATGGCCCAGCGAAGGGGGATTCCGGAGGGTTACTTAGGCGTGATGCTCAACACTCAGCAATCCCTGGAATTTCTGCTGGGCTTTGCTGCGGAGATGGAGAAGAATGGCGCATCCTTCGTGGAGCAGCAATCCGGCAGCATCGATTTCGTCTGTCAGATGTGGGGTCGTCTGGACGCAGTGGACAAAGCCAAGTTCGCAAGCATTGCTCCTACTGAAGAGCAGTATCGTAGTCTTCACACGCCAATCGAACGTCGACTCCCCATCAACGCTCCGAGACGTAACGATGCCCGCACTACGCAGATGATCGAATGGGCAATCGAGACTCTTGGCAGGGAGCCGAGTGCAATGGGGACCGCCTACGATGAGATTTCATACAGCGCAGTGGTCAGCTACGTCCATGAGCGCAAATGCCCAATCATCACGCGGGTAGCAAAGCCATACGGCGACTGGCTTGAGTTCCACGCCAATGTCCGTGGTCGTTCCTATCGGGTCACGCTGGGCATGACACACGAAGGGCAGGGATCGGTGCTCACATCTCAGCCGGCTTGAGGTCTGCCCACCCGGTGGCCATCAGTTGGACGTTCTGTCCTACGCCCGCTTGACCCGCCCGAACAAAACGACTAGCACGCCAATCAGAAGCATGCCCCAAAGCCAAACCAAATAGAACGCTGCGGTAGCGACACCCCCAAAGCGGGGATGCTCCGCGCACTTAAACCCAAGAACGACGGCTGCGACAGGTCCTTTGTAATTGGAGACGAAACACCCGATGTCGGGCATAATTGGTCTTAGTCGGGAGTATGGGGGTGGTATGGGAAAGCGATTGCTGTTAGCTGCGCTTGGTGTGGCGGGCGCGTCTGCGGGTTGTTCAATGCTGGGCGCTCAGGTGCCTAAATGCTCGGACACGGAAACGTTAGATCTGGTCAGGCAAATCATTGCCGAAGATGTTGGGGCAGTGGGCACAAATAAGCTTTCAAATGAAACTCTGCGATTATGGCTCAACATAGAACTTCCGCATGCGACCTCATTGGAAGAGAACATCAAGAAATACACTTGTGAAGCAACGATGGTCATCAAGGCCGGGAGCGGGAAAGGGCATAGAACCCAAATTTCCTACACCAGTCAGCTTGACGATAGCGACAAGCATTTGGTCCATGCCATTACGTTTGTGGGCCAAGATAGAGCGATGTTGATACAGGCATTGGAAGCAGCACTCACGGCGAACTCTACAGACGCGGCTGTCCCGCAGAAAGTAGCAGTGTCCGATGTTGTGGATCCAGCAATGGCTGCGGCTAATGTCGCGGATCTCGCAGTGGCCGCCGATGCGGGCCAGGTGGCAGCGTTGAACGAGTCAGCAGAGAACACGCCGGAGCAGGTGGCCGCAAACGAAGCGATCCGAGATCGAATTTTTAGTGGCAACGGTGAGGGTGGAACCCCGAAGTTCACAGACTATCCGGTTGCCGAGGTCTACTCCGGTCCAGCGGCCAAGCTAGACACCAGCAGTGAAGAAGCTAGGACTTTTAGAACCCGCCTATCTACTGCGCTTGCTGAGGATCCTGTGGATTTCGCTGGCGAGTACGTATCGGCAGGTTGGGGCTGTGGCACCTCATGTGGCTACACGACCTTCGTTAACAAGCGGACAGGGCAGGTCATTAAAAGTGGTTTGGGCGGTGAACTGGGGCCCCGAGTTCGGAAGCATCTGCCCAGCAGTGAACTATTGATTGCAGAAGGTGGCGAGTTTGACGATGACTTCAATTCGTCCGGCAACTACGCATTCTTCTTTCGTCTTCAAAACGACGAACTCCAGTTGATCGCCAAGGTGCCTGTCCCTGAAGAAATCTACTGACTGATCGAGCTCTGTATGCAAAAAAGCCCCCGAAAGGAGGCTTTTTGCTATTGAGGGCCTTGCGCGATCCGGCTTCTCTCATTTTTGGATGGAATGAACATTCAAGTCGGAGAAGGGCATGACGCCGTGCGTAAAATGTAATGATCCGCCGCTTTCTGCTCAGGTCATGCGATTGGTGTAGTGGCATAGTCCGCGTCTTGAGTCATCATCTTCAGCTCGTGATGTGGGCGCTGTCGGTTGTAGAATGCGATTCAGCCAGTAATCACCCGCAGGGTGTTGATTTATGCCGCTCCCGACGTCCCCGTAAGCGGCGGCATGATCCGCCTTCCATTTGTCAACAAGGGGCTTTTTAACACCTTCAGGGTCGAAGCGGGCTCAGAAGACGGAGGACCGA
This sequence comes from Stenotrophomonas sp., assembly GCA_032112995.1. GTDB lineage: Bacteria > Pseudomonadota > Gammaproteobacteria > Xanthomonadales > Xanthomonadaceae > Stenotrophomonas. Next base: position 15,123 of record DAMCTY010000028.1, on the reverse strand, counting down.
TGTTTTGGACTGCTAACGGGATCGACGCCATGCCTTACCGGCTTACCTGTCACTTACGGTGATTTGGGACTAGGTCAACTTGTTGATCGGCAAGGGGTAGGGGGCAAGGTGGTGGTGCTTTCGATATGCGCCGCTCTTCGGTCTGACCCTGCAGCTTTGGGTGGCAGATATATGAGGTCTATCCGCGTCCTCATTCGCACCTGCAAGTCTCAGCCGGCCTCGTGACGGTCATCCCGGCTTAGGTGGTACTTAGGCAGCCCGGCAGCGCGATCTGGTAGTGGTGGTCGGTGCGCCGAGCAGCTCTAATTCCAACCGGCCTAGCGAGTTGGCTCGGTGGGAGGGTGTGGGGCCTTACCTGATCGTCGGCGCCCATGAGATCAATCTGGATGGGTGATGGTCATACCCGCATCGGCCGGCTGGTGCTGCGCACGCTCAAGCCACACCCGCAGCTGGGCCTGCCGCCCACGGCGGATTACCTGGACCGCCGGCTGCGTGCCGAGCTGGCCAGGGAGCGGGTAGGCTTCGCTCTGGTGTTCACCCAGGCACCGGCCAACCTCGACCCGGCCGACATCAGCGTGGCGTGGGATCCGGCCCTGCCATCGGTGGCCTTGGGTCACCTGTGGCTGGAGCGCGTGGCCAGGCAGCAGGCGGCGCAGCGTAAACGCGTATTCGATCCCGGCCTGTTGCCCACCGGTATCGCCTTCGCCGGCGATCCCATGTTGCGCGCCCGGCTGGAGGCGTACCGGCTGGCGGCCGGGCAGCGGGTGGGGCAGGTGTGGGATTAAGGGCCCGGACGGGGGGATCTGGCAGGTTTGAGCATGCATTTGGCTCGGCGCGCGCTGCAATCAGGGCCAGGCGGGCGCGGATTGACCGCCGCTGGCGGCTTCCATTACACTTCGCGGCCACGCCGGAATAGCTCAGTTGGTAGAGCGGCGCATTCGTAATGCGTAGGTCGTAGGTTCGATTCCTATTTCCGGCACCAGATCAGGCCCGCCTTGTGCGGGCCTTTTCTGTGGGCGATGTCGAGGAGCATTGGGGGGGCAGGGTTTCCTTGCATTGGACAGCTCGGCACGGTAATGCCCCTCCGCTTTCTGCTTGGGTCACGCGGTCAATTTAGCGGCACAGGCCGCGTAGGCATGCCGTCGGCCGGTCACGGCGGGACTGGTGCACAGGATGATCCTTGCATTGCCGATCGGCACCTCAGCCTTCCATGTCCCTGGGCGTGCGTGCAACCTGTACAGCGCTGACGCTGCTGCCGTCCCTGGAATCGAGCGTGACAAACCAGTTGACCGGCGTGGGCGGGGCAGCGGTGCGCTGCGCGGGTGTGGACTCGACCGGCGTTGCGGTGATGCACAGGGTGGAAGATTGCAGGTCCTGCGCCGAGGGCTCGGTCGGGTTGCAGGTAAAACCCTGCGCGGAAAGCGCGCTGGTTGCGTCTGCAAGTGATGCCCCGATCGGCGCCCACTGCGCCACTTGCGTTCTTGCATCCGCAGCCGACTGCTGGAAACGGAACGAGGGGGAGGGAATGTCGGCGTCATCCAACGCGGAACATCCTGTCGCCGCCAGCAGGCAGATCATCAGTACACCAAACGAACCTGCCGCTCGCAGTAGCCGGGGTGATGTGGGCGCCGGGGTGGCGGGTGTCGATGGGAACTTACTGGGTCTCATTGGCTCTCCTGGCACGGGACCAAGGCATGTAACGTTTTCAGTCTCCAATATTCGATGTTATCTGCAGGTTTACCTCCATTGCTGGATTTCTGCAGCCGCCGGGCAGTGTTTGCATTCAGTCTGGAGCGGGGACCCGTTACATGACGACGTTACTGGAAGCGAGGGGGAGTGCCGTTGGGGAGATCCGGCGGCCTCGATGGCGGATATGTTGCCCGTTTGATGTGAAATAGCCTGCGTCAGCCGCAGATCAAAGCGGGATGATCGCGCTGATCTGGCCGCCTCGCCTGCGCCGTCTGCCGCCGGTTGCGGTTCGGGCGAGCCTGCGACAGCGGGTCGCAGGTGCGACAACATGTCGCACACCGGGGGGCGCTTTTGCTGCGCGAAATCATTGTCAATGGCTTTCTTAAGTGGTGTGTGAAGCCTAAAATCACGGGGCTGACCTGTAGCTGCCTGTTCAGCTGCCGCCGCCGGGCAATCCGGATGCGGCCTTCCGCGCAAGCGGTTGGCAGGGCTACAGGGGGCAGTACCCCACCGCAATTGGATCGACCGATGATTCCGTTGAAAACTCTTGGGCGCTTGTTGCGCCCGGGCCTCATTGTCGCGATGGCCGTCATGATGACGGGCTGCGACTGGGCCTTGTTTGACCCGAAGGGCCAGATCGCCCGGGATGAGCTCACGCTGCTGATCACCTGTACGGTGCTGATGCTGCTGGTGGTGATTCCGGTGATCATCATGACGCTGGTGTTCGCGTGGAAGTACCGCGCTTCCAACACCAAGGCCCGTTACGAGCCCAACTGGTCTCACTCCACCGCCATCGAAGTGGTGGTCTGGTCGATCCCGTGCATGATCATCCTGGTCCTGGCGGTGCTGACCTGGCGCTCTTCGCATGCGCTGGACCCGTACAAGCCGCTGGAGTCCGATGCCAAGCCGGTGGTGATCGAAGCGATCTCGCTGGACTGGAAGTGGCTGTTCGTCTACCCGGAAGAAAACATCGCCGTGGTCAACGAGCTGACCTTCCCGGTTGATGCCCCGCTGAACTTCAAGCTGACCGCCGATACCGTGATGAATGCGTTCTTCATCCCGCATCTGGGCAGCATGATCTACTCGATGGCCGGCATGGAAACCAAGCTGCACCTGATCGCCAACGAGGCAGGCAGCTATGAAGGCCGTTCCTCGCATTACAGCGGTGCCGGCTTCAGCAAGATGCACTTCACCGCCCATGCGGTGAGCAACGAGGAATACCAGGCCTGGTTGGCCAAGGTGCGCGGCGATGCCAAGGTCATGGACCAGAAGGCATTCACCGAACTGAGCGCCGAGCGCAACCATGACTGGCACCCGGTGACCTATTACGGCAGCACCGAAGCCGGTCTGTTCGACGCGATCATGGCCAAGCATGCCGGTGAGAACCACCACTACGGCATGAAGCATGACGGCAAGGCGATGTCCCACGAGGGCATGGACCCGGCCGCGATGGGCCATGAAGGCATGGATCACGCAGCCATGGGCCACGAAGGCCATGACGCCGCTGCTCCTGCTGCCGCCGAGGCTGACGGCCACGCCGGTCACACTGCAAACGAGCAGCCCGAAGCCGCACATGCCGGCCACGGCCCCTCGGGAGAATGACGATGCTTGGAAAACTCTCTCTGGATTCACTGCCGCACGATCCGATCGTGCTGACCACGCTCATCGGCGCGATCCTTGGTGGCATCGCCGTGCTGGCGGCGGTCACCAAGTTCAAGCTGTGGGGCTACCTGTGGAAGGAATGGTTCACCTCGGTGGACCATAAGAAGATCGGTGCGATGTACCTGATCGTGGCGTTCGTGATGCTGCTGCGCGGCTTCTCCGACGCCATCATGATGCGTGCCCAGCAGGCCGTGGCCGCCGGCGGTGCCGAAGGCTACCTGCCACCGCACCACTACGACCAGATCTTCACCGCCCACGGCGTGATCATGATCTTCTTCGTGGCCATGCCGCTGATCACCGGTCTGATGAACCTGGTGGTGCCGCTGCAGATCGGTGCCCGCGACGTTGCCTTCCCGTTCCTGAACTCGCTGAGCTTCTGGCTGTTCGTCGCAGGCTGCGGCCTGATGATGATCTCGCTGTGGATCGGTGAGTTCGCCGCGACCGGTTGGCTGGCGTTCCCGCCCTTGTCGGGGTTGGAATACAGTCCAAGCGTCGGTATGGACTACTACATCTGGGCCCTGCAGGTCTCCGGCCTGGGTACCACGCTGAGCGGTATCAACTTCTTCATCACCATCCTGAAGATGCGTACCCCCAGCATGAAGCTGATGCAGATGCCGGTGTTCACCTGGACCGCCCTGGTGACCAACGTGCTGATCGTGGCCGCCTTCCCGGTGCTGACCATCACCCTGGTGCTGCTGACCCTGGACCGTTACCTGGGTACGCACTTCTTCACCAACGATGGTGGCGGCAACGCCATGCTGTACATCAACCTGATCTGGATCTGGGGCCACCCCGAGGTCTACATCCTGGTGCTGCCGGCATTTGGTGTGTTCTCTGAAGTAATCGCTACGTTCTCGCGCAAGACCCTGTTCGGCTACAAGGGCATGGTCTACGCCACCTGTGCGATCGGTGTGCTGTCGTTCCTGGTGTGGCTGCACCACTTCTTCACCATGGGCTCGGGTGCCAACGTCAATGCGTTCTTCGGCATCACGACGATGATCATCTCGATCCCGACCGGCGTGAAGATCTTCAACTGGCTGTTCACGATGTACCGCGGCCGCGTGCACTTCACCTCGCCGGTGCTGTGGACCATCGGCTTCATGGTCACCTTCGTCATCGGCGGCATGACCGGCGTGATGCTGGCGATCCCGGCCATCGACTTCGTGCTGCACAACTCGCTGTTCCTGATCGCCCACTTCCACAACGTCATCATCGGCGGCGTGGTGTTCGGCATGTTCGCAGGCATCACCTACTGGTGGCCGAAGATGTTCGGCTTCAAGCTGGACGAGACCTGGGGCAAGCGTGCGTTCTGGGGTTGGTTCATCGGCTTCTACGTGGCCTTCATGCCGCTGTACGCCCTGGGCTTCATGGGCGCTACCCGCCGCATGCAGAGCTACCCGAACATGGACTACCAGCCGTTCTTCGTCGTTGCCGCTGTCGGCGCCGCGATCATCGCCCTGGGCATCCTGTGCCAGGTGATCCAGATCGCCGTGTCCATCCGCGACCGCAAGAAGAACGTCGACCTCACCGGCGACCCGTGGGATGCCCGTACCCTGGAGTGGGAAACCGCTTCCCCGGTGCAGTTCTACAACTTTGCCGTGCTGCCCAAGGGCGAGGAACTGGACGATTTCTGGCACCGCAAGCAGCGTGGCGAGGCATGGGTGCGTCCGGCCAAGTACAGCGACATCCACATGCCGAAGAACACCGGCACTGGCGTTGTCATCGGCGCGTTCAGCCTGGTGCTGGGCTTTGCGATGGTGTGGCACATCTGGTGGCTGGCCATCATCGGCCTGGTCGGCATGATCGGTACCTTCATCTACCGTACCTTCGACAAGGACGTGGACTACTGGGTGCCGGCTGCTGAAGTCGAACGTATCGAGAACGAACACCACAAGCACCTGGTTGCCCAGGGCCTGGTGAAGAATGAGGTGAAGGCATGAGCACCAACGCCCACACGATGACCCACGCTTCCGCCGCGCATGCGGCGGGGCATGGCGATGACCATCACGAGCATCACGATACCAGCGAGAACACCGTCTTCGGTTTCTGGGTGTACCTGATGAGCGATCTGCTCATCTTCGCCACGCTGTTCGTGACCTACGTGGTGCTGTCCGGCGCCACCAACGGTGGCCCGTCGGCCAAGGACCTGTTCGAACTGCCGTTCGTCGCATGGGAAACCGCGCTGCTGCTGGTGTCCTCGCTGACCTTCGGCCTGGGCATGATCGCCATGCACCAGTCCAAGCAGGGCCTGATGTTCTTCTGGCTGGCCATCACCTGGCTGCTGGGTGCCGGCTTCATGGGCATGGAAATCTGGGAGTTCAACCACCTGATCCATGCCGGCCATGGCCCGGACCAGAGTGCCTTCCTGTCGGCGTTCTTCGCTCTGGTCGGTACCCACGGTCTGCACGTGACCGCAGGTTTGCTGTGGCTGCTGGTGATGTTCATCCAGCTCAAGCAGGACGGCCTGACCCAGCGCAACAAGACCCGCATGGCGTGCCTGAGCCTGTTCTGGCACTTCCTGGACCTGGTCTGGATCGGCGTGTTCTCTGTCGTTTATCTGTCGGGAGCGATGTAATGTCCGCACATGACAATCATGCACACGGTGCCGCTGGCGAGAGCCACGGCAGCGTCAAGTCCTATCTGATCGGCTTCGTGCTGGCTGCGGTGCTTACCATCATCCCGTTCTGGGTGGTGATGAGCGGTGGCATGTCCAGCTTTGCCACCGGCGCGGTGATCGTGGTTGCAGGCATCCTGCAGCTGCTGGTGCACCTGGTGTTCTTCCTGCACCTGGACCGCTCCTCGGCGGCCCGCTGGAACGTCAATGCCGGCATGTTCACCCTGGTGGTGATCGGCATCATCGTGCTGGGCACGCTGTGGGTCATGTGGAACATGAACTACCACATGATGCATTGAGCCTTTTGCTCGACGCTGTGCAAGGAAGGCCGCCGCAAGGCGGCCTTCTTTTTTCGGGGCAGCAGCGGCTGGAGCCTTCCGACAGAGGTAGTCAATCCACAGCAGCCTCGCTTCTGGACTACGGAATGGGTCAGTTCTTCGGATAAGGCGGGCGTCAGCTGGGAAGCGCCGCTAGCCAGCGCTCACGACCAGGCCACGACCAGGCCACGACCATTGGAGTGGGGTATGGCCACCATCGCATCGGGTCGGGCGTCAGCCGCGAGGCAATGGCATTGAAAGCAAGCCCCAGACGATAGTCCTGCGTACTGCGGAGCGTTCTGTGTCTGCGCTGGGGGTGTTACCGAGCATGGCTCGGCACTAACGGCAGCGTTGCGATTCAGCCGACCTTGCGCATGAATTCGCCGGGATCCATGGGGCGGCCCAGATGGTAGCCCTGCAATACGTCGCAGCCCATTTCGCCGAGGAAATCGCGCTGCGCTGCCGTCTCCACGCCTTCGGCGACGACCCGCAGCTGCAGGGAGCGGCCCAGCGCGATGATGGAAGCGACGATGGCGGCGTCTTCGCTGTTGTGCTCAAGATCACGCACGAAGGCACGGTCGATCTTCAGCTCGGTCGCCGGCATGCGCTTGAGGTATAGCAGGCTGGAGTAGCCGGTGCCGAAATCATCGATGGCGATCTGCACCCCCATATCGGTCAGTGCCTGCAGCATCTGCAGGGTCGCCTCCACATCCTTCATGGCTGTGCTTTCGGTCACTTCCAGGGTCAGCTGGCGGGCGGCAATGGCATGCCGCTGCAAGGTGCGGTGCACGCTTTCCACCAGTGTCGGCGAGGAGAACTGCATCGGTGACAGGTTCACTGCCATCGTCCACTCCGGATTGCCGGCGTCGTGCCACTGGCGTAGTTGTGCGCAGGCCTGGTCCAGTACCCACTCACCGATCGGGATGATCAATCCGCTGCGTTCGGCAATGGGGATGAAGACATCCGGCGACAGCATGCCCAGCTCGGGATGCTGCCAGCGCAGCAGGGCTTCGGCACCGGTGGGTCGCTGGTTGGCGGCCGGGAACTTCGGCTGGTAATGCAGTACCAGCTCATTGCGGGCAATGGCACGGCGCAGGTCCTGCAGCAGGCGCAGGCGTTGGCGGGTGCCTGCCTGCATGGTCGCGGTAAAGAAGGCGTGGCCGTTCCGGCCTGCCTGCTTGACGTGGTACATGGCAGCGTCGGCATGCGCCATCAGCTCGCGCTCGTCGCTGGCGTCTTCCGGATACAACGCTACGCCGATGCTTACGCTGCAGATCAGCTCGGCACTGTCCAGCTGGAAAGGCTCGGCCACGGCTGCGCAGATCTGCTCCGCCAGCAGGGCGGCATCGTCCGGGCTGTCGACTGCGGTGACGATCACGAACTCGTCGCCGCCGAGCCGGGCAAACGTGTCCTGTGCGCGCAGCAGGGCGGCGATGCGCTGGCTGAACTGCACCAGCAAACGGTCGCCGAGCTGGTGGCCGTAGGCATCGTTGACGTTCTTGAAACCGTCCAGGTCGCAGAACATCAACGCCAGCGCGTGATCGCGCCGTTGTGCCTTTTCGATGGCCTGCTCGATGCGGTCCTGCAGCAGCATGCGGTTGGGTAGTTGGGTGAGTGGATCGTGCAAGGCGGCCTGCACCAGCTTTTCGTTGGCGTTTGCCAGGGAATGGGCAAGGATGCCGGTGCGCAGGCGCATCTGGCGATCAAATACCGAAGCAAGCAAGGCGATGGCCAGGGTGGCCAGCGTGGCGACGATGACCAGCCCGGCCAGCCAGTGCGTATCCAGGCCACCGTCGCGCACCGCGCCGCAGATGGCGCCTGCGGGGAAGCGCGCGGCGGCCATGCCGGTGTAGTGCATGCCAACGATGGCCAGGCCCATGAGCAGGGAGGCCAGCAGCCGCATCGGTACCAGGTGGCGGCGTTCGCCACGCAGCCGCATCGCGATCCACAGCGCAGCGCCCGACGCAGCGATGGCAATGGCCAGTGATGCGGCAAACCAGACCGGGTCGTAATCGATGCCCGGTTGCATCTGCAGCGCCGCCATGCCGATGTAGTGCATGCCGGCGATGCCCAGCCCCATCAGCACCGCACCGGCCAGCAGACGCGGCCAGGGCAGGTGCTCGTGCGAGACCAGCCACAGCGCATAGGCCGAGGCGGCGATGGACGCGGCCAGCGAGTAGCCGGTGATCGCCAGGTCGTAGCCCATCGGCACAGGCAGCTTGAAGGCAAGCATGCCGATGAAGTGCATCGACCATATGCCCAGGCCCATGGCCAGCGCTCCGCAGGCCAACCAGATGCGGGCAGCCCGGCTGCCGCGGTTGGTGGCGACGCGGCCAGACATGTCCAACGCGGTATATGAAGCAAGAATCGCCACCAGCAGTGAGAAGGTGACGAGGCTCTGGCTGTAGCTGCCAGTCATTGAGATTCCAATGGGCCCGAAGCAGGGGGCCCCGCTGAACTAGCGGCCGTGGTCGGCCGGACTTTAGGCGGGTCGCAGTGTTTGCGACGGGCCTCGGCTATTCTGCTGCACCTGACTTCTCGACACAGTGAACATCTGCATGGCCAAGATCCGCAGCGCCTATGTCTGCAGCGAATGCGGCGCCGAGTACAGCAAGTGGCAGGGCCAGTGCACCGAATGTGGCGCGTGGAACGTGCTCAGCGAGATCGTGCTGGAAACCGCAGCTGCCGCCAAATCGCCAGCGGCCCGCCGCAGCGGTTGGGCTGGCAAGGTCGAGGCACCGAAGATCACGGCATTGAAGGACGTCCAGCAGACCGATCACCTGCGTGTTTCCACCGGCATCGGTGAGTTCGACCGGGTGCTGGGCGGCGGCCTGGTCGAGGGAGCGGTGGTGCTGGTGGGCGGTGACCCGGGCATCGGCAAGTCCACCCTGCTGCTGCAGGCGGTGGCGAAGATGGCAGGCACCTTGCCGGTGCTGTACGTCACCGGTGAAGAGTCGCTGGCGCAGGTGGCCGGACGTGCGGTGCGTCTGGACCTGCCCCTGGAAGGGGTCAACGCGCTGGCCGAAACCGGTGTTGAACACATCCTGCAGCATGCGGCAACGGCACGCCCCAAGCTGATCGTGGCCGACTCGGTGCAGACCTTGTGGACCGAGGCGCTGACCGCTGCGCCCGGGTCGGTCAGTCAGGTCCGTGAGAGTGCCGCGCGGCTGGTGCGCTTTGCCAAGGAAACCGGCACCGCCGTGTTCCTGGTTGGCCACGTCACCAAGGAGGGCGGCATTGCCGGCCCGCGCGTGCTGGAACACATGGTGGATGCGGTGTTGTATTTCGAGGGTGAAAGCGGCAGCCGTTTCCGCGTGCTGCGCGCGTTCAAGAACCGCTTTGGCGCTGTCAACGAACTCGGCGTGTTCGCGATGGGCGAGAAGGGCTTGAAGGAAGTGCCCAATCCTTCGGCCATCTTCCTGTCCGGTGGCAGCACCCGCCAGCCCGGTAGTTGCGTGATGGTCACCCGCGAGGGCACCCGCCCGTTGCTGGTGGAAGTACAGGCGCTGGTCGACTCCTCGCCGTTGTCCAACCCGCGACGGGTGGCGGTGGGGCTTGAGCAGAACCGGCTGGCGATGCTGCTGGCGGTGCTGCACCGGCACGGCGGCGTGCTGGTCGGCGACCAGGACGTGTTCGTCAATGTGGTAGGTGGTATCCGCGTGCAGGAGACCGCGGTGGACTTGCCGGTGTTGCTGGCGGTGCTGTCCTCGCTGCAGGACAGGCCCTTGGCCGAGAAGACCATTGCCTTTGGTGAAGTGGGTCTTTCCGGCGAGATCCGCCCCGTGCCGAATGGCGAGGACCGCCTGCGCGAGGCGGCCACCCATGGCTTCAAGCGCGCCATCGTGCCCAAGGCCAATGCGCCCAAGGCCGGCGCGGTGAAGGGCATGGAAGTGATCGCGGTGGAGCGGCTGTCGCAGGCGCTGGAAGCCGCGATGGAGTGAGTCCTTCGCTGCCGAGCCATGCTCGGCAGGGGCGCTGTCTGTAGTGCCGAGCCATGCTCGGCAGAGGCGCTATCTGTAGTGCCGAGCCATGCTCGGCAAGGGGCTTTCGCAAAGACCCAGCCTGTAGCAGCGATGTAGGCCCCGAATCTGATAGTCGCTCCGATCCAGAGATGCCTGCAATTTTATCGCTGCCCGCTTCGCGGCTTACACCATTCCCACACGCGGGCGGTGGGTGGATGCATTGCCGCGAAGGCCTTTGCCGAGCATGGCTCGGCACTACAGGCCGGGTCAGCCGCGGCCCAGTACCAGCTCGATGACGAACTGGCTGCCAAAGAAGGCCAGCAGCAACAGTGCCATCGCGCTCAGGGTCCAGTGCACCGCCTTGATGCCGCGCCAGCCATAGCGCCGGCGGCCAATCAGCAAGGTGCCAAAGACCAGCCACGACAGCACGCTGAGCACGGTCTTGTGCACCAGCTTCTGCGCCAGCAGATTGTCGACAAACAGCACGCCGGTGAGCAGGGTCAGGGTCAGCAGGCTGAAACCCACCGCGATCGTGCGGAACAGCAGGGTTTCCAGGTCGGCCAGCGGCGGCAGTGCGCGCAGCCAGGGGCGGAAATCGCGGCGACGCAGTGCACGCTCCTGCAGCCACAACATGATCGCCAGCAGCGCGGCGACGCTCAGCGTGGCATAGGCCAGCAGGGCCAGCCAGGCATGCAAGGCCAGCCGCCAGCCCAGCACCTTGCTCGGCTCATGGCCGTAGCCGTGATAGGCCAGCAGCAGTACCGCCGCCGTGGGGAAGACCAATACGCCCAGTGCCGCCATCCGCCCGCGCGCGCCGACGAAGGTGGTCAGCAGCGCCATGCCCAGGCCTACCAGCGACAAGGCGGCGAAGAAGTGCATGTCCGGGCCGCCACTGGTGCGCAGGGCGACCAGCAGGTGGTAACCGCCGTGCAATACCACGGCCGCGCCTGCGGGCAGCAGCCAGCTGCGGGAGGGGGCGCTGCGGTCTGCGGTAAGCCCGCGCACGAGCAGGGCCGTGGCCAGCAGATACAGCGCGGTGGCGATGAGAACGATTGTCATCGGCACAGTTTCGCACACGGGCCCGCTGCTGGCGACGTGATCCGCCAGTGGCGGCGCTGGCCGTTATACTTGGCAACTCTGTATCCACGCTCCGCAGGTTGCACCGTATATGTTCGAGTCACTGACCCAGCGCCTTTCCGGCACCATTGAGCGCCTGCGTGGGCGCGGCCGCCTGACCGAGGAAAACATCCGCGAAGCCACGCGCGAGGTCCGCATCGCCCTGCTCGAGGCCGACGTGGCCTTGCCGGTGGTGCAGGCGCTGGTCGAAAAGATCAAGGTGCGCGCGGTCGGCCAGGAGGTGCTCAAGTCGCTGACCCCCGGCCAGGCCCTGATCAAGGTCGTGCGCGACGAGCTGACCGCGGTGATGGGCTCGCAGGCTACCGACCTGAACCTCAACGTGCCGGCGCCGGCCATCATCCTGATGGCGGGCCTGCAGGGTGCGGGCAAGACCACCACCGTGGGCAAGCTGGCCAAGCACCTGAAGGAAAAGCGCAAGAAGAAGGTGATGGTGGTCTCGGCCGACGTCTACCGCCCGGCCGCCATCGAGCAGTTGAAGACGCTGGCCGACCAGGTCGGCGTGCTGTTCTTCCCGTCCAGCCCGGACCAGAAGCCGGTGGACATCGTCCGCGCCGCCATCGACGACGCACGCAAGTCCTTCGCCGACGTGCTGCTGGTGGATACCGCCGGCCGCCTGGCCATCGACGAAGCGATGATGGCCGAGATCAAGGCCCTGCACGCGGCGGTGAACCCGGCCGAAACCCTGTTCGTGGTCGATTCGATGACCGGCCAGGACGCGGCCAACACCGCCAAGGCGTTCGGCGAGGCGCTGCCGTTGACCGGCGTGGTGCTGACCAAGACCGACGGCGACGCCCGCGGCGGTGCCGCGCTGAGCGTGCGCTACATCACCGGCAAGCCGATCAAGTTCACCGGTACCGGTGAAAAGGTCGACGGCCTGGACGTGTTTCATCCCGAGCGTGTGGCCAGCCGCATCCTCGACATGGGCGACGTGCTGTCGCTGGTGGAGCAGGTCGAGCAGCAGGTCGACAAGGACAAGGCGCAGAAGCTGGCCGAGAAGGTCGCCAAGGGCAAGAAGTTCGACCTGAACGACATGCGCGACCAGCTGGAGCAGATGCAGAACATGGGCGGCATCGGCGGCCTGATGGACAAGCTGCCGGGCCTTGGCCAGGTGCCCGAGCACCTGAAGCAGCAGGTCAGCCAGAGCAAGGAAGTGCCGCGCATGATCGCCATCATCAACTCGATGACCAAGAAGGAGCGCCGTAACCCGGGGCTGCTCAATGGCTCGCGACGTGCCCGCATCGCGCGCGGCTCTGGCACCCAGCCGGCCGACGTCAACAAGTTGATGAAGCAGTACATGCAGATGGAAAAGATGATGGGCAAGCTTGCCGGTGGTGGCATGAAGGGCATGCTGCGCAACATGAAGGGCATGCTTGGTGCCATGGGCGGCGGCAAGGGCGGCGGCCTGCCGTTCCGTTGAGTGCGTTCCGCTGGGGGCGCTTGGGCGCGGCGCGCCTGTGCTTCCCTCGCCAAGGGGCGCGGTAATTCCAAGCCCCTCTGCGCAGCCCTTCTTGCTCGACGTGAGAGGGGCGTCAAGCTCCTGCAGGTGCCTTGCAAGGTAGTCGTTGTTTCCCACCCGGAGGCAGTCGCTGATGAATCCTGCGATCCAGCAACGCGTTGATCGCTTCTGCACGCGCTTCGGTGTGGAGCTGCCCATTCTTCTCGCGCCGATGGCTGGTGCCTGTCCGGTGCCCTTGTCCGCGGCCTTGGCCAATGCGGGCGGCATGGGCGCGATGGGGGCGGTACTGTCCACGCCGCTGCAGATCGGCCAGTGGATGGACGATTTCCGGCAGCAGGCAAACGGACCGGCCCAGGTCAACGTATGGGTACCGGATCCGTCGCCGCAGCGGGATGCGGCCGCCGAAGCGGCGAGCCGTGGTTTCCTTTCGCAGTGGGGGCCGCCGGTGGATGTCTTGGCTGGCGATGCGGGCCCGGCGGATTTCGATGCCCAGTTCGATGCGCTGGTCGCGGCGCGTCCGGCGGTCGCCTCGACCATCATGGGCGTGCTGGCGCCCGCTCAGGTACAGCGCCTCAAGGCCGTGGGCATTGCCTGGTTTGCATGTGCGACCACTCTGGACGAAGCGCTGCAGGCACAGGCCGCTGGCGCCGATGCGGTGGTGGCGCAGGGCATGGAGGCAGGCGGCCATCGCGGTGCGTTTGATGCGGCCCAGGCCGAACGGCAGATGGTGGGCCTGTTCGCGCTGCTGCCACGCTTGGCGGACAAGCTGGAGGTGCCGGTGATTGCCGCAGGCGGTATCGGCGACGGGCGGGGCGTAGCGGCAGCCCTGTTGCTGGGAGCCAGCGCCGTGCAGATAGGCACGGCGTTCCTGGCCGCGGAAGAATCGGACATCGCCCCTGCCTGGCGACAAGCCTTGGCCGGGGCCGAGCCGGAAGCGACCTGCGCCACCCGTGCCTTCAGTGGGCGCCTGGGGCGGGCGTTGGAGACGCCCTACGTGCGCGCTGCGGCCGCCGTTTCCGCACCCGTTCCACAGCCCTATCCGGTGCAGCGAGGCCTGACTGCCGCCATGCGCCGGCAGGCCGCGGCCGACAACCGGCTGGATGCCATGCAGGCATGGGCCGGGCAGTCGGCATGGATGGCGCGTTCCGCGCCAGCTGCCGAGCTGATGGTCGCGATGTGGCGGCAGGCGAGGGCGCTGCTATGACCTACCTGAGCTGCAATGGCCAGCCCATGGAGTCCGCGCTGACGCCAACGCTGCTGGTCAATTACGGCCATTTCACCTCGCTGCAGGTGCGCGCCGGGGCCGTGCAGGGCTGGGACCTGCACCTGCAGCGCCTGCAGCAGGGTTCGCGCGAACTGTTCGGCAGCGAGCTGGATGCGCGGCAATTGCAGGGCTGGTTGCAGCAGGCCCTGCAGGCGTTCGCGCTGGAAGATGCGTCGCTGCGGATCACCGTGTTCTCGCGTCAGTTCGATTTCCGCCAGCCCCTGCAGCCGGTGCCGCTGGACGTCCTGATCGGCCTGACGCCGCCGGCAACCATGCCGACCACTGCGCGCGCAGTGCTGCCGGTGGTGTACCAGCGCGAGCTGCCGCACCTCAAGCACGTGGGCACCTTTCCCCTGTTCCACCTGCGTCGCGAGGCCATGCGGCAGGGTTTTGATGATGCGCTGCTGGTGGATGCCGATGGCCGGGTCTGTGAAGGCAGCACCTGGAACCTGGCGTTCTGGGATGGCGCACAGGTGGTGTGGCCACAGGCCAACGCATTGCGCGGTACGGCCGAGCAGCTGCTGGTCCGCAGCCTGGATGGCCTGGGGCAGGTTCAGCTGCAGCGCCCGGTAAGCCTGGAGGTCTTGCCCGGGTTCACTGGTGCGGTGGCCTGCAACGCGACCGGGCTGTGGCCCCTGGGTCGGATTGGCGGGCAGGTGTTCGAGCAGTCCGACGCCTTGCTGCGGCTGTTTCGGCAGGCGCTGACCCTGACGCCGTGGCACCCGCCTGGCCAATCCAATCCCGGTAACCTGGCACAAGCCGCGCAGCCCTGATGTCGGCATCGCGGGGTTTTCAGGCACTCACACGCTGCTGGCGGGTTGGTATCAGTGAGCCATGAGACTTTCGGGCGCCCAGGCTTTGCGGCCTACGCTGCTCCTGCCGTGGGGTGGGGTTGGAATACGGGCAGGGCGCCGCTATAATCGCCGGCTTACCGCGCCATCCTGGCGACTGGGCAACATAGGAAAACACCACCATGGTCAAGATTCGACTGACCCGCGGCGGCGCCAAGAAGCGTCCGTTCT
>DAMCTY010000027.1:0-50080 GCA_032112995.1 Stenotrophomonas sp. | reverse complement strand
CCTCCGCGGCCGCCTGCGCAGCCGGGCGCGGCGGCTGGGCACGGCGCTGCGGGGCGATGTCGGGCGCGGCACCGGCCTGGGCCAGGCGCTCATCCACGGTCTCGTACAGCTTGCCGATGCCGGCAGCGAACTCGCGCTCGCACAGTTTGAACAGTACCAGCCGCACTTCCGCGGCCAGGTCACAGGTATAGAAGGCCTCGTGCACGGCCACGCCGATATGCTCGGGGCCGATTGGATTGGTGTCGGCGTCCAGCGCCGGCACACCGGCAATCCAGGCCAGGCGGTGGTCGATGCGCTGCAGCACCTGCTTCCAGTCACGCAGCAGCACGGTGGCAAAATTGCGCACCGCCAGACGCGATTCCAGCACGTGCTCGGGCACCAGGCTCAACCCGCCTTCGCCCGGCCCGGCCAGCACGCTTTCGGCCGACAGCGGCGTACCGGCGTCCAGCGCGGCCCAGGCTTGCTGCAGATGGGCGACAAAGCGGCGCGAGATCTCCTCACGCCGGCGGCGCAGCTCGCGCATGCCGTCCAGGAAGGCCAGCTGCGAGGCACCGGCGGTCTCGGCGCGATCGAACAACACATCGTCAAAGCCGCCCAGCACCTTGTCGAAGGCCTGGGAAATGGACGGCAACGCGGCCTCGCGCGCCATCGACAGCAGGCTCTGGTTGCGACCGGGGAGGCCGGCGGAATGCGGATTGGACATCATGCGCAAAGGCTCCGCACCCCGAAAGGCGCTGGACTTCTCAAAAATGGATGGATTGATGCAGACGCGGCCCCTGTTTCCGCACCGGCATGGTAGGCCGAGAAGCTGAACAGGGTAAGTGATGCAGTGCGCACTTCATACCTCACAGCCGGCGGCCCGGCATTGCCTGACATGCTAAGCGGGCGCTGTGGATTTGGCGAACCCTGCTGCATTCAGCCCGCAAGACCAAGCGCACAGATTTGCCGCGGCCCACCGACAGCGGGCCGTCACCCGTGGCCGTCTATAATCGATGGCCGCTTTCCCTGCCCGTGAGCCATGTCGGACAACTGCTTCCTGCAGGCGCTGGACCAGCGCCGCTCGGTCCCCTCCCTGCAACTGGGCGCCCCCGCCCCTGACGACGCCACCGTGCTGCGCATGCTGCAATCGGCAATGCGCGTGCCCGACCACGGCAAGCTGGTGCCGTTCCGCTTCCTGCGCCTGCAGGGCGATGCACGCCACGCGCTGGGCGAGTTCCTGGCCCAGCGCAGCCGCCAGCGCGATCCCCATGCCGCCGATGCCGCAGTGGAGAAGGACCGCCAGCGCTTCTCGCATGCACCGCTGATCATCACCGTGATCGCGCGTCTGCAGGACAACCCCAAGGTTCCGGCCCAGGAACAGCTACTCACCGCCGGCTGCGTCTGCTTCGCCCTGCTGCAGGCCGCCCAGGGCTGTGGCTTCGGCGCGCAATGGCTGACCGCGTGGATGGCGACCGACCCGGAAGTGGCCCGCCACCTGGGCGTGGCTGAAAATGAACGGATCGTCGGTTTCATCCATATCGGCACCCCCAAGATCGCCGTGCCCGACCGCGACCGCCCCGACCCGGCCAGCCTGCTGCAGGACTGGCAGCCGTGAGCGCAGCCAGCGCCCCGCTGCAGCCGCTCTATCTGATCGACGCCAGCCTGTATGTGTTCCGCGCCTGGCATTCGATGCCGGACGAGTTCCAGGATGCCCAGGGCTGGCCGGTCAACGCAGTTCACGGTTTTGCCCGCTTCCTGCTGGACCTGCTCGAACGTGAGCGCCCGCGCCATATCGCGGTCGCCTTCGACGAGGCCCTGGACAGCTGCTTCCGCCACGCGCTGTACCCGGCCTACAAGGCCAACCGCGACCCGGCCCCGGAAGAACTGCGCCGCCAGTTTGCCCACTGCAAGGCGCTGTGCGCCGCGCTGGGCCTGGAGGTACTGGCCGACCGCGAATACGAGGCCGACGACCTGATCGGCAGCGCCCTGCATGCCAGCCGCGGGCAGCTGCGCGGGGTCATCGTCTCGGCCGACAAGGATTTGTCGCAGCTGCTGCTGGAACACGACGAGCAATGGGACTACGCCCGCAACCAGCGTTGGGGCGCGGACGGGGTAAAGGCGCGGCAAGGCGTGCACGCCCACCAGGTGGCCGACTACCTGGCGCTGAGCGGCGACGCGGTGGACAACATCCCCGGCGTCTCCGGCATCGGCGCCAAATCGGCAGCGGTGCTGCTGGCCCACTTCGGCACATTGGATGCCCTGCTCGAGCGCATCGACGAAGTCCCATTCCTGCGCCTGCGCGGCGCCGCCACCATCGCCACCCGCCTGCGCGAGCAGCGCGAGCAGGCCCTGCTGTTCCGCCAACTGACCACCGTGGCGCTGAACGCACCGCTGGCCAATGCCGAGGGCCGCTTCCTCCGTACCAGCGGTGACGGCGACATGCTCGGCGGCCTGTGCGAAGCCCTGCGCTTCGGCCCGATGACGCGCCGCCGCCTGCTCACCGCGGCCGGCCTGCAATCCCCTTCCACCTCTGCCAACGAGTTCGCATGAGCCAGAACACCGCCGAACCCCGCGTTGTCTATGAAGGCAAATACCAGCGCATGCTGGTGCGCGGCACCTGGGAATACAGCGAGCGCACCCACGCCGGTGGCCTGGCAGCGATCATCATCGCGGTCACCCCGCAGGACGAGGTGTTGTTTGTCGAACAGTTCCGCGTGCCGCTGCAGGCCCGCACCATCGAAATGCCGGCCGGGCTGGTGGGCGACATCGACGCCGGTGAATCCATCGAAGCCTCGGCCATCCGCGAGCTGGAGGAAGAAACCGGCTGGACCGCCGACCACGCCGAAGTGTTGATGATCGGCCCCACCTCCTCGGGGGCCAGCAACGAGAAGATCGCCTTCGTCCGTGCCACCGGCCTGCGCAAGGTAGGCAGCGGTGGCGGCGACGCCAGCGAGGACATCACCGTGCACAGCATCCCGCGCGCCCGCGCCGCCGCCTGGCTGGTGGAGAAGATGGGCCAGGGCTACGAGCTGGACGCCAAGCTGTGGGCCGGGCTGTGGATGATCGAGCACCATCTGGACGGGCGCCCCCGTGGCTGATTCCGGACTGCAACTGGCGCCGGCACTGCTGGGCAGCGACGATCCGGCGGTGTTCCAGATCCACCATCCGCACGGCAGCTCGCCCTACCTGCTGCTGGCCGATCACGCCGGCCAGCGCATACCGCAGGCACTGCAGGACCTGGGCCTGCCACAGGCCGAACTGGACCGGCATATCGGCTGGGACATCGGCATTGCCGGCACCACCCGCGCACTGGCCCGCCAGCTGGATGCTTGGGCGATCGAGCAGACCTATTCGCGCCTGCTGATCGACTGCAATCGCCCCCTGCTGTCACCCACGCTGATCCCTGAAACCAGCGATGGCACCGCCATCCCCGGCAATCGTGGTTTGAGCGCGGCACAGCGGCAGCAGCGCATCGACGCGATCCACGCGCCCTACCACGCGCGCATCGACGCTGAGCTGGATCGCCGCCGCGACGCCGGCAGGCCGACCCTGCTGGTGATGATGCACAGCTTCACCCCCGCCATGGGCGGTGTTCAGCGCCCCTGGCATGCCGGCGTGCTCTACCACCAGGACACCCGCTTTGCGCATGCGTTGCTGCAGGCACTGCGTGCGGAAGGTGATCTGGAGGTTGGCGACAACCAGCCGTATTCGGTGAGCAGCAGCAGCGACTATGCGGTGCCGGTGCATGGCGAAGGCCGTGGCCTGGTGCATGTGGAACTGGAAATCCGCCAGGACCTGATAGCCGACAGCGCCGGCCAGCAGGCCTGGGCCGACCGCCTGGCGAGGATCTTCGGCAAGCTGCAGCCCGAGCTGCTGCAAGCCTGAACTGTAGTGCCGAGCCATGCTCGGCAAGGGGCCTGCCCAGCAATCCCTCCCCGCCGCGCAAGCCACAGATCAAAAGCAAAGAGCACCCCTCCCCAGCCCTCCCCTTGCCTGCGGCAAAGGGAGGGAGCGTAGTGCCGAGCCATGCTCGGCAACATGCTCGGCAAATGGAGATAACAGCGTTGTCCACACAGGCTGTGCCCTTACGCTTATACAAGCTGTGGATAAACGCGCACAGCCCTTATGCCGCAAGCCTTTGCCTGTACTGGTCATTTTTTGACCATACCGCTCAACCACCCATCAACTAACGCAGACCCGCTGCCCGGTAGCGCCGCGTCACTTCAAAACGGCTACCCGGATGCGGCACCGGACCTTCTGCCAGCACGTCGACGCGCAGGCTGCCGTCGGCTTCCGGGTGGTAACGGCAGATCACCTTGATGGCGTTGGAGGTGAGCATCTCCACCCACAATCCATCGGCATCCTCATGCACGCTGGCCTGCACACCCGGCGCCACCGTCACCGCGTCACCGGACAAGGGCAGGATGGTCACCGCCGCACTGTCCTTGCTGCCGAACAACACCGACTCGCGACTGCGATACAGCACCAGGCTGTCTTCCAGGGGTGCGGCGAAAGCCATTTCCGGGCGCAGCATGGACGCAGCCGATGCACGCCCGGCGCGCTGCGCTGCTGCCGGGCCACCGGGGCCACCCGGCCCGCCAGGTCCGCCCTTGCCACCCGGACCCTCGCCCTGCGGGCCGCCGCCCATTCCACCTGGTGGCGGACCACCCTGCCCGCCAGGGCCACCGCTCGGTGGCGCGCCGGCCTTGTCTGCCATCGCGCCCTTGCCCGGCGGTGGTTGCGAACGCTCAGCGGCTTTTTCCGCCGCCTTCTGTGCTTGCTTGTTGGCCGAAGCGTCGGCACGCCATTCGACCGGCGCGTCAGTGGACAGGGATTGTGCCGCCAACGGCGCGGCCAGCAGCAGGAGGCCGCATAGCCCCAGGTAGTGAAAGTGGCGCAGTGACACGCGGATGCCCTGAGTAATGACCAGGTTTGGATGCTGCCTTCATCCGCGCGGAGGTGCTTGTCAGCACTGACAAGAACAGCACCCGGTAGTGCCGAGCCATGCTCGGCAAGGGCTTGCCCAGCCATCCAATCGCGCTAAATCACTGCTGGATCTACAGCGCAAAGCACCCCTCCCCAACCCTCCCCTTGCCTGCGGCAAAGGGAGGGGGCGCAGGTGTAGTGCCGAGCCATGCTCGGCAAGGGCCTGCCCAGCAATCCAATCACGCTAAACCACCGCTGGATCTACAGCGCAGAGCACCCCTCCCCGGCCCTCCCCTTGCCTGCGGCAAAGGGAGGGGGCCCAATCTCGGGCTATCAGGCGAAGCTGTCGGTCGCGCGCACCAGCGCGTCCACATTCTCGGCTTCAAATGCCGAGTGGCCGGAGGCTGGGGTGATTTGCAGCTGTGCCTTCGGCCAGACCTTGTGCAGATCCCAGGCGTTGGCCAGCGGGCACACCACGTCATAACGGCCGTGCACGATCACGCCGGGGATATGGGCGATCTTGTGCGCGTCACGCAGCAGCTGGTCTTCCACTTCGAAGAAGCCACCGTTGACGAAGTAGTGGTTCTCGATGCGGGCAAAGGCCAACGCGAACTGCGGGTCTTCGTGGCTGTTGATGAAGTCGTCATCCACATGCAGGAAGCTGGTGGCGCCTTCCCACACGCTCCAGGCGCGCGCAGCGTCCAGCCGCGTGGTCTCGTCGTCGCTGGTCAGGCGGCGGTGGAAGGCCGAGATCAGATCATGCCGCTCAACCAGCGGGATCGGCTTGAGGTAGTGCTCCCACGCATCCGGGAACAGGCGGTTGGCGCCTTCCTGGTAGAACCACTCCAGCTCCCAGCGGCGCAGCATGAAGATCCCACGCAGCACCAGCTCGGTGACACGCTGCGGGTGGGTCTCGGCATAGGCCAGCGCCAGGGTGGAACCCCAGCTGCCACCAAAGACCTGCCACTGCGCCACGCCAAGCTTCTCGCGCAGCTTCTCGATGT
Source organism: Stenotrophomonas sp. (assembly GCA_032112995.1). Taxonomy (GTDB): domain Bacteria; phylum Pseudomonadota; class Gammaproteobacteria; order Xanthomonadales; family Xanthomonadaceae; genus Stenotrophomonas. The sequence continues at coordinate 44,171 of DAMCTY010000027.1, read as the reverse complement.
CGGCGACCAGATCCCAGGTGGTGTTGTCCACCAGATCGGCATGCGGGGTGGAACGGCCCGAACCGCGCTGGTCGAACAGGATGATGCGGTACTTGGCCGGGTCGTGGAACTGCCGCATCTTGTCGCTGCAGCCGCCGCCGGGGCCGCCGTGCAGCATCACCACCGGCTTGCCGTCGGGGTTGCCGCATTGTTCGAAATACAGCGTGTGGCGGTCGTCGACCTTGAGCGTGCCGGTTTCGTAGGGCTCGATGGCGGGATAGAGCGTGCGCATGGCAGCCTCGCTGGGAACAGGCCGCGTAGTTTAACGCAGCCCTGTGTTGCTACCTGTCAGCACGGCTGGTGGCGCTCAGGGCGTGCGGTAGTCGGACGGGGTGATGCCCGGCTGCAGCCACATGCCGTCGAAGCGCTCCCGTGCCTCGGGCAAGCTCAGGCCATCGGCGTAATCCATGCTCCACAGCCGGTTGCCAGCGTCCTCCTCGCCCGGCACGCGGCCGGCATGCAGGTCCACGAACACCGGGCCATGTGCGGTCAGGCGCGCTTCCAGCTGCTGCGGTGTGGCCACCACCTGCCGTGCCTGCTGGTCGATGTAATCGCGGTAGCGCCCCTGGGCACCGGCGAAATGCAGCACGTAGGTCTGCGCCTGCAGCGCCGCCGGCAGCGCGCGGGTCACGTTGTCGACCGGCGGGAAGCCGCGCGGATGACCGTCACGGTAGCCGCCCAGCTTGTTCAGGTGCGCGTAGTGGCCCCAGACAACCGCCTTGCGCCCGGGATAGGCCTGTTCCAGCAACCAGCGCAGGTTGTCGGCCATCACCGGATCGTGTTCGTCGAATGGCCGCAGCTGCCAGCTCACCTCGGCCATGCGCTGCAGGCTGGCATTGATGCGCCGCCAGAAACCGTCGCTGTCGAACACATCCTCGCCGTGTTCCTCATCGGCGGCGGGCAACAGGCCGGGCAACCATTGCGCATCCGCCAGGAACTGCTGGCGGGTGGCCGCATCCGCTGGCGCCAGCTCGCCGTCAAGCAGGCGCTGCAGCTGCTGCAGATAGCCCTGCACACGCGCCTGCTGGCCCGCATCCAGTGGCTGCCGCGCCAGCCGCGCGCGCAGTTGCGGCACCAGCTGCGTGCGCGACAGCGCGCCACTCAGGCGGCCGTCGAAACCGGCCAGCTGCATCGCGGCCGGGGCATCGCGCTGCGCGTCCAGGTAGTCGTACAACGGCCATAGCTCGGCACTGTTGGCATACATGTAGAAGATGTTGCCCGGCGCATTGGTCCGCAGCGGCCGGCGTGACTGCCACAGCCGGGCGACATCGAACAGACCGCTTTCCAGCACCAGCAGGTCGAAGCCCTTGCGCTCATGCAGGTAGCGCACGGTGCGCACCTTGCTCTGGTAGATATTGCCTTCGCCGTGAGTCAGTTCGTCCAGCATGACGATGCGCTTGTCGCCGATGGCCGCGCCCAGCGGTGCCAGATCCGCGTAGTCGTCGTGCATCGGCGAGGTGTCCCGCAAAGGATGCAACGGCGCTTGCCGGTTGGCAGACGATGCCGGCAAACAGGTCAACGATGCGAGCAGCAGGACAGCCGCGGCGGACGTGCGGATCATCGGCATCTCCGGTGTGGATGCCTCGATGGTACGAAAGGATCAGGCCGCCGTCGTGCGCCAAAACCTGACCGGTCTGCTCCGCGGCAGTGTCCGTTTCTGACGTGGCTATCCGCAAGCCGTCATTCCCGCGCACGCGGAAATCGCCATGACGCCGGGATCTTGATGGCTGCGCTGTGTCGGGCCGAAGCCGAGACCGCAGCAGGAGCAGAAACCAACGTAGGAGCGATTCCCGCCTGCGCGGGAATGACAAGCCAAAAACTCCTGCAACGGCAACGGCAACGGCAACGACAAAAGCAACAACAGCAACAGCAGCAACAGCAGCAATGGCAAAAGTGAAACCTACCCCGCGCCGAACGCGTCCCACCTCATCCCGGCCAACGCCCCAGGGTGACGCGGTCGCGCTGCTCCAGATCCTGCACCGTCTGCGCCTCGTCGAACCCGGCCTGCACCAGCAGCGCGCGGATCGCCTCGCCCTGGTCCCAGCCGTGTTCCAGCAACAGCCAGCCACCCGCCACCAGGTGTTCGTGTGCGCCAGCGATGATCTCGCGGATCGCATCCAGGCCATCGGTGCCGGAGGCCAGTGCCGGTGGCGGCTCGAACCGCAGATCGCCTTGGGCCAGGTGCGGATCGCCCGCCGCGATATACGGCGGGTTGCTGACGATCATGTCGAAACGGTCCGCGCCCAACGCCGCATACCAGTGCCCGCGGCGGAACCAGACGTTGTCCAGGCCATGCGCCTGCGCGTTCTTCACCGCCACCGCCAGCGCCGGGCCCAGCAGGTCGGTGGCCATCACCGTGGCCAGCGGCCGCTCACTGGCAATGGACAGCGCGATCGCGCCACTGCCGGTGCCCATGTCGGCCACCCGCACCATGTCGTCGGCCGGCAACCGCGCCAGCGCCTGCTCCACCAGCAGCTCGGTTTCCGGGCGCGGGATCAGGGTGGCGGTGTTGACCTGCAGGTCCAGCGTCCAGAACCCACGGCGGCCCAGCAGGTAGGCCAGCGGGTGGCCCTCGGCGCGGCGCGCCAGCAGCAGCTCGAAGCGCTGCCGGCTGTCTTCGTCCACCGTGTCGGTGGCATGGGCGAACAACCAGGCCCGTTCCACGCCCAGCACATGGATCAGCAACTGCTCGGCCTCATGGCGGGCATCGTCGCCCGGCAGGCGCGCAGCGGCCTCCCGCAACAGCTCGGCAACCTTCAGCGTGGACACTTCACTACCTCTTCGCGGCGTATTTCCAGGACGGCGAGGATAGTCAGCCCGCCCCGTCCTGCCTACCGCCGGCGTCTGTCACCGGCATTGGCCCTGCCTATTCCAATCCGTTCAGCTTTGCCGGAAGCGGCTTGGAAACCCGGCAAAGCCCCCGATATCAAGGCTTGCAGCAGGTTCACGGGCGGGATCGATAGTCAAAACCTATTGATACGATGCATCCAATTCATTTGTTTTATTAGGCACTGCCTATTAGTCTCTCCCTCAACGCTTTCCACCCACCCCTTCCACAAGAGGAAAAACGATGTCCGTCATCAATACCGAAATCCTGCCGTTCGAGGCCGATGCTCATAAGAACGGCCAGTTCGTCAAGGTCAGCGACGCCGACCTGAAGGGCAAGTGGTCCGTGGTTGTGTTCTACCCGGCCGACTTCACCTTCGTCTGCCCGACCGAGCTGGAAGACCTGGCCGAGCATTACGACGAATTCCAGAAGCTGGGCGTCGAGGTGTACTCGGTTTCCACCGACACCCACTTCTCGCACAAGGCATGGCACGACACCTCGGCCGCCATCGGCAAGATCAAGTACACCATGATCGGCGACCCGACCCACCAGATCTCGAAGAACTTCGACGTTCTGCGTCCGGCCGGCCTGGCTGACCGTGGCACCTTCATCATCGACCCGCAGGGCGTGATCCAGTCGGTGGAAATCACCGCTGAAGGCATCGGCCGCGAAGCCGCCGACACCCTGCGCAAGGTCAAGGCTGCCCAGTACGTCTCCAGCCACCCGGGCGAAGTGTGCCCGGCCAAGTGGAAGGAAGGCGAAAAGACCCTGGCGCCGTCGCTGGACCTGGTCGGCAAGATCTAAGCCGTCCCTCGCTCCCACCCCGCCTCGCGGCGGGCGTGGGGGTGAACCGCAGCGTGTTTGACGCCAGCCAGCACGGCGCCAGCAAGCCGAGCAAGCAGGCTGCGGTTCACCCCTACATTCCCAGGCGACCTGCCCCCACGCAGCGACGTCAATGCCCCCGTATTGCCCAACGTTTTGCCTTGATTAGGAGATTGTCCATGTTGGATGCCAACCTGCAGACCCAGCTCAAAGCCTACCTGGAACGGGTGACCCGCCCGATCCACATCACCGCGCACGCCGATGACGGCGCCAAGTCGCAGGAGATGATGGAGCTGCTCAACACGCTGGTCACGCTGACGGACAAGATCACCCTTGACGTGCGCCGTGACGGCCAGGGCCGCGTGCCCTCGTTCGACCTGGACAGCCCGGGCCAGAACATCGGCCTGACCTTCGCTGGTCTGCCGATGGGCCACGAGTTCACCTCCTTCGTGCTGGCCCTGCTGCAGGTTGGCGGCCATCCGTCCAAGGAAGCGGCCGAACTGCTGGAGCAGATCCGCGACCTGAAGGGCGAGTACCGCTTTGAAACCTATTTCTCGCTGTCCTGCCAGAACTGCCCGGATGTGGTGCAGGCGCTGAACCTGGCGGCGGTGCTGAACCCCAACATCACGCATGTGGCCATCGACGGCGCTCTGTTCCAGGACGAAGTGGAGCAGCGCCAGGTGATGTCGGTGCCCACCGTGTTCCTCAATGGCGAGATCTTCGACCAGGGCCGCATGAGCCTGGAGCAGATCGTGGCCAAGCTGGACACCGGCGCCGCCGCCCGCGAGGCGGAGAAGATCAAGGCCAAGGATGCGTTCGACGTGTTGGTGGTGGGCGGTGGCCCGGCCGGCTCGGCTGCGGCCATCTATGCGGCCCGCAAGGGCATCCGCACCGGCGTTGCCGCCGAGCGTTTTGGCGGCCAGGTGCTGGACACCATGGCCATCGAGAACTTCATCTCGGTGCAGCACACCGAAGGCCCGAAGCTGGCCGCCGCGCTGGAAGCCCACGTGCGTGAGTACGAGGTGGACATCATGAACCTGCAGCGCGCCACCAAGCTGGTGCCGGCCGGTGCCGATGGCCTGGTCGAAGTGCAGCTGGAGAACGGTGCCTCGCTGAAGTCCAGGAGCGTGATCCTGTCCACCGGCGCACGCTGGCGGCAGATGAACGTGCCGGGCGAGAACGAATACCGCAACAAGGGCGTGGCCTACTGCCCGCACTGTGACGGCCCGCTGTTCAAGGGCAAGCGCGTGGCGGTGATCGGTGGCGGCAACTCCGGCGTGGAAGCGGCCATCGACCTGGCCGGTATCGTCAGCCATGTCACCGTGTTCGAGTTCGACAGCAAGCTGCGTGCCGACCAGGTGCTGCAGGCCAAGCTCAACAGCCTGCCCAACGTGAAGGTGGTGCTCAACGCACAGACCACCGAAGTGCTGGGCGACGGCCAGAAGGTCAACGGCATCGTCTATACCGACCGTGTCGGTGGCGATTCGCACCGCGTCGAGCTGGAAGGCATCTTCGTGCAGATCGGCCTGCTGCCGAACACCGAGTGGCTGCGTGGCACGGTGGATCTGAGCGGTCGCGGCGAGATCATCATCGATGACCGCGGCCAGACCAATGTGCCGGGCGTGTTTGCCGCCGGTGACTGCACCACGGTGCCGTACAAGCAGATCATCATTGCGATGGGTGCCGGTTCGACCGCCGCGTTGAGCGCCTTCGATCATCTGATCCGCAGCCCGGCACCGCAGCCGGCAGCGCTAGAGGCCACAACGGCCTGACGCTGCAAGCCCCTCCCCCGTTGCGGTGAGAGGGGCCGTTTGCGAACCACCGGTCCAGCGCCCCACGAACGCCCCGCGTCAGCGCGGGGCCGGGGCGCGAAGCCGGGGTTGGGGTGAGGTAAGGGGGAAACCCGTTGCTCCCATGAAACACCTGGACATCGCCAACCCTCATCCGCCCCTTCGGGGCATCCCCGCCTTCGCGGGGACAGGCTCTTCTCCCGCAGGAGAAGGAAACACCCGGGAGCCCAACATGAATCTTCGTGACCTGAAGTACCTGGTGGCACTGGCCGAACACAAGCACTTTGGCCGTGCCGCCGCTGCCAGCTTCGTCAGCCAGCCCACCCTGTCCACCCAGATCAAGAAGCTGGAAGAGGAACTGGGTGTGCCGCTGGTGGAGCGTGCGCCGCGCAAGGTGATGCTGACCCCGGCCGGCCGCGAGGCCGCCGCGCGCGCGCGCAGCATCGTGGCCGAGGTGGAACAGATGAAGGAAGCCGCACGCCGCGCCCGCGACCCGGAAGCGGGTACCGTGCGCCTGGGAATCTTCCCAACTTTGGGCCCCTATCTGCTGCCACATGTGGTGCCAGCCATCCGCCAGCGCTTCCCGCAGCTGGAAATGCTGCTGGTCGAGGAAAAAAGCGATGTGCTGCTGGCCCAGCTGCGCAACGGCCAGCTCGATGCGGCCCTGCTGGCGTTGCCGGTGGCCGACGAACAGCTGCACACCGAGTTCCTGTTCGAGGAACCCTTCGTACTGGCCGCACCCGAAGGCCATCCGCTGACCGCGCATGCGGCGCTGAGCCTGGACGACTTGTCCGACCAGCGCCTGTTGCTGCTGCAGGACGGCCACTGCCTGCGCGACCAGGCACTGGATGTCTGCCATATGGCCGGCGCGCTGGAGAAATCCGAGTTCCAGGCCACCAGCCTGGAAACCCTGCGGCAGATGGTGGCGGCCAACGTCGGTGTCACCCTGCTGCCGATGCTGGCGGTAAAGCCGCCGGTGGCCCGCTCGGAGAACGTCAAGCTGATCCCCTTCCACGGCGACCCGCACCCCAACCGCCGCATTGGCATGGTCTGGCGCCGCAGCTCGGCGATGGGCGCATTCCTGGAACAGTTCGCACAGTTGTTCAAGCGGCTGCCGGCCGGGTTGCTGGAGGCGCCGGCGCAATCGCCGCGGGTGCAGGCTTAAAAGCCTACCCCTCCCCGGCCCTCCCCTCCGCTGCGCGCAAGGGAGGGGGCAAGGCTTGGCTCCCTCCCTTGCGCCGCAGGCGGAGGGGAGGGTTGGGGAGGAGTGCTCTCCACAGCACCCCAAAACCTGAATACCTCCCTCCCCCACATTGCATCCGGGGCGCAGCGGCCCCATGATCTTCCCAAGGGTCGCCTATGGCCCGTTTCACCAGCACAATAGAAGCCCGGGCGGCGCCGACAAAGCGTCGCCTTTTGCTTGTTTTTCATTCAGATAAGGAATTCCCATGACCAGCCACAGCGGTCTGCCGCCATCCATCATTGTTTCCACCCGCGACATTGCCCGTCTGGAGGCCTTGCTGGACTCCCCGGCACTGAGCCGGCACCCGGCCGCCGTTGCCCTTGCGCAGGAGCTTGAGCGCGCGCAGGTGCTGCCGCCGGAAGAAATCCCCGCTGGTATCGTCACAATGCACTCCCGTGTGGACTGCGAAGACGAACTGCACAACGAAAAGCATTCCCTGACCCTGGTCTATCCGCACGAAGCGGATTTCGACAAGGGCCGCGTGTCCGTGCTGGCACCGGTCGGCAGCGCCCTGCTGGGCTTGTCGGTTGGCCAGACCATCGACTGGACCGCACCCGGCGGCCGCAAGCTGCGCCTGCGCGTCACCGCCGTCCACTACCAGCCCGAGGCGGCTGGTGATTTCCACCGCTGAGCGCGTCCCGCGCCGCCCCTGCAACAGGAAACCATGATGTCCCAGGCCCCCTCCAAGCTCGCCCAGTTGCGTGAACTGTCCGTCGTCGTCGCCGACACCGGTGATTACGACGCCATCAAGCGCCTGCGTCCGGTCGACTGCACCACCAACCCGACCCTGGTGAAGAAAGCCCTCGACCTGCCGGTCTATGCCGGCCTGATCGAGCGCGAGCTGCAGTGGGGCCGTGCCCAATCCGGCGACAAGCAGGTCATCGCCAATGCCGTGGTTGACCGCCTGACCGTGGGCGTGGGCACGATGCTGGCCGAGCTGGTACCGGGCCGCGTTTCCACCGAGGTGGACGCCGACCAGGCCGACAACACCGCCGCCACCGTGGCCAAGGCCCGCGAGTTCATCGCCATGTACGAAGCGGCCGGGGTGCCGCGCAGCAAGGTGCTGATCAAGATCGCCGCCACCTGGGCCGGCGTGGAAGCCGCGCGCGTGCTGCAGGCCGAAGGCATCGACTGCAACCTGACCCTGATCTTCAACCCGACCCAGGCCCTGGCCTGTTCGGAAGCCGGTGCCTTCCTGATCTCGCCGTTCGTCGGTCGCATCCTGGACTGGTACGTGGCCAACGGCCAGACCCCGGCCAACATCGACGAAGACCCGGGCGTGCAGTTCGTGCGCGGCGTGTTTGCCGAGTTCAAGCGCCGTGGTTCCAGCACCGTGGTGATGGGCGCCTCGTTCCGCTCAACCGCGCAGATCGAAGCGCTGGCCGGTTGCGACCGTTTGACGATCTCGCCGGACCTGCTGGAGAAGCTGGACGCGGACTTCGGCGAGCTGCCGCGCAAGCTGGTGGCCGGTGCTGCTGAAGCGGTGAACATCGCTGCGATTGATGAAGCGAAGTTCGACGCGGATATGGCGGCCGATCCTATGGCCACCGAGAAGCTGGCAACCGGTATTGAGGCGTTTGCCAAGGATCTGCAGACCTTGCGTCAGCGGATTGCGGATGAGTTGGGCGGCTGAGGCTGGCCCGACAGATTGCAGAATGCTGGACGCCTCCCTTCTCCCGCTTGCGGGGTTAAGAACAGGCGCTTACGAGCCAAAGGCTCGTGACTGTTCGTACGCCCCGCGTGCTGCGCGGGGCCGGGGCGCGGAGCGAGGTGGCCGAAGGCCGGATGAGGGGAGCTTTTAAAGCTTAAAAGCTTTTGCTCTACGTGCTTCAAGAGCGCCCTCACCCCAACCCCTCTCCCGCATGCGGGAGAGGGGCTCAAGCCGAAGCAAACTCAAAAAACTCCCAGCTCCAACCCTGCTGCCAGCAGCGCACCCAGCTCCCGGCCTCGCGCCAACTGCGACTCAGGCAGCGTCTTCTCGGCCACAATCGCCTCTGCCGTCTGTGCCTGCGTACACACCAGCACCGGCTCGGCCACCTCTTTCAAACGCAGCCCCAAAGCCACCCTGCGCAACTGCGCGATCGTGGGTTGGCCATCCGAGCCCGCGCACACCAGCAGCGCGTACGGCTTGCCCTCACAGCGCCCCAGCAGCGGGTAATAGCTGCGGTCAAAGAAATCCTTCAGCGCCCCGCTCATCGAGGCCAATGTCTCCGGCGTGGCAAACACCACCGCATCGGCGCCAAGCACATCCTCGGCACCGGCATCTGCAGCACGCAGCGCCATCACCTGCACCGCATCACCCGCACTTGCGCGGGCACCGTCCAACACTGCGTCCACCATCGCCGCGGTCGCGCCGGTAAAGCTGTGCCACACCACCAATAAGCGACGCGGTGCGGCACTCACAACTCAGACATCCAGGCCAATCGGGCAACTCACGCCGGTGCCGCCGATGCCGCAATAGCCGTTGGGATTCTTGGCCAGGTATTGCTGGTGGTAGTCCTCGGCGTAGTAGAACGGCGGTGCCGGGAACACGATCTCGGTGGTGATAGCGCCATAACCGGCAGCCGTCAGCTGCTGCTGGTAGGCATCGCGGCTGGCAATGGCCGCCTCGTACTGCGCCTGCGTATGGCAGTAGAGCGCCGAGCGGTACTGGGTGCCGGTATCGTTGCCCTGGCGCATGCCCTGGGTAGGGTCGTGGCTCTCCCAGAAGGTGCGCAGCACCGTCTCCAGCGCCACCTTTGCCGGATCAAATACCACCCGTACCACTTCGGTATGGCCGGTCAGGCCGGAGCAGGCCTCCTCATAGGTCGGGTTCGGGGTGACGCCGCCCTGGTAGCCCACCGCCGTGGTCACCACGCCCGGCAACTGCCAGAACTTGCGCTCGGCGCCCCAGAAACAGCCCAGGCCTACGTCCAGCACCTGCAAGCCCTCGAAATCGGCCCGCAACGGCTGGCCGTTGACGAAATGCACGTTGTGCAGCGGCAGCGGGGTCTCGCGCCCCGGCAGTGCTTCCTCCGCGCGCGGCAGGCGCTGCTTGAATGCGCCGATACCCAGTATTCCCTGGCCGATTCCCAACATGTCAGCTCCTCAGGCCGGGAGGAATCCCGGCGCTTCATCGTCATCCAAGATGGGGTCGGCGGGGCCATCGTCCAAGCCCAGCGCGGCGACGATGTCCTCCGCCTCGGGCGTGGCCGAATCCGGCACGCAGACCCGCAGCAGGCCGAACAAGGGCAGTTCGCCGCCGGCCCCCAACAGCGACTCACCAAACACGAAGGCCGGGATGCCCGCATCCTCCAGCGCGTGCTTGACCAGGTGCGCGTCGAACAGGTTGTTGGTCTGGTAGATCAGTTGCATCGGGTGCTCCGTTCACAGCGGTTTGCGCAGGGCGTCGGTGGCGGCATAGCCCTCCGTTTCGAGGGCCGCGGCCTGGCGCCATTCGCGCAGCGCCGGCAAGGCCAGCAGACGCTGGCAGTAGTCGGCCGCCTCGCCCTCCACCGCCACGCCATAGCTGTCAAAACGTACCGCCACCGGCGCAAACATCGCATCAACGATGCCGAACGGGCCGAACAGGTAGTCCCCGCCTGCCCCTTGCTGGCGCCGCAACGTTGTCCACAGGGCCTGGATGCGGGTGATATCGGCCTGGGCGGCCGCGTCCCAATGGTAGCCATCCGGCTGGCGACGGCTGTTCATCGGCAGCTGGGTGCGCAGCGCGGTGAAACCTGAATGCATTTCCGCAGCTGCCGCCCGCGCAAGCGCCCGCGATGCCGGATCGGCAGGCCAGCCGCGCCCGCCCAGCCAGCGCTCGTTGGCGTACTCGCAGATGGCCAGCGAATCCCAGAGCTGCAGCGCACCGTCGTGCAGCGCCGGCACCTTGCCGGTGGGCGAATACTGCTGCACCTGGCTGGCAAAGCCAGGGCTGCCCAGGGCCAGCCGCACCTCGTCGAAATCGACCCCGAAATGGCGCAGCAACAGCCAGGGCCGCAGCGACCAGGAGGAGTAATTCTTGTTGCCTATCACCAGAACCGGACGGTCCATCAGCAGCAAACCCGGGGACGGAAGGGCCCAGCATAGCCCCGTCCCGGCAACCTCTGCCCGGCTCGGCTAAACTTGCGGTTTACTTCAATACGCTGCGTCCCCCATGTCCGAGAACACGCCTGCCGCCGGTGCCACGCCGGAAAACGCCCCTGAAAAGCGCGCCGCCGATGCCGTGGCGCCGGAAAAGCGGGACTTCATCCGCCAGATCGTCCGCGAGGACCTGGCCAGCGGCAAGCACACCGCGATCAAGACCCGCTTCCCGCCCGAGCCCAACGGCTACCTGCACATCGGCCACGCCAAGTCGATCTGCCTGAACTTCGGCATCGCCGGTGAGTTCAGCGGCGTGTGCAACCTGCGTTTCGACGACACCAACCCGGCCAAGGAAGACCCCGAGTACGTCGACGCCATCCAGGACGACGTGCGCTGGCTGGGCTTTGAGTGGAACGAGCTGCGCCACGCCTCGGACTACTTCGAGGCCTATTACCTGGCCGCGCAGAAGCTGATCCGCGACGGCAAGGCCTATGTCTGCGACCTGTCGGCCGAGGAAGTGCGCGCCTACCGCGGCTCCCTGACCGAGCCGGGCCGTCCCTCGCCGTACCGCGAGCGCAGCGTCGAGGAAAACCTGGACCTGTTCGCGCGCATGCGCGCCGGTGAGTTCGCCGATGGCGCCCGCACCCTGCGCGCGAAGATCGACATGGCCAGCGGCAACATCAACCTGCGCGACCCGGCGATCTACCGCATCAAGCACGTCGAGCACCAGAACACCGGCAACGCCTGGCCGATCTACCCGATGTACGACTTCGCGCATGCCCTGGGCGATTCGCTGGAAGGCATCACCCACTCGCTGTGCACGCTGGAATTCGAGGACCACCGCCCGCTGTACGACTGGTGCGTGGACAACGTCGACTTTGCCCACGATGACGCGCTGACCCAGCCGCTGGTCGACAAGGGCCTGCCGCGCGAAGCCGCCAAGCCGCGCCAGATCGAGTTCTCGCGCCTGAACATCAACTACACGGTGATGAGCAAGCGCAAGCTGATGGCGCTGGTCACCGAAAACCTGGTCGATGGCTGGGAAGACCCGCGCATGCCGACCCTGCAGGGCCTGCGCCGTCGTGGTTACACGCCGGCGGCGATGCGCCTGTTCGCCGAACGCGTGGGTATCTCCAAGCAGAATTCGCAGATCGACTTCAGCGTGCTGGAAGGCGCACTGCGTGAAGACCTGGACAGTGCCGCGCCGCGCCGCATGGCGGTGATCGATCCGCTCAAGCTGGTGCTGAGCAATCTGCCGGAAGGCCACGAAGAAGCCCTCACTTTCAGCAACCATCCGAAGGACGAAAGCTTCGGCAGCCGCGAAGTACCGTTTTCGCGTGAGCTGTGGATCGAGCGCGAAGACTTTGCCGAAGTGCCGCCGAAGGGCTGGAAGCGCCTGGTGCCGGGCGGCGAAGTGCGCCTGCGTGGCGCCGGCATCGCCCGCGTCGATGAAGTGATCAAGAACGAGGCCGGCGAGATCGTCGAGCTGCGCGGCTGGCTGGATCCGGAATCGCGTCCGGGCATGGAAGGCGCCAACCGCAAGGTCAAGGGCACCATTCACTGGGTCAGCGCCCAGCACGCGGTGGAAGCCGAAGTGCGCCTGTACGACCGCCTGTTCTCGGTAGCCGACCCAGACGATGAATCCGAAGGCAAGACCTACCGCGATTACCTGAACCCGGCATCGCGCAAGGTCGTCACCGGTTACGTCGAACCGGCCGCGGCCCTGGCCGCACCGGAACAGAGCTACCAGTTCGAGCGCACCGGCTACTTCGTCGCCGACCGCCGCGACCACACCCCGGCCAAGCCGGTGTTCAACCGCAGCGTGACCCTGCGCGATACCTGGTCGGCCTGATCAGGCTAGGTGGGTTCCCGGCTGACAGCCCGGTAACCCCCAGCTCACCTGGGACGCGGCTACCATAGCCGCGTGCCCAGAACAGGATTCGCCCATGTTCCGCCTGTCACTGCTGCTCTGCCTGCTACTTACGATCAGCGCCTGCAGCTCACCGGCTGCCACTGCGCCGCTCACCTCGCAAGCGCCCGCGCCGGTCCTGGCCAGCGAACAATCACCAGCTGCCAAACCTGCTGCCACGCCCGTCGTGGTCGACAGCAGCTGCAAGGTCGATGCCGATTGCACCGTAAAGAACGTTGGCAACTGCTGCGGTTACTACCCGGCCTGCGTCAACGTCAACAGCCCCACCGACCCGGCCGGCGTGCAGGCCAGCTGCCAGGCCAAAGGCATGATGAGTGTCTGCGGTTTCCCTGAAATCCAAGGCTGTAGTTGCGTGCAGGGCAAATGCGCGGCCGCGGGCCGCGGCAACTCCCTGCGCCAACCGTTGAACGAGAACCCTGCGCCAGTGCGCTGAGCACGCTTGGCGCGCCGGCTGATCAGCACCCTGCTTCAGCTGGAAATGCAGGGCATTGCGCAGCAACCGCAGTCACGTAGCCCGGGTAAGCGCAGCGCACCCGGGGCCGATTGCAGAGCGCCTGAAAGATCACTGGATCCTTTTCCCGGGTGCGCTGCGCTTACCCGGGCTACGGTAGTGCGTGGTGGCAGGCGTTGCGAAGGCTTGCCCCTCACCTGTACGAGGCGAACGTGTCCGGGCGTTGGGCGTCAGCAAGCCGCTCAGCGCGGCTTGGGCTCGACGCTGCTGCGCCACGCATCCAGGAACTGGCGCCGCTTTAGCGCATCCAGATACACCAGCAAGCCGGGCCCAAGCTGGATCGGCCGCCGGTTCTGGCCGGGATCGCTGTCACCACCACCGTTACGGATGATCGGCATCAGCCGCGCCTCGCGCGACAACACCTGCTGGCCGCGCGCCGACAACAGGTAGTCGAGGAAGCGCTTGGCTTCGGCAGGGTGCGGGCTGTTGCGCGGAATCACCGCCGTGCGCAGCACCACCAGGGTGTAGTCCTCAGGTTCGACGATTCCCAACGGCGCACCGGCATCGATACGCGCCTGCGCGTAGGAACCCAGTACGTTGTAGACCAGCGACAGCTTGCCGCTGCTGACCTGGTCCAACAGCACACCGGTACGCTCCTCGCGCACCACGCCGTTGTCACCCAGCGCGCCGAGCAAGGCACCGGCGATGCTGCCACGCTGTGCATCCTGGGTCGCCAGCAGATAGCCGACGCTGCTGCGTTCGATATCGTAGGTGCCGACCTTGCCGCGCAGCGGTGTGCCTTCGGCACGTAGCAGGTCAAGCAGCTGGCGGCGCGTGTGCGGCACTTTTGTCGCGGGCAATGCACGCGTGTTGTAGACCATCGCCACCGGTTCGTAGCTGATGCCGAAGGCTTCATTGCGCCACTTCGCCCAGGAAGGCACGGCTTCGGTCTGCGGCGAACGATGCGGCAATGCGTGGCCATCGTTGACCAGCTTGGTCTGCAGATCCATGCCGCTGGAAATCAGCAGATCGGCCGTGCTGGCGGTGTTGCGGTCGCGCAGGAAACGCGCGTACAGGTCCTGGGTGATGATGTCTTCATAAACAACTTCGGTGCCCGGGTGCAGGCGCTGGTAGTCGGCGATCACCACCGCGAACACTTCGATATCGGTCGTGCCGTGGATGCGCAGCCGCTCGGTCGCTGCACCTTGGGCCGGGAAGCGCTGCACATCACCCGGCGCAGCCATCAGTGACGGTGCCAGCAGCACCCCCAACAGCAGGATCAACAAGCGGCTCATGCGGCATGCCTTGGCAGATGGATGGTGGCGACCAGGCCGCCTTCGGGCCGATTGCTCAGGTCGATGCTGCCGCCATGGCTTTCAACCACGCGTTTGACGATGGCCAAACCCAGACCGGCACCACCGGCAGGCGCGTTCTCACCGCGCCCGAAGCGCTCGAACACGCGTTCGGCATCGGCGGCACTGATCCCGGGGCCGTGGTCGGCAATGGTCAGTACCGCCTGCGTGTCCTGCACGGTCAGCGCGATCTGCAGCGGGCCATCGCCACCGTATTTCATCGCGTTGTCGATCAAGTTCTTGATCGCCTCGCGCAACAGCAGGGCGTCGCCGTTGACCTGCACCGCGCCGGTGGTGATCGCCAGCTGTACGCGTGGTGCAGGACCGGCCTGCGGCAGGGCTTCATGCAAGGCCTGATGCACGGTTTCAGCTAGATCCAATGGCGCGAAGCGCTGTAGGTTGGAACGGTGGATGACGCTGGCATCGCTGAGCAACTGGTTGAGCAGGCGACTCATATGGGTGGCGTTGCGCTCGATCGCACGCAGGCTGCGTTGCATGTCCTCGGGTTCTTCTTCGTCCAGCGCCAGCTGTGCCTGTGCGCGCAATGCCGCCAACGGCGTACGCATCTGGTGCGCGGCTTCGGCCATGAACGCACGCAGGGTTTCGTTGCTGCTGGACAGTCGCTCCATGAAGCGGTTCAAGGCAGCGACCATCTGGTTCATTTCGCGCGGAACATGCGAGTCCAGCGGTTTCAGATCAGACGGCTCGCGACGCGACAACTCGCGCTCCAACCGCACCAAGGGGCGGAACGCGCGATGCACGCCGAAGGCCACCAGTGCCAGCAACAAGGCCGACAATACGCCGATGGCGATCAGAGCGCGGTTGACCATTTCCTGCGCCAGTTCGGCGCGTGCACGGCGGGTCTGCCCCACCTGCACCTGCACTTCACCCTGCGCAGAAGCGGCGGCAAAGCTGCGCTTGACCACCACGAAGCGCACCGTCTCATCGCTGTAGTCGGCATCGAACAACTGCGGCTGGTTGCCACTCCTGCGCGGTGCCTGGGGAAGATCCTCGTAGCCGGTGATGGTGCGACCACGACTGTCGGCCACGCGGTAGAACACGCGGTCTTCTTCCGCCATCGACAGCAGATCCAGGGCCGCATATGGCAGATCCACCTGCCATTGCCCATCCACCAATGCCACCGAATCGGCGATGGACAGCGCCGAAGACACCAGCAGATGGTCGTAGGAGCGATTCGCCGCACGCTGCCCGTAGTCGCGCGCGGCGAACAGCAAGGCTACCGCGAACACCGCCAGCAAGGCACCCAGATACAGCATCAAGGTGCGCCGCAATGAACCGGAAGTACGGACCTCAGCCGTCGCCATCGGCGCCGCCGTCACTGGCTTCCAGCATGTAGCCGACGCCGCGCACGGTGGTGATACGCAACGGTGCGGCGATCAGCTTCTTGCGCAGCCGACCGATATACAGCTCGATGGCATTGGGCCCGGCTTCGTCGTCGAAACCGAACAGACCCTTGCCGATCTCGTCCTTGCCGACGACCTGCCCGAGCCGGCCGACCAGGATCTCCAGCAGGCGGAATTCACGGTTCGGCAGTTCGATCACTTCACCATCCAGGCTGACCCGATGCGCAGCATTGTCGAACTGGAAGCTGCCGATCTGCACCACTTCACTGGCCTGGCCTCGACCACGACGCAGCAATACCCGGCAGCGGGCCTCGAATTCGCGGAAGTCGAACGGCTTGCCCAGATAGTCATCGGCGCCCACATCCAGCGCCTGCACGCGATCCTCGATGCCATCGCGGGCGGTCAGCATCAATACCGGCGTGCTGTCGCCGCGTTCGCGCATGCCCGCCAGCACGCGCAGGCCATCGAGCTTGGGAAGACCAATATCCAGCACCACCAGATCGAAGCTCTGGTAACGCAGCACGCTGGCTGCGCCCATACCGTCGGCCTGCCAATCCACCGCGTGGCCGTTACGGCGCATGCGACGGATGATGGCGTCGGCCAGGTCCGCATTGTCTTCAACCAGCAGCAGGCGCATCGCAGGGGAATGTGACGGGAAGGCGCGAATGCTAACGCGGAAGCCGCAAAGGCGCAGTGCCAGTGCGCATTGCTGCGCCGCACAAAACCCTGACAGGCGGATGACAGCTAGTCCCGGCCAGACTGCGGCCACGCACCAGCAGGTGCCCATGTTTGCCGCGCGCCTGGCGCGCACCTGGGAGGGTTTGTGGAACTGAGTGTCATCCAAAAGCGCGGCCTCGCTGCCGCTGTCCTGCTGAGCCTGGGCGCTCCAGCGCTGGCCGCAGAAGACGAAGGCCCGGTGACTGCCATCATCGGCGGCCGCCTGCATCTGGATTTCGCCAGCTTCGACAACGACCATCGCGGCACCCCGAACAAGGACGACACCGAGATCCGTCGCGCCTGGCTGGATGTGTCCGGCAAGTTCTTCGTCGTCGACTACAAGCTGGAAGCTGACTTCTCCGGCGACCGCCCCGAGGCCAAGGACGTCTACGTCAGCCGCAGCTTCGGCGATGCCGGCCGCCTGACCGTAGGCCAGTTCAAGCAGTACTACTCGCTGGACGACCGCACCGGCTCCAACTACGGCAGCTTCCTTGAACGCGGCAACGCCGGCACCAGCCTGGCCCCGTTGTACCGCCTCGGTGCGTCCTGGCAGGCCAATCCGGGCGACATGACCTGGGCAGCCAGCGTCTACAGCCTGGAAAGCATCGATGCCTGGCAGGTAAAAGGCCGCGCCGCCGGTGGTCGCGTGACCTGGGCGCCGAACCCGACCGCTGGCGATGTGCTGCACCTGGGTCTATCGCTGGCCCGCGAGGCCTACGACAACCCCGGTGTGAATGGCGTTCCTGCGCTGCGCATCCGTCCACGCCCGGCCGGCCATCTGTCCGATGAAAGCCGCCTGACCCTGGTCGACTTCTCGGCCGGCCGCGATACCGACGTCAACAAGTGGTCGCTGGAATACGCGCAGGTGCGCGGTCCGCTGTCATGGCAGGGCGAATTCAGCGGCGCCACCTTCGACGATGGCGCGCAGCGCGGTGAGGTGATGGCGGCCTACGGCATGCTCAGCTGGTTCGTCACCGGCGAGTCGCGCAGCTACGACCGCAAGACCGGCCGCTTCGCCCGCATCAAGGATATCCGCCACAAGCCAGGCGCGTTTGAAGTCGCGCTGCGCTATGACCAGATGCGCGGCAACCAGCACCTTGATGGCCAGCCTGATCTGCGCAACGGCAGCACCGAGGCCTGGACCCTGGCCGGCAACTGGTACCTGCGCGACAACCTGCGTTTCATGCTCAACCTGATCGACAGCCGCAACCGCAACCGCCTGACCGATACCACCGTGGACCACACCCGCGCGGTCACCGGCCGCCTGCAGTTCGATTTCTAAACGCCCCCTTCCCGTCCTGTCTCTTCTAGGAGTCTGCAGATGATGCTGACCATCCTCGGCTTCGGCATGGTCCTGACGTTCATGTATCTCATCATGAGCAAACGACTGTCGCCGCTGGTCGCCCTGATTACCGTACCCATCGTGTTCGCCCTGATTGGCGGTTTCGGTGCTGGCCTCGATGAGATGATGCTCGACGGCATCAAGAAGATCGCGCCGACCGGCGTGATGCTGATGTTCGCCATCCTCTACTTCGGGGTGATGATCGACGCCGGCCTGTTCGATCCGCTGGTGCGCATCATCCTGCGCATCGTCAAGGGTGACCCGCTGAAGATCGTGATGGGCACCGCCGTGCTGGCGATGCTGATCTCGCTCGATGGCGATGGCTCCACCACCTACATGATCACCGTGTCGGCGATGCTGCCGCTGTACCGCCGCCTGGGCATGAACGCGCTGAGCATGACCTGCGTGACCATCCTCGCCGGTGGCGTGATGAACCTCACCCCATGGGGCGGCCCGACCGCACGTGCAGCGACCGCGCTGCATGTGGATCCGGCCGATGTGTTCGTGCCACTGATTCCGGCGATGGTGCTGGCCTGCGCCGGCATCCTTGCACTGGCCTGGTACCTGGGCATGAAGGAACGCCGTCGCCTTGGCGTGGTTGCCCTGCCGCAGGGTGGCTCGTGGATGGACGCCAGCGTCTCCGATGACAGCGATGCGCTGCCGACGGTGGAAGACGCCGAAGACACCAAGCGGCCGAAACTGCTGTGGGTCAACTTCGCCCTGACTCTGGCACTGATGGCGGCACTGGTGATCGGCCTGCTGCCGATGCCGATCCTGTTCATGGTCGGTTTCGCCATTGCGCTGGTGATCAACTACCCGAACCTGGCCGAGCAGCGCCGCCGTGTGGTCAACCACGCTGGCAATGTGTTGTCGGTGGTATCGCTGATCTTCGCCGCGGGCATCTTCACCGGCATCCTGTCCAACACCGGCATGGTCGAGGCGATGTCGCGCGGCTTCCTGTCGGTGATTCCAGAGGCCTGGGGCCCGTACCTGGCGGTGATCACTGCGGTGGCATCGATGCCCTTCACCTTCTTCATGTCCAACGACGCGTTCTATTTCGGCGTGCTGCCGATCCTGTCCGAAGCGGCGGGCCACTACGGAATCACTCCGGTGGAAATGGCGCGCGCCTCGCTGGCTGGTCAGCCGGTGCACCTGTTGAGCCCGCTGGTGCCGTCGACCTATCTCTTGGTTGGCTTGGCCAAAGTGGATTTCGCTGACCACCAGAAGTTCACCCTGAAGTGGGCGGTGCTGATTTCGCTGATCCTGATGGCCGGCAGCCTGCTGTTCGCCCTGTATCCACTGGCCGCCTGAGCGGCACCTACCTGACGCATTGGAGACAACCATGACGCTACGTATCGCTTACGTCACCAGTGGCATGGGCAGTGTCGGCACTGCCATCTGCCAGACCCTTGCCCGCGCAGGCCACACCGTGGTCGCAGGCTGCGCGCCGGATTCGCCGCGCAAGGCCAACTGGATCCGCGAACAACGCGAGCTCGGTTTCGACTTCATCACCTCCGAAGGCAATGCCGCCGACTGGAACTCCACCGCCGCTGCGTTCGCCAAGGTGCGCGCGGAAGTGGGCGAAGTCGACGTACTGGTCAACAACTCCGGCGGCAGCCGTGACATGTTGTTCCGGCAGATGAGCAGCGAGGACTGGAACGCGGTGATCGCCTCCAACCTCAACACCTTGTTCAACCTGAGCAAGCAGGTTGTCGATGGCATGACCAACCAGAACTGGGGCCGCATCATCAACATCGGCTCGGTCAGCGCGCAGAAGGGCCAGATCGGCCAGGTCAACTACGCGACAGCCAAGGCGGCGATGCATGGTTTCAGTCGTGCGCTTGCCGCGGAAGTCGCAGCGCGCGGTGTCACCGTCAACACCATTTCGCCCGGCTATATCGCCAGCCAGGCGATCAGCAGCTTCCCGCCGGATGTGTTGGACCGCCTGGCAGCCTCGGTGCCGATTCGCCGCCTTGGCAAACCTGAGGAAGTAGCATCGTTGTGCGCTTGGCTGGCCAGCGATGATGCGGCCTATGTGACGGGTGCGGACTACCCGGTCAATGGCGGCCTGTACATGGGTTGATGGCGCAACTGCTGTACGCAATTCGGACGCCGCGCATCGTCGCGGCGTCTCTTTTTCCAGCATAGACGCGGCTCGTCCTTCCGATTGCATCGCAGTTTCGTCAGCTGAGTTATACAAAACGCGACATAACGACGCTGCTCCGCATTCACGTAAACGAGCTTTAACAATCATTGGACAGGCTGCATGGACCGGCGCGCACGCCGGCCTCTCCATGGATCCGGTAGACAATGAACGTCCAACGCCTCAGCTTCGCCATCACCCTCGCACTTTGCACAAGCCAGGCCCTCGCCGAAACGACGGCAGACGGCGGCACCGCCGCACAGACACTGGACACCATCTCGGTGATCGGCCAGGGCCAGACCCGCCAGGTGCAGCGCATTGGCGAGGTCGACAAGCAGGTGCTGCCGCCGGGCAGCAGTGGCCAGAAGATCCTTGACCGGCTGCCCGGCGTCTCGGTGCAATCCAATGATGCCTTCGGTGCCAACGAAGAATCGCAGTCCATCAGCCTGCGCGGCTTCGACAAGACCCGGCTGGGCTATACGCTGGACGGCATCCCGCTGGGCGACAACAGCTACGGCAACTACAACGGCCTGAGCATCGCCCGTGCCATCATCGCCGAGAACCTCGGCGGTGCCGAACTGTCGCAGGGCATCGGCTCGCTGGGCGTGGCCTCGACCAGCAACCTGGGCGGTGCCATCCAGTACTTCTCGCAGGATCCGTCCACGGTATTCGGTGGCCGCGCCAGCGTCACCGTCGGCGATGACAACCAGCGCCGCGGCTACCTGCGCGTGGATACCGGCGATCTGAATGGCTTCTCGGCCTATGTCTCCGGCGTGCACCAGGACGCCGACATGTGGGCGGCACCGCACCAGAACCAGACCACACGGCAGTTCAATGCCAAGGCCATCTGGAACGTGGGCGATCACCGCATCGGCGCCTTCGTTGCCACCTCGCGCGCAAGCCAGGCCAACTACGCCTACCTGTCCAAGAGCATGCTGCAGCGTGGGCTGGGCTATGACTGGAACATCTATGCCCCGGACTGGGATCGCGCGGTGGCCGCTGCCTACTGCGCGCCGACCACATTCGATGCGGAGCGCTGCGCGTTCTCCGGCGGCGTCAACAGCATCGACGATGCCTATTACCAGAGCCGTGCGCTGCGCGACGACAACCTCTACGCGCTCGATGCCGATCTGTGGCTGGCCGACAACCTGGAACTCAAACTGCTCGCCTACCACCACGACAACCGTGGCCAGGGCCACTGGTGGGCACCTGGCCAGCCCTCGCACCCGGGCACCGACCGCATGCTGCCGATTTCCATCCGCAGCACCAACTACACCATCGACCGCCAGGGCCTGACCGCTGCGCTGTCGTGGAACGTTGGCATCCATGAGCTGGAAGCCGGCCTGTGGTTCGAGCAGAACGACCACAACGTCGAGCGCAACTTCTACTACATCGACGGCCCGTTCCTCGACGACACCTACCTCAAGAGTCCAGACCGCCGCCTGTTCGACCAGGATTTCGACATCCGCACGCGCCAGTTCTACGTGCAGGACCGCATGCGCTTCCTTGATCAGCGTCTGACCGTTGATGTCGGCATCAAGAGCCCGAACACGCGCATGCGTGCCACCGCCCAACCGGGCACCGAGCAGGTCTATGCCTCGGGCACGCTGACCGCCAAGGAATCACTGCTGCCGCAGCTGGGGCTGGGCTTCAAACTCAACGCCAACAACGAGCTGTTCGCCTCCTATGCCGAGAACATCGCCGCTTTTGTCGGCGGTGGCAGCGGCGGCCCGCTGCAGGTTTCGCCGGAGTCGTTTGCCGCCAGTACCGGCCTGGAACCGGAGAAGTCCAAGACCTTCGAGGCCGGCTTCCGCAGCTTCGGCAGCAAGTACCAGGCTTCATTGGCCGCGTACCACGTGATGTTCGACAACCGCCTGCTGTCGCTCAACCCCTGCACCAGCATCGAAGTCGGCACGCGACCGGAGTGCATCACCCGCTTCATCAACGTCGGCTCGGTGAAGAGCCAGGGTGCGGAGGTGACCTTCATCCTCAAGCCGACGCAGGGCCTGCAGTGGTACAACGCGCTGTCCTGGAACAAGACCACCTACGAGGACGATTACCTCTCCGGCGGTGCGATCGTGCCAGTGGCCGGCAAGATCACCGTCGATACGCCGCAACGCATGGCCTCCAGCGAATTGAGCTGGAACCGTGATGGTTGGTTCGCGAGCCTGCGCGGCAAATACACCGGCAAGCGCTACTACACCTATACCAACGACCAGTCGGTACCGGGCGTGACCACCTTCGACGCCGGCGGCGGTTACAGCTTCGGCCCCGGCATGGGCCTGCAGAATGTGAAGGTCTCCTTGAACGTGACCAACCTGACCAACAAGCGCTACGCCGGCCAGTTGAGCTCGTTCGCCCCGACCGATCCCGCAGGCACCCGCTATTCCATCCACGCCAGCGCCCCGCGGCAGATCTTCATGACGGTGGGCGCGGAGTTTTAAGCCTTTGCCCCCTCCCTTTGGCCGAAGGCCAAGGGGAGGGCTGGGGAGGGATGCTTTTCGCGTCAATCCTGAAATTCACAGACAAAAGCCAACCCCTCCCCAGCCGTCCCCTTCGCTGCGCGAAAGGGAGGGGGTTGAGTGCTGCTCCGCTCCAGTTCCGCGCGCGCGGCTGATTTCCACAGCTGAACAAGCCCCACCAGCAAGCCCGCCCCAGCCCCCCAGTCCGCTAAACTGACCGCCGTTTTTTGCCAT
This sequence comes from Stenotrophomonas sp., assembly GCA_032112995.1. Classification (GTDB taxonomy): domain Bacteria; phylum Pseudomonadota; class Gammaproteobacteria; order Xanthomonadales; family Xanthomonadaceae; genus Stenotrophomonas. Next base: position 21,390 of record DAMCTY010000027.1, on the reverse strand, counting down.
AACGCCGGTCATCATCATGCTGCACGCCCAGGTTCACCTCACCCTCCCCGTCTGGATCCACGACGCCGTCGACTGCGACCGCGCCTATACCAGCGATGCGGACAAGGTGGCGCTGGCCATCGCGCTGTCGCGGCTGAACGTCGAGCACGCCAGCGGTGGCCCGTTCGGTGCGGTGGTCTTCGGCCCCGACCACAAGGTGATCGCCGCTGCGGTGAACCGCGTGGTGCCGCATGCCACCTCGCTGGCGCATGCCGAAAACATGGCCTATATGCTGGCCCAGCAGAAGCTCAACACCCCGCGCCTGAACGCGCTGCTGTCGCCGATCACCCTGGCCACCTCCTCCCAGCCCTGCTGCCAGTGCTATGGCGCCACCGTCTGGGCCGGTATCGATCGCCTGTTGATCGGCGCCAGCGCCGCCGACGTGGAAGAACTGACCCCGTTCGACGAAGGCCCGCTGCCCGCCGATTGGGCTGGTGAACTGAACAAGCGCGGCATCGAGGTCGTGCAGGGCATCCACCGCGACGACGCACGCGCCGTGCTGCACAGCTACGGCCAGAACGACGGCGCCCGCTACTGACCTGAAGCCCCTCTCCCCCCCGGGAGAGGGGTTGGGGTGAGGGTCCGGCAGTTCTCATGCAGTCTGCTACCGGAGCATCACCTACCCTCATCCGCCCTGCGGGCACCTTCTCCCGGCGGGAGAAGGAGAGGCCCACCCGCTCCACACCAAGGATTTCCATGACCGGCCTGCTCTGCTACTGCCGCCAAGGCTTTGAACCGGAACTGGCCGGCGAACTCAACGAACGTGCCGGCCACGCCGGCATTGCCGGCTATGCCCGCACCCAGCGCAATGATGGCTACGTGGTATTTGTCACCGACGAGGCCGAAGCGCTGGACCAGCGCCTGCCCTGGCGCGAGCTGATCTTTGCCCGGCAGAAACTGCGTGTGCTGGCCGAGCTGCCGCAGCTCGATGCCAGCGATCGCATCACCCCGATCATTGCCGCGCTGCAAGGCCAGCAGCGTTTTGGCGACCTGTGGGTGGAACACCCCGATTCGGACGCCGGCAAGCCGCTGGCCGGGCTGGCGCGCGCCTTCGGCAACGCCCTGCGCCCGGCCCTGCGCAAGGCCGGCCTGCTCACAGACAAGCCCAACGGCAAGCTGCCGCGGCTGCATGTGGTGTTTGTCGATGGCACGCACGCATTTGTCTGCGTGGCCGATACCCGCGACAGCGCGCCGTGGTTGCTGGGCATTCCGCGTTTGAAGCTGCTGCCGGACGCCCCCTCGCGTTCGGCCCTGAAGCTGGAAGAAGCCTTCATGACCCTGCTCACGCCGGAAGAACGCGAGGCGCTGGTGGTGCCAGGCATGCGCGCGGCGGACCTGGGTGCCGCACCGGGCGGCTGGACCTGGGTGCTGACCCGCCAGCACCTGCATGTGAGCAGCATCGACAACGGCCCGCTGCGCCAGCACGTGCTCGATACCGGCCTGGTCGAGCACCTGCGTGCCGATGGCTTCCATTGGCAGCCGGAAACGCCGCTGGACTGGATGGTCTGCGACATGGTGGAACAGCCGCGCCGCGTGGCCGAGCGCATGGCCACCTGGCTGCGCGAGGGCTGGTGCAAGCACGCCATCTTCAATCTGAAGCTGCCGATGAAGAAGCGCTGGGACGAGACGCGCCTTTGCCTAGAGCTGTTCGCCGACAAGGCCGGCAAGCCACTGACCATCCGCGCCAAGCAGCTTTATCACGACCGCGAGGAAATCACGGTGTTCGTGACCCCGCGGCCCAAAGGCGCTTGATTCGAAGCCCCGCTCTGGATTGAAAGCCCCTCTCCCGTTCACGGGAGAGGGGTTGGGGTGAGGGCAGCTTGCGCTTGCAGCGGGAGCCCCCTTGTAGTGCCGAGCCATGCTCGGCACGGGCATTACCGATAAAGCCTCTGCCGAGCATGGCTCGGCACTACAGTTCATTGTTCTGGTGAAGCCTCTGCCGAGCATGGCTCGGCACTACCTGCGCCGTTGCCAAAGTTGCCCAAGCAACCACACTGCGTTTCCCTGCAAGCCTCTGGCACACTCCCACTTCCACCCACACGGAAGTCGCCGCCATCGCCCGCCAGACCATCCTTGCCCGCATCGCCGCCACCGCGCTGATCACGGCTGCCAGCACCGCTGTCGCCGCCGATACCTTCATCGCCCGCGACCACGTCAGCGATGGCACCTTCACCACCGGCATCGAAGGCCCGGCGACTGGCCCGGATGGCGCGCTCTACGTGGTCAATATCGGCAAGGACGGCACCATCGGCCGCGTCGATGACACCGGCAAGGCATCGTTGTTCCTCACCCTGCCCGAAGGCAGCGTCGGCAACGGCATCCGCTTCGGCAGCGACGGCACGATGTACATCGCCGATTACCCGCACCACAACATCCTGCGCGTGGCGCCGGACTCAACCCGCGTCAGCGTGTTCGCGCATCTTCCAGACGCGCACCAGCCCAATGACATCGCCCTGGCCCCGGACGGCACGCTGTATGCCAGCGACCCCAACTGGGCCAAGGTCGATGACGGCCAGCTGTGGCGCATCGACCGCGATGGCAATGTACAGCTGCTGGAATCCGGCATGGGCACCACCAATGGCATCGAGGTCAGCCCTGACGGCATGCACCTGTACGTCAACGAAAGCGTGCAGCGCAATGTCTGGGTCTACGACCGCGCCGACGATGGCAGCCTTGCCAACAAACGCCTGCTGATCCGCTTCGACGATCACGGTATGGACGGCATGCGCTGCGATGTGGACGGCAATCTCTACATCGCCCGTTACGATGCCGGCGTGGTCGCCATCGTTTCGCCGCAGGGCGCGCTGCTGCGCGAGGTGCCGCTCAAGGGCCGCAAGCCCAGCAATGTCGCCTTCGGTGGCAGCGATGGCCGTCAGGTCTTCGTCACCCTGCAGGACCGCGGCGCAGTGGAAACCTTCCACGCCGATCGCCCCGGACGTGAATACGGCACAGCTGCGACTGCCACCCCCTGAGGCCGGCCCGGTCTCAGCTGCTGCAATCCATATCAGGCATGCTGTAGGCCATGGGAGGACGGCAATGCAGACCATCGAACTGAAGGATCCGGCCGGTTTCGGCCAGGAGTTTCTACGGCTGACCCTGATGCAGGGCTTCCAGTCGCTGACCAAGCGCGATCTGGAACTGTTGATCTTCGTGCTGCTCGAGCGCGACGGCGCGATCAGCCGCAGCGACTCCAATGCAGCGGTCGCGCTGCAGTTGCGGGTCACCCCGGCCAAGGTCAAGGGTCTGCGCCGTGACGGTTATGCACGCTGGCGTGCGCTGGTACCGGAGGAAGGCGACGCCGCCCTGCAGCGCATCGTCGCCGCGGTATTGACCGAGGCCAATCTGCGCTCGGGGGCAAAACACGTCAGCGAACGCAGCCGCAAGGAAGGCTTCCTCGCCATCCGCATCGAGCACCCCGACGATGCGCAGCGCTTCGAGCAGGCCATCCTCGATGTCGGCGCCATTCCGGTCTACGAGCGCAACCGCGAGGTGGTGGCGGTGCGCTTCGACACCTTGCTCGGCATCGCCGAGCGCTGGAACTACCTGCAGCCCGATCCGCAGGCCACGCTCGATGCGCTGAAAAAGCTGGCCCCGGCCTCGGAAGAAGTCGCCGACCTGCTGAAGAAGGATCTCACCCAATTGCGCTGGGTCGACCTGCGGCGTGCACTCAACAGCCTGGGCGCCAAGGCCATCAGTTCGACCGCCGAGGGTGGTTTGAAGGGACTGCTGAAACTGGTGTTTCCCTTTATTCCGGGCTGAGGATTCGCCTGTTCAGGCTACGCGCACTACCATCGCAGGTATCCGCTCACGATAGCGGGCCTGCTTCTACTTCGATGAGTCGTGCCATGTCCGTGTTTCGTTACTCCCTGCCCCTGGTCGTTGTCGGCCTGTTGCCCCTCGCCGTGGCGGCCCAGACGGTGCAACGACCTGCACCGGCGGTGAGCGTGCCACTGAGCGATACACCGGTGAACGTACGCGAGCAATCGCTGTCCACTGGCAAGGTCACCCATTCCACGCAGATCCAGATGCCGGCCGGCCAGGCCCAGGTCACCGTGCGTTCGATCCAGCCGGACAGCGTGGTCGGCAACTACCGCATCGATTTCGAGGCGATGGACGTGGATGGCGATGGCTTCATCAGCCGTGCGGAAGCGCAGGCCAATCCGGCGCTGGCCGATGAGTTCAATGCCCTGGATACGGCGCGTCGCGGCAAGCTGTCGCGCGAGCAGTTGGCCGGCTGGCTGCGCTGACGCCTTACCTGTAGTGCCGGGCCATGCTCGGCATGGGGCGTTACCGGGAAGGTCTCTGCCGAGCATGGCTCGGCACTACGCGGGTGCGCCCTCCCTTTTGCGTAGCAAAGGGGAAGGTTGCGGAGGGGTGCTTCCGCTGGTAAAGCCTCTGCCGAGCATGGCTCGGCACTACGCTGGCGCCCTCCCTTTTGCGTAGCAAAGGGGAGGGTTGGGGAGGGGTGCTTCTGCTGGCAAAGCCTCTGCCGAGCATGGCTCGGCACTACATCACCTACAGGCCAGAGGCGCGCTTCCAGAACACCGACATCAGCGGCGGCAGCTTGCCTGCCAAGCCCAATAGCGCGCCGCGCGCCAGGGTCAGGTGCATCTCGTCGTTGGAGAACACCTTGTTGATCGCATCGAAGCTGTAAGCGGCCAGCGTATTTTCGCTGCGACGGCTGCGTGCCCAGCGTTGCAGCCGATGCGGCGATGACCACTCCTGCCGACGCTGCTTGGCGCTGCGCACCAGTTCCCGCAGGTCAGCCACATCACGCAGCCCCAGGTTGACGCCCTGCCCGGCCAGCGGGTGCACCACATGCGCTGCATCGCCCAGGGTCAGCACACGGCCCGCGACATAGGCCTTGGCCAGTTGCCGCCGCAGCGGAAATGCAGCGCGCGCGGAAACCAGCCGCATGTCGCCCAGGCGCCCGGCAAAGGCCGTGGTCAGTTCGCGGTTGAAGCTGTCCTCGTCCAGTGCCAGCACGCGTTCGGCTTCGGCATCCGGCAGCGTCCAGACGATGGAGCTGCGGTGGCGGTCGAACGGCAGCACCGCCATTGGGCCGGTATCGAGGAAACGCTGCCAGGCGGTGTCCTCGTTCGGCAGCGCGCTGTCCACGTAGGCAACCACACCGCGTTGGCCATAATCGTGGCGGCTGACGTCCAGCCCGGCCAGCGTGCGCAGGGTGGATTCGGCGCCATCGGCGGCAATGGCGATCGCCGCTTCGATGCGGCGGCCATCGTCCAGGCGCAGGCGCACGCCCTGCGCGTCCTGCTCCATCGCCTCCACCCGTGCCGGGCAATACAGCTGCACGCCGGCCGCCGGCAGCGCCGCCCACAGGCGGTCCACCAGCAGGCCGTTCTCGACGATCCAGCCAAGTTCACGACGGCCCAGGGTGTCGGCATCGAACGTCAGGTCACCGCCACCGGCGGCGTCCCAGACCCGCATGCGCCGATAGGCGCGGGCGCGGGTCTGGTCCACCTGCTTCCACACGCCCAGCGATTCCAGCAAGGCAGCATTGTCGGCGGCAAAGGCGAACACGCGCAGGTCCGGCTTCAGCGCTGACCATGGCGGCGGCTCGCGGCCTTCCACCAAGGCCACCTGCAGGCCCTGCTGGGCCAGCGCCAGCGCACAGGCCGCACCGACCACGCCGCCGCCCACGATCACCGCATCCCATTGTCCGCGCCGGCTCATCGCACTTCGCTCCTGCACAATTCGGGCACCTGGCCACGGAAGCCCATCGCCCCGCCCACCAGGAAGGACTGCACTGCCGACGCCTGCGCCGCCGCGACCAGGCCCAGACTGCGCAGCGGCCGCATCAGCGCTGCCTCGTTGCTGGTCAAGCGCGCCAGGCCGTCGGAGAAGGCCAGGGTCTGCTCACGGTCGGGGCCACGGCGGGCCACATAGGCCTGCAACAGGGCATCGCTGCCCGGGTCCTGCGCGCCGTCCTCTATCAATTCGGCCAGGGTCAGCGCATCGCGCAGCCCCAGGTTGAAGCCCTGCGCGCCCAAGGGGTGGATGGTCTGCGCGGCATTGCCCAGCAACAGCGCGCGCTCGCCCACCAGCTGCTGCGCCAGCACCTGGATCAGCGGGTAGGCGCTGCGCGGGCCGCTTTCCAGCAGCCGCCCGGCACGCCAGCCCACCGCATCCTGCAGCCGTGCCAGCCATGCCGCGTCGTCCAGTGCCATCACCGCATCGGCCTCGTCACGGGCGACGCCGTGGACCACACCGTAATGGCGGTCGCCACGGGGCAGCAGCGCGGTCGGGCCGGTATCAGTGAAGCGCTCGTAGGCAGTGCCGTCCGGCGCCTTGGCCGCGCGCAGCCGCGCCACGAACAGGGTCTGCTCGTAATCGTGCTCGCTGACCGCGATGCCCAGCGCCTGCCGCACCGCGCTGCGGGTGCCGTCAGCCCCCACCACCAGCCGCGCCTGCAGCTGCTGCTCGCCGGATGCATCACTGATGGTCAGCTGGCGGTATCCATCACTGCTCGCCCCCAGGCCAAGGAAGCGCGCCGGGCGGTAGCGGGTCAGGTGCTGCAGTTCGCCCAGCCGGGCTTCCAGCGCGGTACCGAAGTCGCGCGCCACCACCACCTGGCCAAAGGCCTCGCGGCCGTAGTCACTGGCCTGCATCACCACCCGGCCGAAATCGCCGGCGCGGCTGACATGGATGCGGCGGATCGGACCGCCCGGATTGGCGAGCTTCTGCATCACCCCCAGCGCGGTCAGGGCATTGACCGTGGCTGCGGCAAAGCTGAGGTTGCGCTGGTCAAACACCGCCGGCATGGTGCCGGCCGGGGTGGCCTCGACCAGACCCACGTCCAGCCCCAGCCGATCCAGCGCGATGGCCAGGCTGGCGCCGACCAGCCCGCCACCAACGATCACTACGTCATGGTTCTTGCTCATGGGCCAATGATACGGGGGTTCACCGGCACGGTTACGCCGGCCCATGCCGCAGCGCAACCGCAGGTTCACCCCCACTACGGCTAGAATGGCCGTCTGATTAACGGAAACCACCCGCCATGACCGCCAACGTCCAACGTGCCTTCATCCTGTCCCTGCTCGTGCTGCTGATGGCTGGCACCCGCATCAACCATTTCGCACCGGTCCCGGATGCGTCGTGGGCGGTGTTCTTCATCGGTGGTTTCTACCTGCGCAGCTGGACCCGCTGGGCCTTCCCGCTGCTGATGGGCCTGGCCGTGGTGGTCGACTGGGCGGTGATCTCCAACCAGGGCATGAACTTCTGGCAGCACTACTGTGTCTCGGCCGCCTACTGGATGCTGGTCCCGGCCTATTTCGCGATGTGGGCCGGCGGCATGCTGCTGCGCCGCTACTACACCGGTGCCACCCTGAAGTCGCTGGGCCTGCTGGCCGCCAGCCTGATGGCTTCGGTCGCGCTGTGCCACCTGATCGCGCAGGGCAGCTTCTACTGGATCAGCGCCTCGGTGGCTGAGCCGAGCTTTGCCGGCTGGGCCAAGAACTACAGCGACTGGCTGCTGCCCTACATGCAGACCGCCGCCATGTACGTCGGTGCCGCCGCAGTGGTGCAGGTAGTCGTCGAGGCCACCAGCAAGCAGCCGGCCGCTGGCCGCGTTGCCCACTGAGGGCGCACCTGGCAATGGGTAACCGCCTCTCCAAGATCTACACCCGCACCGGCGACGATGGCAGCACCGGCCTGGGCGATGGCAGCCGTACCGGCAAGGACTCGCTGCGGGTCAATGCCTACGGCACCGTCGACGAGGCCAACTCGGCCATCGGCGTACTGCTGGCCGTGGCCCTGCCGCAGGACGTGCGCGACCTGCTGACCACCATCCAGCACCAGTTGTTCGACCTGGGCGGGGAGCTGTGCATCCCCGGCCATGCCGCCATCCATGCCGCCGACATCGACGCCCTGGAGCAGCACCTGGACCGCTACAACGACGACCTGCCGCCGCTGAAGGATTTCATACTGCCGGCCGGTGGCGAGGGCGCCGCACGCTGCCATCTGGCGCGCACCATCGTCCGTCGCGCCGAGCGTGAGACGGTTGCGCTGGCACGGGTCGAAGACATCCGGGCCGAGGCCGTGCGTTACCTGAACCGTCTGTCCGACCTGTTGTTCGTGCTGTCCCGTGTACTGGCCCGGGCCGATGGCCACGGCGAAGTGCTCTGGAACCACGAACGCCGTCACGGCTGACCTTTCCCTTCCATACGACGCCGCGCATTGCGCGGCGTCGCCGGTTACAGTGCGGCCATGCTGGTATTCACCCACCCCGCCTGCCTTGAACATGACCCCGGTATCGACCACCCCGAGTCGCCCGAGCGTCTGCATACCGTCATTTCCGCCCTGCGCGCCGAATTCCCGGACCAACTGGAATGGCGCAATGCCCCGCCGGCCAAGCTCGGCGAGCTGGCCCGGGTCCATAGCCGTGAGCTGATCGACGCCATGTTGCAGGTGCAGACCGCGCCGCTGCGGCGCATCGACCTGGACACCTTCACCTCCCCCGGCTCGGCCAGCGCGGCCCTGCACGCGGCCGGTGCCGGCGTGGCGGCGGTGGATGCGGTGATGCTGGAAGAAGGCAACAAGCATGTGTTCTGCGCGGTGCGGCCGCCCGGCCACCACGCCACCGCCGATACCGCGATGGGCTTCTGCCTGTTCAACAACATCGCCGTGGCTGCGGCCTACGCCCGTGACAAATACGGCCTGGAGCGGGTGGCCATCGTCGATTTCGACGTCCACCACGGCAACGGCACCCAAGCCATCTTTGAGACCGACCCGAAGGTTGCCTACTACAGCACCCACCAGTCCGGCCTGTTCCCGTTCTCGGGCAATATGCGCGAGCGCGGGGTCGGCAATATCTGCAACATCCTGCTGCCGCCGGGCAGTGGCGGCTTCCGCTTCCGCAACACCTGGGCCGACGAGATGCTGCCGCAGATCGAGGCATTCCGGCCGCAACTGCTGTTCATCTCGGCCGGTTTCGACGCCCATATGCGCGACCCGCAGGCCGACCTGATGGTCGAAACCGAGGATTTCGGCTGGTTGACCACCGAGCTGGTCACCCTGGCCGAGCGCCATGGCAGCGGCCGGGTGGTGTCGATGCTGGAGGGCGGCTACGACCTGCAGGCCCTGCGCGAATGCAGCGTGGCGCATGTCCAGGCGCTGCTCGCAACCGGCTGACGGATGAACCCCGCCCCGCTTTCCGGGGGCGTCTTCATTGCCCCCATGCAGGTGATGCGGCAAGCTAGCGGCCGTTTTCACTGAATCCGAACCGCGTGCGACGAGCCCTCCGCCTGCTGCCTCTTCCCTTGGGTATTGCCATCTGCCTGCCGGCGTGGGCGGGCGAAAAGCCGGTGAACTGGGGCCTGTGCCCGGTTTCCGACTCCCTGCCCGCCTTCGATGAAGCCCCGCCGCCGGATCCCAAGGCCACCACCCCGCGTGAGCAGCTCCCGACCGAGGTCGAGGGCAACGAACTCAGCGGCACCAGCACCGTGCCGGAGTATCAGGGCAATGTGATCCTCAAGCGTGGTGACCAGTTCATGGGCACCGACAACCTGCGCATCGACACCGAGACCGGCAACTACATCGCCGAGGGCAACGTCCGCTATTCGGATTCCTCGATCCGTGTCGTGGCCGAACGGGCCGAGGGCAACCAGGAAACCGATTCGCACAAGATCAGCAACATCCGCTACCAGCTGGTGTCCAAGCGCGGCAATGGCGGCGCCGACTCGATCGACCTGCAGGGCTCGGTCGGTCAGATGCACCATTCCACCTATACCACCTGTGATCCATCGCAGCCGCTGTGGAAGCTGATAGCCCCGCAGATCGAGGTGGACAACGAGGAAGGTTTCGGCACTGCCCGCAATGCGGTGCTGCGGATCGGCAAGGTGCCGGTGCTGTATGCGCCCTACTTCAAGTTCCCCATCGACGATCGCCGCCAGACCGGTCTGCTGTATCCCAAGCTGAGCCTGTCCGGGCGCAACGGCTTCGACTACGGCCAGCCGATCTACTTCAATCTGGCACCGAACTTCGACGATACCCTGACCCCGCGCTACATGAGCAAACGCGGCCTGATGCTGGAGAACGAGTTCCGCTATCTGTATGGCAGCGGCCGCGGCGAACTCAGCACCAGCTACCTGCCCAACGATTCGTTGCGTGACAAGGACCGTGGCCAGGTCAGGTACCGTGGCCACCACAATCTGAACAAGAACTGGCAGGCCCGCGGCAATATCGCCTGGGTCAGTGACGAGCGCTATGTGGAGGACTTCTCCAGCCGGCTGCTGGGCATTGCCGCCTCCAACATCAAAAGCACGGCCGGGCTGTATGGCACCGGCCGCAGCTGGACGGCCGGCATCATGGCCGACCATGCCCAGCTCAGCGACTACACGTTGACCGAAAGAGCCCTGCCCTACAACCGCGAGCCGCGCCTGTTCGCGACCTGGGAGGAGGATTTCGGCCGCTGGTTCGAGGCCGGTGTTGCGGCTGATGTGGTGCGTTTCACCCATGACGACGTGCACGGCAAGATGATCGATGCCGACGGTGAGTATGTCCGCAACGGCACGGTCACCGAGATGCCGGGCGGCTCGCGCCTGGACATCAAACCCTACATTTCCATGCCGCTGGGCGGCGCCGCCTGGTACATCACGCCGACCCTGGCTTGGCGCTATACCGCGTATCAACTGGACAGCAAGCTGGCCGACACGCTGGGCGGCGACCGTACACCGACCCGAAGCCTGCCAATCACCACCATCGATGCCGGCCTGTTCTTTGATCGCGATACCAGCATCAAGGGCAAGTCCTACCTGCAGACCCTGGAACCACGCGTGTTCTATCTGAACACACCGTACCGCGACCAGTCGGGGCTGCCGCTGTTCGACACCCGTGCCTTCACCTTCAGCTGGGGCCAGCTGTTCCGCGACTCACGCTACACCGGTGCAGACCGCCAGAACGACGCCAACCAGTTGACCACGGCACTGACCACGCGCCTGATCCGGCAGGAAGACGGCCGCGAAAAGCTGTCGGCCAGCCTCGGCCAGATCACCTATTTCGAAGACTCGCTGGTCAGCCTCAACAGCAATGAAGCACCAGTGGAACAGGGCAAGTCCGCCTGGGTGGCAGACGTCAACTGGGCCGTCACCGACCGCTGGACGCTGGGTTCCACCTACCAATGGAATCCCAAGTACCGCAAGGAAGACTTGGCCAGCATCCGTGCCCGCTACCTGATGCCGCAGGATGGCGTGGTCAATCTGGCCTACCGCTACCGGCGCAATCCGAGCAACGGCCGCGACCAGCTTGAGCAGGCCGACCTGTCCTTCCTGTACCCGATCAACCCGCGCTGGAGTGTGGTGGGCCGCTACTACTACTCGATCATGGACCACAAACCACTGGAAATCATTGGTGGTGTGCAGTGGGACAGCTGCTGCCTGACCGTGCGTGCACTGGCCCGCCGCTACGTGCGCAACCGCGACGGCGACCTGAACAACTCCTTCCAGGTCGAGTTCGAGCTCAAGGGCCTGAGCTCCTTCGGCCAGGACACGGACCGCACCTTGCGCCGTGCTATTCTCGGCTACAACCGCGACGACCTGTACCTCGTTCCCCCGAGCAATATCGAGGCGAACGAAGACGACTACGATCCCAACCTGATTCCATGACCAAGACCCTTCCCGCTGTCCTCGCCACCCTGCTGGCGTTTTCCGCTGCTGCCACCCCGGCCTTTGCCCAGCAGAGCCAGCCGTTGGACCGCATCGCCGCCATCGTCGATGAGGACGTGATCCTGCAGAGCGAGCTGGAGCGCGCGGTCAACAACATCAAGGCCCAGTACGCCGGCCGTGAAGGCCAGCTGCCGCCGCAGTCCGTGCTGGAACGGCAGGTGCTCGAGCGCCTGGTGCTGGTCAAGCTGCAGGTCGCCCGTGCCGACGGCAGCGGTATCCGCGTCAGCGATGAAGAACTCAACCACGCCATCGGCAGCATTGCCCAGCAGAACGGCACCAATGTCGATGGCCTGCGCCAGCGCCTGGCCCAGGACGGCATCGGTTTCTCCGACTTCCGCAACTCGGTGCGCGAGGAAATCATCACCCAGCGCCTGCGCCAGAGCTTTGCGCAGAGCCGCATCAGCGTCAGCGAAGGCGAGGTTGACGCCGCCCTGGCCCAGCAGAGCAGTGGCGGCGCCCAGTACCACCTGGCGCACATCCTGATTGCACTGCCCGATGGCGCAAGCGCCGAGCAGATCGCCACCGGCCAGAGCAAGGTGGATGGCGTCAAGGGCTTGCTGGACAAGGGCGAGCTGGACTTCGCCGCTGCCGCCGTCCGTTATTCGGACAGCCCCAACGCACTGGAAGGTGGTGACCTGGGCTGGCGCAGCGCCGACGAAATTCCCAACGCGTTCTCCAACCAGATCAAGGCCATGAAGGCAGGCGATGTGCTCGGCCCGATCCGTGGCCCGAGCGGCTTCCAGTTGCTCAAGCTGGTGGAAGTACGTGACGCCGGTGCCGGTGACGGCGATGGCCAGAAGGTCACCGAATACCACGCCCGCCACATCCTGGTACGCATCACCGACGATGTGGACGAAGCGGCGGCCAAGGCCAAGATCGACACCCTGCGTGCTCGCATCGCCGGCGGCGCCGACTTCCAGACCGTGGCCAAGGAGTCGTCCGACGACGCCAACAGCCGTGGCCAGGGCGGTGACCTGGGCTGGTTCCCGGCCGATGCGTTTGGCCCGGACTTCGGCAAGCAGGTCGAAAGCTTGGCCGACAACGGCGTGGGCACCCCGTTCCGCACCGATGCCGGCTGGCATATCGTGCAGCGCGTAGGCAGCCGCCAGACCGACGTCAGCGACAACAACAAGCGCGCCCAGATCCGTGAGCAGATCGGCCGTCGCAAGCTGGACGACGAGTACAACCGCTTCCTGCAGGAGCTGCGCGGCGAAGCCTATGTCAGCTTCCGCAGCGGCGACCGTGCCGAGGGCAATGCCGATACGGCAACCACGCCCGCAGAACCTGCCAAGCCCTGACCGATGATTCCCCAGCTCGCTCTGGTTCCGGGCGAGCCCTCCGGGATCGGCCCGGAACTTTGCATCCGCCTTGCCCAACAGCCGCGCAGTGACTGCCGGCTGTTGGCGTTTGCGGACCCGGATACCCTGCAGGCCGCCGCCCGCGCGCTGAACCTGCCATTGCAGTTGCTGCCCGAACACGCCGACGCCCACCGCCCCGGCGACCTGCGCCTGCGTGAAGTCCGCAACGCTACCCCCGCGCAGTTCGGCCAGGCCGATCCGCGCAATGCACGTGCGGTGATCGACGCCCTACTCGGCGCCGGCCAGGCCTGCCTGGACGGCAGCCTCGACGGCGTGGTCACCGGCCCGGTGCACAAGGCGGTGATCAACCAGGGCGGCATCGCCTACAGCGGCACCACCGAGCTGCTGGCCCAACAGGCCGGCGTGGAAGTGGTGATGATGCTGGCCAACGACATCGTGCGTGTGGCCCTGGCCACCACCCACCTGCCGCTGCGCGACGTCGCCGACGCCATCAGCGCTGACAGCCTGGGCAAGGTCATCCGTACCATCCACGCCGCCCTGCGCCGCGACTTCGGTCTGGCTGCACCACGCATCGCCGTGCTCGGCCTGAACCCGCATGCCGGCGAAGACGGTCACCTGGGCCGTGAGGAGCTGGACCTGATCATCCCGCTGCTGGAACAGCTGCGTGCCGAAGGCATGCAACTGATCGGCCCGCTACCGGCCGATACCGCCTTCCTGCCGGCCAAGCTGACCGGTTTCGACACGGTGCTGGCGATGTACCACGACCAGGGCCTGCCGGTGCTCAAGTACAGCGGCTTCGAGCAGGCCACCAACATCACCCTGGGCCTGCCCTACCCGCGCGTGGCGGTCGACCATGGCACCGCCCTGGACCTCGCCGGCAAGGGCGTAGCCGATCCCTCCAGCCTGTTTGCCGCCACCGAGCTGTGCGCCCGGCTGGCTGCACAACGTAAAATCACCGCATGAATTCAGATCACTCCCCGCGCAGCGGCTTCACTGCCCCGGCCAAGAAACAGCTGGGCCAGCACTTCCTGGCGGACAAGTATTACGTCGAGAAGATCGTCATGGCGGTCGACCCGAAGGACGGCGACCGTCTGGTCGAGATCGGCCCGGGCCAGGGCGCGATCACCTTCCCGCTGCTGCGTCGCCACCCCAAGCTGACCGTCATCGAGTTCGACCGCGACCTGATCGTGCCCTTGACCGAGGCCGCCGCGCCGCTGGGCGAGCTGACCATCGTCCACAGCGACGTGCTGCGGGTCGATTTCACAGAGCTGGCTGCAGGCGACAAGATCCGCCTGGTCGGCAACCTGCCCTACAACATTTCCTCGCCCATCCTGTTCCACGCGCTGGACCACGCTGCGGCGATCTCGGACATGACCTTCATGCTGCAGAAGGAAGTGGTCGACCGCATGGCGGCCGGCCCCGGCAGCAAGGTCTACGGCCGCCTGAGCGTGATGCTGCAGGCGTTCTGCGAGGTCAGGTCGCTGTTCGTGGTGCCGCCGGGCGCGTTCCGGCCGCCACCGAAGGTGGATTCGGCCGTGGTCCGGCTGCTGCCGCGCGATCCGGCCACGGTCGGCATCAACGACCGCAAACGCTTTGCCGACGTGGTCCGCGCCGCCTTCGGCCAGCGCCGCAAAACCCTGCGCAACGCCCTCAACGGGGTTATCGACCAGGCCCAATTCGAGGCCGCCGGCGTGCGCAGCGATGCCCGCGCCGAGCAGCTGGAAGTTGCCGATTTCATCAGGCTTGCCAACCTGCCGCACGAATAAGCGCTGCATCCACGCAAACCGATCACCTGCTTTTGCTTACACTCCCCCCATGGAAGACAACCGCCACTACGCGATCGAGATCGAGGTCTCGCCTCGGTTCATCGACGACCAGTCGGCCCCTGAAGACGGCCGCTTTGCGTTCGCCTACACGATCCGCATCCACAACCGTGGCACCGTCCCGGCCCGCCTGATCAGCCGCCACTGGCGCATCACCGACGGCGAAGGCCGGGTCGAGCACGTCGATGGTGAGGGCGTGGTCGGCGAGCAACCGCGGCTGCGCCCCGGCGAGGAGTTCCGCTACACCTCCGGGGTGATGCTGGGCACCGAGCACGGCACCATGCAGGGTCATTACGACATGCTGGCCGACGACGGCACCGAATTCGCCGCCCCCATCGCGCCCTTCGTGCTCACCATTCCCAGGACGCTGCACTGATGGCCACCTGGGCAATCGGCGACCTGCAGGGCTGCTACGACGTCACCCAGCGCCTGCTGGAGAAGATCAACTTCGACCCGGCGGCGGACAAGCTGTGGTTTGCCGGCGATCTGGTCAACCGTGGCGGGCAATCGCTGGAAACCCTGCGGCTGGTGCATTCGCTGCGCGAGCACAGCGTCATCGTGCTCGGCAACCACGACCTGTCACTGCTGGCCATCGGTGCCCGCAGCGAGGAGGAGCAGCGCAAGGTCAACCCCGACCTGCAGCGCATCGTGCTGGCCGAGGACCGCGACGTGTTGCTGGACTGGCTGCGCCTGCAGAAGCTGGCCCACGTGGACCGTGAGCTGGGCTGGATGATGTTCCATGCCGGCCTGGCGCCGAAGTGGACCGTGGCATTGGCCGAAAAGCACGCGCGCGAAGTCGAGCAGCAGCTGCATGGCAATGGCTACCGCAAGCTGTTTCGCAACATGTACGGCGACAAGCCGGCGTGGTCGCCGGGCCTGAGCGGCTACGACCGCTCGCGCGCCATCATCAACATCTTTACCCGCATGCGTTACTGCACGCCAAGCGGGCGCATCGGCATGGAAGACAAGGGCACGCCGGGTACCCAGCCGCAGGGCATGTACCCCTGGTTTGAAGTGCCCGGGCGGGTGGAGCGTGAGCTGAAGATGGTCTGCGGCCATTGGTCGGCGCTGGGCCTGACCATCACCCAGGGCGTGCATGCCATCGATACCGGTGCGGTCTGGGGTGGCAAGCTCACCGCACTGCAGCTGGACAGCGAAGACCTGCGCGTCGTGCAGGTGCCGGGGCGTGACGTGCCGGCCGCGGTGCCCGGCCAGCATCCGCCGCGCAAGCCGCGCGTGGAAGCCAAGCCGGAAGCCAAGCCCGAGGCCAAATCCGAAACGCGCAGCGAAGCGCCACGCCCCGAGCGCAGCGGTGAACAGCGCCGCCGGCCGCGCCGCCATCGTCCGCGTGGGCGCAACGGCAATGGCAACAACAACGGCAGCAACAGCACGCCTACGCCGGACAACAACGGACCGGCTGCATGAGGCCTTGGCCATCAGCGTTGATGCTGATGGTCATCGCAGTGCTTGCCGGCTGTCGTCCGCAGACGGATGACACGCAGACCAGCCCGCCGTCGCAGGCAGCAACCGAATCCACGCCTGCCGCAACTTCGCCCCCGCTGGTGGCAGCTGCACGGGCGCAGATCGGTGTCACCACCCGCTACGATCCGGCCTATTTTTCCCTCGGCTATCCCGGTGGCGATCCGCCACTGGATCGCGGCGTCTGCACCGATGTGGTGATCCGCGCCCTGCGCACGCAAGGTGTTGACCTGCAGCAGCGCATCAACGAGGACATGCGCGGGGATTTCTCCGCCTATCCGTCGCTATGGGGACTGTCGCGACCGGATCGGAACATCGACCACCGCCGCGTGCCCAACCAGATGCGCTGGTTCCAGCGCCAGGGCTGGGAGCTACCGATAACTACCCTCGCCGATGACTACGCCGCCGGTGACATCGTGGCATGGAAGCTCAATGGCAACGGCCTGCTGCACGTAGGCATCGTTTCTGACCGGCGGCTGGATGATGGCACCCCGCTGGTGCTGCACAACATCGCACAGGGCACGCAGGAGCAGGATCTGCTTTTCCGGCACACAATCATTGGGCATTACCGGATGCCGGGGTGATGGGCTCTCTTGCGAGGCTCTGGAAGCCTTGTGCAAAGAGCAAAGAGCTACCCCTCCCCAACCCTCCCCTTGGCTGCGCCAAAGGGAGGGAGCTGATCTCGCCGGCTGCACCATTTCGCGCAGCCAAGGCTGTTACCCCCTCCCTTTGGCATAGCCAAGGGGAGGGTTGGGGAGGGGTAGCTTCGTAGCCTTTAGCTGTTGACCTCAAAACAACTCAGCACCGCACGTAATGCACGAACCGGAATGCAAACGCATGCCGCTCATCCGCCGCATGCGCCAGGTTCTCCACCTCCCGCCACAGCGCCGGATCCACGTCCGGAAAATGCGTATCGGCGTTCACTTCGGTATCCACCCAGGTCAGGTGCAGATCGGTGGCCTGATCCAGCAACAGCCGATAGATCTCACCACCACCAATCACGCACAACTCGTCGGCACCCTCGCCCGCCGCAATCGCCCGCGCCTCATCCAACGAAGCCACCGCACGCATGCCGGCAAACGGCACCTGGCCACTGCGGGTCAACACCAGATTGGTCCGCCCCGGCAGCGCGCGCCCCAATGACTGCGCGGTCTTGCGCCCCATCAGGATCGGCTTGCCCAGCGTCAGCGCCTTGAAGTGTTTGAAATCATCCGGCAGATGCCAGGGCATCGCATTGTCATGGCCGATGCCACGATTGCGATCCAGCGCGGCGATCAGTGATAGACGGGGTTGGGGATTCGGGATTCGGGATGCAAGCGCTCCTGCATTCTGCCCCTGCGAATCCCGCTCATCCCCAATTTCCAATCCCGGTCCCGCACTCATACCGCCACCGGTGCCTTGATCGCCGGGTGCGGATCGTAGCCGTCGATGCGGATGTCATCGAACTGGAAGCCGAACAGGTCGGTCACGTCCGGGTTCAACCACAGCGTGGGCAACGCGCGTGGTTCGCGCGAGAGCTGCTCGCGGGCCTGCGCGTAGTGGTTGGAATAGATATGCGCATCGCCCAAGGTGTGCACGAAATCACCTACGCCCAGCCCCGTTGCCTGCGCCACCATATGCGTCAGCAAGGCATAGCTGGCGATATTGAACGGTACGCCGAGGAAGATATCGCCACTGCGCTGGTAGAGCTGGCAGCTGAGCTTGCCGTCGACCACGTAGAACTGGAACAGGTTGTGGCAGGGCATCAGCGCCATCTGCGACAGCTCGCCCACGTTCCAGGCGCTGACCACCAGCCGGCGCGAATCCGGGTTGCGCTTGATCTCGTCCACCAGCCATTGCATCTGGTCGATCTCGCGGCCATCGGCAGTGGCCCAGCTGCGCCACTGCTTGCCGTAGACCGGGCCGAGGTCGCCGTTGGCATCGGCCCACTCATCCCAGATGCTGACCTTGTTGTCCTTCAGGTAGGCGATATTGGTCTCGCCCTTCAGGAACCACAGCAGCTCGTGGATGATCGAGCGCAGGTGCAGCTTCTTGGTGGTGACCAGCGGGAAGCCCTGGTTGAGATCGAAGCGCATCTGCCAGCCAAACACGCTGCGCGTGCCGGTGCCGGTGCGGTCGGACTTCTCCGTGCCGTTTTCCAGTACGTGCTGCAGCAGATCCAGATATTGCTTCATGCCTTCTCTTCCAATGGGAGTACCGGCTGCAACACCGGCGCGCGCCGCGACATGGCCAGCAATCCCAGGCCCAACACGATCAGGGGAAGGCTGAGGATCTGGCCGCGGGTCAACCAATCGAACGCCACATACACGCCGTTGTCGGGCATGCGCACGAATTCGACCAGGAAACGGAAGCTGCCGTACATCAGAGCGAACAGGCCCGACACCGCGTAACGCGGACGTGGCTTCATCGAGTAGAACCACAACACCAGGAACATCACCAGGCCCTCAAGCAGCGCTTCGTACAGCTGCGAGGGGTGGCGGGCGTACTGATTGAGCAGGCCGGCGGCGTAGTCCTGCTGGATCTGCGTAGCCGACAGCAGTTGCTGCATGCTGGGCAGGCCCGCAGGAATGTCCTTCAACGGCGCATGCGGAAAAATCACACCCCACCCGGCATTGGTGAACTTGCCGAACAGCTCGCCACCGATGAAATTGCCCAGCCGCCCCAGGCCCAGGCCCAGCGGCACCAATGGCGCGACAAAATCGATGGTGTCGAAGAAATGCAGCTTGTGCTTGCGGGTCCACCACCACCCGGCAATCAGCACGCCCAGCAGGCCGCCGTGGAAGCTCATGCCGCCTTCCCACACCCGCAGCAGAATCAGCGGGTTGTGCAGGAACTCCGCGGTGGCATAGAACAGCATGTAGCCGATGCGCCCACCCAGCACCACGCCGAGCATGGCGTAGAACAACAGGTCGGAAAACCCGTTCATGCCCACGCCCGGCAAGCGCCCGGCGAGGATGCGGCTACGGCCCAGCCACCAGGCGGCGGCAAACCCCAGCAGGTACATGATGCCGTACCAGTGCACCTTGATCGGCCCCAGCGAGAAGGCGATGGGGTCGATGTCGTGGAGATAGATCATGTAGATACTGCCAAACGAACGAACTCCTATTCTCGGGGCAGGGTCCGCGCCCTACAAGCCGGTTCAGCCCAGCAGCTGCGGCCGGTCCGGCAGTTCATTGCCGCTGCGGCCCGCCGGATCAGGCGGAAACCGTGCCGCGAGCAGATCGGATACCTCGTCCACGGCGGCCAGCACAGCCGCTTCGCCGCCGCTTTGGTTCAGCTGCTGGCGCAGGTGCTCACAGACCCGCTGCCATTGCGCCTCGTCCACCTGGGCGCGAAGCCCGCGATCGGCGACGATCTCGATGGCATGGTCGGCCAGCAACAGGTAAATCAGTACCCCGTTGTTGGCCTGCGTGTCCCAGGTGCGCAGCACGGCGAAGGCATGTTCAGCGCGTTGGCGGGCGTTGACGCCCTGCCACAGCAGGGCCAGTGACAGGTCCGACTCGACCGCGAACATCACCTGCCCACTGTGTCGCTTTTCACCGTCAGCAATGGCCTGGGCGATCCGATCCAGACTGGCCGGCGGGAATGCGGCCTGCGCCGCAGGCGCGAACAGATGGCGCAACCACCGCATCACCAACTCCCCGAGGCGCCACCGCCTCCTGACCGTCCGCCGCCACCGCCCCAGCCACCACCACCGCCGCCGAAGCCGCCGCCTCCAAAGCCCCCACCGCCAAAGCCGCCGCCGCCCCAGCCGCCGCCACGCGCAAAGCCGCCCGGGGAGGCTTTGCCCAAGGACAGGAAAAAGGCCACCAATGCAGCGATACCGCCGCCGAGCACCGACAACAGCAGCCAACCGGCTGCACCGGCAATCAGCCCGGCCGCCAAACCACGGACCGGGCGCGGTAGCTTGGACAGCAACATGCGCATGAAAGTGGATGCAAAGGCGCCGATCAGGATGGCAAAGAAGAAAATCGAGTCGCCGCTGCCACCGCTGCCATTGGCGCGATTGCTGCTGACCGGCGCCGGCAACGCTTCGCCATCGATGACCTTGACCAGCATCGCGCTGGCCGCCGTGATGCCACCGGCATAGTCGCCCTGGCGGAAATGCGGCACCAGGTATTCCTGGATCACCCGGTTGGCGATGGCATCGGGAATGGCACCTTCCAGCCCATAACCCGGCTCGATCCGTACCCGCCGGTCGTCCTTGGCAACCAGCAGCAACACACCGTCATCCACGCCCTTGCGGCCAATCGCCCACTGGTCGAATACCCGCGTGCTGTACTGGGCGATGTCCTCCGGCTGGGTGGTCGGCACCACCAGCACCTGCAACTGCGCGCCCTTGCGCTGCTGCAGGGCCAGCGCCTGCTGTTCCAGGGCCTGCTTCTGCGCCGCATCCAGGGTGCCGGTGGTATCGACCACCGGCGAATCCAGCGGCGGAATCGGCGCCAGTTGCTGGGCCAGCAGCGGTTCTGCCCAGCCCAGGCCGAGCAGGCAAAGCAACAGGCCCAGCCGCTGCAGCAACGCGCTCATCCCGCCCGGCTCACTGTGCCGGGGCAGGCTGCGGCGGGGTCTGCTGCGGGGTTGCCGGCTGGGTACCGAAGTTCACCGCCGGCGGCTGTGCGATCTGCGCTTCGTTGTCCACGGTGAAATTGGGCTTGGCCGCATAGCCGAACATCTTGGCGGTGATCACCTGTGGGAACGAACGGATATAGGTGTTGTAGTCCTGCACCAGCTGGATATAGCGGCCGCGGGCCACGGTGATGCGGTTCTCGGTGCCTTCCAGCTGCGCCTGCAGGTCACGGAAGTTCTGGTCGGATTTCAGCGTGGGGTAGTTCTCGCTGACCACCAGCAACCGCGACAGCGCGCTGCCCAGTTCGCCCTGGGCCTGCTGGAACTGCTTGAGCGAATCGGCATCGTCGGCGTTGACCTGGATCTGCCCCACCTTGGCACGGGCATTGGTGACCTCGGTCAGCACCTGGCGCTCCTGCTGGGCATAGCCCTGCACGGTATTGACCAGGTTGGGGATCAGGTCGGCGCGGCGCTTGTACT
>DAMCTY010000026.1:0-50864 GCA_032112995.1 Stenotrophomonas sp. | reverse complement strand
CCCCTTGCCTGCGGCAAAGGGAGGGGGCAGAGGCATGTAGTGCCGAGCCATGCTCGGCAGGGGCATTACCGATAGACCTGTAGCTTAGGTAAGCGCAGCGCACCCGGGGGGGGGGCGCAAAGCCCCGGGTGCGCTGCGCTTACCCGGGCTACGGATTTGCTGGCAGTGCTGGAAGGTTGCAAACGCTCACCCTCCCCAACCCG
This sequence comes from Stenotrophomonas sp., assembly GCA_032112995.1. Classification (GTDB taxonomy): domain Bacteria; phylum Pseudomonadota; class Gammaproteobacteria; order Xanthomonadales; family Xanthomonadaceae; genus Stenotrophomonas. The sequence continues at coordinate 50,661 of DAMCTY010000026.1, read as the reverse complement.
TCCGGCCCGAAGGCGCAGCCTTCGGTCGTTCATCAGGCCGCGCGCCAACGGCGCGCTAGCGGGCCTTCTTCACCCCCTTGCCTGCGGCAAAGGGAGGGGGCAGAAGCGGTAGTGCCGAGCCATGCTCGGCAAAGGGGCCTTATCGCGAAAGCCTCTGCCGAGCGTGGCTCGGCACTACAGGGAGTGGCTGCTCAGGCGTCGTGCGCGCGGTGGTAGCGGGTGGCTTCGGCCACTTCGTTCTTCGAGCCCAGGAACACCGGTACGCGCTGGTGCAGCTGGGTCGGGGCGATGTCGAGGATGCGCTCGCGGCCATTAGTGGCGGCACCGCCGGCCTGTTCGACAAGCAGCGACATCGGGTTGGCTTCGTACATCAGGCGCAGCTTGCCAGGCTTGGACGGGTCCTTCTTGTCCCACGGGTAGATGAAGATGCCGCCGCGGGTCAGGATGCGGTGCACGTCGGCCACCATGCTGGCGATCCAGCGCATGTTGAAGTTCTTGCCGCGCGCGCCTTCCTTGCCGGCCAGCAGGTCGCCCACATAGGCCTGCATCGGCGCTTCCCAGTGGCGCTGGTTGGACATGTTGATGGCGAACTCCTTGGTGTCCGCCGGTACCTGCATGCCGCGCTGGGTCAGCACGAACTCGCCGGTCTCGCGGTCCAGGGTGAAGGCATGGGTGCCATGGCCCACGGTCAGGACCAGCATGGTGCTGGGCCCATAGATGCAGTAACCGGCCGCCACCTGCTGGGTGCCTGGCTGCAGGAAGTGCTCGTCCCCCGGCTTATCCACACCCTGCGGGGCGCGCAGCACCGAGAAGATGGTGCCGACCGAGACGTTGACGTCGATGTTGGAGCTGCCGTCCAGCGGATCGAACAGCAGCAGGAAGTCGCCCATCGGGTATTCCGACGGCACCAGCTGGCTGTGGTCCATCTCCTCCGACGCGCAGGCGGCCAGGTGGCCACCCCAGGCGTTGGCCTCGAGCAGGATCTCGTTGGAGATCACGTCCAGCTTCTTCTGCGCCTCGCCCTGCACGTTGCCGGTGCCGGCGTCGCCCAGCACGCCCCCCAGGGCGCCCTTGCTGACGGCGATCGAGATGCTGGTGCAGGCGCGCGCCACCACCGCCACCAGCTGACGCAGGTCGGCATTGATGCGCTTGGCATGCTGTTCTTCGATCAGGAAGCGGGTCAGCGACGTACGGGACATGGACGGCAACTACCTTCAGACAAAAGGAAGGCTATTGTCGCGGCTGGCCCCGTTTTTAGCGAGCCGTGGCCATGCTTTGTCTTCCTGTGGACAAATATGGACAGTGGCAGTCGTTGCCAGGCGGCAAGCCGGTCCTTGCTGCCGCAATGTTCCGGCATGACGGGGCTGACCGGCTTATCCACAAGCGTTTGGGGATAATTGCAGCCTGGCATGAGATGTGGATAAGTCCGTGGGCATTGGCTTTATCCACAGGCTCAGTACCATGCGGGGCCCTGCCGGAGAACACGATGGATTGGAACCAGGCCACACACGGTTTGCTGACTGCGCTGGGCATCGGCCTGCTGATCGGCGCGGTGCGCGAACGCCAGCACGGCGGGCGCAAAAGCCTGCAGGCTGGGCTGCGCACGCATGCGCTGGCGGCCTTGCTGGGCGCGGCCGGGCTGCTGCTGGGCCAGGCGGTCTTCGTGGTCGCCCTGCTGGCGGTGGCCGCGCTTGCCTGGACCAGCTACCACGTCACCTCGCGCGAGGACCCGGGGCTGACCGGCGAGATCGCCCTGTTGATAACTGTGCTGCTGGGCGGCCTGGGCATGCAGCAGCCGGCGCTGGCGGCGGCGCTGGGCGTGGTGGTGGCGATCCTGTTGTGGGCCAAGGCACCGCTGGCACGGCTCAGCCGCGACCTGATCAGCGACCAGGAGATGCGCGACGCCCTGCTGCTGGCCGCCTGCGCGTTGGTGGTGCTGCCGATGTTGCCTGATACCGCGGTTGATCCTTGGGGCGTGCTGGTGCCGTCCAAGCTGTGGCAGATCGTGGTGCTGGTGATGGCGGTGGGCATGCTGGGCCATGTCGCGCTGCGGGCGGTGGGCGCGCGCTGGGGTCTGCCGGTGGCGGGGTTCTTCTCGGGGTTTGCCTCTTCCACCGCGGCGGTGGCCGGCTTTGGCCGCAGCAGCCGCGAGGCTGCGGCGCTGGTGATGCCGTCGGTATCGGCGGCGTTGCTGGCAAATCTCGCCTCTTTGCTGCTTTTTGTTGCCGTTATCGGCACCAGTTCGGCGACGTTGCTGAAGGCCGCCGCTTGGCCGCTGGCGGCGGCGGCGCTGGTGCTGCTGTTGTGCTCGGCGCTGGGGTTGCGCCATGTGGCTGATGAAGCGGTGCCGCAGGGACCGGCCAGCAAGGCCTTCCAGCTGAAGCATGCCCTGGCGATTGCGGCGGTGATTGCGGTGGTCCTGTTGCTGTCCGAAGGCCTGCGGCAGCTGTTTGGCCAGGCCGGGGCATTGGCCGGAGCAACGATTGCAGCCTTGGGTGAACTGCATGCGGCGGCGGCGAGTATTGCCGGGCTGACGGCTTCTGGTGGTTTGGAGTTGGCGCAGGCGCGTTGGGGTGTGGTGGCGCTGCTGGCCTCGGCGTCATTGGCCAAGTCGGTGCTGGCCTTTGCCAGCGGTGGCCCGCGCTACGGGGCCGGGGTGGCGATCGGCCTGGGGATGATGGTGGCGGCTGCGGCGGTGGTTACCTGGGTGGTGCCGGGCTGATCGGAATATCCACAGGTGGGTGTGGATAAGGCTGGGGGTAATGGCAATGGCGGGAGCAGGAGCAAGGGCACCCCTCCCCAGCCCGTCCGGCCCGAAGGCGCAGCCTTCGGTCGTTCATCAGGCCGCGCGCCAATGGCGCGCAAGCGGGCCTTCTTCACCCCCTTGCCTGCGGCAAAGGGAGGGGGTGATTCCTGCGACCAGCGCAATTTCGCGAACTGCAGCATCGGCCCCCTCCCTTGCGCAACGCGCAGGGGAGGGTTGGGGAGGGGTGCTTTTGAGCTTCAAACTTTCTCCACACCCTTATCCACAACCTCAAAACCACAAAAAAGCCCGGGTTTCCCCAGGCTTTTGAACACATCCGCAGTAACGCTGGATCAGCCGCGGCTGACGTCGTAAACCGCCTTGGCCACGTAGTCCAGGTTCTTCTGGCTCAGCGCGGCCACGCAGATGCGGCCGGTGCCGACGGCGTAGATGCCGTAGTCGTCACGCAGCTTGTCCACCTGTGCCTTGCTCAGGCCCGAGTAGGAGAACATGCCGGCCTGCTGCTGGATGAAGCTGAACTCCGGCGCGCCCAGGGCGGCCAGCTTCTGCACCATGCCGGCACGCAGGGCGTGGATGCGCTCGCGCATTTCGGTCAGCTCGGCTTCCCACACGCCACGCAGCTCGCCACTGTTCAGAACGCCAGCCACCAGTGCGGCACCGTGGGTGGACGGGCTGGAGTAGATGGTGCGGATGATGCGCTTGACCTGCGACTGCACAGCCTTGGTCGACGCCGCATCCGGGCCCACCACCGACAGTGCGCCAACGCGCTCGCCGTACAGCGAGAACGACTTGGAGTAGGAGTTGGCGACGATGAAGCTGTCGATGCCGGCTTCGGCGACGATGCGTACGGCCTGGCCGTCCTGCGCGATGCCCTTGTCGAAGCCCTGGTAGGCCATGTCGATGAAGGGGAACAGTTGGCGGTCCTTCAGCAGTGCGGCAACCTGCTTCCACTGCTCGGTGCTCAGGTCGGCGCCGGTCGGGTTGTGGCAGCAGGCGTGCAGCAGCACCACGGTGCCCGGCTGCAGCTTCTGCAGGTCGGCCAGCATGCCGGCGAAGTCCAGGCCATGGGCGGTGTTGTCGTAGTAGGTGTAGTCCACGACATCGAAACCGGCAGCGGCGAACACCGCGCGGTGGTTTTCCCAGCTCGGGTTGCTGATGGCGATGGTGGCGTGTGGCAGCAGCTTCTTCAGCAGGTCGGCGCCGACGCGCAGCGCACCGCTGCCGCCAACGGTCTGCGAGGTGGCGACGCGGCCAGCGGCCAGCAGGTCGGAACCTTCGCCGAACACCAGTTTCTGGGTGGCTTGGGTATAGGCCGGCAGGCCGTCGATGGGCAGGTAGCCGCGCGGTTTGGCCTCGGCGGCCAGCGTCTGCTCGATCTGCTTGACGGCACGCAGCAGCGGAATGCGGCCGTTCTCGTCGTAGTAGATGCCCACGCCAAGGTTGACCTTGGTGGTGCGGCTGTCAGCGTTGTAAGCCTCGGTCAGACCCAGAATCGGGTCACCAGGTACCTGTTCCACGTTTGCAAAGAAGGACACGGCGATACTCGTATCAGTTGGCGGGGAGTGGGGGTGTCCGGCGCGGGATACCGCTGCAGCGCCCAGAACCGCATCATCCTAACAGGGCCGGGCCCCGCTGGCCGCAGGGTTTCAGCTGGAACTTCATGCGCAGCGGCAATGTCGCCCTCACTCGCGATCGGGGATGATGGGCCGATGCGTACATGTAACCGGTTTTTTGCGTTTCCCGGCCTGATGTTGGCCCTGCCGGCGCTGGCTGCGGAGCTGCCGCCCGTCTTGCTGGAGCGGGTCCAGGTACAGGCGGCCAAGGTCCATGCGGTGGAGGATTTCGAGCTGCCCGCCGCGACCACCACGCTGGTGCTGGAGGCCGATGGCAATGGCCGTGGCGCGCAGCTTTCCGAAGTGCTGGGCGCGGTGCCCGGGCTGCTGGCACGCGACCGCCAGAACTACGCACAGGACACCCAGCTGTCGCTGCGCGGCTTTGGCGCGCGCTCCACCTTCGGCGTGCGCGGGGTGCGGCTGCTGCTGGACGGCGTGTCGGCGACCATGCCCGATGGCCAGGGCCAGCTGGCGCACTTCAACGTGTTGGGTGCCGAGCGGGTGGAGGTGCTGCGTGGGCCGTTCTCGGCGCTCTATGGCAATTCCTCCGGTGGCGTACTGCAGCTGTGGAGCGCCGACGGCCAGCAGGGTGATCCATGGCGGCTGCGCAGCAGCTACGGCAGCAACAACACCGTCATTACCGGCGTGCAGCTCAAGGGCCTGGCCGGAGCCATGCACTACAACGTGGCGGCCAACCATTTCCGTACCGATGGCTGGCGTGAGCACAGTGCGGCGCGGCGTGAATCGGTAAATGCGCGGCTGGGTTTTGATCTGGCCGCCGGCCAGCGGCTGGATCTGCTGTTCAACGGCTTCGATGCGCCGCATGCGCAGGACCCGCTGGGGCTGAGCCGCGAGCAGCTGCGCGAGAACCCGCGCCAGGCCACTGCGGTGGCTACCCAGTACAACACCCGCAAGTCGGTGCGGCAGACGCAGCTGGGCCTGGTCTACAGCGCCGAGCGCGATCAGCAGACTTGGCGATTGATGGGCTACGCCGGGCAACGCGCGGTGGAGCAGTTCCTGGCCATTCCGCCGGGGCCGCAGAACAGTCCCCTGCACTCGGGCGGGGTGATTGACCTGGACAGCGATTACGGCGGCCTGGACGCGCGCTGGGCCTGGCATGGGCAACTAGCCGGCAAGCCGTTGGAACTGGTGGTTGGCGCAAATGCGGATCGCCAGCAGCAACACCGCAGTGGCTACGAGAACTTCATAGGCAGCACCTTGGGGGTCAAGGGACGCCTGCGCCGCGACCAGCAGGACCGGGTGCAGAACATCGACCAGTTCGCCCAGGCCTGGTGGCAGTTCGGTCCACGCTGGTCGGCCCTGCTTGGGGCGCGCCACAGCGCGCTGCAGTTCCGCTCGCGTGACCGCTACATCACTGCGACCAATCCTGATGACAGCGGCCGCCGCGACTACTCGGCGACTACGCCGGTGGCCGGGCTGGTGTTCCGTGCCAACGATGATCTGCGTCTATACGCTTCGGCTGGACGCGGCTTTGAAACGCCAACATTCAATGAGCTGGGCTACCGGGCTGATGGTGGTGCGGGCCTGGCGCTGGACCTGCCGGCCGCCACCACCCGCAACTACGAGATCGGCGGCAAATGGCGGGCGCGGAGCGGTGCGCGACTGGAACTGGCGCTGTTCCGTGCCGACAGCGATGACGAACTGGCGGTGGCGACCAATAGCGGCGGCCGCAGCAGCTACCGCAACATCGGCGCGACCCGCCGCCAGGGTGCCGAGCTGAGCTGGCAGCAGCCGATTGCCGCCGACCAGCAACTGCAGCTCGCCTATACCTGGTTGCAGGCCAGCGTGCGTGAGGCTTACCTGACCTGCACCGGCCTGCCCTCGCCCTGCACCCAGCCCAGCAATCGGGTGGCGGCTGGCACCCGATTGCCGGGTGTGCCGCGCCAGCAGCTGTTTGCACGCTGGCAGTGGCAACCTGGGCCGTGGCAATGGGCGGCCGAGGTGGTGGCGGCCAGCGACATCGGCGTGAACGACCTGGGCAGTGCCAACGCCGCCGGTTACGGCGTGTTGAACCTGGAAATGGCGCGGCAATGGGCCACCGCGCACGGCCCGCTGCGGGCGTTCGCGCGTGTGGATAACCTGCTGGATCAGTCTTACATCGGTTCGGTGATCGTAAACGACGGCAACCAGCGTTACTACGAGCCAGGCCCGGATCGCAGCCTTACTGTTGGCCTGCAGTGGCAATGGGCGCGGTGAGCAGCCTCGACGCGGGTTGAGCGCAGGCGAGCAGTTCCCGCCCTTTCGCGTAGCGAAGGGACGGGTCAGGGAGGGGAGCTTTTGCCCTTCGCTTTTGCCGTTACGCCAACCATCCCGACAAGCACGAAAACGGCCCGCTCACCCCCCCCTAACAGCCCCGGGCGTATCAGTGGTCGCCCAACAGGGAGGGTTGTGCCATGTACCGCCCCGATCGTGCCGAACACCCCGCCGCGCCAACCTTGTTTGCGCCCGATCCCTCGGTGATGCGACGTGGCCGACACAGGCGCCGCCAGCAGGCTGCCGGTGAAGTGGCGCAGGACTTCGTGCAGTACAGCCTGGCCGACTACTCCAGACGCCGCCGTGGCGCCCTGCGCTGGCCCGACCTGCAGCCGGCCTATGCCTTCGCACTGACCACGCATGCCGCTGACTGGCCACGCGATTCGGAAGCGGAGCTGGCCGAGCACTGGGAGCAGGTCCGCGGCGGCTCGCGGCTGCGCTGGGAACAGGTGCGGGATCTGGTCGAGGATGCCTGGCTGGCGCTGGATCGCATGCCGGTAGCGGCGGTGCATGCTCGTTAGGAGCGCCTATTTGCAGGTGCTGTAAGCGCGGCGTGAGCCGCGAAGCTGGTAATGCCTGGGTGCCGATTGCTGTGCAATCTGGGGGGGCGTTAGTGCAAGCGGCTTCGCCGCTCCCCTCTCCTGCCTTCGGCATCCTCTCCCGCAAGGGGAGAGGAGAAAATCAACAGCAACAGCAACAGCAACAGCCAAAGCCAAAGCCAAAGCCAAAGCCAAAGCCAAAGCCAAAGCAACAGCCAAAGCCAACCCGGCCAGCACCCCCTCACCAGAGGTGCCGGCCGACTGCCATCAGGCGTTGAAGTCCAACACCACCCGGCCCTCGATCGCGCCTTCATGCATGCGCTTGAACACGTCGTTGATGTTCTCCAGCGTGTCGGTGCTCACCGTCGCGGCGACCTTGCCCTCCGCAGCGAACTGCAGCGATTCCTGCAGGTCCAGGCGGGTGCCGACGATGGAGCCGCGCACGGTGATGCCGTTGAGCACCATGCCGAAGATGTCCAAGGGGAAATCGCCCGGCGGCAAGCCATTGAGCGACACCGTGCCGCCCCGTCGCACCATGCCCAGGGCCTGCTCAAAGGCCTTGGGCGATACCGCCGTCACCAGCGCGCCATGCGCGCCGCCGATTTCCTTCTTCAGGAAGGCGGCCGGGTCGGTGTTGCGGGCATTGACGGTGACGCTGGCACCCAGGCGCTTGGCCAGGGCCAGCTTGCTGTCGTCGATATCCACCGCGGCAACGTTCAAGCCCATCGCCTTGGCGTATTGCACCGCCATGTGGCCAAGGCCGCCGATACCGGAAATCGCCACCCAGTCGCCGGGCTTGGTGTCGGTGACCTTCAAACCCTTGTAGACGGTGACGCCTGCGCACAGGATCGGCGCGATCTCGACGAAGCCGACTTCCTTGGGTAGCAGGCCGACGTAGTTGGCATTGGCCAGCGCGTACTCGGCGAAACCACCGTTCACCGAGTAGCCGCTGTTCTGCTGCACTTCGCACAGGGTTTCCCAGCCGCCCAGGCAGTGCTCGCAATAGCCACAGGCCGAGTACAGCCACGGAATGCCGACGCGGTCGCCTTCCTTGATGTGGGTGACACCGGCACCCACGGCCACTACATGGCCGACGCCTTCATGGCCGGGAATGAACGGAGGGTTGGGCTTGACCGGCCAGTCGCCTTCGGCGGCGTGCAGGTCGGTGTGGCAGACGCCACAGGCCTCGATCTTGACCAGGATGTCGCCAGCGGCGGGGCGTGGCACGGCCACTTCTTCAATCACCAGCGGCTTGCCGAATGCGCGGACCACGGCCGCCTTCATCGTCTTGTCCATCACTCGATCTCCTTTGCGGGGGGATGTACATACCTTTGCGCCAATCGATGCGCGGCGCTTTGATCCAGATCACGCCCGTCCGTTCAGCAACGGGCGCGTCCGGACTTGGTTCAGAAAAAGCCCAGTTTCTTCGGTGAATAGCTGACCAGCAGGTTCTTGGTCTGCTGGTAGTGGTCGAGCATCATCTTGTGGTTCTCGCGGCCGATGCCCGACTGCTTGTAGCCGCCAAACGCGGCATGGGCCGGATAGGCGTGGTAGCAGTTGGTCCATACCCGCCCGGCCTGGATGGCCCGGCCCACGCGGTACAGGCGCGAGGCATCACGGCTCCAGAGGCCAGCGCCCAGCCCGTACAAGGTGTCGTTGGCAATGGCCAGGGCTTCCTCTTCTGTCTTGAAGGTGGTCACCGACACCACCGGGCCGAAGATCTCTTCCTGGAACACGCGCATCTTGTTGTTGCCCTTGAACACCGTCGGCTTCACGTAGAAGCCCTCGGCCAGGTCGCCGTCGAGTCGGTTCTGTTCGCCACCGATCAGTACTTCGGCACCCTCTGCCTTGCCGATATCGATATAGGACAGGATCTTCTGCAGCTGCTCCTGCGAGGCCTGTGCACCCACCATGGTGTTGGGGTCCAGCGGATTGCCCTGGCGGATTGCCGCCACCCGCGCCAGGGCGCGCTCCATGAACCGGTCGTAGATCGACTCCTGGATCAGCGCCCGCGACGGACAGGTACAGACTTCGCCCTGGTTGAAGGCGAACATCACAAAGCCCTCCACCGCCTTGTCGAGGAAATCGTCGTCCTCGGCCATCACGTCGGCGAAGAAGATGTTCGGCGACTTGCCACCCAGCTCCAGCGTTACCGGGATCAGGTTCTGGCTGGCGTACTGCATGATCAGGCGGCCGGTGCTGGTCTCGCCGGTGAAGGCGATCTTGGCGATGCGCGGGCTGCTGGCCAGTGGCTTGCCGGCTTCCAGGCCGAAGCCGTTGACGATGTTGAGCACGCCCGGCGGCAGCAGGTCGCCGATCACCTCCATCAGCACCAGGATCGAGGCCGGGGTCTGCTCGGCCGGCTTCAGCACCACGCAGTTGCCGGCGGCCAGTGCCGGTGCCAGCTTCCACGCCGCCATCAGCAGCGGGAAGTTCCACGGGATGATCTGCCCGACCACGCCCAGCGGCTCGTGGAAGTGATAGGCGACGGTGTCGTTGTCGATCTGCGACAGGCTGCCTTCCTGCGCGCGCAGGGCACCGGCGAAGTAGCGGAAATGGTCGGCCATCAATGGCACGTCGGCGTTGAGTGTCTCGCGGATCGGCTTGCCGTTGTCCCAGGTCTCGGCATGCGCGATCAGCTCAAGGTTTTCCTCGATGCGGTCGGCGATGCGGTTGAGGATGTTGGCGCGCTCGGTGGTCGAACGCTTGCCCCAGGCGTCCTTGGCGGCGTGTGCGGCGTCCAGCGCCAGCTCCACGTCCTCGGCATTGGAGCGTGCCACCTGGGTGAACACCTTGCCGGTGATCGGTGTGGTGTTGTCGAAATACTGGCCACTGCGCGGGGCCACCCATTGGCCACCGATGTAATTGCCGTAGCGGGACTTGTACAGCGACTGCGGGTCGGTGGCATGCGGCTTGGCGGACAGGATTGCGTTCATGGTGGGATCTCCAGTTCAGCGTGGTGTGTGGGCCGCGCGTGTGCGGTGCCCACAGCAGGCGCAAGAGCGATGCCAAGTTCCACCTGCTGCGCTGCGGCAGCTGGCAAACGATGTGCCTGCAGGCGTCATGGGAAAAATTTGCTGCAATGCAGGACGGCAGGTGATTGCAGCGCCCGCGCAGCTGTGGTGTTAATCGGAACAGTGGTTTGAACAGCTGTCGCAAAATGCGACACAGGAGCGCTCATGGCACTGGCACAGCAGCATCGCGTGGGTAACGCCCGCCGCTCGTTCTTCGAGCGCGGCACCACGCCCGTGGGCAGTGTGCCCGATACCATCCTGCAGTCGTGGCGGCGCTGCCAGCGCAGCGGCCTGCTGGTGGATGCCGAGCCTGCGCTGGAACCCCTGCCCGGGCACAACCTGCGTGAACTGCGCGAGCGCCATGAGCGCTTGTGGCGGCTGGCGCGCGCCGAGCTGGATGGGCTGGCCGCACACACCGCCAGCACCGGCAGCATCGTGTTGCTGACCGACGAGAGCGGCTGGATCCTCAATGCCGAGGGCAGCGCCGGCTTTCTCGACAAGGCTGGACGGGTGGCCTTGATGCCGGGCGTATGCTGGAGCGAATCGGCGGTGGGCACCAATGCCATTGGCACTGCGATCGTCGAAGGTCGCGCGGTGGAAGTGCGTGGTGGCGAACACTATTTCGCGCCGCATGGCATCCTCAGTTGTTCGGCCATGCCCATCCATGATCCGCATGGGCAGCTGGCCGGGGTGCTCGACATCAGCGGGCCGGCCAGCGTGCAGCAGATGCATGCGATGGGTCTGGCGCGGTTGGCCGCCAACCGCATCGAGCATCGCTTCTTCGAGAACGGGCTGGTCGAGTGCGAGTTGTTGCGCCTACACCACGACCGCACCTTGCTGGGCACGGCCGGCGAAGCCGTGCTTGGCTTCCGTAATGGCCGCCTGGTGGCTGCCAATGGCGTGGGCCTGCATTTGTTCGGGCTGGAGCGTGGTGATATTGGCCGCGCCTCGTATGAAGCGCTGTTCGAGATGCCGCTGTCGCGGATGCGCGACGAGGGCATGCTGCAGGATCGCAGCGGCCGGGTGCTGCATGGCCAACTGGAGGCGCCAGCAGCGGCAGCGCATAGGCGGACGACCAACCCAGCACCCTTGCTGGCACGGCCGATGCCAAGTACGGTCGCCGCACCGGCCGTGGTATTCGACGCCGTCCAGCGTGAACAACTGCTGCGCGCCGGCCGCGTGTTGGAAGCCGGCTTGCCGGTGCTGTTGCAGGGTGAAACCGGCACTGGCAAGGAAGTGGCGGCGCGTGCGTTGCACGCGCAGGGCAGCCGCAGCGGCAAACCCTTCGTCGCGGTGAACTGCGCGGCCCTGCCCGAAGGCCTGATCGAATCGGAATTGTTTGGTTACGAGGAAGGCGCCTTCACCGGTGCGCGCCGACAAGGCAGCCAAGGCCTGCTGCGGCAGGCGCAGGGTGGCGTGTTGTTCCTCGACGAGATCGGCGACATGCCGTTGGCCTTGCAGCCGCGCCTGCTGCGTGTACTGCAGGACCGCGAGTTATCACCCCTGGGGGGCGGCAAGCCGGTCAAACTGGATTTCATGCTGATCTGCGCCACCCATTGTGACCTGCAGCAGGCGATGGACGAAGGTCGTTTCCGTTCAGATCTGTACTACCGCATCGCCGATCACGTGCTGCGTCTGCAGCCCCTGCGCGCGGCGCAGGACCGCGCGCAACTACTGCAGGCGATGTGGCAGCCGTTGGCGCAGGGGCGCGTGTTGAGCGTGGATGTGGAGCATTCGTTGGTCGGGTACGACTGGCCGGGCAATCTGCGTCAGCTTGCGGCCTGCCTGCGCACACTTGTCGCGTTGACCGAGCCGGGTGCGGTGATTGATAGCGAGCTGCTGCCGGAGTATCTGCATCAAACTGCGCGACGCACTGCTGCTGTGCCGGTGGTGGATGGCAGTCTGCAGGAACTGGCTTTGGATGTGATGCGGCAGACCTTGGCGGCCTGCGATGGCAATGTGAGCCTGGCAGCGAAAAAATTGGGGGTTAACCGCAGTACCTTGTATCGGCGGTTGAAGCTTTAAAGCTGGGTAGCAACAGCAACAGCAACAGCACCCCTCCCCGGCCCTCCCCTTCGCTGCGCGAAAGGGAGGGGGTAGTTCCGGCGGCCTGCAGCATCTCGCACAATGGCAGCTTCAGCCCCCTCCCTTTGCCGAAGGCAAGGGGAGGGTTGGGGAGGGGTGAGCTCTTGATCTTGATCCAATCCCCCAATCCCAACATCAACCCGGCAACACCGCCGCAGCGCGTGCCAAGGCTTCAATCCCCGCCCAATCGCGCGCCTGCAGCAACTCACGCGTGGTCAACCACGAGCCGCCCACGCACAGCACATTTGGCAGATGCAGGAACTGCGATGCGGTCTGCGCGCTGATACCGCCGGTGGGGCAGAAGCGCACATCACCGAACGGGCCATTCCAGGCCGACAGCATGCCCACGCCACCAGCCTGTACGGCCGGGAAGAACTTGAACGTATCCAGGCCCTGCTCCAGCCCGCGCATCAGCTCCGAGGAGGTGGCAACGCCAGGCAGGAACGGCAGGTCGGTATCGCGCGCTGCGGCGTACAAGGTGTCGGTGGCGCCCGGCGAGACCGCGAAGCGGCCGCCGACGGCCTTCACTTTCTCCATCTGTGCCGGGGTCAGCACGGTACCTGCGCCGACCACGGCATCCGGTACGGCCTCGACCATGGCCTTGATCGCATCCATCGCCACCGGCGTGCGCAGGGTCACTTCGATCACCGGCAGGCCGCCGTTGAACAGGGACTGCGCCACCTGCACTGCGTCGTCGACATTGTCGGGGGTGAACACCGGAATCACCGGTGCCAATTTGAGCACTGCGCGTACGCGCGGATCAGCGCCGGACATCGAACTTTCCTTCGCCCATCAGGGCCATGACGTCGGCCACGCCGACGGGGTTGAAATCACCGGGAATGGAATGCTTCAGGCAGCCCGCGGCCAGGCCGAAGCGGATGGTGGTTTCCGCATCCATGCCCTCGATCAGGCCATGCAGCACGCCGGCTGCGAACGCGTCACCACCGCCGATACGATCGACGATATCGGTCAATTCCTCGGCCGGTGCCAGCGCCCGGGTACCGTCGCGGCCGAGCAGCATCGCGCCCAGCGAGTGGTGGCCCACGCTGTGCGCGGTGCGCTGCGTGCAGGCCATGTACTGCAGGCGTGGGAATGCCGCGAACGCCATCGCCGCGGCAGCGTCCACGCGCGCCTGCGGTTCGGGCTGGTTGAACTGCCCGCCCAGCACCACGCCGATGTCGCGGTAGTCGGCAAACACGATATGCGCGCAGTCGAACAGGTCACGCAGGATCGCCTTGGCGTCGCCGCCCCAGCGCTCCCACAGCTTGGGCCGGAAGTTGCCGTCGAAGGACACCTTGATGCCGCGCTCGTTGGCGGCGCGGGCGGCAGCCAGGGTGGCCTGGGCGGCCTCCGGCCCCAGCGCCGGGCTGACCCCGGACAGGTGCAGCCATTGTGCGCCGTTGAGCAGCGCCGGCCAGTCGTAGCTGTCGGCACGCGCGCTGGCGAAGGCCGAATCGGCGCGGTCGTAGACCACTTCGCTGGGCCGGTGACCGGCACCGGTGGTCAGGAAATACAGGCCCATGCGGCCATCGCTGCGGCGCACGCGCGAGGTATCCACGCCGTGGCGGCGCAGCTCACCGGCAACTGCCGCGCCGAGGGGGTTGTCGGCCAGCACGCTGATCATCGCCACGTCGTGGCCAAAATGTGCCAGCGATACGCCGACGTTGGCCTCGGCACCGCCGGCGTGGACCTGCAGCGACGGCGATTGCAGCAGCAGCTGGTTGCCGGGTGCGCCCAGGCGCAGCAGCAGCTCGCCAAAACAGACAACACGGGGGGAAATCATCGCCATTCCTGTCTCCTCGTCGATCGGCGCGCATCATGGCATGGTTGATTGGCTAGCGGTGTCATTCCCGCGTTGCTGTCCCCTTGTCCTGCCGTGCTACCGTCCCTGTGTGTCCTCCGGACAACAGTTTCCACGGTGTTTCAGTCCTGTTGCAGTGCAAGATGCTCACCCTTCACACAGCTGCTACTTTCCGTTTTGACCAGCGGTGTCATCCGGCGGAAACAACACATCGGAGCCATCGCATCGCCTGCAAACCTTGGAGAGGGGAAGCACATGAAGCCACGTAACTCGCAGAAAAAGACACCGGTTACCTTGTTGGCCCTGGGTATCGGTATGGCCCTGGCAGGCGCGGCAGCGGCGCAGGACGCCGGCACCGCTGCCACCGAGCTGGACGCCGTCACCGTCACCGGTTACCGCGCCAGCGTCGAGAAGGCCCTGGACATCAAGCGCGGCGAAGCCGGCGTGGTGGATGCCATCGTTGCCGAAGACATCGGCAAGTTCCCGGACCTGAACCTGGCTGAGTCGCTGCAGCGCATTCCCGGCGTGGTGATCGCGCGTGATGCCGGCGAAGGCCGCAGCATCTCGGTGCGTGGCCTGGGCCCGGAATTCACCCGCGTTCGCATCAATGGCATGGAAGCACTGGCGACGGTGGGTTCCGGTGACCAGACCGGCGGTTCCAACCGTGGCCGTGGCTTCGACTTCAACGTGTTCGCCTCGGACCTGTTCTCGCAGCTGATCGTGCGCAAGACCGCCTCGGCCGATGTCGAGGAAGGCTCGCTCGGTGCCACCGTCGACCTGAACACCGCGCGCCCGTTCGACTATGACGGCTTCACCTTCGCCGCCAGCGGCCAGGCCAGCTACAACGACATGGCGCAGAAGGCCGATCCGCGCGTAGCCGCGCTGATCTCCAATACCTGGGCCGATGGCACCTTTGGTGCGCTGATGTCGGTGGCCTACTCCGAGCGCCAGGTGATCGAGGAAGGCAGCAACACCGGCCGCTGGGCCAATGGCACCAGCAATGGTGGCTTCAATGCCGCTTCGCCGTATACCGAGGCGCTGTCGGCCGATACCTATCACCCGCGCTTCCCGCGCTATGTGCAGATGGAGCACCAGCAGAAGCGCCTGGGCGTGACTGGCTCGCTGCAGTGGAAGCCCAGCGATGCCACCGATATCTCGCTGGATGCGCTGTACTCCAAGATCGACGCGGTGCGCGACGAGAACTACATCGAGGCGATCTCGTTCAGCCGTTCCGGCACCGGAAAGCCCCAGACCATCGTCCGCGATGGCGAAGTCCGCAATAACGCGCTGGTCTATGGCGTGTTCGACAACGTCGACATCCGTTCGGAGAACCGCCACGACGAGTGGAGCACCGACTACAAGCAGCTCAGCCTCAACGCCAAGCATCGCTTCAGCGACGACTTCACCCTGTCCGGCAAGATCGGCACCTCGCGTTCGCGCCATGAGAACCCGGTGCAGACCACCATCATCATGGACAAGTTCGACGTCGACGGCTTCAGCTACGACTACCGCGGCAACATGAACCGTCCGGTGCTCAACTACGGCATCGATCCGACCGATCCCAACGGCTGGACCCTGGCGGAAATCCGCCTGCGTCCGCAGTATGTGGACAATGATTTCGACACCGGCCAGATCGACTTCAACTGGAACCTGAGCCCGGGCTTCCGCCTGAAGGGTGGCGTGCTGGCCAAGGACTACAGCTTCAAGACGGTGGAACTGCGCCGTGCCGCCGAAGGCACCGTGCCGACCTTTGCCGACGGCAGCAAGATCGTGCCGGGTGACCTCACCCAGGACGCCAGCCTGAAGGGCTTCAGTGGCTACCCGTCGAACTGGGTGGTGCCGGATCTCAACGCCATCGCCAACCTGTTCGACATCTACAGCAACGACGGCATGTTTGCCGTGGCGCCGCGCCTGAACAACACCCGCAGCGTCAAGGAACAGGACCGTGGCGCCTACCTGATGGGCGAGTTCTCCACCGAACTGGGCTCCATCCCGCTGTCGGGCAACTTCGGCGTGCGCTATGTGCGTACCAAGCAGGAGTCCACCGGCTCGGCAATGATCAACAACGTGCCGACCGACACCACGGTCAGCCGCACCTATGACGACACCCTGCCCTCGTTCAACCTGGTGGCTGAAATCACCCCGGACTTCCTGGTGCGCCTGGGCGCGGCCAAGGTGATGACGCGTCCTGGCCTGGGCAGCCTGACCCCGGGCGTGACCGTGGCCGTGGCCGGCGGTGCGCGCACCGTCAGCGGCGGCAACCCGGACCTGGATCCGATCCGTGCCACCAACGTCGACCTGGGCTTTGAGTGGTACTTCAACGAAGGTGCGATGGTTGGACTGGGCCTGTTCTACAAGGACATCGAGAGCTTCATCCAGACCGCCAAGGAAATCCGCCCGTACTCCACCAGCGGCCTGCCGGCTTCGCTGCTGGATGGCACCGGTGCTTCGGTGACCGATGACTTCACCTTCTCCATTCCGCTCAATACCCCGGGCGGTGATCTGAAGGGCCTGGAAGCAAACTACGTCCAGCCGTTCACCTTCCTGCCGGGCAACTGGTCCAACCTGGGTCTGCAGCTGAACTACACCTGGGTGGATTCCAAGATCCAGTACTTGAACAGCACCGGCACGCCGGTGATGAAGAACGACCTGACCGGTCTGTCGCGCAGTTCCTGGAACGCCACCCTGTTCTATGAAGGTGACAAGTTCGCCGGCCGTGTTTCGGCCACCAACCGCGACGACTACCTGACCCAGGCCCCGGGTGCCGAAGCCGGCTTCAACGTCGACGGCGTGCATGGCGTCACCGGCACCACGGTCATCGATGCCTCGCTGCGTTACAAGATCAGCGACCAGGTGGAACTGAGCCTGGAAGCGATCAACCTGACCAACGAAGGCTACGACGAGTGGGTGCAGTCGCCGACCACCGGCCAGCTGCCGCTGTACTACACCGAGACCGGCCGCCAGTACCTGCTGGGCTTCCGTTACAAGTTCTGATGCTGTGACCCATCCCGGCGCCATGCCGGGATGGGGTTTTGATGGTGCGACGCAGAATGTGCAGACGCGTTGGCGTCGCTAACTTGGCCCACCGCATGCGGCGTTGTACCTGCGCCGCACGCTACCAAGAGACGCATGATGCCGCCACGTTCCACCCGCCCCGTACTTCGTCCCCTGCTTCTGGCTTCTGCGCTGCTGTTCGCTCTCCCGGCGGCAGCGCAGGTTTCTTCACCGCAGCTGCTGTTCCGCGTCTCCGCCGACACCGGTTTCAACGCCGACACCGCGCAGGGCGACGCCATCCCCAACTTCCAGGACAAGGTCAGCCTTGTCGATGACGGTGCCCATGGCCGTGCCATCCAATGGCAGGACGACGGCGTGCTGTCGTGGAATGCACCGGGCAATATCCAGGCCGAGCGCGGCACCTTGTCGTTCTTCTGGCGTTCGCGCTATGCGGTGGGCGAAGCCCCGTTCGTGATCTTCCGCGTCGGCTATGCCGACCACAGCAGCTGGGACATGGCCTGGCTGCGCATCGATTGGAACGGGCACGGTTTTGATGCCTTCGTCACCGATGCCAACCTGGCGCGCACCCGCGTCTCGTTCAAGCTGGACAAGAACCCGTCGCCCGAGCAATGGCAGCACATCGCCTTTGCCTGGGACGAGGACAAGGGCGTCAAGCTGTTTGTCGATGGCCGCGAGGTGGCGCAGGCCGCCACCACCGGCGACTACGATGCGGCGTTGGACCAGCTCGGCCTCGCCGGCCGGGTGATGGCGCCCTACCAGGTGCAGAGCCGCTACAACTTCCTGCGTGGCAGCGACTTCGACGAGATCCGCGTTTACGACCGCATGCTGGATGCGGCCGGCGTCGCTGCCCTGGCGCGCAATGCCGAGCCGCGCACGGCGGAGGCCGGCAGCGCCTCGCAGCGTGCCTGGTGGCACCGTTATGGCTGGGACGGCGCAGCGCCACCGGCATTGGCCACGCCGACCACCTCGATCCGCAAGGTCGAGTTTGCCGACGTAAAGGACAAGCTGCAGTGGATGTGGAAAGGCACCGACGGCATCGCCGAAACCACCTGGCCGGGCGTCTACAACCGCTCGCGACTGGCCGGGCGCAATGACTACTTCCAGCTGCCGGACTGGAACACCTATGTGGAAGGTGGCCAGCAGCTGGACCTGACGGTTCCCGAGGGCGAGCACATCAATCGCATCGAGATCCGCGGTGCCGCCTACGGCGAACTGAAAGGCACGGCTGGCACCCTGTTCAAGCGTCCGCAAGGCGTGGTACGCACCGTCGACAGCTTTGCTGACCAGGTGGGTGGAAGCCTGCACTTCCACAACACCGCGCAGGAAACGCCGATCCAGGAAATCTGGGGTTACCAGGTCAGCGATGCGGCCGAACCGGAAGGCACGGTCAAGCAGCGCTACCAGATCGACAGCAGCGTGCTGCCCGATTACACCAATATCACCAGCCTGCGTGATTACATCGATGGGCGCTTTGCGCCGGAGGAGCGCAGCACGGTGATGGCGTTGCCCAAGGGCGCGGGTTCGCGCAAGCGCGGCGCTGACAGCCTACCGGCCAAGCCCATGCCGATCGTGCATGTGCTGGTGCCTTCCGGCGTGGGCGATGCACCGGCCGCGCAGCCGCTGATCCGCAGCTGGGCGCATAGCTGGGAGAACATGTACGACGGCCTCGATGGCGTGGCCATCGACATCCCCGCCATGGACCTGCCGGCGACGCATGACGGCTTGATCCCGTTGAACATCCGCATCAAGGACCCGATCTGGCCGGCACGCGACATGATCGACGTCTCGGTGTCGGTGAAGCCGGGCGAAGCGCGCACGCTGTGGCTGGACCTGCGCGACCGCATCCTCACTGCTGACAGCCTATGGATATCGGTGGCCTCGGCAGCACCGGGTTTCAACGCGGCCTCGCTGGATGGCGCCGAAGTGCGGCTGGTGTTCAAGCCGCGCAAGGAGGCGATCAAGCAGCACGTCGCCGACCGCTTCAACCAGGTGCGCGACAACTGGGGCTTCCTGGTCGAGGAACACACCACCTCCAAGCGCCAGCGGCTGTATGCGCGCGTCTATGCCGACCTGAGCGATCTGCTGCGGGTGGACCCGGACCATGAACTGGGCCGCCTGTACTGGAACTACATCAGCTACAACAGCCAGGGCAAGCCGCCGTTCGAGCAGCCGCAGGCACCGAAGGGCGTGCCGTTGTGGGCGTTCCGCCAGGTCGAGGACCTGAAGTATGTGCGCCGCTTCGTCGACTGGTGGATCGAGAACCGGCAGGTGGCTTACGGTGATTTCGGCGGCGGCATTTCCGATGACTCGGATCTGGTCCAGCAATGGCCGGGTCTGGCCTTGATGGGGGTGGAGCCGGAGCGGCTGAATACCTCGCTGACTGCATTGTCTGATGCGGTCTACAGGAACGGCATGTTCTCCAATGGCTTGAGCACCATCGAGACCGATGAGCTGCATTCCTACGAGGAGGGCATCAACGCCAACAGCGCGATGCTCTACCTCAACTGGGGCGACCCGCTCACTGTCGAGCGCCTGATGGAGACGGTGAAGGCCTTCGACGAACGCATCATCCTGCGCAATCCGCAGGGCGACCTGCTGTTCTCCAGCAACTGGTTTGGCGGCAACAAGGTCTACCGCGAGCCGAACTGGCAGTGGCAGAAGCCGTATTCGTTCCCGGTGTTGCACCCGGCCTTCCTGATGGGCGAATACAACGCCGATCCCACCGGCCGCAAGCTGGTCACCGGCCTGGCCGATGGCTATCTGGCCCATGCCTACAAGGACGACAAGGGCCGCTTCACCCTGCCCAACGAGATCAACTGGGCGACAGGCAAGACCCGTGGCGGCGAGTTGAACCAGGGCTCGGGCGGCGGCGATGTGATGCACACCTTCTGGGCCGCGTGGCGCTGGAGTGGCGATGCCAAGTACCTGCAGGCGCTGGATTACCGCGTGGTGCGTGGGGGTCCGGCGGCGTTGTCCAACCTCGGCGAGAACTATGTCGATGTGCTGGGCCGGCAGCAGGATTGGGGCCAGCAGCTGCGTGCCGAGGCCGACAAGGGCGGCAGCGGTTTCGCCGCGATCAGCGCCTGGCAGCAGAGCGGTGACAAGAAATACCTGGAAGCCCTGCATGCCGATGGCATCCAGGCCAAGGCGCAGCGCGAGTACATGAACACCGAAGGTCATTGGTGGAGTGACCGTGTTGAAGCGCCGAGCGAGTTCCTGCAGCGCCTGCGTTTGGGCGGCATTGGCCTGAAGCGCAACCAGAGCTGGCCGGGGCATACGGTGAGCTGGCAGTTCGCCCAGCCCGACGGTGCCGAGCAGGTCGCCCTGCTGGTGCATGCGCCGTCACGTGAGCGTTTCAAGGTGATCGCTTACAACCTGGGCAACACAGCGCTGGACGCGACCATGACCGGCTGGAACATCGCCGCCGGCACCTGGCGTATCCGCAGCGGTGTGGATCGCGATGGTGACGATGTGATCGACGGCAAGGCGGAGGTACGCGAGGTGCTGCTGGAGAAGAGTGCCAGCACCCAGCTGCGCTTTGCGCCAAAGCAGAACCAGGTATTCGAGTTCGAGCTGGTGACGCCGGGCACGCCGGTGGAAACGCGTGCGGACCTGGGTATTGGCCGCGGTGATCTGAAGATCGATGGCGAGCGGGTGCGGTTGACCGTGCACAGCCTGGGGCATGTGGGGACTGGCGCGGGTTATGCGGTGCTGGAAGATGCGCGCGGTCGTGAAGTAGCGCGGGTTGCGGTGCCGGCATTGGAAGCGCCGTTGGATCTTGTGCCGCGCACGGTGACGGTGGAGTTGGTGTTGCCTGCCGGATTCAAGCGCGAGGGGGCGAGCGTGCGGGTTGGCCTGGAGGGTGATGGGGCTGAGGTGACCAGGCTTAATAACCGGTTGCCGTTGCGGTGAAGCGTTGGCTTTGAGGCTTCTGAGATTTTGAGCCCCTCTCCCCTTGCGGGAGAGGGGTTGGGGAGAGGGGAAGCGATCGAAGATCGCTGCTTACCTGAAATACGAAAGCGAGCGTGCTTCGCACGCCTCCCCTCTTCCGCCCTTCGGGCACCTTCTCCCGCAAGGGGAGAAGGGAGCCACAAACCACAAACCACAAGCCCAAAGCCATTGGTTGCATTGCCGGCTTCGCGGCTTACGCCGCTTCTGCAAAAGCCGCCAGCTCAGGCATCCAAGCCCAATTCCCGGCACTCACGCGCATACCAGCGGGGGGCCTCGTCTATCGGCTGGAACACGTGGCTGCGCTCCATCACCCGTTGGTAGACATGCACCGAGATGGCGATCTGTTCGGCGTCGCTGTTGCGTAGCGTATGGAACTCGTCCGGTGGAATCAGGTTGCCGGCGCTGCCCTTGCAGCCGTGCAGGCAATCCCGTGGGGCGAAGCGGTAGCGCTCGCCGTCGCGTTCCAGCATCTGGTACGGGGTGATTTCCAAGCTGCCCTGCCACACGCCCTCCACGCACCACAGGCCATCGTGGTCATGCAGCGGTGTGCCCTGGCCCGGGCCCCAGGTCATGGCGATGATGCTGTAGCCATGGGTCGGGCTGCGGTAGATCTCGCGCCGCGCGTAATGCCCGTGCACGGGCGCATGCACGCAGGCCGGCAGCACGATCTGCGGGTCCTTGATGGCCCGCTCCAGCACGCGCTGCACCCGGGTGACGGTGCTGTGGGTATCGGCCGCCTGCAGGGCGGCGTCGATGCCGTCCAGCAGACGTTGGCGGCCGGCGAATTCAGGATGCGGCGTTGCGAGGTTCATGCCTGCAGCATAGGCAGGGCAGGTAAAGATTCCGTTGAAACTATCTGTCGCCGGCCTCAGAAGGTCCCGCGCTGGATGAAAGGTGCCTGCTGGTAGAGCCGCCGTTCGCCGCCGCGGGGATCGTCCTGCTGTCGGCTTTGCGTGTCGAACACCATTGTCTGGCGACGCTCCAGGCCATAGCCGTCCCATTGCGGCAGGCCGGCGTGGTTGGGGTCGCCGTGGCGGGCGAAGGCCAGCAAGGCATCGCTCATCGTGTCCGACAGCTGCTGCATCGCAGCGCCGCCGCCGGTGCGCGAACCGGGCCGGGTGTTGTTGTGGAACACCAGCGGGATGTCCAGGGTGTGGAAGGCGCGCAGCCTGGCGGCGTCGCCATCGCGGTCATAACCGTCCAACTGGTAGGCCCAGGTGGGTGCGCCCTGGCGGGCGCGTGCTTCCAGTTCTTCCACCGCACCACGCCACGAACGGCCGGCGGTGGTGGCGGCGAAGAACACTTCCGATGGCGTGTACTGCGGATAGAGACGGCGGTACTCGGCGATCACCACCGAGGGCAGCAGGTCCACGTATTGCTGCGCTTCCAGCCTGGCTGGCAGATCCTCCCAGCTCAGCTCGAAGTTCTTCGGATCATTGCCAAGGAAGGCGCGGGTCTCGTCGTGGGTATTGCCGATCACCATCGGGATGGCGGCCGACTGCCGGGGCGCCTGTGGCCAGAACGGATGCACCGGCAGGTTGCGTGCATCCAGCACCGGGCCGACGTACAGCGCGGTGTTCTCCACGCGCGAGGGATCACGCAGCTTCACCGCCTCCAGCAGTTGCTGCATCGGCATGCGCCGCAGTGCGTGGGCATCGGCCTTGAAGTGCTCAAGCACCTGCTGCGCGCGCTGGGTGGCCGCGCGCGGCCCGGCCGCAGTGGCCTGCTGGCCGCTCATCGTCCAGGCGCGATGGAACAGGCCCTTGGCGGCGGGCATCGCCATCAGCGTGGCGATCTTGGCACCGCCGCCGGATTGCCCGAACACGGTGACGTTGTCGGCATCACCGCCAAATTCGGCGGCGTGCTGGCGTACCCACTGCAGCGCCTGCACCAGATCGAGCTGGCCGACATTGCCGGAGTCGGCGAACGTCTCATCGCCGAGCTGGGCCAGATACAGATAGCCAAACAGGTTGAGGCGGTGGTTGACCGTCACCACCACCACGTCGCCGCGCCGGCACAGGTTGCCTCCGTCGTATAGCGGATCGCTGCCGGAGCCATTGTTGTAGGCACCGCCATGGATGTAGAACAGGATCGGACGCTTGCCGCCGTCGCGCAGCGCGGGTGTCCACACGTTGAGGTAGAGGCAGTCCTCGCTGCCCGGGCCTTCGCTGCCGGTTTGCGGGGCCGCTGCTGCGTAGTCGAGTGCATCGCGTATGCCGCGCCAGGGGTGCTCCTGCAGGGCGTACTGGAAGCGGCGAGGCGCAGTGTCGGCGCCGTAGGGGATGCCGCGGAAGACCTGCACGCCGTTGTCGCTCTGGCCGGCCAGGCGGCCGCTGCGGACGCGGGCGATCGGGCTGGTTGGGGTTGCGGCCCAGCTGGTGTTGCCGGCGGTGCTCAAGCCGGCGGCTGCGGCCAGCAGGCCGGTTTGCTGGAGGAAGCTGCGGCGGGCGGGGTTGTTTGGGGGTTGCGGCATGGTGGCTGTCTCTGATCAGGCGGTTTTGTGGTCAAGAGGCCTGATGGTTCTGCCCCCTCTCCCCAACCCCTCTCCCGCGAGGGGAGAGGGGCTCTAGAGCGCTACTTCGGTTGCTGTTGCGATGCCATCCAGTTCAAGGCCAGTTGTGGCCATGCCGCTGTTGTGAGGCCGACCGTGCCGCGTGTGCCAAAGCCGTGCCCGCCGTACGGGAACAGATGCATCTCGCTGCTGACGCCGGCACTGCGCAGGCTGGCATGGAACTGCAGGCTGTTGCCCACCGGCACCACGTCATCATCTTCGGCATGCAGCAGGAAGGTTGGCGGTGTGTCCGCACGCACCTGCAGCTGCATCGAGTACTGGCGCAGCAGTTCCTCGCTGGGCGTGCTGCCCAGCAGGCGTTCGCGTGAGCCTGCATGGGTGTCGGCACCGATCAGGGTGATGACCGGATACATCAGCAACTGGAAGTCGGGGCGTGCGCTCTGCGCATCGATTGCATCGCTGTGCGGGTACACGTTGCGGTCAAAGCCGTTGCCCAGCCGCGCGGCAAGATGGCCGCCGGCGGAAAAACCCATTGCGCCGATGCGCTGCGGGTCCAGGCCCCATTCGTTGGCATGGTGGCGGATCAGTCGCATCGCGCGCTGCGCATCGGCCAACGCCGCCTCACGGTCCTGGCGGCCTTCGCCCGGCAGGCGGTAGCGCAGCACGAACAGGGTCAGCCCGCCCTGCTCCACCAGCGCCGGCACCAGCGCCGTGCCCTCCTTGTCCAGCACCACCCGCTGGTAGCCGCCGCCCGGGATCACCAGCACGGCGCTGCCATTGGGCCTGGTCGGCCGGTAAGCCACCAGGTAGGGCGCGCTGACGTGGTCGATGTAGCGGTCCGGCAAGGCCGGATCGGTGCTGCGCTCGACGATGCGCGCTCCCTGCGGCAGCGGCTTGTCCCCCGGTGCCATTCCTTGCGGCCACAGCGCGATGCGGTCGGCGGAACCGACAGCGGGTTCCTCCCCGGTCGCGGCCAGCACAAGGCCGGGCAGCAGTCCGAGCAGGGTGGCGAAAGCCAGTTGGCACAAGGGATTCAGGCGTTTGATCGGCATACGGTGGCAGGCTTGGGAAGGGGGCTGCTGCAACTTCTGGTGCAGTGCACATTGTCAGATGACACCGGTTTACCTTATACAGCCAGTCACAGCACTGTCGATGGGCAGTGCAGCAAAGTCATCAGGAGACGCACTTGAGCAACGACCAAGGCAGCCAGCAGCAGGCCAGCGCCGAGCTGGACGAGATTGCCCGCACTTTTGTGGAAGCACGCCGTGAGGGCCGTTCGCTTCCGGATTTCCCGGGGACCATCCCGGCGGATCTGGTCACGGCCTATCAAGTGCAGGACCTGGCCATCGGGCGCTGGGATGACAGCGTGGTCGGCTGGAAGGTGGGCTATATCGCCGCCGAGCGCCGCGACAGCTCCGGCGATGAGCGTCTGCTGGGCCCGATCTTCAAACGCAATCTCTGGAATGCTACCGGTAGCATCGTGGAGATCCCGGTGTTTTCCGCCGCCGGTGGCTTTGCCGCGGTAGAGGCCGAGTACGTGCTGGAACTGCTGGCCGATGCCCCGGCCGACAAGCTCGACTGGACCCCGGAAGAAGCCGAAGCGCTGCCGGCCAAGCTCCATATCGGCGTGGAAGTGGCCAGCAGCCCGCTGGCCACCATCAACATCCTTGGCCCGCGCGTGGTGGTGTCCGATTTCGGCAACAACAACGGCCTGGTGCTGGGCGGCGAAGTGCCCAACTGGACCCGCTGCGATGAGCCTGAACTGCGCGCCCAGACCGAGATCGACGGCGTGGTGGTCGGCACCGGCGGCGCCACCACCCTGCCCGGCGGCCTGCGTGCGGCCTATGCGTTTGCGCTGTCGCGCTCGGCCAAGCGTGGCCGGCCCTTGAAGAAGGGCGAGCTGATCGCGACCGGCAATGCCACCGGCATCCACGACATCGCCGTGGGCCAGGTGGCATTGATTCGCTTCGCCGGTTACGGCGACATTTCCTGCAAGGCCGTGCCGGCCGGGTAATCCCGGCGGCAACGGTAGCAACGCGTTGGAGGGCGCAATGGTTACGCGAAGAGGCTTTCTGAAAACCGGCATGGGGGCGCTGGCCGCACCGGTGCTTGCCGCCTGCTCGGCGGGCAACAAGGGCGCGGCCGGCGGCAGCCAGCTGCTGACCGCCACCGATGTGCACGTGGCCGACTACCCCACCGTCACCGCGGTGAAGTGGATGGGTGAGCAGCTGCAGCGCGAAACCGGCGGGCGGCTGGGCTTGAACCAGTACCACTCCGGCCAGCTCGGCCGCGAGTCCGAGGCGATCGACATGGCCCGGTTCGGCGCCATCGACATCACCCGTGTGTATTCCGGTGCGCTCAACAATGCGTTCCCGCTGACCCGCGCGCTGTGCCTGCCCTATGTTTTCGATTCGGTCGCGCACATGCGCCGCGCGTTGGACGGCGGCATCGCCGATGCGGTGCTGCAGGGCTTTGAAAGCCGCGAGCTGGTCGGCCTGGCGGTGTACGACTCGGGCGCGCGCAGCTTCTACAACACCAAGCACCCGATTGTTGAACCCAAGGACCTGCATGGCCTGAAGCTGCGCGTGGCCAGCTCGGACATCTTCCTGCAGCTGATGCGCCTGTTCGGCGCCAACCCGACGCCGATGTCGCTGGGCGACACGTTCTCCGGCATGGAGACGCACATGATCGACGGCGCCGAGAACAATATGCGCAGCTTCCACTCCAGCCGTCATTTCGAGGCCGCGCACTACTGGTCCGAAAGCCAGCACTCCTATGCGCCGGACATCCTGCTGATGTCGCGCCGCAGCCTGGACGCGCTGACCCCGTCCGACCGCCGCCTGGTCATCGACCTGGCGCGGCAGTCGGTGCAGGTGATGCGCACGGCCTGGGATGCCTCCGAGGACAAGGCCCGCGAGGCGGTGCTGGCCTACGGGGTGAAATCCAACGCGGTGGACATGCCGGCCTTCCGTGCGGCGGCCGAGCCGCTGCTGCGCGACTACCTGCAGCAGGCCGATATCGCCGCCCTGCACCGTCGCATCCGCGACTTCGCCTGAGGGACCCGCACCGATGTCTGATTCCAACGTACAAGCGGCCCCGGCAGGCACCCAGCGCGTGCTGGAGAAAATCGCCGACGTGGTCATCCATATCGCCGTCGTCGCCCTGCTCGGGCTGGTGGTGGTGCAGGGCTGGCAGGTATTTGCCCGCTACGTGATCAACGATTCGCCCAGCTGGACCGAGCCGGTGACCCTGCTGCTGCTGAGCACCGCCATGAGCATGGGGGCGGCGGCCGGCGTGCACACCAACCGCCACTTCGGCTTCTTCCTGCTGGCCGAGCATCTCAACCCGTTGGTCAAGCGCGCGATCGATGCGCTGGTGCCGTTGATCGTGGCCACCATCGGCGCCTTCATCGCCTGGTGGGGCTGGTTGCTGTGGATGGATGGCCTGCACATCAAGACCGCCGGCGCCAACCTGCCGCAGAGCGTGAACTACCTGCCGCTGAGCATTGGTGGCGCGTTGATGACGGTGTTCGCACTCAACCGCCTGCTGCTGGCCCTGCGTACGGCCACCGCCAGCGCCGACACCGCCGAAGGAGACCGCTGAGCCATGGGTATTGCAATTCTGTTTGCCGTATTCGGCGTGCTGCTGCTGATCGGTGTGCCGGTGGCCTATGCGCTGGCAGCGGCCTCGCTGGCCACCCTGCTCTACCTGGACCTGCCCAGCATCGTGCTGGTGCAGCAGATCTCGGCGGGCACCGGTTCGGCCTCGCTGATCGCCATTCCATTGTTCATCTTCGCCGGCGAAATCATGATGCGCGGCGGCATCTCCGAGCGCCTGATCTCGCTGGCGTCCTCGTTGGTGGGGCGCCTGCGTGGCGGCCTGGGCCAGGTCTCGATCCTGTCCTCGCTGTTCTTCGGCGGCGTTTCCGGGTCGGCCATCGCCGACGTGTCGGCGGTGGGCGGCACGATGATCCCGCAGATGGTCAAGCGCGGTTACGACCGTGATTTCGCGGTCAACGTCAGCATCACCGCGGCGCTGGTCGCGCTGCTGGTGCCGCCGTCGCATAACCTGATCCTGTTCTCGGCCGCGGCCGGGGGTGGCCTGTCCATTGCCGACCTGTTCGCCGCCGGTATCGTGCCGGCGCTGCTGATGACGGTGGTGCTGATGATCACCGGCTACGCGGTAGCGCGCCGTCGCGGTTATGGCGTGGAAGCCTTCCCCGGCATGCGCGCGGTGATGGTGCGGCTGATCGCCGCCCTGCCCGGCCTCGGTCTGGTGGCGCTGATCTTCTTCGGTATCCGCGCCGGCATCTTCACCGCAGTGGAATCGGCGGCCATTGCTGTGGTCTACGCGTTGTTGGTCACCACCGTGCTGTACCGCCAGTTGAACTGGAAGGAGTTCATGGCCACGGTGGTGCATGCCGCGCGCAGCACCGGCGTGATCCTGTTCGTGATTGCCACCGCGGCGGTGTTCGGCTGGCTGCTGGCCTACCTGCAGGTGCCGGCGGCAGCGGTGGAGTTCCTGCAGTCGTTCGCGCACAGCAAGTACATGGTGCTGCTGATGATCGTGGTGATGCTGCTGTTGCTGGGCACCTTCATGGACCTGGCACCGATGATCCTGATCTGCACGCCGATCTTCCTGCCGGTGGCCAAGGCCTATGGCATCGACCCGATCCACTTCGGCCTGGTGCTGGTGCTGACCGGTGGCCTGGGCCTGGTCACGCCGCCGGTGGGCTCGGTGCTGTTCATCGGCACCGCCATCGGCAAGATCAGCGTGGCCGAGAGCATGAAGACGATCTGGCCGTTCTGGCTGGCCGGTCTGGCCGTGCTGCTGGCGGTGACCTTCTTCCCGGGCATGTCGTTGTGGTTGCCTGCCCTGCTGCGTAGTTGATGGATACCGGCGTGGGCGGGCCTGGCCTGCCCACGCCCTGGATACCGCGACGGCGCCTGCGCCGGTCGCCTTCACTGTGGAGATGATGATGAACGTGACCCGTACCCTGGCCGCGCTGGCCACCGCATGCCTGCTGGCGGCCGCTCCGGCCTGGGCGGCCGATGCACCGGTCGTCGCCAAGCGCGGCATCGAGCACCAGCGCATGGCCGACCTGGGCAATGGCAGCTACCTCAACCCGGTCCTGGCCGGCGATCACCCGGACCCGTCGGTGCTCAAGGACGGTGACGATTACTACCTCACCCTGTCCTCGTTCGATGCCTACCCGGGCCTGCCGATCTGGCACTCGCGCGACCTGGTCAACTGGCAGCCGCTGGGCCACGCCATCACCACCAATGTCGGTGCGATCTGGGCGCCGGACATCATCAAGCACAAGGGCCGCTACTTCATCTACTTCCCGGCCCGTACCGCCGAGGCGCGCAGCAATTTCGTGGTCTGGGCCGACGACATCAAGGGCCCGTGGAGCGAGCCCATCGACATGGGCCTGGCCGGCTACATCGACCCCGGCCATGCCGTGGGCGAAGACGGCAAGCGCTACCTTTTCCTGTCCGGTGGCGACTATGTACAGATCAGCGACGACGGCCTGAGCGTGGTGGGCACGCCCAAGCATGTCTATGACGGCTGGCGTTACCCGCAAAGCTGGGACGTGGAGGCCTACGCCCAGGAAGGGCCGAAGATCAGCCAGCGCAACGGCTGGTACTACATGACCACCGCCGTTGGCGGCACCGCCGGCCCGCCGACCGGGCATATGGTGATCACCGCGCGCTCGCGTTCAATCCATGGCCCGTGGGAAAACGCACCCAACAACCCCATCACCCGCACCGTGAATCGTGACGAGCCGTGGTGGTCGCGTGGCCACGCCACCCTGATCGAAGGTACCGATGGCCGCGCCTGGATGATGTACCACGGCTACGAGAACGGTTATTGGACGCTGGGCCGGCAGATGCTGCTGGAGCCGATCGAGTGGACCGACGATGGCTGGTTTGTCGCCAAGGGCGGCGACCTCGGCCAGCCGCTGGCCAAGCCGTCGGGCCAGGCCGTGGCGCATGGCATGGCGCTGTCCGATGACTTCAAGGGCGGCAAGCTGGGCCCGCAGTGGTCCTTCTTCAACCCGACCCGCGAGGAATACCAGCGCCTGTCCTTCGGCAGTGACGGCATGACCCTGCAGGGCAAGGGCAGCACCCCGCGCGATGCCTCGCCGCTGACCGCCATTGCCGGCGACGTGGCCTATGAGTTCGAGGTGGAGATGGACATCGAGCCGGGTGCCTTCGGCGGCGCCCTGCTGTTCTACAGCGACCGCCTGTATGCCGGCGTGGGCAGCAATGGCGAGCAGTTCATCCTGCACCGCTACGGCGAGGAGCGCCCCACCCGGCCCCAGCCCAGCGCCACCGGTGGCAAGCTGTGGCTGCGGGTGACCAACAACCGGCATATCCTCACCGTGCACACCTCCAAGGACGGCAGGAGCTGGGAGAAGTACCCCGTTCAGATGGAAGTGTCCGGCTACCATCACAATGTGGCGGGGAAATTCCTTGCACTGAAGCCGGCCATCTATGCCGCTGGCAACGGCAAGGTGCATTTCCGCCAGTTCCGCTACCGCGCGCTGGATTGAGCGCGGCCCGATAGAATGCACGTAATGAACGGTTTCAAGGACATGCCCTTGCGCAAGAAAGCCGACGCCGCCGCCACGCCCCAGTCGCTGGGGCGGCCCGCCACCATCAACGACATCGCGCGGCTGTCGGGGGTCTCCAAGAAGACGGTCTCGCGGATCATCAACAACTCGCCGCTGGTGCGCAAAGACACCCGCGACAAGGTTGAGGCCCTGATGCGTGAGGTCGGCTATACGCCGGATCCGCTGGCCCGTGGGCTGGCGTTCCGGCGCTCGTTCCTGATCGGCATGGTCTACGACAACCCCACTGCGCAATACGTGGTGGACATGCAGAACGGTGCACTGGACGCCCTGCGTGGCTCCAGCTTCGAGCTGGTGGTGCACCCCTGCGACACCCGCAGCCCCGGCTACATCGAGGGCGTGAAGCGCTTCGTGCAGCAGCAGAAGCTGCACGGCGTGATCCTGGTGCCGCGTGCCTCCGAAGACCAGGCGCTGGCCGACATGCTGGACGAGATCGGCTGCCGCTTCACCCGCATCGCCTCGCTGCCGCTGGATGAAACCTCGCAGATGGTGATCACCCACGACCGCGACGGCGCTGCCGAGGCGGCCGATTACCTGCTGTCGCTGGGCCACCGCGATATCGCCCTGATCACCGGTCCCACCGCTTATCGCTCGGCCCACGAGCGTACCGCCGGCTTCATCGATGCTCTGCAGCGGCGCGGCATCGAGCTGCCCAGCGAGCGCATCATCGAGGCCGGTTACACCTTCGAGTCCGGTGTGGCCGCGGCCGAGAAGCTGCTGCTGGGCAAGCAGCGGCCCAGCGCCATCTTCACCGGTAACGATGAAATGGCGGCCGGCGTCTACAAGGTGGCCATGCGCGCCGGCATCAACATCCCGCGCGAGCTGTCGGTGGTCGGTTACGACGACAGCCCGCTGGCATCGCGGCTGTGGCCATCGCTGACTTCGGTGCGCCGCAATACCCGTGACACCGGGAGAACAGCGGCCGCCATGCTGATCCAGCCGGAGGGCAAGAACGCCCTGCCCCTGGCCAGCGTGCGCCCGCATCTGATCGTGCGCGATTCCTGCCAGCCGCCGCAGGACTGAAGAAACCCAAGTTTTTGTTTTGCAAAGAAAACCGGATATCTTGCAGTGCAAAATGACACCGGTTTCCATAATTGGCTATCATCGCCCGGCAGGCCCGCACTGCAAACCTGGCGGGCCACTGGACAGATGTGTTGACCGGGCCCGACCCGGCGCCATCGCACCGCTGCGGCGCCAACCGCTGACAGCACTACCGAACTACCGCTCAGGGAGAGGAACAGCATGACGAATCCATTCAGCCTCGAAGGCAAGGTCGCACTGGTAACCGGTGCCAATACCGGTCTGGGCCAGGGCATCGCGCTGGCGCTGGCCGCCGCCGGTGCCGACATTGCCGGTGCCGGCATCGTCCCGGCCGACGAGACCGCCGAGAAGGTACGCGCACTGGGCCGCCGCTTCGTCAACATCGAAGCCAACCTGATCAGTATCGAGCCGGTTGAGCGCGTGGTTGCAGAAACCATTGCCGGCCTCGGTCGCCTGGACATCCTGGTCAACAACGCCGGCCTTATCCGCCGCGCCGATGCCGTGGATTTCAGCGAGAAGGACTGGGACGACGTGATGAACGTGAACATCAAGTCGGCGTTCTTCATGAGCCAGGCGGCAGGCAAGCACTTCATCGCCCAGGGCAGCGGCAAGATCATCAACATCGCCTCGATGCTGTCCTTCCAGGGTGGCGTGCGGGTGCCGTCGTACACCGCTTCCAAGAGCGGCATTGCCGGCATCACCCGCCTGCTGGCCAATGAATGGGCCGGCAAGGGCGTGACCATCAACGCCATCGCCCCGGGCTATATGGCTACCGACAACACTGCGCAGCTGCGCGCTGACGAAGACCGCAACAAGGCGATCCTGGACCGCATCCCGGCCGGTCGCTGGGGTAAGCCGGAAGACCTGGGCGGCACCGCGGTGTTCCTGGCGTCCAGCGCGTCGGATTACGTCAACGGCGCGATCATCCCGGTCGATGGTGGCTGGTTGGCGCGTTAAGGGTCGAAGGGGGAAAGTGGGACGCTGAAAGGCGGGTCGGAAGCGTAAAGCTGAAGAGTCAGAAGCGCCCTCACCCCTACCCCTCTCCCGCAGGCGGGAGAGGGGAAAGCAAGAGCCAAGGCAGAAGCAACAGCCAAGCAACAGCCGAAGCCGAAGCAAAGGCAGGCGCGATAGCGGCAGCCACAGCGATAGCGAGTGCAAGCAACCAAGCTGCAGTCGCGCGCAGCACAGATTTCCCTTCTCCCGCATGCGGGAGAAGGTGCCCCGAAGGGGCGGATGAGGGGAGCTCCTGCTCCACCCCATCAACAACACCGTTTCCCCCTAATTGAGAGTCACGCAATGAAAATCGCATTGATGCAGGAGTTCAGCCAGGCCGCCAAGAACCCGGTGGTGCTGGAACAGCTCAACACCGTCGCCGCCGCACAGGGCCACGACGTGTTCAACGTCGGCATGGACGGTGACAACGATCACCGCCTGACCTACATCCACCTGGGCATCTGCGCAGCGCTGCTGCTCAACGCCAAGGCCGTCGATTTCGTGGTGGCTGGCTGCGGCACCGGGCAGGGCGCGATGATGTCGCTCAATGCATGGCCGGGCGTGTTCTGCGGCTACTGCATCGAGCCGACCGACGCCTTCCTGTTTGCCCAGGTCAACAGCGGCAACGCGCTGGCCCTGCCGTTCGCCAAGGGCTTTGGTTGGGGCGCGGAAATCAACATCCGCTACATCTTCGAGAAGGCATTTGCCGGTGAGCGCGGCCAGGGTTACCCGGCCGAGCGCAAGGAATCGCAGATGGCCAACGCCGGCATCCTGGCGCAGGTCAAGCAGGGCGCTTCGAAGGACTTCGTCGAAGGCCTGAAGTCCATCGACCAGGAACTGGTCAAGCAGGCCGTCGGCGGCGAGCGCTTCCAGAAGGCGTTCTTCGACAATGCCAAGGACGACGCCATCGTCGCTTACGTGAAGAGTGTGCTGGGCAAGTAAGCCCACGCATGCGGTAGCGCCCTTGCGGGCAGACAAGGGCGCCTGCGGGCGCCTTTGTTGTTTGCGATTGATCGTGTGGCATCAGATCACGATGAAACTTGGACCCAGCCCTTCTCCCCTTGCGGGATGACAACCCGGCAGGATTGCCGGGTTGCACGGCGAAGCCGCCCGCAGGGTGAGGCACATGGATGTGCCGAATGCAGGTGCCCGCAGGGCGGAAGAGGGGAGGCGTGCGCAGCACGCTTGCTTCTTGGCGGTGGAACTGATGAAAGCAGCGTTCTTCGATCGCTACCCCTCTCCCCAACCCCTCTCCCGCAAGGGGAGAGGGGCTATTGAGCAGAAGCAGCCCATGCAATTTCATGCATCCTTTCTAGTCGGCATTTTCGCGTTTGCATTTGCTTTCCAAGCCAAATGCCAAGCGCCAACCCACCGCATCTTCATAGCCGCAGACTCCACCGCAGCCAGCTACGGTCCTGAACGCGCGCCGCAGGCCGGCTGGGGCCAGGCGCTGCAAGGCTGGCTGGATGAAAGCCAGTGGCAGGTACGCAACCACGCCATCGGCGGCCGCAGCACCCGCAGCTTCATCAATGAAGGCCGGCTTGCCGCGATCGAAAAGGAATTGCAGCCCGGCGACGTACTGCTGATCCAGTTTGGCCACAACGATGCCAAGCAGGAAGACGCCACGCGTTATACCGATCCGGACGGTGACTACCCGGCATTCCTCTCACGCTACATCGCCAGCGCACGCGCGAAAGGCGCAACGCCCATCCTGATCACGCCGGTGGCGCGCCTGCTCTACGACTTCGGTGCGTTGCTGGATACGCATGGTCGGTACACGCAGGCGATGAAGCAGGTGGCCAGGGAACAGAACGTGCAACTGATTGACCTCAACGCCAGCTCGATGGCGTGGATACGCGCGCTGGGCGAGCAGGGCGCCAAGCCCTATTTCATGTTCGTGCCCGAGCAGAACAAGGCTGACGGCACCCACTTCAGCGTAGCCGGCGCAACCGCAGTGGCCTGCCTGGTGATGCGTGGCTGGGTAGATATCGCGCCGCAATTGAAAGCCACGCTCAAGCGCGATATCGATTGCGGTGCGATAACGGCAGGGCAGGGGGCGGTAGCCGCCACGCCCAGCGCCGCCGCACCGGCGGTTGCCGGCACAAAAGTGGAGGCCGGCAATACGCACGGCTCGCAGGTCATCCGCGAGCAGGACATCGGCCGCTCGCAACCTGGCCCGCACGGCGGCGCCGGTCCGACCACCGCCTATTCGTTTTTTGCCGACGTGGCCGATCTGCCCTTCGTCATGCGTAAGCGCGTGCTGCACAAGGGCGCCGGCATCGGCCTGCATCCGCAGCACAAGGACGAGATTTATTACATCGTCAGCGGACGCGGGCTGTATGTACTTGACGGCAGGCAATACGAAGTCGGTCCGGGCCACGCCCTGCTGACCCGTAGCGGCAGCACCCACGCCCTGCAGCAGCGCGGTGACGAGGACCTGGTGGTGATGCTGGCGTATCCGGCGGCAGCCGGCGCACGCTGAGCCTCTTGCCGTATGACCTTGGCGACAGGCCAAGGTCGGATCTGCGGGACAGTTGACAGCACTCCCTGCTGCCCGCAATGTGCCGCCCACAGGGGGGGCACGCAGTGCGATCTCGCCGGCGATTGGCCGGGGATCGGGGAGGCTGCGGGCAAGTGATGCGGGCGCCGACAGGCACCCTGTGCACGGCACCTCCTGCGGAATGCACCAAGGATGTTCCGTATCACTTCAAGGGAATGCTCATGAACAAGTTGACGGCAGTTGCCGTACCCGTCTTGTTGCTCAGTGCTGCGACGGCACAGGCGCAGTCGATACCTGGCTGGAAGGCCTACCGTGCCCAGCAGACCGGGCAGCAGCCCGCGCCTGCGGCCAACACCGTGCAGGCCCCGGTTGCTCCGCAGCAGGCCGGCAGCCTGCAACCCGCAGCGCCGCTGCAACCGGCCTACCAGACTGCCGCAGCACCCTATGCCACCCGGCCTGCGTCCAAGCCGAAACCGGAAGGCGGATTTTTCGTAGGAGTGCAGGGCGGTAACGGCTGGGTCTATGAAGATATCGACCAGCGTGCGGTGGCGGTCAGCGCTGGCTATCGCTGGCAGGCTGGCGATTACGTGCAGGTGGGCGTCGAAGCGGGTAGCGGACGCCTGGACGATACGACGTGGCGTGACTACGAAATCCCCGAGGTGAAATTCAACACCATCGGCGCCAATGCACGTTTCAACTTCGGCAACAGCCCGTGGTTTGGGGTTGCGCGCCTGGGCTACTGGAACGCGCGCAGCAAGGACGATTGGGGGGACAAGGTCAGCGTTGACGGTGCCTACGGCAGCCTGGGCGTGGGCGTGGATATCGGCCGCCATTTCAACCTGCAGCTGGTTTACACCGCCTACGCGTACTCGGCGGACGGGTATTACTACGACGACGAATACGACGTCAGCCGTGCCGACACCGTCACCCTTGGCGGCGAAGTCCGTTTTTGAGAGCTGATGCCGGTGCAGGCCTGAGTGCCCGCACCGGCGGCATACGCGCTCAGGCCACCGCCCACGGCGCTTTCTCCAGGCGCAGCGCCAGGTAGTCGATCAGTGCCTGCACCCGCGCCGGCCGGTGCAGGCCGGGTGGGGTGATGATGTTCAGTGCCAGCGGTTCCACTTTCCAATCGTCCAGCGCGGTCTGCAGGCGGCCGTCACGCAGCTGTTCCCAGACCAGGAACTCCGGCTGCAGGGCCAGCCCCAGCCCGGCCTGGAGGGCGGCATCGAAGACCTCGGCGTTATTGGCCTGCAGCTGGCGCGGTACGGTCTGCGCGAACTCGCCGTGGCGCGGGTGGCGGAAGCGCCAGGTGTTGCCGCCGCGGGTATAGCTGTACTGGAAGCCGCGGTGCCGGGCCAGGTCGCGCGGGTGTTCTGGCCGGCCATGCTGTTGGAAGTAGGACGGCGCCCCCACCAGCAGGATGCGCACCTGGCACAGTCGGCGGGCACGCAGGCTGGAGTCGGCCAGGGTGGAGATGCGCAGTGCCATGTCGAAGCGCTCGGCGACCAGGTCCACCATGCCGTCGCTGAGCTGCAGGTCGAGTTCGACATCGGGATGGTCCTGCATGAAGCCGGGCAGCAGCGGTGCCAGCCGCGACACTCCGAACGACATCGGTGCCGCCAGCCGGATGAGGCCGCGCAGCGCCGCCGAACGATCAGCCACTTCGGCCTCCACGGCTTCACCTTCGCCAAGAATGCGCGAGGCGCGTTCCAGGGCGGCCTCGCCCGCGGCGGTCAGCGACATGCGCCGCGAGGTGCGGTGGAACAGGCCGGTGCCGATGCGCGTCTCCAGGCGGGTGATGGCCTTGGACACCGTGGCCTGCGACAGCTGCAGCTCCTCGGCGGCACGGGCAAACGAGCCGGCGTCGGCCACCTTGGCAAAGATGGCCCAGGCTTCCAGGTCAGGCAGACGGTTCATACGGGCATGCGGGGCAGGGGATTAGGTTCAATCATGTCACAAATGGAATGAATGACTTTCCTTTGTTTCCATTCTCAACATCCCCGCCCAGGCCTAGACTGGCCCCCATCGAAACCCCAACCGCTTCAGGAGAACGCCATGATTGAACGTCGCCCGTTTGCCAGCCTTGGTGGAGCCAATCATGGTTGGCTCGATGCCAAGCACCACTTTTCCTTTGCCGAGTACCACGACCCCAAGCGCATGAACTGGGGCGCGATGCGGGTCTGGAATGACGACACCATCCAGCCCGGCACCGGCTTCCCGCCGCACCCGCACGCCGAGATGGAAATCATCACCTATGTGCGTGAAGGCGCCATCAGCCACAAGGACGACCAGGGCAACCAGGGCCGTACCGAGGCCGGCGACGTGCAGGTGATGAGCGCCGGTACCGGCATCCGCCATGCCGAATACAACCTGGAGCCGGGGGTCACCCGCATCTTCCAGATCTGGATCTTCCCGGACCAGCGCGGTGGCACGCCGTCCTGGGGCACCAAGCCCTTCCCCAAGGGCGAGCGCTCGGGCCGCTTCATCACCCTGGCCAGCGGCATGGCCGGCGATGACGATGCCCTGCCGATCCGCGCCAATGCACGTGTTTCCGGCGCCACGCTGAAGGCCGGCGAGAGCACCGAGTACCGCTTCACCGACGCCAGCCGCCACGGCTACCTGGTGCCGAACACCGGCAAGGTGGAAGTGGATGGTGTGTTGCTGGAGGCCCGCGACGGCGCCGCCATCAGCGGCGTGGACAGCATCCGCATCACCGCGCTGGAAGACTCGGAGCTGGTGCTGGTCGATACGGCGGCCCTGCAGTAAGCAGAGCCGGGGTCGGCTTCCGGACCCAGCCCGATCAGGCCAATGACCGGCAAAGGCGCGATTTTTCGCGCCTTTGCCGCCTGCCCGGCGCGGCCAGGGATTCACCGGTTCGGGCACAGCTACTGGAGCAGGCCGTCGACCGGGCTCAAGCGTAGCGCTGCAGCTGTACAGCCGGCACGTTGCTCCCGCTGTAGCGGAACACCGAGACAGCACTGGCCAGGGCATCGGCCTGTTGCTCCATGGACCGCGCCGCGGCGCTGGCTTCCTCCACCAGTGCGGCGTTCTGCTGGGTGGTTTCGTCCATATGCACCACGGTGTGGTTGACCTGCTCGATGCCGGCGGATTGCTCCTGCGAGGCGGCGGCGATGCGTGCCATGATCTCCGTGACCTGGCGCACCGAGCCGACGATCTCGTCCATGGTGTTGCCAGCTTCCCCAACCAGGCGGGTGCCGTTGCCCACCTTGTCCACCGAGTCGCTGATCAGCGCCTTGATCTCCTGCGCGGCGGTGGCCGAGCGCTGCGCCAGCGTGCGCACCTCCGATGCCACCACGGCAAAGCCGCGGCCCTGCTCACCGGCGCGCGCAGCTTCCACTGCGGCGTTCAAGGCCAGGATGTTGGTCTGGAAGGCGATGCCGTCGATCACGCTGATGATTTCGGCGATGCGCTGCGAGGACTGCTCGATGGCGCGCATGGTGTCCACCACGTGCTGGACCACCTCGCCACCGCGTGCGGCGACATCGGCCGCGCCAATCGCCAGCTGGTTGGCATGACGGGCGGAGTCCGCATTCTCGCGCACGGTCGAGGTGAGCTCTTCCATGGACGCGGCGGTTTCCTCCAGGCTGGCGGCCTGCTGCTCGGTACGACGCGACAGGTCGTCGTTGCCGCTGGCAATCTCGCGCGCGGCGGTGGTGATCGCCTGCGAGCAGTGCTGGATCTGTTCGACGATGCCTGCCAGGCGCTCGGCAGTGAGGTTGGCATCCTGCTTCATCGCCTCGAAATCACCCGCATAGCTGCCTTGCATGCGGTGGTCCAGGTTGCCTGCGGCCAGCGCGGCCAGCATGCCGCGCAGTTCGCCGCTGGTACGGGTGACGGTGTCCAGCAGCTGGTTGATGCCCAGCGTCAGTGCCTGGATGAAGCCCGGTTCCGCGACCGGTGCCAGGCGTTGTTCCAGATCGCCGGCGGTGGCGGCGGCAACGATATCGGCCACGCTGTTTTCCAGCAGCAGCTCCTGGGTGCGGTCATGCCACTCCACGGCAAAGCCGCTGCGGCTGCCGTCGGCGTGGAACACCGGCGTGACCACCTGGCTGAAATGCACCGGCCCGATCTGCACGCGGCCGACATGCTGGCTGCTGAGCTGGTCGAGCAGGGCGCGGATGCGCGCCGGGTTGGCATGGAAGCGGTGGATGCTGCTGCCGACCAGTGTGTCCACGTCGAAATCCGGGAATGCCTGGCGCAGGGTCTGCTGCTGGTTGCGCAGCAATGCCACCACCGAGCGGTTGACGTAGCGGATGATGTGATCGTTGTCGGCAATCATCATGCCCGTGCGCGAGGCATCCAGCGAGGCACGGATCTGGCTGTTTTCGTCGTGTTGGGCCTGCTCCTGCTGCTGGCGCTGCTGCAGCTCTGCCTGCACCTGCTGCAGCTTGCCGGCCAGGCTGCCGGCAGCGTAGCGCGTACTGCCGGCAACGCCGTCGCCCGTGCCGATCGCCGAGGCCAGCGCCTGCAGGGTCATGGTCGGTGCGCCCAATGCCTGTTGCTGGCGATGCAGCTGCCAAGCCAGCACCACCACTGCCGGTACACCGGCCACCAGCACCGCCAGCCATTGCCCGCTCCATAGGCCCAGGCCGACCCACAGGGCTGCCAGCGGCAGCGCCACCGGCAACAGCTGGCGGGCAAGTGGACGTGGCAGGGCACTGGCAGGCGAGGGCGATTGGGAAAGCGGGCGTGGCGACATCGTGGACTCCGGTTCAGCGGCAACGGCAGGAAGGTGGAGCGATGAACATGGCCGCCCGGCCAGCGGCATGACCTGCGCGTTCACCGCGGCAGGGCCGGTCCGCGGCGCGCGATGGGAGCGCCGTGGCAGTCCGGCGCCGGCAAGTGGCGCGCAGGGGCAATCCGGTGCTGGCACCGGGCGCTGGGGTGGGGGCGGGGAACATGCGGTGGTGGGGCGCACAGCACCCGTTGCGGGGCTGCGGGACTTCATCTCGATAACGGCTGTAAACCGGTTATCGGCCGCGCGCGGTGGTCCTGAACCGCGCGCAGGTGGCCTGTTCAGTCGCCGTCGGGCAAACCGGCGATGAAATTCTCGATCACCACGGCAACCGCCGCGGCCTGGTCCATGTGCACATGGTGGTGGCCGGGCAGGGTGTGCAGGCGGCCATCGGCCAGCAGGGCTGCCCGGCGGCTGCGCTGTGGTTCCGGAAAGTACGCCTGTGCCGGGGTGGCGTAGATGACCTGCACCGGGCACTGGATGGCGCTGACCACGTCGCAGACCTGTTCGTCGGTCATGCGTACCGCCGTGGGCAGCATCAGGCGGGGATCGCTGCGCCAGCTCCAGCCACCCTCCACTGGCTTGACCCCGCGTTCGATCAGCAGCCGTGCCGAGGCCTCACTGAGCTGGTTGACCATCATCCGCGCGCGTACCGGTGCGGCCAGGTCGGGGAAAACCCGCAGCTGCTTGTCGCCCAGCTTGAGCATGGCGTCCACGTAACCGCGCAGGCGCTGCACGGTCTCACCGGCCGGTGCGCTCAGCCCGCCCAGGGCCTCGATCGACACCAACCCCTGCACCCGCTCGCCGGCCACCGCCGCCACCAGGCTGGCGATGGCTGCACCCATCGAGTGGCCAAGCAGCACGAAGCGCTGCCAGCCCAGGGCATCGGCGATGGCCAGGGTCTGCACGATGGCATTGGGTGCGGTATAGGGCGTGGTCAACGGCAGGTGGGCGCTGAGGCCATGGCCGGGCAGGTCGACCATCACCAGGTCCAGGCCCGGCAGATGCTCGGCCAGGGGCAGGAAGCTGGCCGCATTGTCCAGCCAGCCATGCAGGGCCAGCACCTTCAGACCACCGGGTTTGCCGGCGCGCAGGCCGGCCACCCGCAGGCCGTCGCAGTCCAGCTCGAACGCAATTGCGTTGGCACTCACTGCGGCTGCGCCTGGGCCAGCTGGGCCAGCGCACTGGCGTGGGCGTCGCTGGCATTGAGGCAGGGGATGTAGCGCATGCGCGCACCGCGTTCGGCGAGGGTGGCGGTGAAGCCCATCTCCACCTCTTCCAGGGTTTCCAGGCAGTCGGTGGCAAAGCCGGGGCAGACCACGTCCAGGGTCTTGATGCCGCTCTGCGCCAGTTCCCACAGGCGCGGTTCGGCATAGGGCTGCAGCCAGCGCTCGCGGCCAAAGCGCGATTGATAGGCCAACTCCCAATCGTCGTCGGCCAGGCCCAGTGCCGCGGCAATGGCGCGGGCACTGGCTTCGCAGCGTTGCGGGTAGGGGTCGCCGGCGTCGGCGAGACGCTGCGGGATGCCGTGGAAGGAGAACAGCAGCTTGCCGCCGCGGCCATGCGCCTGCCAGTAAGCGGCAATGGAGCTGGCCACTGCCGCCACCCACTGCGGGTCCTCGGCGTAGTCGCGGATGGTCTGCACCTGCACGCCCGGGTTGCGGGCCTGCCACAGCTGCACCTGGTCCTCGATCGAGGCGGTGGTGGTGGTGGAGTACTGTGGATAAAGTGGCAGCACCACGATGCGCTGCATGCCCTCGGCGGCCAGGGCGTCCAGCGCAGGCAGCAGCGCGGGTTGGCCGTAGCGCATGGCCTCGCGCACCCGCCAGTGCGGCAGCTGTGCTTGTAGGCCTGCGGCCAGTTGGCGCGTGTAGACCGCCAGCGGTGAGCCCTCCGGCAGCCAGACCTGGGCGTATTTATGTGCCGATCGGCCTGCGCGCAGGGGCAGGATCAGCCCATGCAACAGTGGCTTCCACAGCAGCGGGGGAATGGACACCACGCGCGGATCGCCAAGAAATTCAGCGAGATAGCGACGTACCGCGGGGGCGGTGGGGGTATCCGGCGTACCTAGATTGACCGCGAGCAACGCGGTGGTGGGGGCGTTGGACATGGCCATATTCTCGCAGGTGGCCGCGCCCACGGCGACGCCATTGTTTCTATTCCAGCGATAGCCGGGCGCTCGGCCGCTCACTACAGATTCAGAGCGGGGCCCCTAATTTCAGGCACTTGCTTTATCTTCTTGTGCATTGACCTACGGAGTTCATCATGCGCCGCCTGCCGTGCCTCGTTCTGCTGTTGTCTGCCGGCCTGTTGTCCGCCAATGCCGTTGCCGGTCCCCAGGAAGACCAGCGTGCCCGCAACGCGGTGCGCGTGCTCAACGAGATCCAGAACATCCCGGAGCAGGCCATTCCCGACAAGTTGCTGGATGAAGGCCGCGCGATCCTGGTCATTCCCGACACGATCAAGGCTGGTCTGGTGATTGGCGGGCGCCGCGGTCACGGCCTGATGTCGGTCAAGGCCGCCGATGGCAGCTGGTCCAACCCGGTGTTCGTCAAGCTCACCGGTGGCAGCATTGGCTTCCAGGCGGGCGTGCAGTCCTCGGACGTGATCCTGGTGTTCCGCAACGACCGCAGCCTGGACAACATCGTCAACGGCAAGTTCACC
Source organism: Stenotrophomonas sp. (assembly GCA_032112995.1). Lineage (GTDB taxonomy): Bacteria > Pseudomonadota > Gammaproteobacteria > Xanthomonadales > Xanthomonadaceae > Stenotrophomonas. The sequence goes on along the minus strand of DAMCTY010000026.1, from coordinate 8,505 downwards.
CTGGGTGCCGATGCCGGCGTGGCCGCCGGCCCGGTCGGGCGCAGCGCCGCTGCCGCCACCGACGGCCAGCTGAAGGCTGAGATCTGGTCCTGGTCGCGTGCCCGCGGCCTGTTTGCCGGTGTCGCGCTGGACGGTGCGGTGCTGCAGATCGACGATGCCGCCAATCTGGACGCCTATGGCCCCAACACCACCCCGCGCATGATCCTGGAAGGCCGCCTGAGCGCGCCGCCGTCCAGCGACGTGGTCAGCTTCCGTGATCGGCTGGAGGAATCCACCTACTCGGCACGCGAGAAGCGTGGCACCCAGGGCGGTGCGGCGCCGGTGGCGTCCACCGCACCCCGCGCCGATGCGGTCAATGTGGCAGCGCCGGTGCAACCGGCCGCGGATACCGCAACCACCGCACCGATGCTGCCGGCGCCGGCGGAAACAGCACCGCAGCAGGGCTTTCAGCCTGTTTCGGAAGGTGAAATCCGCACCGAAACGCTGGATGGCGGCAACTGACCTTTGGCATAGCGAACCGTTCCGGCGGGTGCGCTATGCTCAACAACCTCCACACAGATAACGCGAGCAGATCATGGGCGGTTTCAGCATCTGGCACTGGTTGGTCGTGCTGGTCATCGTGCTGCTGGTGTTCGGCACCAAGCGGCTGACGAGCGGTGCCAAGGATCTGGGCAGTGCGGTCAAAGAGTTCAAGAAGGGCATGCGTGATGACGACAAGCCGGCTGCACAGCTGAGCGACGAATCGCGTGATGGCGACAAGAGCGGCGAGAAGCAGGCCGAGCGCGATCGCGACGCGCGCTGATCCCGGGCGTTCGACGTGTTTGATATCGGCTTCAGCGAACTGCTGCTGATCGCAGTGGTGGCCTTGGTGGTCCTTGGCCCGGAGCGCCTGCCCAAGGCAGCGCGCTTTGCCGGGTTGTGGGTGCGCCGGGCGCGCAACCAGTGGGATTCGGTGAAGCAGGAGCTCGAGCGCGAGCTGCATGCCGAGGAACTCAAGCGCAACCTGCAGGATGTGCGGCAGTCGATGCAGCAGGCCGAGGCCGGCCTGCGTGAGCAGGCGCAGCAGGTGCACGACGGCGCCGACGCGTTCAAGCGTGAAGTGGAACAGCCGGAAACCGCACCGGAGCGCGTGATCGAGCCGCGCCCGATCACGCCGGCAGCCACCGACGCGGCGGCCGCGGCGGGTAGTGGCGACAACAGCGCCGATAATCGCGCGATCCCGTTCGACAGCCTGCAGGCACCGGCCGATGCATCGGCCGATACCGTGGAGCGCAAGCCGTGAGCGGGCAGGACTTCAACGAAAGCTCCCTGATCGAGCACCTGATCGAGCTGCGTGCGCGGCTGGTACGCGGGCTGCTGGGGCTGGGCGTGGTGCTGCTGGCACTGATGCCGTTCTCGCGCACCCTGTACACGCATCTGGCCACGCCGCTGATCTCGCAGCTGCCGGCCGGGCAGTCGATGATCGCCACCAACCCGGCGGGCGCTTTCTTCGCGCCGCTGAAGCTGACCTTCTTCGCCGCGCTGTTCATCGCTGTGCCGTGGTTGCTTTACCAGGCCTGGGCATTTGTCGCCCCTGGCCTGTACGCACGCGAGAAACGCCTGGCGGTGCCGCTGCTGGGCTCGGCGGTGGCGCTGTTCTACATCGGCTGTGCCTTCGCCTACTTCCTGGTGTTGCCGGCGGTGTTCCACTTCCTCACCACCTTCCGTCCGGATGTGATCGCCATCACGCCTGACGCCAATGCCTACCTGGACTTCGTGCTGGCCATCTTCTTTGCCTTCGGCGCCAGTTTCGAGCTGCCGGTGGCGATGGTGATCCTGGTGTTGCTGGGCTGGGTGAGTCCGCAACAGCTGCGCGAAGGGCGCGGCTATGCGGTGGTGGGTATCTTCGTGCTGGCTGCGGTATTGACCCCGCCGGACGTGGTTTCGCAGCTGATGCTGGCGATACCGATGTGTTTCCTCTACGAGCTGGGCATCCACGCCGCCCGCTGGCTGCAGCCACGTGACCGGGGTACAGCGGCCACACCCTGATTCATCAGGCGGGCGAAGGCCAGCAATCTGCGCTATTTTCTCCTGATACAGGCCACTGGGTAGCTCCCGGTGGGCCATGGCGCATCCAGGGGAACCGGCCGCATGACGCAGCAAAAAGACAATTGGCTCAACAACGTGCCCCTGCTGGGGAAAATGCTGGCGGCATTTGCGTTGGTGTTCCTGTGCTTCCTGGCCACCAGCCTGATGAGTTACCGCACCTCCGGCCAGGACGACGATGCGCGTCGCCACGAGGGCGTGCAGATCGAGGTGATCCGCCAGGTCGAGGACGCGATCCAGGCCGTGCGCCTGCAGCAGATTGCCATCCGCAATTACCTGCTGGGCGATGGCGAGGGCCACCTGCAGACCCTGACGAAGGAAAGCGAACGGCGCGACAACGCCCTGGCTGCGGCCTTGGCCGCGGCCAGTACCGGCCCGGTCGCCGAACAGGTGCGACGGGCCCAGGTGCAGGCACGGACCTGGGATAGCGAAGTCACCGCGGTCCTGCGCCCGGCCGCGGATGCGGTGCCGCTGAGCCAGGTTGAAAAGCTGCATGCGCTGAGCAATGGCGGCCAGGGCAACGCATTGGCCGATGCGCTGAACGAAATCTACGATTCCGAGGTTGCGCAGATGCTGGCCGACCGTGGCCAGATGAGCGAATGGATCGCCCGTGCACACACCATTTCGCTGGTGTTGCTGGTGCTGGGCTTCGTGATCATCGTTGGCACCTTGTGGATGATCTCGCGCCTGGTGGTCAACCCGATCAACCGCCTCACCGACAAGATGACGCGCCTGTCCAACGATGACCTGGACGTGGAGATCAGCGGCCTGGGGCGTGGTGACGAGATTGGCCAGATCGCCCGCGCGCTGGAGGTGTTCCGGCGCAACTCGGTGGCCTCGCGCGATGCCAACTGGGTCAAGCTCAGCGTGGGTGAAGTGGGTGCCGAGCTGCAGACCGCGCAGACCCCGGACGAATACGCGCAGGCGCTGGTGTCGCAGATCGCGCCACGCATCGACGCCGCCATCGGCGTGTTCTTTGCGTGGGACGAAAACGAGAACCTGCTGCGTCTGCAAGGCAGTTACGGCTTCCAGCGGCGCAAGCACCTGGGCCTGCAGTACGGCCTGGGTGACGGCCTGATCGGTCAGGCGGCACTGGAGCGCAAGCGGATCAGCGTGCAGCAGGTGCCGGATGAGTTCTTCGGCGTGCACTCGGCACTGGGCGAGGCGCAGCCGCGCAACCTGGTTGCGGTGCCGCTGTTGCTCAAGGGGCGCCTGCTGGGCGTGTTCGAGTTCGGCACCTTTGCCCACTTCACCGCCACCCAGGAAGCCTTTGTCGACAGCGTGCTGCCGACCGTGGCGCTGGGCCTGGACAACATCCGCCGCGCCGACGAGACCCAGCTGCTGCTGGACCACACCCGTGCCCAGGCCGAGGAACTGCAACGCTCGCAGACCGCATTGCAGGCGCAGGAAGAAGAACTGCGCGCCACCAACGAGGAGCTGCAGGGCAAGACCGTGGAGCTGGAAGAACAGGCCCAGCGCCTGTCCGCCTCCGAGGAAGAGCTGCGCGTGCAGGCCGAGGAGCTGCAGGCCTCCAACGAGGAGCTGCGGCAGAAGACCGAGGTGCTCAACGAACAGAAGGAAGTGCTGCAGGTGCTGCAGCGCGAGACCGAGTTCAAGGCGCAGGAGCTTGCACGCGCCAGCCAGTACAAGACCGACTTCCTGGCCAACATGTCGCATGAGCTGCGCACGCCACTCAACAGCCTGCTGATCCTGTCCAAGGAGCTGGCCGAGAACGAAAGCGGGCATCTGGACGTGGAGGAAGTGGAAGCGGCCGCGGTCATCCACGACTCCGGCTCCAACCTGCTGCGGCTGATCAACGACATCCTGGACCTGTCCAAGATCGAAGCCGGCAAGATGGACGTGCATCGGGAGGAAGTGCGGGTGGACGCGATCACCCGCGAAGTGCTGCGCCACTTCCGCCATATGGCGGTGGAAAACCGCCTGGAGTTCGTCATCGACCTGGATGACAGCGTGCCGGAGACGCTGGTCACTGACCGCTCCAAGCTGCAGCAGGTGCTCAACAACCTGCTGGGCAACGCCTTCAAGTTCACCCGCGAGGGCAAGGTGACGCTGCAGCTGGGCATGGCTGACAACATCTTGCTGACCCGCATCGGGGCGGCCGCGGGCGAGCAGCACTTGGCACTGGCGGTGCGCGATACCGGCATCGGCATTCCCGAGGAGCGCCTGGATTCGATCTTCGAGGCCTTCGAGCAGGTCGACTCCAGCACCAGCCGGCATTACGGTGGCAGTGGCCTGGGGCTGGCCATTGCCCGCCGCCTGGCACAGCTGCTGGGTGGCCAGCTGGTGGTGGACAGCGAGCAGGACAAGGGCAGCTGCTTCACCCTGGTGCTGCCGATCCTGTCGGCCGCCGCCCATGGCATCAAGGCCGAGGAAGCATTCCCGGTGCCGACGCGGCCGGCGCCGACGCCGGGCCCGGCGCGCGCTGCCACTGCCCAGCTCATTGACTGGATCCCCGACGATCGCCATGCCATTGCCGCCGGCGAGACGGTGATCCTGACCATCGAGGACGATCCGGCGTTCGCCCGTATCCTGGTCGACCTGATCCGCCGCAAGGGTCACCGCGCGCTGGCCGCGGCCGACGGCGAAAGCGGTCTGGAGCTGGCGCGCCGGTTCCGCCCCACCGGTATCCTGCTGGACGTGATGCTGCCGGGCATGGACGGTTGGTCGGTGCTGCAGCACCTCAAGCACGACCCGGTGACGGCCGCCATCCCGGTGCATTTCATCTCGGCCGTGGACGAAGCCGCCAAGGGCGTGGCGCTGGGTGCGGTGGGTTACCTGACCAAGCCGGTGGACCGCAAGGCGTTGATTGCCGCCTTCGACCACCTGCTGGACGTGGCCGGCAAGATCGTGCGCAAGCTGCTGCTGGTCGACGACGACCACGATTCACGGCTGGCATTGACCCGCCTGCTGCAGGCCGACAATGTCGAGATCGACCAGGTTGCTTCCGGCGAAGAGGCGCTGGAGCGCATTGCCACCCACAGCTACGACTGCATCGTGCTTGACCTCAACCTGGGCGGCATTTCCGGCATCGAGTTCCTGGAGAAGGCCGCCACCCTGGTGGCGGTGCCGCCGGTGGTGATCTATTCCGGCCAGGACCTCAGCCGCGAGGAAAGCCTGAAGCTGCGCCAGTACACCGATAGCATCGTGATCAAGGGCCAGCGTTCGCCCGAGCGCCTGCTCGACGAGGTGAGCCTGTTCCTGCACAGCATCGGCTCGCGCGGTGCCAACGCCACCCCGTCCGACGACCAGAACCTGAGCGGACGCCAGGTGTTGCTGGTTGATGACGACATGCGCAATCTGTTTGCCCTGTCCAAGTCGTTGCGGGCGCGCGGGGTCAACGTGCTGATGGCGCAGGATGGCTACAAGGCACTGCAGCAGCTGGAGGAAAACCCGGCCATCGAGCTGGTGTTGATGGACATCATGATGCCGGGCATGGACGGCTACGAAACCACCCGCGAGATCCGCAAGCGCGCCGAATGGGCCAACCTGCCGATCATCGCGGTCACCGCCAAGGCCATGCACGGCGACCGCGACAAGTGCCTGGATGCCGGCGCCAATGATTACCTCACCAAACCGGTGGACCTGGACAAGTTGCTGTCGATGATGCGCGTATGGCTTCAAAAGTAGGCCCGATCACCCCGCCGCCCAGCCGTGACGAGGTCGACGACATCGAGGTGGATGCCTTCATCCATGCCATGTCGCGACGCCACGGCTATGACTTCAGTGGCTACGCGCCGTCATCATTGAAGCGGCGGGTGCTGCAGCTGGTGCAGACCCTGGACGTGGCGCATGTGGGCGAGCTCACCGCGCGCGTATTGCGCGACGACGAGATGGTGCCGCAGGTGATCGCCAAGCTGTCGGTGCCGGTGTCGGAGATGTTCCGCAACCCGGCGGTATTCCGGAAGCTGCGCGATGAGGTCTTCCCGGTGCTGGCTTCCTACCCGCAGATCAATATCTGGCAGGCAGGTTGCGCGCATGGCCAGGAGGTCTACTCGTTGGCCATCCTGCTCAAGGAAGCGGGCCTGTACGACCGCTGCCAGATCTACGCCACCGACTTCAGCGACGAAGCCCTGGCCAAGGCCCAGGAAGGCATTTTCCCGATCCGTGATGCAAGGCTGTATTCGGAGAATTACCTGGCGGCCGGCGGCCGTCACACGCTCTCGGACTACTACCATGCCCGCTACGACTTCATGAAACTGGATGCCCGTTTGCGCGACCGGGTCACCTTTGCCAACCACAATCTGGTCTGCGACGGGGTCTTCTGCGAGGCGCAGCTGATCCTGTGCCGCAACGTGCTGATCTACTTCTCCGACACGCTGCAGGACCGGGTGCTGGGCTTGTTCCGCAACAGCCTCAGCCGCGGCGGCTTCCTGTGCCTGGGCAACCGCGAATCGATCCGCTTTGCCCCCAGTGCGCGCGATTTTGCCCCGCTCGATGCCGAGCTGCGGCTCTATCGCAATGTCGGTGGCTTGCTGTGAAAACCGCTTCCGGGCTGCCGCCGCATGCCATCGTGGTGGGCTGCTCGGCCGGTGGCCTGTCCGCCCTGCACCAGTTGCTGGGTGCGTTTGCCGGGCCTTTGCCGGTGCCGATGGTGGTGGTCTGCCACAGCGGTTCGGAAGACATGCGGCTGTTCTGCGAGCTGCTGGCCAGCCGCAGTGGCCTGACGGTGGTCGAGGCCGAGGAACGGCAGCAACCGGAACCTCATCACATTTATGTTGCGCCCTCGGGCTATCATCTGCTGATGGAGCGCAATGGCCGTTTTGCGCTGAGCGTGGATCCCCGGGTGGCTTTTTCCCGCCCTTCGATCGACGTCCTGTTCGAGTCCGCGGCCGACGTATGGGGGGAGCACCTCATTGCCGTGTTGCTGACCGGTGCCAATTCCGATGGCGCCGAGGGCTGCGCGCGCGTGCGGCGTTGTGGTGGCACACTGATTGTGCAGGACCCGGAAACAGCGCAGGTGCCGGTGATGCCGGCCGCCGCACTGGAACTGGCCGGCGCCGACCATTGTCTGCCCTTGCCCGAAATTTCATTTTTGCTGGAAGCCTTATGTTCGTAGCCAAGCCACCCGTCCTGCAGCGCCCGAAGATCCTGGCGGTGGATGACAATCCGGCCAATCTGCTGGTGATCCGCCGGGTATTGGCCAAGCTGGACGTGGACGTGGTGGAGGCCGCATCGGGCAACGATGCGCTCAAGGCAACCTTGGATGACGAGTTCGCCCTGGTGCTGCTGGACGTCTACATGCCGGACATCAACGGCTTTGAAGTGGCCGAGATCCTGTCGCAGGAAGAAACCACCCGGCAGACCCCGATCATCTTCGTCACCGCCACCTATGCCGACGACGTGCACCGCCTCAAGGGCTATGGTTTCGGCGCGGTCGATTACATGGCCAAGCCGTTGGAAGCGACGATTCTGCTGTCCAAGGTGCAGGTGTTCCTGGAGCTGTACCGCCACCGCGTGGCACTGCGCGATGCATTGAGCGAGTTGTCCGAGCGCAATCGGCAGCTGGAGATCGAGGTCGAGCAGCGCAAGCAGATGGAGCAGGAAATGCGCCACCTGGCCATGCACGACATGCTCACCGGCCTGCCCAACCGTGCCTTGTTCATGGACCGGCTGGAGAGCGCGCACCATCGCGCGCAGCGCAACGGCGGCATGTTTGCCTTGGTGTATGTGGACGTGGACCGCTTCAAGGAGGTCAACGACACCTGGGGCCACGGCGCCGGCGATTCGTTGCTGGTGGAGCTGGCTGCGCGTCTGCGTGGCACGCTGCGCGAGAACGACACGGTCGCCCGCCTCGGCGGCGACGAGTTCGCCCTGGTGCTGGAGGAACTGGACAACATCGACGACGCCCACCGCCTGCTGGAGCGGGTGGCGCGCGCCCTGCAGGCACCGATGTGCTACCTGCGCGAGGGCGAGGAAGTCACCTTGGCGATCAGTGCCAGTGTTGGCGTAGCGGCCTATCCGGCCGATGGCGCGGAAGTCGATGCGCTGCTGCATGCCGCTGATCAGGCCATGTACCTGACCAAGCGCAGCCGGGAAGAAGCCAGGAACTAGAAGGCAGGAACCAGAAACGAGTGAGAGCAACAACAAAGCGAAGTTTCGCGCGCTGTTGCGTTTACTCGTTCCTCGCTCCTGGTCCCTCGTTCCTGGCTAGTTCATGCTTCGAACACGTGGCCGCTGCTTACCGGCGGCGGGGTGGTACCGGCCGCATCTGCCGGTGCCAGCATCTGCTTCCATGCCGCATAGACGGCACCGGCGAAGGTGGGCATCAGCACTGCCATCAGCAGCAGCTGTGCCACCGCCAATGCCGCGGTCTGGCCGGCGATCACGCCGATGATCAGCGCGACGATCATCACCGCGAAATAGATCGCGAAGATGGCGATGAAGGCCAGCACGAAGAAC
>DAMCTY010000025.1:0-51090 GCA_032112995.1 Stenotrophomonas sp. | reverse complement strand
TTTGGCTTTGGCTTTGGCTTTGGCTTTGGCTTTGGCTTTGGCTTTGGCTTTGGCTTTGGCTTTGGCTTTGGCTTTGGCTTTTTTCCCTTCTCCCGCACGCGGGAGAAGGTGCCCCGAAGGGGCGGATGAGGGGGGCTTTGGGTTTTGCGGTAAAGCTCCTTTGCCGAGCATGGCTCGGCACTACGGTGCCTTATTTGCGGGCGGTGAGGATGGGGGTCAGGTAGTCCGCCTTGCCTTCGATACGTTCCAGCGACGGGTAGCGCAGGCCGCCGTGGTAGTCGATGCTCAGTGTGCGGTACACGTCCATCTCCTTGACCAGCAGGCGCACCGGCTGCTTGCTGTCCTTGGCCGCACGCACGGCTTCTTCAAGCTCGTCGGCGCTGTACTGCAGGTCATTCACCGCCAGCACCTGCATGCCGGTGCCAACACCGGCGTTGAACGCGGCACTGTCCCAACGCACTTCATTGACGTAGCCGGCCGGGCTCAACGCCACACCCAGCGAGTAGATGAAGTTGGCACCGCGGCCCTTCATCATCGCCTTGAAATAGGCACTGGGCTTGTCCTTGTAAACCAGCTTCCAGCCTGCGGCTTCGATGCCACCGACCAGGCCGGCGCGATGGTCCACGCGCTCACGCAGGAACTGCGACCAATCGCCGGTGGGCTGCACCTGCTCCAGCGTCGCGGCAACGTCCTCGAAGGTATAGGTATCCGGGCGCTCCCATTGGCCATCGTTCTGGCCGAAGAAAGCCTTGGCGAAATCGTCCAGGCTGCGCTTGCCGCCACTGAGCGTGCGCAGGCGCACGTCGGCTTCCAGCCACAGCATCTGCCCGCCCTGGTAGTAGTCCTCGCTCATCTGGTAGCCGCGATAGGGCTTGGGCTTGCGGCGGGCGATCACCGGGTCGTTGGTGGTGTCACCCAGCGAGCGCCATTCCAGGCCCGGGCGGTTGTCGGCATAAGTGGCCGCCACCATCGCCAAGGCATCGCGCGAGGCCTCCTGCGGACGGATGCCGGCACGCGCGGTCAGCACATTGCCCCAGTACTGGGTCTGGCCTTCATACACCCACAGCAGGCTGCCCTGCATCGGCACGTTGTAGTTGAGCGTGGCCAGGTCGGCCGGACGACGGTATTTGCCATCCCAGGAGTGTGTGTACTCATGGCCAAGCAGGTCGCTGCTGCCGACCTTGGCATCCCAGCCGCTGAAGTAATCGCGGTCTTCGCTGTTCTCGCTGGAACGCTGGTGCTCCAGGCCAATGCCGCCGAGCTGGTTGGTCACCGCGAACAGGAAATCGTAATGGTCGTAGTGCTCGGCACCAAACAGCTTGCGGGCCTGCGTCACCAGCGCGCGGTGCTGCTCGATGTGCTCGGGCTTGGCCTCCAGATCCTTGGCGCGGTCGGCAAACACGTTCAGCCGCACCGGCCGGGTACCGGCCGGCGCCAGGTCGAACATGCGGTGGTAGCGGCCGGCAAACACCGGCGAATCCACCAGGATTTCCAGGTTGGTCGGCGCGTAGTTGACGGTGTCACCGTTGCGGCTGGCCACGCTCAGGGCGCTGGCCGCTTCCCAACCCTGCGGGTAACGCGCACTGGCCTGGTAGGTGATGGCGTGCGCGGCGTGCCCGGCCGGGTATAGCAGCATCGCGTTCCACTGCAGGTTGAGCATGTTCGGCGTCATCACCGTGCGGCCCTGCGCCGAATCGGTGGGGCTGAGGAACTGGAAGTCCATGCGCAGCTCGCTCACGCCTTCGGGCACCTGTACGTTGAAGGTGTAGACGTCGAGCGGGTCACGCACCCAGTCCAGGCGCTGGCCGTTGCCACTGATCACCAGTCCAGCCAGCTTCTCGATCTGGCCGGTGGGCGAATGGCTGCCCGGCAACCAGGCCGGGTAGTGGAAGCGTTGCAGGCCGGCCTGCACCGGCACGGTCTGGCGCACCTTGAACACGCGCTGGCCCAGGTCGGTGGCATCCACCTCCAGGCGGATGGTGCCGGGGTACGCGGCCTCGCTGATCTTGACGCCGCGTGCATCCACGTCCGGCACATCCGGCGCCGCGTTGGCCAAGCCCATGGCGGCCATCAGGGCCAGCCCCAGCACTGCAGGACGGAACACATGCATCACCAACCTCTCGCTTGTCTGAGAGGGCCATCATGCGACAAGCCTGCGCTGCATGACACGGGCCGATGGTCATCAAGGCATCATCGGTAGTGCCGAGCCATGCTCGGCAGGGGCTTTCCAAGCCAACGTCAAAAGCCCCCCTCCCCGGCCCTCCCCTTGGCTACGCCAAAGGGAGGGGGTGTAGTGCCGCGCCATGCTCGGCAGGAGCTTTCCAAGCCAACGTCAAAAGCACCCCTCCCCAGCCCTCCCCTTGGCTACGCCAAAGGGAGGGAGTGTAGTGCCGCGCCATGCTTGGCAGGGGCTTTCCAAGCCAACGTCAAAAGCACCCCTCCCCGGCCCTCCCCTTGGCCTGCGGCCAAAGGGAGGGGGTGTAGTGCCGCGCCATGCTCGGCAGGGGCTCCATGCACCAAAAAAAACACCGGCAAGCCCCGATTTGTAGGCGCGGCGCAGGCAGCGAAGCCACGAATGCCTGCTGGTCTGGCATTCGTGGCGATTGCTGTTGGCTGGGTTGGATTTGGCTATCCGCTGCTTCGGAAGCAACAGTGGCTTCGCAGCTTACGCCGCTCCTACAAACAGACCCCAGGCTTACGTGCGGACAAAAATCTCCACGCGCCGATTGAGCTGCCTGCCGCTGGGGTTGTCCTTGCCTTTGATCTCATTTGGCGCCACCGGCTGCGATTCACCGTAACCGTGTGCAGCCGCGTCGGTCGCGCTACCACGCTGCCGCAATGCGGCCAGCACGGCCTGTGCACGACGCTCGGACAGGTCCTGGTTGTAATCGTCACTGCCCTTGGCATCGGTATGGCCGCGGATCTCCATTGCGCTGGACGGCACCTTGCCCAGCGCCGTCGCCAGCACATCCAGCACCTTGCCGGCATCCGGACGGATCACGTCCTTGTCGAAATCGAACAGCACCTTGTCATTGAGGGTGATGACATAGCCGCAGGGCGCACCGGAGGGCTTGAACTTGTCCAGCAGCGGGAACTTGCCGGCCGGCGGCAGCGGCGGCAACGGTGCCATCTTCACTTCGCGCGGTACGGCGCCCACGGTACCGGTGCCATCGCCCCGATTTTCAACGATGCCTTCAGGGCCACCAATCCACTTGCCAGAGCCATCGGCGTTGATCTCGATGTTGCCATCGCCCCCCACCCAGCTGCCCGAGCCATCACCGTGGTTCTCGATGGTGCCGAAACTTCCCACCCAGCTGCCGGCACCCTTGCCGTCCAGTTCGATATTGCCGTGGGCACCGACATAACTGCCGGAACCATCGGCATTCACCTCGAAGGTACCGGCATCGTTGACGACGCTGCCGCTGCCATCGGGCTTCACTTCCACCACGCCGTCGCCGGTTACCGCCTGGCCACTGCCATCGGCACCGATGTTGAATACCCCGTGGCCGCCGACGCGCTCCAGGTTGCCCTGCGCGTCAACATTGGTGAAGCCACTTTCATTGACCAGCCCACCATCGGTGGTGCAGTTGGCCGAGCGCACGCTGATGCCGGCGACCGGATCGATCAGCGACTGCATCGATTGCTCAAGCCGCTTCTGCGCCGGGCCGCTGCCAACGATGCTGGGCACCATGATGGTCGGGATCACCGGGAACTCGATGCTGCCCGCGGTCAGCACGTCGCTGGCAGCTGCCGCGGGGGCAGCGGCGTCATCGGCCGCCGGTGTGGACGGCGTTGCCGCCTGGTCGTTGGAGGGTCCGCGCCCGCAGGCGCTGGCCAATACGGTGAAACAGGCCAGGGTCAAAACGGCAACACGCATGTAGCAACTCCCTTTGTGCGAAGCGCGCAGTGTTGCCAAGGGTGTGTTCAAGTACCGTGACCATCACCCATTCATGCAGACGCGCCCTCAAGATTCGTCCAGCGCCGCGAACGATGCCGCCAGGTGATCGATGAACAGACGCACCGAGGGCAACAAGCCACGCCGCGAAGGAAACACCGCGTGGATGATCTCCTTCGGCGGCGCCCAGCCCGGCGCGACATTGACCAGTTCGCCGTTATCCAGCGCCTCGCGGATGATCATGGTCGGCAGCTGCGCCACGCCGACGCCGGCCAGCGCGGCGGCACGCAGTGCCAGCATGCCGCGGGTGATCAGGCGGGGGTGATGCGCCACTTCCGCGCTTGCACCGTCCGGGCCGAGCAGGCGCCAGACATGTTCGGCCTGTGGCACGCCAAGCGCGACACTGGGCAACAGCTGCAGATCGGCGGGACCTTGCGCAGGGCCATGGGTTTCCAGCAACGACGGCGCGGCCACCAGGCACTGGGTGCGCTCGGCCAATACCTTGAGCACCAGCTCGCTGTCTTCCAGCGGCGGCGGACGCACGCGGATGGCCACGTCCACGCCTTCGGCGATGACATCGACGCGGCGGTTGGTGGCGTCCAGGTGCACCTCCACGTCCGGGCAGCGCGCCATGAAATCGGCCACCATCGCCGCCACCCGGAAATCCAGCAGCATGGTCGGGCAGCTCACCCGCACCACGCCGCGTGGCTGCGAGCGGGTCAGTTCGATCGACTCGGCCGCAGCTTCCGCCTCCACCAGCATGGCGCGGCAGTGCGCGTAGAAGGTCTGGCCGACCTCGGTGACCGAGAAGTGGCGGGTGGAACGCTGGATCAGGCGCACGCCCAGCCGCTCCTCCAGCAGGGCGATACGCCGGCTCAGCTTGGACTTGGGCTCACCCAGCGCGCGCCCGGCCGGGGCAAAGCCGCCGTGTTCCACCACCTTGGCGTAGTAGTAAAGGTCGTTCAGGTCCTGCATCACTGCCCCAGCGTTCACCAGATAGGACTATGAGAGCACTTTTTGCCGTCTACCGGCGTGATCGTCCCAATCCTAATCTTTGCCCCATCGCAGGCGCCCTCCCGGCGCCGCACAAGGAGCAGACAGATGAAGAAGATCAGTGGCCTCTACAGCGCCCCCCGCCCGCACTGGGTGGGTGATGGCTTCCCGGTCCGTTCGTTGTTCTCGTACAACACCCACGGCCGCCAGCTCAGCCCTTTCCTGCTGCTGGACCATGCCGGCCCGGCCGAGTTCACGCCGGCCCAGACCCCGCGTGGCGTCGGCCAGCACCCGCACCGTGGCTTCGAGACCGTCACCATCGTCTACGACGGCGAAGTGGCACACCGCGATTCCACCGGCGCCGGTGGCGAGATCGGCCCGGGCGATGTGCAGTGGATGACCGCTGCCTCCGGCATCCTGCACGAGGAGTTCCACTCCGAAGCCTTCACCCAGCGCGGTGGCAAGCTGGAGATGGTGCAACTGTGGGTCAACCTGCCGGCCAAGGACAAGATGGCCGCGCCCGGCTACCAGAACATCAGCAATGCCGATATTCCGGTGGTGCCGCTGGCCGATGGTGCCGGCACGGTGCGGGTGATTGCCGGCGAATTCGGCGGCCAGCGCGGCCCGGCCCGCACGCATACGCCGATGGACGTGTGGGACATGCGGCTGTCGCGTGACCAGCACACCACGCTGCAGTTCGCCGAAGGCCACACCGTGGCAATGGTGATCCTGCATGGCACCGTGCTGCTCAACGGCAACCAGGTTGCCCGCGAAGGCCAGCTGGTGCTGTTTGACCGCCAGGCCGGCGAAGTGCAGCTGGAGGCCAATGCCGACGCCACCGTGCTGGTGCTGGCCGGTGAGCCCATCGACGAACCCATCGCCGGCTACGGCCCGTTCGTGATGAACACGCAGGAAGAAATCCGTCAGGCGATGGATGACTTCAACTCCGGCCGCTTCGGCCAGATCGCTGCGTAATGCTCAAGCCCCTCTCCCCATGGGAGAGGGGTTGGGGTGAGGGCGAACGAAGTCAGTGCCAAGCAAACAACAGCGTAGTCGCCAATGACAGGGCCCACCCCGGTCATCTCTTCCCCGCACCACGGCACTCAGCCCGGTGCGATGCCATCCAGACCAAGAGAGTCTCGCCATGTATACCTTCCCTCACGTTGCCAACTTCAACGGCGCAAAACCCGTCATCGATCCTAACAACGTCGCAATGCTGTTGATCGATCACCAGAGCGGCCTGTTCCAGACCGTGCACGACATGCCGTTCACCACCTTGCGGCGGCTTGCCTCGACGTTGGCCAAGTTGGCCTCGCTGGCGAAGATCCCGGTGATCACCACCGCCTCGGTGCCGCAGGGCCCGAACGGCCCGCTGATTCCGGAAATCCACCAGAACGCGCCGCACGCGAAATACGTGGCGCGCAAGGGCGAGATCAATGCCTGGGACAACCCGGACTTCGTGCAGGCAGTGAAGGACACCGGCAAGAAGCAGCTGATCATCGCCGGCACCATCACCAGCGTGTGCATGGCGTTCCCGTCGATTGCCGCAGTGGCCGACGGCTACCAGGTGTTCGCGGTGATTGATGCCTCCGGCACCTATTCCAAGCAGGCGCAGGAAATCACCCTGGCGCGGATGATGCAGGCCGGCGTCGTGGTCATCGATGTGGCTGCGGTCGCCTCTGAACTGCAGAAGACCTGGAACCGCGAAGACGCCGCCGAATGGGCGCAGGCGTACACCAACATCTTCCCCAACTACCAGTTGCTGATCGAGAGCTACAGCAAGGCACAGGAAGTGGTGACCAACCACGAGCAGCTGGACTCGCAGCGCAGCTGAAGCACAAGCAGATCAAGCCCCTCTCCTGTTGCACGGGAGAGGGGTTGGGGTGAGGGCAGAACGAAGCCAGCACTCGTCAGAACCTCATCCACCTAAACCGCACCGCAACAGCAACGCGCTTCGCGCGCTCCCCTCTTCCGGCCCTTCGGGCCACCTTCTCCCGCAAGGGGAGAAGGGACAAAGCACTTCAAGCTATCGGAGCCTTCCATGAGCAAGCCTTACACCCGCCTCAACAAAGATGACGTTGCCGTCCTGCTGGTCGATCACCAGACCGGCCTGCTGTCACTGGTCCGCGATATCGATCCGGACAAGTTCAAGAACAACGTGTTGGCGCTGGCCGACATCGCCAACTACTTCAAGCTGCCCACCATCCTCACCACCAGCTTCGAAAACGGCCCGAACGGCCCGCTGGTGCCGGAGCTGAAGGCACTGTTCCCGGATGCGCCGTACATCGCCCGCCCTGGCCAGATCAATGCCTGGGACAACGAGGACTTCGTCAAGGCAGTGAAAGCCACCGGCAAGAAACAGCTGCTGGTTGCCGGTGTGGTCACCGAGGTCTGCGTATCGTTCCCGGTGCTGTCGGCACTGGCCGAGGACTTCGACGTGTTCGTGGTGGCCGATGCCTCCGGCACCTTCAACAGCATGACCCAGCAGGCCGCCTGGAGCCGCATGGAACAGGCCGGCGCACAGCTGATGACCTGGTTCGGCGTGGCCTGCGAGCTGCACCGCGACTGGCGCAACGATGTAGAAGGCCTGGGCGCGCTGTTCTCCAACCACATCCCCGACTAACGCAACCTGATCAACAGCTACACCACCCTCACCGCCGGCAAGTAAGCCAGCGCGGGAAACCCAGGACGCCGCTTGTCCGCAAGCGGCGTCTTTGCATGAATAGGCGCGCACTATCCGAAGGTACAGTTCCGCGCCTGCGCGCCGCCGCGTTACCGTCGAACGGTTGTCCCCACACGGTACCGCCGCATGCACTCCACTCCCCAAGACACCGCTTCGGCGCGCTTTGCCATCCGCTGCGCGCAGTTTGCCGAACGCTGGTTCCCCGACTCCTGGGTGTTCGCCGCCCTCGCCCTTGCCGCAGTCTCATTGGCCGCGCTGTCCATTGGTGCTGCCCCAACTGAAACCGCCAAGGCCTTCGGCGATGGTTTCTGGAGCCTGATCCCCTTCACCATGCAGATGGCCTTCGTGGTGATCGGCGGTTATGTGGTGGCCTCGTCCGGCCCGGCCTCGCGCTTGATCGATCGGTTGGCCCGCGTGCCCAAGAACGGCCGCAGCGCGGTCGCCCTGGTCGCCATCGTGTCGATGCTGGCCTCGTTGTTGAACTGGGGCCTGAGCCTGGTGTTTGCCGGCCTGCTGGTGCGTGCATTGGCTCGCCGCAGCGAGCTGAAGATGGATTACCGCGCTGCTGGTGCGGCGGCGTATCTCGGCCTGGGTGCGGTATGGGCCCTGGGCCTGTCGTCCTCGGCCGCGCAGCTGCAGGCCAACCCGGCCAGCCTGCCGCCGTCGATCCTGTCGATCACCGGCGTCATCCCGTTCACCGAAACCATTTTCCTGTGGCAGTCCGGCGTGCTGCTGGCTGCGCTGGTGGTGGTGTCGCTGATCATTGCCTACGTCACCGCACCGGCCGCCAATTCGGCGCGCGACGCGGCCGACTGCGGCGTGGATGTCAGCGCCGATGCGGCACCGGCCAAATCCAAGCCAACGCGTCCAGGCGAATGGCTGGAGCACAGCCCGCTGCTGATCCTGCTGCTGGTGGCGCTGGCTGCGGGTTGGTTGATCCACGAGTTCAGCACCAAGCCGGCGATCCAGGCGATCTCAGGCCTCAACACCTACAACCTGCTGTTCCTGATGGCTGGCGCGCTGCTGCACTGGCGCCCGCGCAGCTTCCTGGATGCGGTAGCGCGCGCCGTGCCCTCCACCACCGGTGTGCTGATCCAGTTCCCGCTGTACGGCTCCATCGCCGCCATCATGACCACGGTCAACGGCAGCGAAGGCCATAGCGTGGCCCACATCATCTCCACCTTCTTCACCCAGATCGCCAGCCACGACACCTATGCGTTGCTGATGGGCAGCTATTCGGCAGTGCTGGGCTTCTTTATTCCCTCCGGTGGCGGCAAGTGGATCATCGAGGCGCCGTACGTGATGCAGGTGGCCAATGACCTGAAGTACCACCTGGGCTGGTCGGTGCAGATCTACAACGCCGCCGAGGCGCTGCCCAACCTGATCAACCCGTTCTACATGCTGCCGCTGCTGGGCGTACTCGGCCTGAAGGCCCGCGACCTGATCGGCTTCACCTTCGTGCAGCTGCTGGTGCACACCCCGCTGGTATTGCTGTTGCTGTGGGCGCTGGGTGCAACGCTGGCTTACACTCCCCCGGTAATGCCCTGAAGAAAAAGAGGCCACGCAAACGCGTGGCCTCTTTGCTTGTGTAGTGCCGAGCCATGCTCGGCAACAGCCCCACCCGGCAAGCGCCACCCAAAACCCACATCTACTTCCCAGCCACCTCATCGCGCCCGGGAATCGGCGTCTCCGTCCCCAGCGCCTCCATCACATACAGGCGCTTCACCAATACAAAGATCACCACCGTCATCGGCGCGGCCAGGATCACCCCCGGCAGACCGAACAGGGCGCCAATGCCGAACAGCGAGATCAGCAACAGCGCCGGCGGCAGATCCACCGCCCGCTGCTGGATCAGCGGCTGCAGCACATGGCCTTCGATCTGCTGCATCACCACGAACACCGCCAACGCGCCCAGCGCCACCTGCGGGCTCACCGTGAAGCCCAGCAACACCGCCGGTATGGCCGCCAGGATCGGCCCGATGATGGGCACGAAATCCAGCAGCGCGGTGATGATGCCCAGCCCGAACGCCACCGGCACACCCAGCGCCCACAGGCCCAGGCCGGTCAGGGTTCCCACCACCACCATCGCCAGCAGCTGCCCACCCAGCCACGCCTGCAACGCCTTGCCGCTGGCATCGAAGGCATCGCCCATCAGCGCGCGGCGGTCCTTGGGGAACAGCTTCAAGGTGCCTTCGCGGTAGACCGTGGGCTGTGCGGCCAGGTAGATGCCACCCACCACCATCAGCACCATGTCAGTCAGGTTGCCCGAGGCCGACATCGCCAGCGCCCCGGCCTTGGCCGCCAGCCCGCTCATGCCTGCATGCAACTGATCGATGCCCTGCTTGGCCATCGGCCCCACCGGGCTGGCGTCCAGCCAATCCTTGAAATGCGCCCAGGCCTGCGGCAGCGATTGCTTCAGCGACTCCATCTCGCCGGCCACCTGCGCACCGAACATCCACATCAGCAACGCGAAGCCCAGCACCAGCAGCACCAGCACCACGCCCAGCGCGATGCCATCGGACAAGCGGGTGAGGCGGGTGACCAGGCGCACCAGCGAATGCAGCAGCACTGCCACCACCACCGCGCCGAAGATCACCAGCACCAGGTCCGACAACCGCCAGACCAGCACCGCCAGCCCGACCAGGGCCAGCGTGACCAGTACCCGCGCCGCGTAGGGCCGCAATGAAGAACGCGTTTCCATGGTGCATCCCTTCCGGCGACAGGCCGGTGATGGGGGCACCGTAGGACGTTGGCTGCACAGAGGCCGTGATGAAATCGCAGCCGCGATGGTTCCTCAGCTGTAAGTGACCTTGGTTCCAGCCACCTTGAGCGTGCCCGCCTTCTTCAGTGCCGCGATGATTGCATCCACATCCGCAGCCTTGAGCTGGCTCAGGAACTGGGCACCGATATGCTTCTTCAACGCCGCCAGGCTGCCGGGCTTGTTGGCCGTCATTTTCCCAAGCACCAGCCTTGTCTGCGCCAAGCGTTGCGCTGCTGTCATTTCCTTCACCTGCAGCGCCTTCTTCGAGGGTGTGGCTGCTGCCGGCTTCGCTGCCACCGTGGGCTTGTCCACAATGACAACAAGCTTGTTCACTTTTGGCACGGATACTGCGCGTGGCCCAGGTGCAGTCTGGACGCTAGCCTGGACTGCTGTCGTCCTGAACAGCGGCATCGCGCTGATATCCACGGACCGACACGCGAGGATTTTTCGCGCCTTGAGGTGTTCCAGCAGTGGGTCAAAGCCGGTGTCCCTGGAAATGATGTGGAAGAACCCGCGTGGATCCTCCCGCGACAATTGGCCGATGTAGAAGGCGATATGAAAATCCAGCGCGTTGGAGCCATTGCCGGAAATCCGGACGTAATCAGCACGCTCGCGCATGGCTTGCATCTGGATCGCCAGATCGGAGGACAACTTTGTCTGCCCAGCACCGACAAACACCCACAGCCGCACGTCCTCGCGATCAAGCAGTTTCAGATCCGTGGGTTGCACGTTCTCGTGATCAATCAGCACATAGTTGATGCGGCGATTTTCCACCGGTACCGATGCCTGCGTAACTTCAGATTCCATTCCCTGTATCCCCCTGCTTCCCCGTAGCGGATAGTCGCGCAAGCGCCCGCGGCTTTCCAGCCCGGCCCCAGTTGCCGGACAGGCTCGCCGCGCGCCGGTGACTTCCTGCCCATTGCGCATCCACCCGAAGCCCGCCACCCTGCGCCCAGCCACCTCCGGAGCCGGCCATGCTGTCCACCGCACTACGCGTGTTTGTCGTTGGAATGCTCTGCCTTGCCGGCAATGCCGTGGCGGCGCCACCGGATGCGGCCACCCTGCAGGCCATCGAGGCCATCGCCTACGACTACATGGACGGCCAGCTGGAGGGCGATGTCGCGCGGGTGACGCGCGCCCTGCACCCGGATCTGGCCAAGCGCAACATCGTTGCCAATCCCAATGAAACCCTGGGACTGGGACGGATGAGCGCCGATGAGCTGATCCGCTTCACCCGCCAGGGCGCGCTGAAGACACCGCGCGCGCAGTGGCAGCGCACGGTGACGGTGCTGCAGGTGGACGAGGACATTGCCACGGTGCGGCTGGAGAGCCCGTGGTTCATCGATCATCTGCAGATGGGCCGGTTTGATGGCCGTTGGGTGATCGTCAATGCCTTGTGGCATCGGAAGGTGCGGGGCGGTTGAGGCTTGGGGGCTTGGGCTTTGGGGTCTACGAGCGAGGAGCTTCCCCCACCCCAACCCCTCCCCCGTAAACGGGAGAGGGGCTCTACTTCGGCGGGTGTTTTTTGGAACGGATACTGAACGAAGCCGGAAAACCCCGTTATCGTATGTGGCTTCCAACGCAGCCCCCCGCGCCCGCCATGAGCCAGACCGAAGTCGCGCATTCCACTTCCGATCACAGTGCCTGCGAGAACTGCCGGGCCACGCTGCAGGGCCACTACTGCCACCACTGCGGGCAGTCGGCGCATAACCCGCTGAAGAACTTCGGGCATGCCATCGAGGAAGTATTCGAGTCCTTCTGGCACCTGGACGGGCGCATCTTCCGCACCCTGCGTGACCTGCTGGTGCCGGGCCGGATTGCCGTCAATTTCCTCAGCGGCCAGCGCGTGGGCTATGTGCAGCCCCTGCGGCTGTTCGTCATCCTTACCCTGTTCACCTTCTTCGTCGGCAAGCTGACCCTGCACACCAATGCCGATACGCTGATCAAGTCGAACTCTTCCGCCTTTGCCAGTGCCCAGACCGCCGAGCAGGTGGAGGCGTTGCGGGCGCGCCAGGTTGCCGAGCTGGAACGCGAACTGGGCAGCTCGGCGGGCGCCAGCACCGGCTTTGCCATCGGCATGGCGGCGGTCAACACCGCCGCCGCGCAGCGTCTTTCCGAGCTGGCAAAGCAGGGGAAGATCACCGATGGCAAGGACACGTCCTCGGCCCTGGATCGCGCCGGCAACGCGGCCACCCGCGCCAGCGCGGGCCGCACCGGTCAGTTGTTCAACCAGGATATCAATGGCAAACCCTGGGACCCGGAAACCAATCCTGTTGTGCTCAATGGCTGGCCCGGCTTCGCCAACAAATGGCTCAACCATCGGCTGGACAACGCCAACAACAACATCGCGCGCATGAGCGGCAACGGCGACCTGTTCGTGCAGGCCGTGCTCACGGCATTGCCCGGTGCGCTGTTCTTCCTGATGCCGGTGTTTGCGCTGGTGCTGCGCATCGCCTACGTCCGCCGGCCGATGGGCTACCTGGAACATCTGGTGGTGGCGCTGTACAGCCACTGCTGGCTGATGCTGGTACTGCTGGCCACTTTCCTGATCGCCGCCATCAGCGGCGCCATCGCCAATCCCGTGATCAATGCGATCAGCGATTGGTTGTACGCGCTGCTGTGGCTGGGCGTGCCGGTCTACCTGTTCTGGATGCAGCAGCGTGTCTACGGCGGCAACCCGATCCTGACCTTGCTGCGCTACAGCTTCATCGGCTTCATCTACTTCTTCCTGGTCACCTTCGTGGTGATGTACGCGGTGCTGGCCGGCGTCTCGGCGTGAGCCCGGTTTGAAGCTCACTTGAGCAAAGCCTGATCGGCCCCTGTAGCCCGGGTAAGCGCAGCGCACCCGGGGCTGTTCGTGCGTGGCAGGAAGAATCGCGTGTGGCCTGCTTCCCGGGTGCGCTGCGCTTACCCGGGCTACGGCAATCAAACCCCCGGCTTATCGATCCTGCATCCAGGCCTTGCGCGCCGCCTCGGCGTGGAAGCTCCAGGCCACAAAACGGCTCTGCTTGTTGCCCTGGGCCATGGCCACCTCGCGCACTTCCACTGCGCCGATCTTGGCCAACTGCTTGTGGATATCGGCCAAATGCTCGCTCTTGGCCACCAGTGAGCTGAACCACAGCACCTGCCGCTGGATGTCCGCACTCTCGCGGATCATCCGCCGCAGGAACGAGGCCTCGCCGCCGGTACACCACAGCTCGTTGGCCTGACCACCGAAGTTCAACGCCGGGCCTTTGCCCGTTGGCGCAACTGCGCCGCCCAGGTTACGCAGCTTGCGCTGGCTGCCCTGCGCCGCCTCCTTGGCCGAGGCGTGGAACGGCGGATTGCACAAGGTCAGCGCGAAACGTTCGTCGGCCTGCAGCAGGCCGGCGAACAGATTGCCGCGTGCGTGCTGCTGACGCAGCTCGATGAGGGATTGCAGCCCGTTGGCCTGCACATTGGCCGCTGCCGACTGCAGCGCGCCGGCATCGATGTCGCTGCCAAGGAAGCGCCAGCCGTACTCGGCTTGCCCGAGCAGCGGGTAGATGCAGTTGGCACCCACGCCGATGTCCAACGCGCGCACGCCAGGCCCACGTGGAATCACCCCGTCGTGGTCCGCCGCCAACAGATCGGCCAGGCCATGCAGATAGTCCACCCGCCCCGGCACTGGCGGGCACAGGTAACCATCGGGGATGTCCCAATGCTGGATGCCGTAATCGCTGGCAAGCAGGGCGCGGTTGAGCTCGCGCACCGCAGCGGGATCGCTGAAATCGATGCTCTGCGTGCCAGCCGGAGTGTGGATCAGGTGCCGGCGCAGTGCCGGGTTGGCCGCCACCAGGCGCGGCAGGTCGTAGCGGCCCTGGTGACGGTTGCGCGGATGCAATGCAGTGGCCGGTGTTGCCTTGGCTGCAGGGCGCCGCTGTGGTGGGCGTTGGTGCGGGGAATTCATGCGCGTATTAGACGCCATGCACGCGGCCGTGCGCAGCATCCTGGTTCCTCGCAACGTCGCGACGCCGGGCCGGTGCCCGGCAACCACGAAGATCAGCGGCCGTCACCTGCCTGCGTGCAGTCTTGCTGCGCACAGAACGCGGCCGCGCGCGCCTGCTGCTCGGCGCTCAGCTCCGGCGGTGGCCGCGCAATGGCGGACTGGATCTGATCGGGGCCGCCGGTAAGCTTGTTCAGGCCCTGCCCGGCCTTCAACAGGCCGTAGGCGATGCCCATCATCACGTAGCCACCACTCATGCCCACCTGCTCGGGCGAGGGAGGTTCGCTCCAGTTCTTGCTGAAACGGTTGGGCGCAGGCTGCACCGGGTTCTTGAACCGGTACAGATTCAGCGGTTGATCGTCCTCCGGCTTGAGCGCGCGCACTTCGCCCAAGGTGGTGACCGGGCCGTCCACCGGCGGTGGCGCGGGCTCGGCCGGCGCCTGCCCGTTGGCCTCCCCGGCCGCCTGCGGCAGCTGCTGTGCCTGCACAGGGCCCGCCAACAGGAGGATCATCACGGCCAACCCTGGCCATCGTCGTGCTGCCACCACCGTCTTCCTCCACCCGCGGCTGAAGGCAGCAGGATACGAACCCGACCTTCAGGTTTTGTTGCTGCCGCCTGACTGCCATGCGCGCCGCTGTGATACCGGGTGTGCGCTCAAGCGCGTACACGGGCCGCAGTCCCGACGCGGCCCGGCAGGTGAATCGGCACAAAGCAGCCCCGTACCGGCCCAACCTGCCGTGGTGTCTCACCACGTGAGACACCGATGTGCTTCCATTGTGTCCTTTGATCGGCAGTCCGTGCATGGCGTTTTCCCTCGCTCCCCGCACCGAAGCCAGCGAACGGGCGCTGGCAACCACCGATGGCCTGCCCTCGCGTGACGGCTCGCTGCTGGGCCAGCGCCTGGCGCGGCGCTACAAGGACCGGGTGACCGGCAGTTTCACCATTCCGGGCCGTGAAGGCAGCTATGCCCCCATCCCCGATGACGTGCCCGAGGCACTGAAAGCCGCGCTGAAAGCACGCGGCATCGAGCAGCTGTATTCGCATCAGGCCGAGGCCTGGAATGCCAGCCAGCGCGGCGAGCATGTCGCCATCGTCACCCCCACCGCCTCCGGCAAATCGCTGTGCTACACCTTGCCGGTGGTCAGCGCGGCGATGCAGGGCAATGCCAAGGCGCTCTACCTGTTCCCGACCAAGGCGCTGGCGCAGGACCAGGTGGCCGAGCTGCTGGAGCTGAACCGGGCCGGCGACCTCGGGGTCAAGGCCTTCACCTTCGATGGCGATACCCCCGGCGATGCGCGCCAGGCAATCCGCCTGCACGGCGATATCGTGGTCAGCAACCCCGACATGCTGCACCAGGCCATCCTGCCGCACCACACCAAGTGGGCGCAGTTCTTCGAGAACCTGCGCTATGTGGTGATCGACGAGATCCACACCTATCGCGGCGTGTTCGGCAGCCACGTCACCAATGTGCTGCGCCGGCTCAAGCGCATCTGCGCGTTCTACGGCATGCAACCGCAGTTCATCCTGTGCTCGGCCACCATCGGCAACCCGCATGCACATGCCGAGGCCCTGGTGGAGGAACACGTCCACGCCATCACCGAGTCCGGCGCGCCCAGCGGGCCCAAGCACGTGCTGCTGTGGAACCCACCGGTCATCAATCCGGATCTTGGCCTGCGCGCCTCTGCGCGCTCGCAGGCCAACCGCATTGCCCGCATCGCGATCAAGAGCGGGCTGAAGACCCTGGTGTTCGCGCAGACGCGCTTGATGGTGGAGGTACTGACCAAGTACCTGAAGGACATCTTCGACAACGACCCGCGCAAGCCGGCACGTATCCGTGCCTATCGCGGTGGCTACCTGCCCACCGAGCGCCGCGAGGTGGAGCGGGCGATGCGCGCCGGCAACATCGACGGCATCGTCAGCACCTCGGCCCTGGAGCTGGGCGTGGATATCGGTGCACTCGACGTGGTCATCCTCAACGGCTACCCCGGCAGCGTCGCGGCAACCTGGCAGCGCTTCGGCCGCGCCGGCCGCCGCCAACAGGCCGCACTCGGTGTGATGGTGGCCAGCAGCCAGCCGCTGGACCAGTACGTGGTGCGGCATCCGGATTTCTTCGCCAATGCCACGCCCGAGCACGCGCGCATCTCGCCGGACCAGCCGCTGATCCTGTTCGATCACATCCGCTGCGCTGCCTTCGAGCTGCCATTCCTCGCAGGCGAACCGTTCGGGCCAATCGATCCGCTGGTATTCCTGCAGGCGTTGGCCGAAACCGAAGTGGTGCACCAGGAAGGCGACCGCTGGGAATGGATTGCCGACAGCTACCCCGCCAATGCGGTGAGCCTGCGCGCGGTGGCCGATGGCAACTTCGTGGTGGTGGACCGCAGCGACGGCAAGCAGCAGATCATCGCCGAGGTGGACTATTCCGCCGCTGCACTGACCTTGTACGAAGGCGCCATCCACATGGTGCAGAGCACGCCCTACCAGGTGGAGCGGCTGGACTGGGACGGCCGCAAGGCCTATGTCACCCGCACGCATGTGGATTACTACACCGACAGCATCGACTACACCAAGCTCAAGGTGCTGGACCGCTTCGACGGCAATGGCGCCGGCCGTGGCGATTCGCACCATGGCGAAGTGCATGTAGTGCGGCGCGTGGCCGGCTACAAGAAGATCCGCTATTACACGCACGAGAACATCGGCTACGGCCCGGTCAACCTGCCCGACCAGGAGCTGCATACCACCGCAGTGTGGTGGCAGCTGCCGCAGGCCACCCTGCTGCGCAGCTTCGCGCAGAAACAGGACGCGCTGGATGGCTTCCTGGGCGCTGCCTATGCGCTGCATATCGTCGCCACGGTGGCGGTGATGGCCGACGCCCGCGACCTGCAGAAGGCGGTGGGCAACGGTGATGGCGCCTGGTTTGCGGTAGCCGACCAGACCGGCCGTGGCCAGCTGCGCGGCAACGAAGCCGGCGAAGGCGCGGTGGAGCTGATGCAGAGCTTCGTGCCGACGGTGTACCTGTACGACAACTTCCCCGGCGGCGTGGGCCTGAGCGAGCCGCTGTGGCAGCGCCAGGGCGAGCTGGTGCAGCGCGCCCTGGAACTGGTGGAGCGCTGCGACTGCAATGCCGGCTGCCCCGCCTGCGTGGGCCCGGTGCTGGCGGCGCAGGAAGAGGACAAGGGCGAGACGCCGCGTTCGCTGGCCTTGAAGGTGTTGTCGCTGCTGTCGGCCGAGCGTTGCGACCAGGTGCAGGCGGTTGCCGCCGACGAGGCGCTCGACCTGCTGCCATGAGCATCAGCCTGGACAAACTGAAAGCCCTGCGTAAACAAGCGGGGCTGGCAACGGCAGCGCCTGCAACAGCCGGCGAGCGCACCGCTGTTGCAGGAGCGGCGTCAGCCGCGACGCCACAGACGGTGGAAGCTGCTGCAGAGCCGGTTCCTTCGGATGCATCTGGTTCTTCATCGGCTACGGAAACTGCATCGGCTTCGCGGCTGACGCCGTTCCTACAAAGGCAGAAGCAGGAATCCTCGGTGTTTGGCTGGGTCGATCAGATCCAGCACAAGCCGACAAAGCCGCAGGACGGCGCTGCATTGCGCCGCCTGCTGGCCACCCGCAACCGCGCGATAGCACCGGCTGCGCCTGCCGAGCGCGGACCGCTGGATCGGGATCTACCCGGCACCGAGATCGCCCCTGGCCTACATCTGATCGAAGCCTTCATTCCGCAGGCGATTCCCGCTGCACCGTTGTCGCTGGCCTTCAGCAAACGGCCTGAGGAAACCGTCGCACCGCAGGACCTGCTGTTCTTCGATACCGAAACCACCGGCCTGGCCGGCGGCACCGGCACCCGCGCGTTCATGATCGGTGCTGCCGATTGGCATCACGATGCAGCGCGCGGCGAAGGCCTGCGCGTGCGCCAGCTGCTGATGTCGACGATGGGTGCGGAGAGCGCGATGTTGGAGTTGTTCGCCAGCTGGCTGGCACCGACGACCGTGCTGTCCAGTTACAACGGCCGCTGCTATGACGCGCCACTGCTGAAGACGCGCTATCGGCTGGCACGGCGCGGTGATCCGATCTCGGCGCTGGATCATGTGGATCTGCTGTTCCCCACCCGCCGCCGTTATCGCGGCACCTGGGAGAACTGCCGGCTGGCGACCATCGAACGGCAGTTGCTGTTGATCGCCCGCGAGGATGACTTGCCGGGTTCGGAAGCGCCTGCGGCGTGGTTGAGTTATCTGCGCGGTGGCAGCGCGCGCAACCTGCGCCGTGTTGGCGAGCATAACCATCAGGACGTGGTGACGCTGGCGCAGCTGTTCCTGCGCTTGGTGCAGGCGGAAGCAGATGAGCGCGCGGAGTTGGCGTTGGAAGCTGAGCGCTGAGTTTCAGTTGCTCTTCTCGCTTCACTTCAAGAGCCTAACCCTCCCCAACCCTCCCCTTGGCTGCGCCAAAGGGAGGGAGCAAAGCTTGGCCCCCTCCCTTGCGCGAAGCGCAGGGGAGGGTTGGGGAGGGGTGCTTTTGCCGTGGCTCCAGAGCCAGACACCAGCAAGCCCTCCCGAAGCATCAGCCATCGATCGGCTGCGCTATTCCACTGCTGATCACCTGCCGGATCATCTGTTCCGCGTCGCGGTTGGCCTTGGCAGTGGCTGCCGCCTGCTGCCTGCCAAGCTCGGCCTGCTGCCTGCCAAGCTCAGCCTGCTGCGATGCCAGACG
The DNA here is from genome assembly GCA_032112995.1 of Stenotrophomonas sp. Classification (GTDB taxonomy): domain Bacteria; phylum Pseudomonadota; class Gammaproteobacteria; order Xanthomonadales; family Xanthomonadaceae; genus Stenotrophomonas. The sequence goes on along the minus strand of DAMCTY010000025.1, from coordinate 32,092 downwards.
TTGCATCTCCGCCCGCATCTTCGGGTTATCCATTTCCTGACGTGCCCGCTCCATCTCGCGCTGTACCCGCTCGGCTGCGCGGCGTTGCGCCTCGGTACGCTCGCCGCCACTCAAAGCCAGCTCAGCCTGCTGTGACGCCAACTCACCGATGCGCGCACCGATTTCACCCATGCGCTCGCCGATCGCACCCTGCCTGTCACCCAACTGGCCCTGCTGGTCACCCAGCCGACCTTGTGCATCACCCAACCGCTCGGTCTCGGCATAGAGCTGCTCGAAACGGGCCAGGGTGCCAGCGTCATGCACGACGTAGCGCTTGCCATCACGATGCACCAGCAGCACGCCGTTGCCCTTGTCCAGCCGCTGCGCCTCACGCAACCGGGCCACGGAACCATTCATGACGTTGTGATTGCCACGGACCAGCACATAGCCATCGGCGTTGTGATCATCCGACAGATGGATCACGCCACTCGTGCTGGTCGGTGCCGCTGGTGCCGCCGGCGGAACCGGGGGGGAAGGAGGCGCAGCAAGACGCGCAGGGGGGGCCGGGGGCGCTGGCGGCACCGCAGGCACGTCCGTACCGTCGACGACCGTGCGGACCACGGTGTGGCTTACCGGGGCGGCAGCGACGGCGGGCACTGCAGGTACTGCAGGCGGAGCCGGGGGTGACGGGGGGGCGGGCATCGCCACCAGCCGCAACGGTGCCACACCAACCAGAGCGACGGCGGCCAGAATCAGTACCGCACCAGCGCGCGGGAACGACGAGGTGTCCTGCAACATGAGCAATCTCCGCTTGAGGCTGACGAAGGTAGGCGAAGCGCTGGCCAAACCAGCACCGGGCCGTGGAGCAACGCCCAGCTGCAACAGCAGGCGTCCATAGTGTTGGCGGCAGTGGCGATCACCGGCGACCACCGCGGCATCCACCGCCGCCTCGCGGGCAATGGCGTATTCGCGGGCGGCCAGATGCACCACCGGGTTGAAGAAAAACAGGTGCTGGGCCAGCGCAGGCACCAAGCCCAGCCACAGGTCGTGGCGTTGCAGGTGCACCAGCTCGTGGGTCAGCGCCATGTCCAACTGGTCGTCACCCATGCGCTGCAGGCCACGTGCCGGCAGCAGCAGCACGGGACGCCATGGGCCAATCAGCTGCGGCGAATCGATCGCATTGCTCAGCATCAGCCGCGGTGCGCGGCGCAGGCCGTGCGCTTCAGCGGCCAATGCGAGCGCGGCATTGAGCTTGTGGTCACGGCAGGGCTGGGCAGAGCGCAGCTGGGCGCGGCTGGCGCGCAAGGCCAATGCAGTACGCAGCGCCATCACCAGTACGCCTGCCGCCCACATCGCCATCAACACCAGGCTCCACGACCAACCGCTGTCCACTGGCAGTGGCTGCATCACGATGATCGGCGCGACGGTTGCTGGTGCTGTCGTGGTCATGGACTGCGCCACCATCGGTGCCGCATCCAGCGCCGGCAACAAGGGCAGCTCCAGTGGGGAGGCCCAGAAAACGCCTACCACCGCCTGCAGTGCCACCAGCCACCACAGCGCGCACTGGGTGCTGGCCGGCAGCCGCCGCACATAACGGCACAGCAGCCACACCAGGCCGGCCAGCAATGCGGTCTGTACGCTGGTCGCCAACAGGCGGTTACCCAGCAATTCGAAGGTCATGGACATGGCTCAATCCTCCCGGCGCTGCGATTGCAGCTTGCTGACCAGTGCTTCCAGTTCGGCCAGTTCGTTGTCGCTGACCTCGGCCTTCTCCGACATCCACGCCACGAACGGCGAGATCGAGCCCTGCAGGGTCTTCTCGACAAAGCTGCCGACCGCGCCGTTGACCACTTCCTGCTGCTCGGCGGTGGTGCGGTAGCGGTAGACGCCCTCGTCGTGCTCGCGCTGCAGGTAGCCCTTGCTGCGCAGGCGCTCCATCATCGTCAGCACGGTGGAGCGGGCCAGCCCGCGGGCCTCACCAAAGCGTGCGGCAACCTCGCCAACACTGGTGGGTTCGTTCTCTCCGATGTACTGCAGCAGGGCCAGTTCCTGGTCCCCGATGGTCTTGCGGCGCATGGCCGTCTCCGTGACTACATTTGTCGTCACGGTAGAGTTGCCTACATTTGTAGTCAATAGCCCGGACGGCACCCTGCCGCCCGCAAGGCTGAATTATTCAGCTGACTTCGCTGTCGATCTGCCAGCGCGCGAACTCGCTCTCGAACTCGGCCAGGCTCAGCACGCCCATGCAGGCATGGGCCCCGGTCGACAATCCTTCACCGCGGGCGAAACGGCGTGCCAGCAGCACGGCGGCGAAGGTGGGAATCTCCGGACCGTGCAGCATTGGAGCAGTGAGATCCCAATGCACAGTGTGCTGCATACCGCCGCGTTGGCCGCGCAGGGTGATGCGCATACCACCCAGATCGGTGCCAAAGCGGTCAAACCAACGTCCGGCGCGGGCGAACACGCCGGCCAGCGCTTCCATCGGCAATGGCAAACGGTGGCGGCGCAGCCAAGCCATCATCGCAAGGCAGCGCGACAGGAACGGCAGCTCCAGCGCCGCACGGAAGCGCACCGTTGCCACGCCTGGGTAACGCTGCACCAGCAAGCTGTGGTCGGGCACATCGCAAGGCGACGCCAGACGCGGGCCGATGCGAGCGAAGCGCACCGGCTGCGGGTCGGCCCAGCCGATCACCGTCTGCCAGCGTCCATCCATCCAACACTCGAACGGTTTGCCGCAATACGAAAGCACCGCCCGCACCGTAGCCATGCCCAACGGCGTGGCCTGTGCCGGGGCAATCACCATGTCGATGCTGTGCAGTTGATCGAACTGCGGCGCGAGTGCATCCACCACCGCGCTGGACAACGCAGGCAGGGTACTGGCGCCGCTGATCGCGCTGCGCTGCATCTGCCGTGCAAGCGCGTCCAGCTGTGCGGGGAAATCAGCGACAAAATCACGGCCGTCGGCCAGATCGATGTAATGCATGCCCGCACGCAGGCAGGCCTGTGCCACATCGTAGCCCTGGCCTTGGAACGGCCCCGCGGTATGGATGACCAAGGCCGCTCGCGTATCCGCCAGCTGTGCTTCGAAATCAGCTGCGGCAGTATCCAGGCGGCACAGCTCGATGGTCGCCAGATCCACACCGGGGAGATTGGCTGCGGCCTGCGCGGGATTGCGGCCAGCGGCTATGACTTTGATACCCGGCGTGATCGCAAGTGCGCGCACGATGCGCGCGCCGAAATGACCGTAACCGCCCAACACCAGAACACGACAGCTTTCCTGCTGTGACATCGAACCTTCCTGCGTCGATTGCTGGGTGGATTATCGGCGACAAATGCGCCGCTTTGGCCCCTCCCCTTTGGCGCAGCCAAGGGGGAGGTTGGGAGGGGGTGGCTTAGGCCGTTGCCTGTGCTCGTGGTTCGATGTTCCAGCGAAGAGCACCCCTCCCCAACCCTCCCCTGCGCGCTGCGCAAGGGAGGGAGCTTTGGCCCCTCCCCTTTGGCGCAGCCAAGGGGGAGGTTGGGAGGGGGTGGTTTTGGCTGTTGCCTTTGCTCGTGGTTCGATGTTCCAGCGAAGAGCACCCCTCCCCAACCCTCCCCTGCGCGCTGCGCAAGGGAGGGAGCTTTGGCCCTTGCCCTTTGGCGCAGCAAAGGGGGAGGCTGGGCGGGGGTAGCGTTGGCTGTTGCCTGTGCGCATTGTCTGGCTTGGCCGCGAACAGCCCCCTCCCCTTCGCTACGCGAAAGGACGCAAGCAGATCCGCTGCCCGCCGCAGGAATCTGGGCTCTTCATCCTCCTCTTACACCTGTCGCAGCACCCTGCATGCAAGCCCCGCTTGGAGTCCGCCATGTATCGGATGCTGATCATCGCAAGTTTCAGCGCCCTCACCGCAACGGCCTGCAGTACTGCCCAGGTCAGTCAGGTGCAGCCCATCGATGGCGTCATCTCCGGGCAATGCCATACCGACATGGTGCGCGGCGCAGTCGGCCTGGCTGCAGCTCCGGATACTCTGGAAAAAGCCCGCGTGGACAGCGATAGCCTGCACGTGAATGTGGTGCGCGGGCGTGACCAGCCGGAGGTGCTGCCCTCCATCCAGGCACCGCCCACATCCAGCGGCGGTGAGCGCCTGACCATCGAAGTCGGCCGTACCAACAACATCACTGCATTGCGTTGCGGCTGACAGGCCTGCTGTCCGAGCACCCGTTACGCGGCACTGCGCTGGCAGCGATGGACAGCCGGCAAGCACATCATTGCGCTGCAGCGCTTGGTCGCCTTTCCACGGATAGCGCTGCGCAACAGTGTCGCGCAACGTGGTGCGACGCAGCGTCAACAAGGCCTTCACTTGCCTATATGCTTGGGCTGACCATCAACACCCTGGAGTTCCGATGCAATTCCCGTCGACGCCGCGCGCCCTGCGCCGCCCCGCCGCCCTGATTGCCACCGCTGCGCTGCTGCTGGCGCTGGGCGCCTGCAAGGGCCCGGCCCCGGAAGAACAGGACGAGGCCCTCAGCCAGGCGCAGCAGGCCGCGCAGGCCGCTGCCTCCACTGCCGATGCCACCCCGCCGCCGCCGGCCAGCTGCGACGCCAGCCAGGTACAGGGCCTGGTCGGCCAGCCTTACGCCGAGTCCATGCTGAACCAGGCCAAGGAAGATGCCGGCGCCACCGATGTGCGCGTGCTCAAACCCAACCAGCCGGTGACCATGGAGTTCATCGGTGAACGCCTGAACATCGAAATCGATGAGAAAGGTATGGTCAGCGGCGTGCGCTGCGGCTGATTTTTGTATAGCCAAAGCCTTGCCGGGCAAGGCTTTGGTTGCGCTCGCAACGATGTATTGCGGCGCTGCAACAACTGTGATTTAGTCGAACCATCCGGTGACCTCAAGGTGCGCTCCTGAACGAGCACGTTGCGTCATCGGGTGGGCGCGAGGGCGCTTGGATCAGGCGAATACGCCGCAACGGCGTGCGTCGGGTCTTACCCCAACGGCACGTGCGGCAGCACGGCGCGATCCATCCGATGCATGACGTGCTCAGCGAGCGGGCGGGAGTGTCGCCGCTCACCTGAATCGCATCGAGGCACAGATGGCTGTCCGCACTCCGCAAGGCCTTTACGACCCGCAAGACGAACGCGATGCCTGTGGTTTCGGCATGGTCGCCCAGCTCGACGACCAACCCTCGCGTCTGCTGGTGGATACCGCCATCGCCGCGCTGTCGCGCATGACCCACCGCGGTGGCGTTGCCGCCGACGGGCTCACCGGCGACGGCTGCGGCCTGCTGCTGCGCAAACCCACCGTCTTCCTGCGCCAGCTGGCCGAAGAGGCCGGCATCGTGCTGGGGCCGAACTTCGCCGCCGGCGTCGTGTTCCTGCCGCACGACGCGGATGCCGCCCAGCGATGTCGCGACGAACTGGATGCACAGCTGCGTGCCGCCGGCTGCCATCCTCGGGGCTGGCGTGAAGTGCCCACCGACGACAGCGTCTGCGGCCAGCTGGCCCGCGACACACTGCCGAAGATTGAACAGGTGTTCGTCGATGCCGGCATCGAGCAGAGCGCCGAACAGTTCGCGCTGGCCCTGTTCATGTCGCGCCGCCGCAGCGAACAGACCCTGCGCGATGTCGCCGACTACTACGTCACCACGCTCAGCGCCGAGGCCATCAGCTACAAGGGCATGGTGCTGCCGGACAAGCTGAGCACCTTCTACCCGGACCTGCAGCGCCACGAACTGGCATCCAGCGTGGTGGTGTTCCACCAGCGCTTCTCCACCAACACCATGCCGCGCTGGCCGCTGGCGCACCCGTTCCGCATGCTCGCCCACAACGGCGAGATCAACACCATCGAAGGCAACCGCCACTGGGCGCAGGCACGCAGCAAGGTGTGGAAGACGCCGAAGTTCGACATCGCCGAGCTCGACCCGGTGATCTCGATGCACGGCTCCGACTCGCAGAGCATGGACAACATGCTGGAGCTGATGGTGGCCGGCGGCATGGAGCTGATCCAGGCGCTGCGCATCCTGGTGCCACCGGCAACCCAGTCGCTGGAGTTCAAGGACGCCGACCTCGCAGCGTTCTACGAGTTCTACGGCTTGAACAGTGAGCCCTGGGATGGCCCGGCCGGCATCGTCGCATGCGACGGCCGCTACGCCGCCTGCACCCTGGACCGCAACGGCCTGCGTCCGGCGCGCTGGATGCTGACTTCCGACCGCCACTTCCTGGTCGCCTCCGAAGCCGGTGTCTGGGAAGTACCGACCGAGCGCGTGGTGCGCAAGGGCAAGCTGGGCCCGGGCCAGATGATGGCCATCGACCTCAAGCGTGGCGACCTGCTCGATTCGGACGCCATCGACCGCATCAACCGTGCACGTGCGCCGTACAAGCAATGGCTGCACCAGGGCGTGACCTACCTGCAGACCGAGCTGATCGATCCCTCGCTGGCCGAGGAGCCGTTCGACGAAGCCACCCTGCGCAGTTACCACAAGCTGTTCCAGCTCACGACCGAGGAACTGGAGCAGGTGCTGCGGCCGCTGGCCGAAACCGGGCAGGAAGCCACCGGCTCGATGGGCGATGACACCCCCATCGCCGTGCTCAGCCGCCACACCCGCCCGCTGTACGACTACTTCCGCCAGGCTTTCGCGCAGGTCACCAACCCGCCGATCGATCCGCTGCGCGAAGAATGCGCGATGTCGCTGACCACCCAGCTCGGCAAGGAGACCAACATCTTCCACGCCGCGGCGGAGACGGTGAACCACGTCATCCTCAACTCGCCGGTGCTGAGCCAGCGCAAGCTGCGCCAGCTGCTGAAGATGGAGCAGTACGTCGAACGCAATCGGCTGATCGACCTGTCCTACAGCGTCGAGGAAGGTTTGAAAGCGGGCATCGAACGCATCTGCGCCGAGTGCGAGCAGGCCGCGCGCGACGGCGTGGTGATGCTGCTGCTGTCCGACCGCTACCCGGTTGCCGATCGGCCGATGGTGCATGCACTGCTGGCGACCAGCGCCGTGCATCATCATCTGTCCAAGGTTGGCCTGCGCTGCGAGGTCAACCTGATCCTGGAAACCGGCACCGCCCGTGATGCGCACCACATGGCCTGTCTGCTGGGCTTTGGTGCCACCGCGGTGTATCCGTACCTGGCCTACCAGACCCTGTTCGACCTGGGCCGGCGCGGCATCCTGCAATTGAAGAAGGGCGGTGAGGTCTCGCAGATCGGCCGCAGCTACCGCAAGGGCATCTACAAGGGCCTGAGCAAGATCATCTCCAAGATGGGCATCTGCACTGTCGCCAGTTACCGCGGCGCGCAGCTGTTCGAGATCGTCGGCCTCGATCCGGACGTGGTTGAACTGTGCTTCCCGGATACCGCCGCGCGCATCGGCGGCGTGGGCCTGGCACGATTGGATGCCGAGGCACGCGAGCTCACCGTGCGTGCCTGGAACGATCTGGCGCAGCCGGAAGTCGGCGGCCTGCTCAAGTATGTGCATGGCGGCGAATACCACATGTACAACCCGGACGTGGTGATGACGCTGCAGCGCGCCTCGCGCACCGGCGATGCCGCCGATTGGCGCAAGTACATGGACGCAGTGCATTCGCGCCCGACCTCGGCGCTGCGCGACCTGCTGCAGCTCAAGCCGGCAGCAACGCCGGTGCCGTTGGATGAAGTGGAACCGGCCGAAGCGCTGTTCAAGCGCTTCGACACGGCTGCCATTTCCTTGGGCGCCCTGTCACCGGAAGCGCATGAGGCGCTGGCGATTGCGATGAACCGCCTCGGCGGCCGTTCCAACTCCGGCGAAGGCGGCGAAGATCCCGCACGCTATGGCACCGAGAAGCGTTCCAAGATCAAGCAGGTGGCCTCCGGTCGCTTTGGCGTCACTGCTGAGTACCTGGTGAATGCCGAAGTGCTGCAGATCAAGGTCGCACAGGGCGCCAAGCCCGGTGAAGGCGGCCAGCTGCCCGGCCACAAGGTCAACGAGCTGATCGCGCGCCTGCGCTATGCCAAGCCCGGCATCGGCCTGATCTCGCCGCCGCCGCACCATGACATCTATTCGATCGAAGACCTGGCACAGCTGATCTACGACCTGAAGCAGGTCAATCCGGATGCACTGGTATCGGTGAAGCTGGTTTCGCATGCCGGCGTCGGCACCATTGCCGCTGGCGTGGTGAAGGCCGGTGCCGACCTGATCACCGTGTCCGGCCATGACGGCGGCACCGGTGCCTCGCCGATCAGCTCGATCCGCTATGCCGGCGTGCCGTGGGAGCTGGGCGTGGCCGAGTCGCACCAGGCCCTGGTCGGCAACGACCTGCGCAGCCGCACCATCCTGCAGACCGACGGTGGCCTGAAGACCGGCCTGGACGTGGTCAAGGCCGCGCTGCTCGGCGCCGACAGCTTCGGCTTCGGCACCGGCCCGATGATCGTGCTGGGGTGCAAGTACCTGCGCATCTGCCACCTCAACAACTGCGCCACCGGCGTGGCCACCCAGGACGAGCGCCTGCGTGCCGGTTACTTCACCGGCCTGCCGGAGCGCGTGGAAAACTTCTTCCGCCTGCTGGCCGAAGAAGTGCGCGAGTGGCTGTCCTACCTGGGCGCGCGTTCGCTGGATGAGATCGTCGGCCGCACCGACCTGCTGCAACAGCTGGAGGTATCGCCGCGCGAAGGCGTCAAGGTGGATCTGTCGCGGCTGTTGGCACCGGCCCAGTACGACGGCGCGCATTGCGCCGCGCAGCGCCTGTACCAGTCGCCGGACAGCCTGGCCACGCAGATGGACGACCTGCTGGCCGATGCCATCGCCAACAAGCGCGGCGGCGAACACCGCTTCCTGATCCATAACACCGACCGCTCGGTGGGCACGCGTCTGTCCGGCACCATCGCCCGCGCGCATGGCAACCACGGCATGGACGAGGCACCGCTGAACCTGCGCTTCCGCGGCACTGCCGGGCAGAGTTTTGGCGCGTTCAACGTTGGCGGCCTGAACCTGGAAGTCGAAGGCGAAGCCAACGACTACGTCGGCAAGGGCATGGCCGGCGGCCGCCTGGTGGTGCGCCCACCGCGCGGCGCGCGCTTCGAGGCGCGCAACACTGCCATCATCGGCAACACCTGCCTGTATGGCGCCACCGGTGGCGAGCTGTTCGCCGCAGGCCGCGCCGGCGAGCGCTTCGGCGTGCGCAACTCCGGCGCGCTGGCGGTGATCGAAGGTGCCGGTGACCACTGCTGCGAGTACATGACCGACGGTGTGGTGGCAGTGCTTGGCAAGGTCGGCCTGAACTTCGGCGCCGGCTTCACCGGTGGCCTGGCCTATGTGCTGGATATCGACCGTGATTTCGTCGACCGCTACAACCACGAGCTGATCGACATCCATCGCATCTCGGCCGAAGGCTTCGAGAACTACCGCCAGCACCTGCACACCCTGATCGGCCGCCACCGCGAATTGACCGGCAGCATCTGGGCGCAGCAGATCATCGACGAGTTCCGCGACTACGTCGGCAAGTTCTGGCTGGTCAAACCCAAGGCCGCCAGCATTGAATCGCTGGCCGAGTCGCTGCGCCGCGCCGCTTGACGCATTGTCTCCCTCTCCCGCCTGCGGGAGAGGGCCGGGGTAAGGGCAGCTTCCAGAGCCCCCCTCATCCGCCCCTCCGGGGCACCTTCTCCCGCAAGCGGGAGAAGGGCTCCTCCAGACGCCACGAGTTCCCATGAGCCGCAAGCAAGCCTTCCAGTTTCTCGATCTGCCCCGCACCATGCCGCAGCGCATTCCGGTGGAATTGCGCACGTCCGGCGATTGGGGCGAGCTCTACGGCAAGTTCGACAAGGCCGACGCGCAGTACCAGGCCGGCCGTTGCCTGGACTGCGGCAACCCCTACTGCAGCTGGAAGTGCCCGGTGCACAACGCCATCCCGCAATGGTTGCAGCTGGTGCAGGAGGACCGCATCCACGAGGCGGCCACGCTCTGCCATTCCACCAATCCGCTGCCGGAAGTCTGCGGCCGCGTCTGCCCGCAGGACCGTCTGTGCGAAGGCAGCTGCACGCTGGAGGAATTCGGCGCGGTCACCATCGGCGCGGTGGAGAAGTACATCGTCGATACCGCCCTGGCCACCGGCTGGAAGCCGGACCTGCATGCGGTTGAGAGCACCGGTAAGCGCGTTGCGGTAGTCGGTGCAGGCCCTGCCGGTCTGGCCTGCGCTGATCGTCTGGCGCGTGCAGGTGTGCAGGCGGTGGTGTTCGATCGCTACGAACAGATCGGTGGCCTGCTGCAGTTCGGCATCCCCAGCTTCAAGCTGGACAAGAGCGTGATCGACCGCCGCCGCGAAATCCTCGAAGGCATGGGCGTGCAGTTCCGCCTGGGTGTGGAGATCGGCCGCGACATCAGCATCGAGCAGCTGCAGGCTGACTACGACGCGGTGTTCCTCGGCACCGGTGCCTACCGTTACACCGACGGTGGCCTGATCGGCCAGGACCTGAAGAACGTGCTGCCGGCGCTGCCCTTCCTGGTGCAGAACAGCCGCATTGTCGGCGGCAACGATCCGCAGGGCCGGCCGATTGCCGGCTGGGAAGACCAGATCGCCCTGCCCGACCTCAACGGCAAGCGTGTGGTGGTGCTGGGTGGCGGCGATACCGGCATGGACTGCGTGCGCAGCGCGATCCGCCTGGGCGCGGCCAAGGTGACCTGTGCCTACCGTCGCGACGAAGCCAATATGCCGGGCTCGGCACGCGAAGTGGCCAACGCCCGCGAAGAAGGCGTGCGTTTCCTGTTCAACCGCCAGCCGTTGGCGATTGAAGCCGGTGCCGATGATGAAGTGATCGGTGTGACCGTGGTTGAAACCGCGTTGAGCGAGCCGGACGCCAATGGGCGCCGCAATGCGGTGGCGATTGATGGTAGCGAGTCGCTGCTGGAAGCCGACGTGGTGATCATCGCGTTTGGCTTCTCGCCGACGCTGCCGGAATGGTTGGCATCGCAGGGTGTCGAAGCCAGCAGCAATGGCCGCATCATTGCCGGTGGTGCTAGCCGTCTGCCGTACCAGACGCACAACCCCAAGTTGTTTGCCGGCGGCGACGCCGTGCGCGGCGCGGACCTGGTGGTGACGGCAGTTGCCGAAGGACGTGATGCCGCAGCCAGCATCCTGCAGTTGATCACCCGTCAGGCAGCGGCGGCATAAGTCGCGGCGCTAGAAGCACCCCTCCCCAACCCTCCCCTTGGCTTCGCCAAAGGGAGGGGGCCTGGTACCGCGCCATGCCCGGCAATCCGTAGCCCGGGTAAGCGCAGCGCACCCGGGGGGTTCTCACGCATTGTCCGCGGGTACATCACGCTTACCCGGCTACGCGAATCCTCAGGCCGGCTGCGCGCGCAACAATTGATGCAAGGTGCTCTTCAACCTGCGGCCTTCCTCACGCAGGTAATCACGCTCATCACGCCACGCGGGAAAGCGCGCCTCGACCTCGGCCCAGAACGCCCGCGAATGATTGGCCTGCAGCAGATGGCAAAGCTCGTGCACCAACACGTACTCGAACGCAGACGGGCGCGCCAATACCAGGGCCAGATCCAGCGCCATCGAACCATCGGGCGCCAGCGATCCCCATTGCGAGGACATCACCTTGGGCCGCAACCGCGTCGGTGCCCTGCCCAGTCCCGGCAGATAGCGTGGCAACCATTGGCCGACGTCGGCACGCACCTGTACTTCATAGAACTCACGCAGCGCGCGGCGCAGGGCCGGCTCGCCCGCCCGTGCAGGCAACTGGATGCTCACCGCATCCGCCGTCGCCTCGATGCGGGTGAAGCGCCCCTCCTGCCACTGCACCGGCAACAACGCCCCGCGCAATGGCAACACGCCGGGCTGGCGCAGTTGCAGCGCAGGTGCCAGCAGACCATCGCCGCCCAGCCGCGCCAGCTGCTGCTGCAACCATTGCCGGTTGGCCTGCAGGAAACGTTCGCCCGACACCAGGCTTGCGCGCAGCGGCAGGGTCAGACGTGCGCCGCGCTCATCGACGCTGAGCTTGAGCCGGCGCGCACGCGGATCGCGCACACGCAGTACCTCGATCTCGGTATCGTCCAGACGCAGCCGCACCGTGTCGCGCTGGATCACCGGCGCGGCGGGCGTAATCAGACGACGGAACAGACTGGCCATATGCCCAGCATAGTCCCTACCCGGTTACGAAACCGGGTAGGTCAGCAACGGGTTCAGCTGTCAGCCTTGCTCAGCTTGAAGGCCTGTTCCAGCAGCAGGAACAGACGGCGGATTTCGCCACTCTGCAAGGCAAAACGCGCATCCAGTTCGGCGCGGCGGCCTTCCTCGTCGATGTGCTCGAGCTGGTCCAGCGCGCCGTCAAGGAACTTCAGCTTGCGCACGATCAGGTCGTCGCCCAGCACGAAGGACAGGTTGTCCTCGAACACCAGTGCCAGCTTGGTGACCTGCTTGCCGGCATCCAGGTGCTTGTCGATCTCGTCGCAGCGCAGTTCCTGGTGCTGGCACTTGACCACCGCGCCGCCTTCCGCCGGGTCCTTCATCTCACATTCTTCGCCCAGGCTCAGGCCTTCGGGCAGCGGCTCGCCGGCGATCCACGCGGTCAGGATCGCGCGCGGCGCGACCTCGGCGTTCAACGGCATCGCCGGGAAGCTGCCGAGCATGCCGCGGATGTCGCTCATCACGTTCTCGCCGGTCTTGCGGCTGGAGCTGTCCACCGCCACATAGCCGTGCTGCAGGTCCAGGAAGGCGTCGGTACGCGAGCTCTTGACGAAGGCGCGCGGCAGCAGCTCGTGCAGCAGGTCGTCCTTCAGGCGCTTGCGCTCGCGACCACCGGGCTTGCGGCCTTCCTTCTCTTCGATTTCTTCCAGCTTGCGCGCCAACAGGTCATTGACCACCACGCTGGGCAGGATCTTGTCTTCACCGCCCACGGTCAGCCACAGCGCATCGCCGATGCGGTGCGAGAACTGGTTCTTCTCTTCGCGGCCGAACGGCGAGATGAAACCGCGCGAGGTCATTTCCAGCGCGCCGACCGGCTTGAGCACTACCTGCGGCAGCAGCGTGTCGACTTCGGAAAAATCAATGGAGGTGGGGAAACGGAACAGCGTGAGGTTCTTGAAAAACATGGATGTCCTATTTCGAATTCAGAGTCCGGGCTGGTCTTCCCTCAGGAGGAAGGGCCCATCAAGCGGATGGGGATGAGGCCTGCTGCCGCGCCTGCGGTCAGCGCGTAACCAGCTGACCTCAGCCCAGCCCTTCTCCCTGCGGGGGAACGGCGTCCTGATCGTCCTGCCTGTCGCCACCTGCCAGCCACGCATGGGCATCGGGCAGCTGAGCGTCGTCACGGCGGCCCAGCGCCATGAAGTCGAACAGCTTGGGGTCAGCCAGCTGCGAGGGGCGGATATCGCCCAGCGCGCGCGAGATCTGCTCGATGCGGCCGGGGCTGTCCTTCTCCCACTGCTTCATCATCAGGCCCACCTGCTTGCGCTGCAGGTTTTCCTGGCTGCCGCACAGGTTGCACGGGATGATCGGGAATTGGCGGGTGGTGGCGTAGTCGATGATGTCCGCTTCGCGCACATAGGCCAGCGGGCGGATGACCACGTGCTTGCCGTCGTCGCTGCGCAGCTTGGGCGGCATGCCGGAAATCTTGGAGTGGTGGAACAGGTTCATGAAGAACGTGGCCACCATGTCATCGCGGTGGTGGCCCAGCGCGATCTTGGTGAAGCCATTGGCTTCGGCATAGGTGTACAGCGAACCACGACGCATGCGCGAGCACAGCGAGCACATGGTCTTGCCTTCCGGGATGACCCGGCTGACCACCGAATACGTGTCCTGTTCGATGATGTGGTACGGCACGCCGATCGAGGCCAGGTACTCGGGCAGCACATGTTCGGGGAAGCCGGGCTGCTTCTGGTCCAGGTTCACCGCCACCAGCTCGAAGGGCACCGGGGCTTTCTTCTGCAACTGCAGCAGGATGTCCAGCAAGGTGTAGCTGTCCTTGCCGCCGGACAGGCAGACCATGACCTTGTCGCCGGCTTCGATCATGCCGAAATCGGCAATGGCCTGGCCTACCTGGCGGCGCAGGCGCTTGTTGAGTTTCTGGTGTTCACGTTCGGCCACGCGCGGATCGCGGGCCCGCGGGGCGGGATCGGGCAGGGGAATGACGGCGCTCATGGCCGCCATTCTACCGGCTCACGGCCGCCCCCTCTCACAGCGGCCGGCAACTGTGTATGCTCGGCCCTCGTGGAGACCATGACGCCCGCCGAAATCAGCCAGCGCATCACCGTCCTGCGGGCCGAGCACCGCAGCCTGGACGAGTGCATCGCGCGCTTGGCCGCCAACCCTGACGACGAGCTGGAAGCCAAGCGTCTGAAGCGGCGCAAGCTGCAGCTCAAGGACAGCATCTTCAAGCTGGAATGCATGCTGATCCCGGACGAGCCGGCCTGAACAGGCAGCCCCCCGTCATGTAGTGCCGAGCCATGCTCGGCAGGGGCTTGCCCGGCGAAAAGCACCCTCACCCCAACCCCTCTCCCGCTGGCGGAAGAGGGGCTCGGAATTATTGCGACGAGAGAATTCCCCAAACCCTCCCCTTCGCCACGCGAAAGGGACGGAGCAACCGGCGCCACCTTATCCGGCGGCCGGCGGCTCCGGCTTCACCGCTTCCGGGCTCACACGCTCGATGGTGTGGCGCAACTCGCGGCCGAGGATGAACTTGGCATCCTTGGCCCAGGCATCCAGGCGCTCGTCGAACAGCAGCTTGCTGTTCTCGTCCGGCCACACCAGGCGCAGCTCGCGCATCTTCTGGATGAAGCCACGGAACAAGGCCTTGTCGAAGAACTCCGGCGCGGCCGGGGCATAGAGCAGGCTCAGGCGCTGCGCGGCCTGCTGGCACAGGCCCTCCAGTTCGGCGGCGCCCAGCGTGCCGGGGCCGTTCTTCACCAGCACCGAAATGGCGATGTAATACCGCTCGAAGGCCTGTTGCAACGAATGGCCGATCGCGCGCAGACGGAACACCTCGTCCGTCTGGCCGGTGCTGCGCGCAAGCATGCCGCCATCGTCCTCGCCCACATGCTGCAGCAGGCCTTCGCGTACGAAGACGTCGATGGTCTGGTCGATACGCGCGGCGAACTCGTCCTCGCTCCACGGCAGGAACAGCTCCTGCTGCAGGAACGGATACAGGCCGCGGCCCAGCCGCAGCAGGCCGCCGCGGCTCATGCGGCGGTTGTTCTGGAAACAGCAGGCCACCCAAGACGAGGCGGTGAACAGGTGGATCACGTTGTTGCGGAAATAGCTCAGCAACACCGCGGTGTCGCCGCTGACGCTGAGCACGTCGCCCAGCGGGTGCTTGATGCGGGTGAGGACGTTGATTTCCTCGGCATGGGCAATGATGCGCTCGGGCGAATGCGGGGTGACCGTGACCCGGTCCGAGTACGGCATTTCCACCAGCAGCTTCTTGCTCAGCTCGATCTGCGCGATCAGGTCAGCCTCGCCCATGGCGTGCTTGGGCGTGGACAGCAGCGCCAGCGCCAGCAGGTTGATCGGGTTGACGTCGGCGGCGCCGTTGATGCGCACCTGGATCTGCTCGGCCAGGGTATCGACCGTGCCCGACAGCCAGGACGGCTTCTCGTCCTCGGACACCGGCTGGCCATCCCACTCCGGCGCCTTCTCGGCCAGCACGTCGTTCAGCGCGATCGGCTCGCCGAAGTTCACCACCACCTGGCCGTAGTTCTGCTTGAGCACCTTGGGGATGCCCCACAGCAGCGCCCAGATCGATTCCTTTTCCTTCGGCCGGCCAGACAGTTCGTCCAGGTAGCTGCCGCCCTCCATCAGCTTCTCGTAGCCGATGTAGATGGGCTGGAACAGCACCGGCTTGCGCGGCTGCCGCAGGAACGCGCGCAGCGTCATCGAGATCATGCCGCCCTTGGGCTGCAGCAGGCGCCCGGTGCGCGAGCGCCCGCCCTCGACGAAGTACTCGATCGAGTAGCCGCCGGCCACCAGCTGCGCGACATACTCGCTGAGCACGGCCGAGTACAGCGCGTTGCCGCGGATGCTGCGGCGGATGAAGAACGCGCCGCCCTTGCGCAGCAGCGTGCCGACCACCGGCAGGTTGAGGTTGATGCCGGCCACGATGTGCGGCGGCACGATGCCGCGGTCGTACAACAGGTAGCTCAGCAGCAGGTAGTCCATGTGGCTGCGGTGGCTGGGCACATAGACGATTTCGTGGCCCGGCGCGGCTTCCTTGAACTTGTCCAGGTGGTGCACCAGCACGCCGGCGTAGATGCGGTTCCAGACATGGCTGAGCATGAAGCTGGCCGAACGCACCACCGGGGTGGAGTAGTCGGCGGCGATTTCCCAGGCATAGGCCTGCGCCTTCTTCCAGGCGTCGGTGGTCTTGGAGTTGTCGCGCTTGGCCTGGACGGCAATGGCCTCGCGCACCGGGTCCGACTCCAGCACCTTGTCCACCAGCAGGCGGCGGGTGGACAGGTCGGGGCCGATGATGGATTCGCGGATGCGGCGGAAGTGGGTACGCAGCACGCGCTGCAGCTTGCGCACCGTGCGCTCCGGCTCCAGCCCCTCTTCCACGGTGTCGCGCAGCGACACCGGCGGGGCGAAGCGGACGATGGTGTCACGGCCGTTCAGCAGGATCGCCAGCAGGCGGCGGAAGCGGCCGACCAGTGCCCAGTTTTCCGAGAACAGCACCGCAAACCAGCCGCTCTGCTTGTCCGGGGCACGGCCGACGAAGATCGATACCGGCACCAGGTGTACGTCCAGGCCCGGGTTGGCGCGGTGCGCCTGGAGCAGCTTGGCCAGCGAATCGGAGTGGGTTTTGGCGCCGCGCTGCTCGGGGATCAGCGCACTGTTGCTGGAACGCCGCGACAGCGCCACGTAGGCGCGCTTGCGCCCGGTCGGGTCGCCGGCCAGCGGCACCAGCGGCGAGGGCAGGCCGGCGTCGCGGCAGGCCTTGTCCAGGATCAGTGCATTGGACAGACCGTAGTCCTCCAACACGTACACCACCGGGCGGCCGTCGTTGTGCTGGCCGGCCTGCTCGGGCTCGATCTTCAGGCCCAGCCAGGGCTCGATCAGCTTGCCCAGCAGGCGCGCCCACAGCGGCCGGCGGCCGGCGACGCGGGCCTGCGGGGCACGCGTGGCAGCGCCCGGGACGATGGCAGCGGTAGGGGTGGCCGGCGCCTGGCTGGCGTCGTCCGGGGGAAGAAGGTCGCCCTGTTCGGGCTGGGAATTCTGTTTCGGCATCCGCCGCATTATGGCTTAGCTGGGAGTTTGGCGCTGTCGGAGGCTGCGCGGGTTTCTGCGTCGGCCGCTGCCGCAGCGGCTTCTGCGGCCTCGTTCCTGGCCTTCTCGGCAGCGCGGGCCGCGGCCAGCACCGCATCGGTTTCGGCAAGGGTGCGGGCCAGATACCAATGCCCCTCCCGGCGCACCAATGCCACCTGCAGGTCCAGCTCCTTGCCTGCCAAGGGGTACTGCACACGCACCAATGCGTTGTCGCCATTCTGCGCAGTCAGGCCGGTGCGCATCTGCGCCACGCTGTCGTCCAGCGCCAGCCCATAGCTGGCCAGTACCTGCTTCAGAACCGCAGCAAACGGACCCAGACGCTGCAGGCTGGCGGTCATGCCGGCCTGCTGCAGGCGCTGCGCGCTGTCCAGGCCGGTGGCGCGCGCGGCAGCGGTCAGGGCGGCGATGTTGGACTTGGCCAGCTTGGCATCCGACAGCGGCGCGGTCTGGGCCCAGTCGCTCAATGCAGTCACCAACTGCACGTAGTGACTGCGTTCTTCGGTGGAGTATTCGCCCTGGTGGGTGATGTATTGCACACCGAACATGCCCAGCGAGTGGGCCGCCTGACGCACCGCGGCCGACTGCCCCTCGAACTGGGCCCGGAATGCACGCTGCAGCTTCTGCTCGGCCCCCGGCTCGGACAAGGTGGCCAGCAACGACGGCAGCTTCTCATCCAGCGGCAGCTCGGTCAGCGGCCAGCGGCTATCGCCCTGCGCCCAGGCCGTCTCCAGCGCGGCGTACTGATCCGGAGGGACCGAGGCCCGGGCATAGCCGGCCAGATCGTTGTCGTGCAGGTACTGGGCCAGCTGCCGCACGGCGGCGGCCGGCTCGGTGGCGGCACCGGGCAAGGGCTCGGTATTGCGCTTGCAGGCCGCCAGCAGGGCGACAAGGCAGACCGAAGCCAGCACGATGCGGTGGCAGTTGCGTAGTGAACGGCGTTGCATGGCGGCGGCTATCCTCCCCGTAGGCCCAGCATCTTGATGCCTGCCCGGTGACAGCGGCAAGCATGGCCGTCACGGTGGAGCGGGGATTTGGGAGTCCGGATTGGGGATTCGTAGCTGGCAACAGCGCTCGTCGCTTCGGGAAGCGGGGCGCCTGCTGTCCACCTTCATCCAATCCCCAATCCCGACTCCCAAATCCCAGACAAAAAAAGAGGCCGCCCCGTTGCCGGTGACAGACCCCTCAAGCCGGCGCGAAGCCGGTAGACATGTTTGACGCATCGCCGGCAGCGCCGGACGGAACGTAGCCTACGCGTCCGATTCAGTTAAAGCAACACTTTATAAACAACTATATAAGTGATTGATTTTATTTGATTGATTCAGCGATTTCACGCTGAATAGCCAGCGCCGTGGCACGCGGATTGGCGGCCAGGCGGATCGGCCGGCCGACCACGATGGCATCGGCACCGTCGGCAAAGGCCTGGGCCACGCCGACCGTGCGCTGCTGGTCATCGCCCACCGGGCCACCGGGGCGGATGCCGGGGCAGACGATGGAGAAACCCTGACCGGTTGCCGCGCGGATAGGCGCGGCTTCCTGGCCCGAGGCGATCACGCCGTCGATGCCGGCGCGCTGCGCGGCCAGCGCGCGCTCCACCACCACGTCGACGGGTTCACGGTCGATGCCCATCTGGGCCAGGTCCGGGCGCCCCATCGAGGTCAGCACGGTAACCGCCAGCAGGCGCATCTGCGAGCTGTTGGCTGCCGCAGCCGCTTCCATCATGCCGGGGTGCCAGCCATGGATGGTGCAGTAGCTCACCGGCCACTGCGACAGGCGCCGGATGACGCCGGCAATGGTGGCCGGAATGTCGAAGAACTTCAGGTCGACGAACACGCGCTTGTCGCGCTTGGCCAGCGCGTCCAGCACGTCGAAGTATTCGCCCGAGGCCAGCAGTTCCATGCCGATCTTGTAGAACGACACGGCGTCGCCGAGCGTGTCCACCCATTCCAGGGCCTCGGCCTTGCCGGGCACGTCCAAGGCAAAGATCAGGCGCTCGTCATTGCGCAACGGCAACGGTGCACGGTTCATCGGGCAAGCTCCAGGGCTTCGCGCTTGGCGCCATTGCGCAGATCGGCCGGCAGCGACCAGGCGTTGTTGATGGCCGCCCCTTCCCAGCCACCGTAGGTGGGGTTGGGCAGGATCCACCAGCGCGAGCCGATCCAGCCCTGGTACTTGTCCAGCAGCAGGTCGCGCGCGGCCAGGCTGTTGTCCTCGACCTGCAGGAAGTCGGTGAACTGGTCGCCCACCTGCATCAGCACGCGGTACTGCTGCGCCACCAGCTGGCGACGGCAGCCCTTCTCGCTGCCGTGCTCCTTGCAGCCCGGCACCGGCGTGCCCAGGCCCAGGTAGACGCTGTCATCGGCCACCGGAAAGCCGACCTTGCGCAGGTTGGCGATGGTGGCGTCCTTCATCGCCGCGGTGCGGTTGCTGATGTAGATCATGGTCACGCCCTTGGCCGCAGCGGCCTGCGCGAACTGCACCGCGCCCGGCACCGGCTGCGCCTTCTGCTCGTCCACCCAGGCTTCCCAGGTGGCGTCGTTGTAGCTGGTGCCCTCACTCACCAGGCGCGCCTGGTAGGGCGAGTTGTCGAGCACGGTTTCGTCCACGTCCACCACCACAGCCGGCTTCAGGGTCGCCGACTGATGGTTGCCGCCCTCTTCCGGCAGCAGCGCGGTCCAGCGGCCATCGGCCAGGGCAGCATCCAGCTGCGCGCCGGCCAGCTTCCAGGTCTGCAGCGCGCTGGCCCGGTATTCCTGCGAACGCTGCACCCACAGCACGGCATTGAGGTTGTCGTTGGGCGCATTGGCCGGGGCCACGACCGCATCGGCGGGGGCCGGCGAAACGTGGTGCTGCGGCGCGGTGGTGCTGCAGGCGGCCAGCGACAGCAGGGCGCCGGCCAGCAGGGTAAGGGCGGGGAATCGGGACATGGAAACTACCGGGATCTTCGAAAACCGGCCAAGTTTACCGGCTCCCCGCCTTGGCCGCCTTGCAGGGTGAGCCGGGCCGGAACCTTGGCCCGGCCCCCAAACCGGCCAAACCGGGCGCAGCAGGGGGGTTGTGCAGGCAAGCTGCCCTGCCCCGGGTTTGGCTCTCGGCTATGCTTGCGCCCCCCAGCTACACCGGAGCCCCGCCGTGACCGACGCCAGCCAGACCCCCGATTTGCCCTTTCTCGATGCCGACCAGGCACGCGTGCTGGGCTGCCTGATCGAGAAGGAGGCCACCACCCCGGACACCTACCCGCTCACGGTCAACGCCGCCCAGGTAGCCGCCAACCAGAAGACCGCACGCGAGCCGGTGATGAACCTGGAAGCCGGCAAGGTGCAGTACGCGCTGCGTCAACTGGAAGCCATGGGCCTGGCCCGCCAGCATTTCTCCTCGCGCGCGGAGCGCTACGAGCACCTCACCGGCCTCAAGCTGGACCTGCCGCGCCAGCAGGTGGCCCTGCTCGGCCTGTTGCTGCTGCGCGGCCCGCAGACCGCCGGTGAGTTGGCCATCCGCAGCGAGCGCATGGCCAAGTTCGCCGATCCTGCCGACCTGCGTCACCAGCTGGAGCGCATGCAGCAACGCGGTCTGGTCGTGCAGCTGCCACGTGCATCGGGCCAGCGCGAAGACCGTTACATGCACCTGCTGTGTGGTGCGGTGGATGTGGATGCCTTGGCGGCGCAGTACCGGGCACCGGCCGGCGCTGGTGCGGCTGCCGGCAACAGCGCACTGGAAGATCGCGTGGAACAGCTGGAAGCCACCGTCGCCGCGCTGCAGGAGCAGCTGGCCGCATTGCAGCAGCAACTGGGCGGCTGAGCCGACGCTGGCAAACGTTCGACCGTAGCCCGGGTAAGCGCAGCGCACCCGGGGTGGGGATCTCAGCGATTTACCGTTTTTCGGCAACGGCCCCGGGTGCGCTGCGCTTACCCGGGCTACGGGCTCAGGCGGGCGTGTTGACGAACAGCAGCAGTTGTTCATCCTTGCCGGGCAGCACCACGGTGCCGTCATCGCGGAAGCCAGCCTTTTCCAGCAGCGTCACCGAACGGGCATTGCCCGGCGAGACCACCGCACGCAGTTCGCCCAGGCCTAGCGCGCCGCGCGCATAAGCCAGCACGCCTTGCACCGCTTCCAGCGCATAGCCCTGGCCGGTGTACGCAGCCAGCAGGGCATAACCGACATCCGCGCACGGCAGGCCATCGCGTCGCACCAGTCCGGCGTTGCCCAGCCAGGCGCCATCGCTGCGGCGTTCAATCGCATACATGCCGAAACCATGCGCGGCATAGCTGCCGAAGCTGTGCTGGCGCACGTACTCGCGCGCCTGCTCCAGCGTGCGCACGCCGCGGTCACCGATGTATTGGTGGAAACCCGGCTCGTTGAGCAGCTGCAGCATGCCGGCGGCATCGCCATCGTCGTCACGCAGCTGGCGCAGTTGCAGGCGTTCGGTTTGGATCAGGGACATAAGGTGCTCGGCTTTGGCCCCCTCCCTTCTGCGTAGCGGAGGGGAGGGTTGGGGAGGGGTGCTTCTGGTTTTTGCTGGTAAAGCCCCTGCCGAGCATGGCTCGGCACTACCGCCGCCCCTTTTGCTCAGGGAGGGCTGAGAGGCTGTTTGCGCTGAGCCCAATCAAAGCGCAAGACCGAGGCCAAAAGCTACCCCCTCCCGGCCTCCCCCTTGGCTACGCCAAAGGGGAGGAGCCAAGCAGCTCCTTCCGAAGCAGCAGACCGGCACCCTCCCTTTGGCCGAAGGCCAAGGGGAGGGCTGGGGAGGGGTGCTTTTCGCGGTAAGCCTCGATCAAAGCGCAAAACCCGGGGCCAAAAACTACCCCCTCCCGGCCTCCCCCTTGGCTGCGCCAAAGGGGAGGAGCCAAGCATCAATCAAACAGCGCCTGGATGGCTGCCAGGCCTGCCTTGGCACGTTCCTGCTTGTGCGCGGCATCGGCTACCGGGTCGGCACCATCGCGCTGGATCTCGCCGGCCGGAATCTCATCAAAGAACCGGCTCGGCTTGAGCCGGATGTGCTCGCCAAACTTGCGGGTCAAACGGCTGAAGCTCATCCACAACTGGATCTTGGCGCGGGTGATGCCCACGTACAGCAGCCGCCGCTCTTCCTGCAGATTGCCCTCGTCCAGGCTGACCTGGTGCGGCAGCACGCCGTCCTCGCAGCCAACGATGAACACATACGGAAACTCCAGGCCCTTGGACGCATGCAGCGTCATCATCCGCACCTGGTTGCCGCCGTCATCCTTGTCGTTGCGCGAGATCAGCGCCAGCTGCGCGGCCATGTCGGCGGCACTGGCACCACGTGGGCCGCTCTCGAACCACGAGGCCAGTTCTTCCAGATTGTTGGCGCGCCGCTCGTAACCGGCGGTGTCCTTGGCCGCATGGCGCAACTCGGCCAGCAAACCCGAATCCTTGGCCACGCGGCGCACCAGATCACCCGAGCTCATCTGCCGCATGTCCAGGCGCAATGCGCGCAGGATGTCGGTGAACTTGCTCAGGCTGTTGGCCGCACGCGGGGTGAGCTGGGCCAATGCGCCCATGCTCTCGGCCGCCTGCGCCATCGGGATGTCTTTTTCCGAAGCCAGCTCAGCCAGCTTGGCCAGCGTACTGGCACCGACGTCGCGCTTGGGCGACTGCACCGCGCGCATGAAAGCAGTGTCGTCGTCCGGGTTCACGATCAAGCGCAGCCAGGCCAGCGTGTCTTTCACTTCCTGACGTTCGAGGAACACCGTGCCGCCATTGAGGTGATACGGCACACCGACCAGCTGCATCGCTTTTTCCAGCGGCCGCGACTGGAAGTTGCCGCGGAACAGGATGCAGAAATCACTCCACGGAATCTTGCGGCTGGTCGCCAGGAAATGGATTTCCGCCGCCACCTTTTCCGCTTCGTGTTCGCTGTTACGGCACTCCCACACGCGGATGCGTTCACCGTCGGCCTGGTCGGACCACAAGGTTTTCAGATGCTCGTGCGGGTTGTGCGCGATCAGCGCATTGGCCGCGCGCAGCACGCGGTTGGAACAACGGTAGTTCTGTTCCAGCTTGATGATCTGCAGCTTGGGGTAATCCACGCCCATCTGCTGCAGGTTCTCGGGATTGGCACCGCGCCAGGCATAGATCGACTGGTCGTCATCGCCCACGCAGGTGAAGTTGCCGGCGGGCCCGGCCAGCTGCTTGAGCAGGCGGTACTGGGCATCGTTGGTGTCCTGGCATTCGTCGACCAGCAGATAGCCGATGCGCTCGCGCCAGGCCAGGGCGATATCCGGGTGCTCTTCCAGCACCTGCACCGGCAGGCGGATCAGGTCATCGAAATCCACCGCATTGAACGAGGTCAGACGGGTCTGGTACAGCTCGTAGACCATCGCCGCGTCTTTCTCGCGATTGCTGCGCGCCGCCGCCATTGCCTGCTCGGGCGACAGCCCGGCGTTCTTGGCCCGCGAGATCAGGTTCTTCATGTCCTCGATGTCATCGGGCTTGGCACTGCTGCCGCCCAGCAGATCCTTGATCTGGGCGCCGGCATCGTCGGCATCGAAGATGGAGAAGTTGCGCTTCAGCCCGACCTGTTCATGTTCGATCTGCAGGAACTTCAGGCCCAGGGCATGGAAGGTGCAGATGGTGACCTCGGCCGCGTCCTCGGCGCGCAGCCGCTTGGCCACACGCTCACGCATTTCCTTGGCCGACTTGTTGGTGAAGGTAATCGCGGCGATGCGGCGGGCGCTGTAGCGGCCAATGCCGATCAGATGGGCGATTTTCTCGACGATCACACGCGTCTTGCCGCTGCCGGCACCAGCCAGCACCAGCAGAGGACCTTCGGCGTGCACAGCCGCCGCGCGTTGGGGGGGATTGAGGGAATCCAGCATGGGGGGTTTCAGTCGCAGGCAGGCAGTGTAAGCCATCGCCCGTGAGCGCTGGCTGGCACGGTAAAATGCGGTATGGCCAAGCTCTATTTCTACTATTCGGCGATGAACGCCGGCAAGACCACCACCCTGCTGCAGTCCGCACACAACTACCGCGAGCGCGGCATGCGGGTCGCCCTGCTGACCCCGCACCTGGACCACCGCGCCGGCACCGGCGTGGTCGCCTCGCGGATCGGCCTGCAGGCCGAAGCGACCACCTTCGAGCGCGAGACCGACCTGGAGGCGCTGATAAAGCAGGACATTGCCGCCCACGGCAAGCTCGGCTGCGTGCTGGTGGACGAGGCCCAGTTCCTGAGCAAGGCGCAGGTATGGCAGTTGTCCGAGGTGGTGGACCAGCTGCGCATCCCGGTGCTGTGCTACGGCCTGCGTACTGACTTCCGTGGTGAGCTGTTCGAGGGCAGCCAGTACCTGCTGGCCTGGGCCGACGAGATGCAGGAGATCAAGACCATCTGCCACAGCGGCAAGAAGGCGACGATGACCGTGCGCGTGGACGAGAACGGCTTCGCCGTGCAGGACGGCCCGCAGGTGGAGATCGGCGGCAACGACCGCTACGTGTCGGTAAGCCGCGCCGAGTTCAAGAAGATCACCCGCGGTGAGGGTCGAATTGATCCTATGCAGGCGGCGCTGCCGTTGTAATAGGAACTCGCGGGGGTGATGCGTCCCTTCTCCCGTTCACGGGAGAAGGTGCACGGAAGGGCGGATGAGGGAAGCTTCTGGAACTCAATGCCTGTTCCCAAGAGCTTGCCCTCACCCCAACCCCTCTCCCGTAAATGGGAGAGGGGCTTAAGCAAGGGCTTCAAGCAAAGCGCTCAATACAACGTCCGCTCCGCCGCACCGGCGGGCGGCGGGCTGTACTGGTACAACCAGGTTTCGGTCAGGGTCTTGCCGCCACTGCGCAGGTACAGGCGCACGTCGATCTGCTCGCTGCTGCCCTCCGGCGGCACCAGGTCGAACATCGCGCGGTAGCCCTTGATCTCGCGCAGCGGCCGCGCCGACACCACTTCCACGCGGCCTCGACTGGTTTCCACCACGGCTTCCACTTCGGCCTTGTCGATCAGGCTGGCGAGTTCGCCGCCTTCGAAATCCACCGCGAAGCGCCATGAGAAATACTCACGCTTCTTGCCGATGATGCCGCCCAGACCGGTACGGCTGGCCACACAGTGGGCAAGCGGCGGGCGTGCCGGTGGCTCGGCGCCCCAGTACAGGCGATAGCCCACCAGCAACTCCTGGCCCGGCTGCGGCTTGGCCTTGGGATTCCAGAAGGCAACGATGTTGTCGAAGGTTTCATCAACGGTGGGGATCTCGACCAGCTGCACCGAGCCTTCGCCCCATTGCCCCTTGGGTTCGATCCACAGGCAGGGGCGCTTCTCGTAGAACACGCCGTCGTCCTGGTAATGGTCGAAGTTGCGGTCACGCTGCAGCAGGCCGAAGCCGCGTGGGTTGTTGTCCACGAACATGTTGAAGCGCAGGTTGGCCGGGTTGCACAGCGGCCGCCAGATCCACTCACCGGCGCCGTTCCACATCGACAGGCCGTCGGTGTCGTGGATCTCCGGGCGCCAATCCCAATCCATGCGGCGGTCGTTCTCGCCGACCTGGTACATGCTGGTGCACGGCGCGATGCCGAGCCGTTCGATTTCCTTGCGCGGGTACAACGCACTGTCGATGTCCATCAACAGCACATCACCATTGGTGATGGCGAAACGATAGGCGCCGGCAACGCTGGGCGAATCCAGCAGGCCATAGACGACGAGGGTGTCCGACTCCGCGCTGGGCTGTTCCAGGTAATAGGCGATGAAATCCGGGAATTCTTCCGGACGGCCCATGCCGGTATCGATGGCCAGGCCACGCGCCGATTGCCCGTACTGACCTTCCTTGCCTACCGCGCGGAAATAGCTGGCACCGAGGAAGGCGGCGAAGTCGCGGTCGGTATCGCTGCGGGTATTGAGGCGGAAGCCGGCAAAGCCCAGGTCCGCTGGCAGTTCGCCATCGCGGATGCCGCTCTTGCCATAGTTGAAGGCTGCGCCGTCATAGGCCAGCTCCTGCGCCTTGCCATCGACCACGTCGAACATGCGTACCGGCGAATGGAAGTACAGCCCCAGGTGGAAGAACTTGGCCTGGAACTTGCCCGGCTGATCGGCCCACAAGGCGTGGTCCTGGCGGTAGCTGATGGATTGGTATTGGTCCCAATCCAGTTTCTCCAGCGCGCCCGGCAGGGTGCGCTTGTGGCTCTGGTACGGCGCCTGTGCCAGCGCGCGGGCCTGGCCCTTGAGCGTGGCGAAATCAAAGGGCTGCGGCTGGCCCAGGCGGCGCAGGCCCAGCTGTGCAGGCTTGCCCGCCGCGCAGGCGCTGAACGCCGGAAGACCGAAGGCCGCCAGCGCGGCGGCGGCATTGCGCAGGAAGTCGCGTCGTTGCATGGAAGTGCGTGCCGATGGGGGACCGCAGCATGGTAGGCGCAATTGTGTGAATCGACAGCCCCGCGCCGGCGGCGGATGAACATCGCCTTCAGCCAACCCCGCGGTAGTGCCGAGCCATGCTCGGCAAAAGCCACAAAGCCTTACCCCTCCCCAGCCCTCCCCTTGCCTGCGGCAAAGGGAGGGAGCAGAGCGTAGTGCCGAGCCATGCTCGGCAAAAGCCACAAAGCCTTACCCCTCCCCAGCCCTCCCCTTGCCTGCGGCAAAGGGAGGGAGCAGAGCGTAGTGCCGCGCCATGCTCGGCAGAGGCCTTACCGGCAACGCAACTCCCCCGCAAACAGCCCCGGGTGCGCTGCGCTTACCCGGGCTACGCTACTGGCAGGCTTGCTGCAGCTGCTGTGCGCACAGGAATGCACGTTGCGCCTGCGCATCGTCGCCACCCTCCCAGGCCAGCAGCGTCCACTGCTCGGCGGCCTGCATCTGTTCCCCCGGCTGCAAGGTCGTGTAGGGCGCATGCACTTCCATCTCCAGCAGTCCCTCGGCAATGCCGCCAGCGTCCAGGTACAGCTCCACCTGCGCCTGCTCGGGATGGATGGCACTACGTGGCTGTATCGCAAAGCGGATGATCAACACCTGCTGGCCGTTGAAGCCGGCCATCCAGCCTGCCGTCGGCTGCACAAACCACTTGCCGCGCGGTCCGCTGCTGGCCGGCCCGGCGCGCAGCACCAGCATGCCGTCCGCGAAGACATGATCCGGCGTGCCCGCCTCCGGCGCGCCATCCACGCGGATATCACTGGCCGTGGCCACTGGCACGAACACGCGTGTATTGGGATGGACGCGGGTGTTGAACCACAGGTCCCAGGCGACGGCGCTGTCGCGGATGTTGCGGCCGGTGACCTGCAGCTGCACGGTATCGGGCTGCGCCGGATCCAGCCGGAGGCTTTTCTCCAGCTGCATGCCGGTCACCGGACTGGCCGCACCACGCAGGCGCAGCTGGTCGGCATCGCGCTGCAGCCACTGTGCCGGCGCCAGCGACAGCCACGGATCCGGCGGCCAGTTGGCCTTGGCCGCCTGCCGCTGTGGATTGATCTGCTGATGCATCCACCACTGCGACTGCGGGCCGACCCAGACATCGTGGCCGAGATAGGCGATGTCGCCGCTTTCAGCGGTCACTTCGGGGTTCGGCTCGGTGTTCACCGCCGGCCCCACGCGCAGAAAGTTGGGCTGGCCCTCGCGCTGCAGCGACAGCACGCGGCCGCCAAAGGCCGAGCTCACCTGCAGCTGCAGTTGGTCATTGCGCAGCGCGCTGACCGGATCCGGGGTGGACAGGCTTTCCGCCAGGGCCAGCGTGGGCAGCAACAACAGGCAAAGCCAGGGAGATCGCATGCGTGTGGGCCGTCGGGGATGGAAGGCGGATCATCGCAATGTCGGGGCGGTGCAGGCAAAGGCCAGGCCAAAGGGCGCGAACCCATGCAGCGTAGTGCCGAGGCATGCTCGGCAGGGGCTCTAGCGGAAACGCTTCTGCCGAGCATGGCTCGTGCGTTACCTTGGCATTGCTGGTAAGGCCTCTGCCGAGCATGGCTCGGCACTACCTTGGCATTGTCCCGGTAAGGCTTCTGCCGAGCATGGCTCGGCACTACCGTGCTGCGGCTCAGCGCTGGCAGCTGCCGCACCACACGGTTGCCCGCTGGCCGATGCTGGCGTAACGCAGCACGCGCCCGCACTGCTTGCAGTTTTCCCCCTCGCGCCCGTACACCAGCAACTCCTGTTCGAAGTAACCCGGTGCACCATCGGGGCTGATGAAGTCGCGCAGGGTGGTACCGCCGCGCTGGATCGCGTGGCCCAGGATCTCCTTCACCGCATTGGCCAGCCGCTGGTAGCGCGCACGCGACACCTTGCCGGCCTCGCGCAGAGGATTGATGCCGGCCATGAACAGGCTTTCCGCCGCATAGATATTGCCGACGCCGACGACGATGCCCTGGTCCATCAGGAAGGTCTTGATCGGCGCCTTGCGGCCACGGCTACGCTGGAACAGGTAGTCGCCATCAAAGTCCGCATCCAGCGGTTCGGGGCCAAGATCGCGCAGCAACTCATGCGTCTCGCCAGCGGGCTGCCACAACAGGCAACCGAACCGGCGCGGATCATTGAAGCGCAGCAGGCGGCCGTCTTCCAAGCTGATATCCACGTGATCGTGCGCGCGCACCGGGGTATCGCCGGGCAACACACGCAGGCTGCCGGACATGCCCAGGTGCAACACCGCACTGCCCGCTTCGGTATCCAGCAACAGGTACTTGGCGCGGCGACGGATCGCTTCGATGCGCTGACCCGGCAGCTGCTGTTCGATCTCGGCGGGAATCGGCCAGCGCAGGTCCGGTCGGCGCAGGATCACGCCGTGGATGCGGCGATCCACCAGATGGGGTTCCAGGCCGCGCCGGGTAGTTTCTACTTCGGGTAGTTCTGGCATGCGAATCTCAAGACGATTGTGTTTGATGGGTTTTGTGGGAACGGCGTGAGCCGTGAAGCGGGTGGTGGCGAACAGCGGACCTGTATCAATTGCAATGCGCTATCGGCTTCGGTTGGATGGCTGGCTTCGCGGCTTATGCCGCGCCCACATCCACACCCACATCCCGCATTTCATGGGTTGCTAATCAGCGCGGTGGGGCCATCAGTTCGCGGGCACTGAGGTAACCGTCGCCGTTGGCATCCTGGCGGGCAAAACGGGCCAGGATCACCTGCCGCTGCTCCTCACGGCTGATCGGCTTGCCGCGCCCGCCGGGCTGCTCATCAGCCTGCAGCACGCCATCGCCATTGCGGTCCATCCGGTCGAAGGCATACAGCATCCACGCCAGATACTCATCCGGGCTGACGCGACCATCGCCATCGCTGTCCATGCGCTGCAGGTATTCACTGGTGTCCTGTACCTGCGCTGCCACCGGCAACGCACAGCCCAGCAGGAGGAAGACAAGGAGAGTCGTCTTCATGCGGCGCTGAGCGAATAGCCCTTCAGCCGGGCGGCGTAGGCCTGCAAGGCGGCGCTGCCGCTGGCCTCGGCTTCCTGGCACCACTGCTGCAACTGACGCAGGCGCTCGGCCGCATCGTGGCTGCGGGCTTCCAGCAGGGCCGACAGGCGCGCGCGGTGCTCCACCAGCAACCGGATGCGTGGGCGCTGCTGCACCCAATCCTGCAGCTGCGCGCGGCAGGCCGGCTTCAGCCAGCGGCCGTCGTTGACCAGGCCCTTGCGCATGCGTCGCGGCAGCAGCTTGCGCAGCTTGGCACCTGCTGCGGCAGCCTCTTCCTTCAAGGCCGGCGCGAACACATTGCGCTGGTAATCGGTCATGGCCTGGAAGCGGTGCGACAGCAGCGCCTTCAAGGTATCGGCATCGGGCACGCTGATATTCGGGCGGATGTCCATGCTCGGTGCCACCCGCAGCACCTTGGCCAGGCGCAGGAACTGCAGCACGCGGATCATCTGCCAGCCGATATCGAACTCCCAGCGCCGCATCGAAAAACGCGCCGAGCTGGGGAAGGCATGGTGGTTGTTGTGCAGCTCTTCGCCGCCGATCCAGAACGCCCACGGCGTGAGATTGGTCGAGGTGTCGGCCGATTCGAAATTGCGGTATCCCCACCAGTGCCCCAGGCCGTTGACCACGCCCGCCGCCCAGAACGGAATCCACGCCATCTGGATCGCCCACAGGGCGATCCCGGGCAGGCCGAACAGCAGCGTATTGATTACCAACAGGCTGATCGGGCCAAGGTTGGCGTGCGGGGTGTAGAGCCTGCGCTCGATCCAGTCTTCCGGCGCACCGCGCCCGTACTGCTCGATGTCGCCACGCAGCGTGCGTGCCTCGCGGTACAGCTCCACGCCCCGCCAGAACACGGTGCCGATACCCTTGGTCACCGGGCTGTGCGGGTCGTCCTCGGTTTCCACCCGGGCATGGTGCTTGCGATGGATGGCGACCCATTCGCGGGTGATCATCGAGGTGGTCAGCCACACCCAGAAGCGGAAGAAATGCGACACCAGCGGGTGGAAATCCACGCCGCGATGGGCCTGGCTGCGGTGCAGGTACAAGGTGACCGCGAAGATGGTGAGCTGGGTGAACACCAGCAGTACCGCCAGCATGCCCCACCAGCCCAGGGCGGCAATGCCACCGGTAAGGAAATCGAGCAATGCGTCGGACATGGCGGGCTCCGGGCCATCGGTGGCAGATGAAACAAGTGCTACACATGATGGGGGCTGTCGGCGCAAACTGCATCCACCGGCGGCAGGTCCGTTGGTCGAATCCTCAGCTGCCGCCTTCACTGAATGTCCATTGCCCCTGTCGCCGACGCGGCCCCCCTGATCGAACTGGACCATGCCTGCGTCATCCGCGGCCAGGTGCGCGTGCTGCACGAGCTGAACCTGCGCATCGAGCAGGGCCAGCACACCGCCATCCTTGGGCCAAACGGCTGCGGCAAGTCCTCATTCATCAAACTGATCACGCGCGAGCTTTATCCGCTGGCGCGCGCCGACGGCCATGTGCCGGTCAAGGTGATGGGGCAGACCCGTTGGCAGGTGGACCGGCTGCGGGCGCAGCTGGGCATCGTCACTGGCGACCTGTCCAGCAATCTGTCCAGCATGCCCGGGCTGACAGTCGAGGAGGCGGTGATCGCCGGCTTCTTCGCCAGCTACGTGGTGCCGGCGCACCGCGATGTCACCGACAGCATGCGCCAGCGCGCGCGGCATGCACTGGAGCTGGCCCGCGCCCTGCCGTTGCTGGGCCGCAGCTATGCCGAGCTGTCGGCCGGTGAAACCCGCCGCGTGCTGATCGCCCGCGCCCTGGTCAACCAGCCCAAGGCCTTGTTGCTGGACGAGCCCTCCACCGGTCTGGACCTGATCTCGCGCCAGCACCTGATCGACAGCATGCGTCACCTTGCCCAGCAGGGCATCACCCTGGTGCTGGTCACCCACCACATCGAGGAAGTGATCCCGGAGATCAACCGCGTGGTGCTGATGAAGGGCGGCCGCATCTTCGCCGATGGCAGCCGCACCGAGCTGCTGCGTTCCGGGCCGCTGTCGGAGGTCTTTGGCGGCCCGATCGAGGTGCGCGAGGACGCCGGACGGATGACGGCCTGGGTGGGCCAGCTTTAAGCCGGGGCCAGGCATCTTTGCCCCTGCGCTACGCACAAGGGAGGGGGCTATGTTTGCCACTGCGCTGCGAAAAGCCCGAGCTGCTTTTGTCCCTCCCCTTTGGCGCAAGCCAAGGGGGAGGCTAGGAGGGGGTCGCTTGGCGCGCATGCACTCCACTAGCGCGCAGAACTCCTGCCAGAAGCACCCCTCCCCAACCCTCCCCTGCGCTGCGCTGCGCGCAAGGGAGGGGGCCGCGTTTGCCGCTGCGCTGCAAAAAACCCGAGCTGCTTTTGCCCCTCCCCTTTTGGCGCAGCCAAGGGGGAGGCTGGGAGGGGGGCGCTTCGCGCGCATGCGCTCCACTACCGCGCAGAATCCCCGCCAGAAGCACCCCTCCCCAACCCTCCCCTGCGCTGCGCGCAAGGGAGGGGGCCGCGTTTGCCGCTGCGCTGCAAAAAGCCCGAGCTGCTTTTGCCCCTCCCCTTTGGCGCA
>DAMCTY010000024.1:21417-51653 GCA_032112995.1 Stenotrophomonas sp. | reverse complement strand
GCGCTCCGGCCAAGAAGGGCGCCAAGAAGGGCGACGAGGCTTCGGCCTGATGCACCCCGGCGGGCGCCCATTGCGCGCCCGCTTCCCCTGTACCGGCGCCAATGGCGCCGGCCACTGACAGGGCTGCGTAACAACGGCCGGCAATCATTGCCGGCCTACCCCTTTCTATTGATGAGGTAATTCCATGGAAATCACTGCTTCCCTGGTCAAGGAACTGCGCGAGCGCACCGGCGCCGGCATGATGGAGTGCAAGAAGGCTCTGTCCGAAACCAACGGCGACATCGACGCAGCGGCTGAAGCCCTGCGCAAGTCCGGCGCTGCCAAGGCCGACAAGAAGGCCGACCGCGTCACCGCCGAAGGCCGCGTGGGCGTTGCCAGCAACGGCGGCAATGCCGTGCTGGTCGAAGTGAACTCGGAAACCGACTTCGTTGCCAACGACGTCAACTTCAAGGCGTTTGTCGACTCCGTCGCCGCTGCCGCCCTGGCATCCGGTGCAGCCGACGTTGAAGCCCTGAAGTCGGCCAAGCTGCCGAGCGGCGAAACCGTCGAAGAAACCCGCGCCACCGCAATCCAGAAGCTGGGCGAGAACATCCAGATCCGTCGCCTGGTCAAGGTCAGCGGCAACAACACCGTTGGCACCTACGTGCACAGCAACGGCAAGATCGGCGTGCTGGTCGAACTGGCCGGCGGCAACGCCGAGCTGGCTTCGGGCCTGGCCATGCACGTGGCCGCGATGAACCCGCCGCACAACAAGGCTGCCGACGTCCCGGCCGACTTTGTTGCAAAGGAAAAGGAAATCGAGCTGGCCAAGATGAGCGAAAAGGACAAGGCCAAGCCGGCTGAAATCCTGGAGAAGATCATCAGCGGCAAGATCAACAAGATCATCAGCGAAGTGACCCTGTACGGCCAGAACTACGTGCTGGACAGCGACAAGACCGTTGAGCAGGCCGTCAAGGCCGCCGGCGGCGACGTCGTCGGCTTCCAGCGCCTGGTGGTCGGCGAAGGCATCGAGAAGGTGGTGGAAGACTACGCCGCCGAAGTTGCCAAGGCGATGCAGGTCTAAGCACCCGCCACCCCGCAACACCAACGAAGCCGCGGATATCCGCGGCTTCGTCGTTTGCGCGCCCCAGGCCATGATCACTGGCATCGGCACCGTACGGACGCGCTTGCGCGTGCAGGCCCTTTTCTATTCGAGGCATGCCTGTATGCTTGGCCCACTGCCGCCCGCCCCCACGACATGTCACCTGAGCTCAACGCAGCCCTGTCCCTGTGCCGCAACCTGCCCTCGCCGCCTGCCATCGCAGTACGCCTGATCGAGCTGGCGCAGGACCCGGAAACCGACATCGCCAGTGCCGCCGATGTAATCGCACTGGACATGGCGCTGAGCGCACGCATGCTGCGCATCGCCAATTCGCCGCTGTACGCCAGCCGCCGCCGCATCGAGAACCTCTCGCAGGCGCTGACCATGCTTGGGCTCAACGCCACCCTGCAACTCGCACTGGGCTTCAGCCTGTCACGCGCCCTGCGCGACGACGAATGCCACGCCCAGCTGCTGGATGCGGTCTGGCGCCGCAGCGTGCTCAGCGCCCTGGCCGCGCGCTATCTCGGCGAGGCCTGCGGCGTGCGCCGCCTGGAAGAACTGATGCTGGCTGGCCTGCTGCAGGACGTGGGCATCCTTGCATTGCTACAGGTCCGCGCGGACATCTACCCCGGCCTGCTTGGCAACTGCACCGACAACCTGCAGCTACTGGCGCATGAGCGCGCCGTGCTCGATTGCAACCATGCCGAGGTGGGCGCCCACCTGTGCGAGCAATGGGGGCTGCCCCGCTACCTGACCGAGGCCATCGCCCACAGCGAGCCGCCAGCCACGCCCGCCGATGCATTTGAACGCTGCGTGGCACTGTCCGGCTGCATCGCCGACATCTGGCTGGCCGATGACGTCGACCAGGCCCGCAACAACGCGCTGCGCGAGGTCAACACCGCCCTGCAGCTGGACAGCAACCGCTTTGAACAGGTGCTGCAGCAGATCAGCCAGATGCTGCCGGAGATCAGCGCCCTGTTCGACGTCCCGGTACCCTCCCCGGCCCGCGTGACCTTCCTGCTGGATCATGCCGCCGAACTGATCGCGCTGCGCAACCTGCGCGAACTGCATGACGCTTCAAACGCGCACCGACGCGCCGACGACTACGAACTGCAGGCGCGCCGCCTGGCCGAACAGGCCCATCTGGACGCCCTGACCGGCGTACTCAACCGCCGCCAGCTGGAAGTAGTGCTGGAACAGGAGTTTGGCCGCGCCAGCCAGGCCGAACGCCCGCTGTCCATCGCCTTCATCGACCTGGACGACTTCAAGAAGATCAATGACCTGCACGGCCACCTGGTCGGCGACCAGGTGCTGCAGGCCTTCGCCAACCGACTGCAGGGCCAACTGCGCGGCAGCGACACCGTGGCCCGCTTCGGCGGCGAGGAGTTCGTGGTGATGTTCCCCGCCACCAGCGAATCGACGGCCGTCGAAGTCATCCGCCGCGTGCTCGGCGTGATCGCGCAGACGCCGATGGCCATCGTCAACGAATCCCCGCTATACGTGACCTTCTCCGCCGGCGTTGCCACCCACGGCGCCTATGAGCGCTTCACCGATATGCGCGACCTGCTCAAGGCCGCAGACGACGTGCTCTATCGCTCCAAGAACCTGGGCCGCAACCGGGTTATCGCCCGCGCCCCCACCCCGCAACCAACCGCCTGCTGAACAGGCAGGCGATCCAGGCCGCTTTGTCGCTGCGTTGCAACAAACAGATCTCACCTGAAACTACGGCATCGATTAGAATTCCCGCGTTTTCCAGCCATCTGAGGTCACCATGTCCAAGCTCGCCTACCAACGCATCCTTCTGAAGCTTTCCGGGGAGGCGCTGATGGGAGATGAGGACTACGGCATCGACCCGAAGGTGATCAACCGCCTGGCCCACGAAGTGATCGAGGCCCAGCAGGCCGGCGCCGAGATCGCGCTGGTGGTGGGCGGCGGCAACATCTTCCGCGGTGCCGGCCTTGCCGCAGGCGGCATGGACCGGGTCACCGGCGACCACATGGGCATGTTGGCCACCGTGATCAACGCCCTGGCCATGCAGGACGCACTGGAAAAGGCCGGCGGCAAGGCCCGCGTGATGAGCGCCATCAAGATCAACGACGTGTGCGAGGACTACATCCGCCGCCGCGCCATCCGCCATCTGGAAAAGGGCCGTCTGGTCATCTTCGCCGCCGGTACCGGCAACCCGTTCTTCACCACCGACTCCGGCGCCGCCCTGCGCGCGATCGAGATCGGCGCCGACCTGCTGCTCAAGGCCACCAAGGTCGACGGCGTCTACAACAAGGACCCGAACAAGCATGCCGACGCGGTCCGCTATGACAGCCTGAGCTACGACCAGGTCATCAACCAGGGCCTGGAAGTCATGGACACCGCGGCCTTTGCCCTGGCCCGCGACAGCGACCTGCCGCTGCGCGTGTTCGACATGAGCCAGCCGGGTGAACTGCTGAAGATCCTGCGTGGCGAGCACATCGGCACCCTGGTCCACGGTCGCGACGCACACTGAGCCACGCTGCCAACCCGGCAGGTACAGGTATTGGCCTATAATCGGCCGGTTCAAGAAACATCCAGGATTCGGGCGATGATCAACGACATCAAGCAAGATGCGCAGGCGCGCATGGCCAAGAGCATTGACGCTCTGCGCCACACCCTCACCACCATCCGTACCGGCCGTGCCTCCCCGGCGCTGCTGGACGGCATCAAGGTCAAGGCTTACGGCACCGATACGCCGTTGAACCAGGTGGCCAGCATCAGCGTGTCCGAAGGGCGCTCGCTGGTGATCACCCTGTTCGACAAGAACATGATCAAGGACGTCGAAAAGGCCATCTACGCCTCCGACATCGGCATCACCCCCACCACCATGGGCACGGTGATCCGCCTGAACCTGCCGCCGCTCACCGAAGAACGCCGCCGCGAGCTGGCCAAATCGGTCGGCAAGGAAGGCGAAGAGAGCAAGGTCGCCATCCGCAACATCCGCCGCGACGCCAACCAGGAAGTGGCCAAGCTGCTCAAGGACAAGACCATCACCGAGGATGACGACCGCCGCGCGCAGGACGACATCCAGAAGCTGACCGACAAGGCGATCAAGGACATCGACGACGTGGTCAAGCAGAAAGAACAGGAACTGATGGCAGTCTGACCGGTGCAGTCCACCATGCCCAACGGCATACCCGCACCACGCCAACCAGGGCACATTGCCATCATCATGGATGGCAATGGCCGCTGGGCACAGCAACGCCGTCGGCCGCGCATGATCGGCCACCGCGCCGGTGCCCGCGCGGTCAACCGCACCATCGACTTCTGCCTGCAGCACGGCATCGGCGTGCTCACCCTGTTCGCGTTCTCCAGTGAAAACTGGGGCCGCCCCCAGGAAGAAGTGGACGCATTGATGAAGCTGTTCCTCGGCGCCCTCGACCGCGAGGTGGACGAACTCCACCGTCGCGGCGTAAGCGTGCGCTTCATCGGCGACCGCTCACGCTTCGCCGCCGGCATCGTCCAACGCATGGACAGGTCCGAACAGCGCACGGCCGGCAACAGCGCGATGGTGCTGAACATCGCCGCCAGCTATGGCGGCCGCCAGGACATCGCACTGGCCGCGCGCGCCTTGGCGCAGCGGGTTGCCGACGGCAGCCTGCAGCCGGAACAGATTGACGAGGAACTGCTGGGCCAGCAGGTGGCCTTGGCCGACCTGCCGGCCCCGGACCTGTTCATCCGTACCGGCGGCGACACCCGCATCAGCAACTTCCTGCTCTGGCAGCTGGCTTACACCGAGCTGTGGTTCACCGATGTGCTGTGGCCTGACTTTGATGCGGCCATCCTTCAACAGGCACTGGATGACTATGCCGGCCGCGAGCGCCGCTTTGGCCTGACCAGTGCCCAGATTGCGGCCGGCACGGCGCAGAGCGCACTCCCATGACCAAAACCCGTGTGATTGCCGCGCTGATCATGGCCCCGGTGGCCATCTGCGCGATCCTGTTCCTCCCCACCCAGTGGCTGGCCGCTGCCGCCGCCCTGGTGTTCCTGATCGGGCTGTGGGAATGGTTGAAGCTGACCGGCGTGGACGGCCTGCCACGCACCGTGCTGCTGGTACTGAACCTGCTGCTGATGGTGCTGCTGGTGTGGGCCTCGGCCGGCTCCAACGTATTGTTCCAGTTGGCCACCCTGGTAGGCGTGGGCTTCTGGCTGCTGGCATTGCTATGGCTGCGCTATTTCAACTTCGGCGCGCATGAAGAGCCCGGCGCCCGCATGCTCAAGCTGGCTGCCAGCACCCTGGCCATCATCCCGGCCTGGGCGGCATTGGTACTGATCCACGATAGCCAACCCAATGGTCACCTGTGGCTGCTGACCGCCCTGGCCATCGTCTGGGCCGCCGATTCCGGCGCCTATTTCGCTGGCCGCGCCTTTGGCAAGCACAAGTTGGCCCCGCGCGTCAGCCCCAACAAGACCATCGAAGGCCTGCTGGGCGGGCTGGTGGCCGGTTTGCTGGTGGCAGGCCTGTTCGGCTGGTGGGCCGGCGTGCAGGTATCCCAGTTGGGCAGCCTGATGCTGGTAGCCACGGTCGCGGTATTGGCCTCGGTACTGGGCGACCTGTTCGAGAGCCTGCTCAAGCGCCACGCAGGTGCCAAGGACTCGGGGCACATCATCCCCGGCCACGGCGGCGTGCTGGATCGCATCGACGGCGTGTTGGCGGCCCTGCCGGTGTTTGCCCTGGGCAAGGAAATCTTTGGTTTCTGACATGTCCACCTCCTGTATACGTCAGGTCGCCATCCTTGGCGCCACCGGCTCCATCGGCACCTCGGCACTGGATGTCATCGCCCGTCACCCGCAGCAGATGCGCGCCAGCGTATTGGCTGCCGGCAGCAATGTGGATGCCCTGCTCGCGCTATGCCTGCAGCACCGCCCCGACCATGCGGTCATTGCCGACCCGGCGCTGTACTCGCGCCTGCGTGACGGACTGACCGCCGCCGGCCTTGCCACCCAGGCCCATGCCGGCCCCGAGGCCATCGACGCACTGGCCGCCGGCGAGCACTGCGATACCGTGATCGCAGCCATCGTCGGCGCGGCCGGCCTGTCCTCGACCCTGGCCGCGGCCCGCGCCGGCAAGCGCCTGTTGCTGGCCAACAAGGAATCACTGGTCCTGGCCGGCGAACTGCTGACCCGGGAAGCGGCTGCCGCAGGTGCCGAAATCATCCCGATCGACAGCGAACACAACGCCATCTTCCAGTGCCTGCGCTCGCGCGATGCGCGCCTGGAGGCCGGCGTACGCCGCATCATCCTGACCGCTTCCGGTGGGCCGTTCCGCGGCCGCAGCCGCGCCGAGCTGGAAGCGGTGACCGTGGCCCAGGCCGTTGCCCACCCGAAGTGGTCGATGGGGCCGAAGATCTCGGTCGACTCGGCGACGCTGATGAACAAGGGCCTGGAGGTCATCGAAGCCCACCACCTGTTCAACGTGCCCGGCAGCCGCATCGACGTAGTGGTCCACCCGCAGAGCCTGGTGCACTCGCTGGTCGAGTTCATCGACGGATCCACCCTGGCCCAACTGGGCCTGCCGGACATGCGCACCACCCTGGCCGTTGGCCTGGGCTGGCCGCAGCGCATTGAATCGGGCGTGGCCGGGCTGGACCTGCTCAGCCAGGGCCGGCTGGATTTCGAGGCCCCGGATCTGGAGGCATTCCCCTGCCTGCGCCTGGCCTGGCAGGCCATGGACGCCGGCGGCAGCGCCCCCGCCATCCTGAACGCGGCCAATGAAGTGGCCGTTTCAGCGTTTCTTCAGGGGCGCATAGGCTTCCTGTCGATCCCGGCATTGGTGGAGCACACCCTCTCCACCCTGTCTTGCACGGCGGCCGATACACTGGACGCCCTGCTGGCAGCTGACGCCCAAGCCCGCCAGATCACCCAAGCCGCCATCGCCCGCCTGCCGCATGCCTGAACCCATCTTCCAATCGAGCTGCACCCATGGCTGAATTCCTG
Source organism: Stenotrophomonas sp. (assembly GCA_032112995.1). Classification (GTDB taxonomy): domain Bacteria; phylum Pseudomonadota; class Gammaproteobacteria; order Xanthomonadales; family Xanthomonadaceae; genus Stenotrophomonas. The sequence goes on along the minus strand of DAMCTY010000024.1, from coordinate 44,608 downwards.
GGGTCCGTGTGGTGGATGATCGTCAGCCTTGGCGTGCTGGTGACGTTTCATGAATTCGGCCACTACTGGGTTGCCCGCCGCTGTGGGGTGAAGGTACTGCGCTTCTCGGTGGGCTTCGGCAAGCCGCTGTGGAGCCGCCGCAACCGCAACGGCACCGAGTTCGCCATCGCCGCCATCCCACTGGGTGGTTACGTGAAGATGCTGGACGAGCGCGAGGTCGAGGTCCCGGCCGGTGAACGCGCCGTGGCCTTCAACAACAAGACCGTCTGGCAGCGCATCGCCATCGTCGCCGCCGGCCCCATCGCCAACCTGCTGCTGTGCATTGCCCTGCTCTGGGCGATGTTCATCATCGGCCGCCAGGACTATTCGGCCACTCTTGGCCGGGTCACCGGCATGGCCGCGCAGGCCGGTTTCGTCGCCGGCGACCAGTTGCTGGCAGTCGAGGACCGCCCGGTGGGCACCTGGGCCGAGGCCAGCATGGCCCTGACCACTGCCGCCATGGACCGCAGCGATGTGCATGTCCGCGTGCGCGACGTGCTGGACAATGAACGCACGCGGTTGCTGCCGCTGTCGCAGCTGCCGGCCGGCTTTGATGAGCGCCAGGTACCGGTGCTGGCCGGCCTTGCCTGGCAATTCTGGCTGCAGCCGGCACGCGTCACCGAGGTAACCCCGGGCTCGGCCGCCGACAAGCTGATCCAGCCCGATGACCTGATCCTGGCCGTGGATGGCCAGCGGGTGGATGATGCCGGCGAGGTACTGCCGCTGATCCAGCAACTGGGCCAGCGCGGCGGCCCGGGCATGATCGAGGTCGAGCGCGCCGGTGAACGGCTGGCGCTGGAGATCACCCCGCAGCCCGGCCAGGCCCCGGATGGCAAGCCGATCTGGCGCATTGGCCTGGGCTTCGCCACCGGCCAGATGCCGGCCTATGACGCCCGCCAGCAGTACGGCCCGCTCGCCGCGCTGCCGGCCGCCGTGCGCGAGACTGGCAAACTGGCGACAGATTCACTGGGCATGATGCGGCGCATGCTGACCGGCGCTGCCTCGCTCAAGAACGTTTCCGGGCCCATCACCATCGCCCGGGTGGCCAATGTCTCGGCCCAGCGCGGGCTGGACTGGTTCCTGTATTTCCTGGCCCTGCTGTCGCTGAGCCTGTGCATCATCAACCTGCTGCCCATCCCCATCTTGGACGGCGGGCACCTGCTGTATTACCTTATTGAGTTGGTCAAGGGCAGCCCGCTGAGCGAGCGTGCCATGGCTGCCGGCCAATCCATCGGTCTGGCGCTGTTGGCCGGGTTGATGGGACTGGCGTTCTACAACGACATCCTGAGCCTGGTCCTGCGATGAACTTTTTCCCGCTGTCGTCGTCATACGCCGGCACCCACGCATTATCGAAATCGACTCCAACCGGACGTGATATGACGCGACTTCCCAATCGCCGCCTGCTGACCCTCGCACTTGCTGCCGGTCTGGCCCTGCCCGTGCTCGCACAGGCAGCCGAGCCCTTTACCGCCAGCGACATCCGCGTGGACGGCCTGCAGCGCATTTCCTCCGGTACCGTATTCACCTACCTGCCGGTGGAGCGTGGCGACACGGTGGACGACGCCAAGATCGGCGACACCATCCGCGCCCTGTACAAGACCGGCTTTTTCGAGGACGTGCAGCTGGACCGCCAGGGCGACATCCTGGTCGTCACCGTCAAGGAACGCCCGGCGATCAACAAGCTGACCGTCACCGGCAACAAGGACATCAAGAGCGAGCAGCTGCTCAAGGGCCTGAGCGATATCGGCCTGAGCGAAGGCGGCACCTTTGACCGCCTGAGTCTGGACCGCGTGACCCAGGAGCTGCGCCGCCAGTACAACGACCGCGGCAAGTACAACGTCGAGATCACCCCCACGGTGAGCCCGCTGGACCGCAACCGCGTGGACGTGGCCATCGCGGTCAAGGAAGGCAAGGCGGCCAAGATCCGCCACGTCAACCTGGTCGGCACCGAGAAGTTCGAGTCCGAGGACATCCTCGATACCTGGGAGTCCAAGGAGCACAACTGGGCTTCGTGGTACCGCCGCGACGACCAGTACTCCAAGGAAAAGCTGTCCGGCGACCTGGAGAAGCTCAACTCCTGGTACCTGGACCGCGGCTACGTCGATTTCAGCGTCGATTCCACCCAGGTCTCGATCAGCCCCGACAAGCGCGACATGTTCATCACCGCCGGGGTGACCGAGGGCGAGCAGTACAAGATCTCCGAGATCAAGGTCACCGGCGACACCATCCTGCCGCAGGAAGACGTCGAGCGCATGGTGTTCCAGAAGGCTGGCGACACGTTCTCGCGCGGCCTGCTGGAGTTCAGCGCCGACGCGATCACCAATACCCTGTCCAACGTCGGCTACGCCTTCGCCAAGGTCAACCCGATCCCGACCAGCAACCGCGCCGAACGCACGGTGGCGGTCAACATGCAGGTGGTGCCGGGCCCGCGCGTGTCGGTGCGGCGCATCGTGTTCAAGGGCAATACCCGCACCGCCGACGAGGTGCTGCGCCGCGAAATGCGCCAGTTCGAGAACGCCTGGTACTCGCAGGCCGCCATCGACCGCTCCAAGATCCGCCTGCAGCGCCTGGGCTATTTCGAATCGGTCGACGTCGAGACCTCGCCGGTCACCGGCAGCAACGACCAGGTCGACGTGGTCTACAACGTCAAGGAAACCACCTCCGGCAGCTTCGTGTTCGGCCTGGGCTATTCGCAGTCCTACGGCATGACCACCTCGGTGCAGCTGTCGCAGAACAACTTCCTCGGCGGCGGCAACCGCGTGTCGGTTGAAGCCTCGCGCAGCAGCTACCTGCAGCGCTACGGCTTCAGCTACACCAACCCGTACTTCACCGATGACGGCGTCTCGCTGGGCTACAACCTGTCCTGGCGCGAACTGGACTACTCCGACTTCAACACCGCGCAGTACAACAGCACCAATGGTGCCGCGCAGGTGGTGTTCGGCGTGCCGATCACCGAAAACGACGCGTTCTCGCTGATGTTCGGCATCGACAGCAACCAGATCACCACCTACAGCGGTTACACGCCGAAGGCCATCATCGATTACATCGATGCGGTCGGCACGCGCACCTTCCATTCCTGGCGCACCGAGCTGGGCTGGGCGCGCGACACCCGCAACGACTACTTCATGCCTACCCGCGGCACCTACCAGCGCCTGGGCCTGGAAGCCACGCTGCCGGGCTCGACCGTCGAGTACTACAAGCTCAGCTACCAGTTCTCCAAGTACTGGCCGATCATGCCCTCGCTGGTCATCAACACCCGCGTGGAGCTCGGTTACGGCGACTCGTACGGCAAGGACAAGGTCCGCGACATCTGCTGGAACGACATTCCGCCGACCCCGGGTACCCCGGCGGACGGTGACACCCCTGCCGTACCTGGCACCATTGGCGGTACCGAGGTGGTGGACTGTGCCACCAACCCGACCGCCAACCACCGCCAGGTGGTTGCCAGCGGCCTGCCGTTCTTCGAGAACTTCTATGCCGGCGGTACCAACTCGGTGCGCGGCTTCGAGGACAACACCCTGGGCCCGCGTTCGGAAATCATCGGCGGCTACTACAACGGCCAGCCGCTGGGTGGCTCGGTGAAGACGGTCGGCTCCATCGAAGCCTACTTCCCGAAGCTGTTCGACAGCCCGTCGGCACGCGTCTCGGCGTTCTTCGATTTCGGTAACGTCTACAACGGCACCAGCAACTTCAAGGCCAACGAGCTGCGTGCATCGGCCGGTGTCGCCCTGTTGTGGCGTGCCCCGGTGGGACCGATCTCGATCAGCTATGCCTTCCCGCTGAAGAAGGAAGAGGGCGACGAGATCGAGCGCCTGCAGTTCACCTTTGGTGGTCAGTTCTGACGAACTGACCCGCTCATCCGGGGCTTTGCCCCGGATACCGAAGGTTATGCCGCAGGCATAACCTTCGGGCGCGCTTCGGTCTACCGATTCCCCGCGCCTGTCGGCGCGCCCCTTTTACCAAAGGGGGCTTTCCACCAGAACTACCGCCTCAATCTGCCCCGGGAAGCAACACCGCCCCGGGGTTTGCTTTTATGGGACCGTGGCTGCGCTCGGCGCAGCGGGACATTCCATCAAAGCCATGCTGCTCCATTGGCCCCCACTTCCGGCCAACCCGCCCACCCCGCTGCCCTTGCCCTGCAAGGGTGATAACGTCTGTACGCATGACCGCCATCGGCGCACACGGTAAACTTGCTGCGTGAATACTCCTACCTATACCGCTCAGGAACTTGCCGACCGCTTTGGCCTGCAGGTGCACGGTGACCCCTCGGTCGCCATCCACGGTGTGGCCACGCTGGCCCATGCCGGGCCCGGACAGCTGACCTTCCTGGCCAATCCGCGCTATCGCCCGCAGCTGGCCGACAGCCACGCCAGCATCGTGTTGCTGCGCGCCGATGACGCCGAGGCGGCGCCGGCAACGGCCCTGATCGCCAAGGACCCGTACAACGCCTTCGCCAAGATCGGCACGCTGTTCGAGACCGTTCCGGTACGTGAGCCAGGCATCCACCCCAGCGCCGTGGTCGACCCCAGCGCCACGGTGGCGGCCAGCGCCCACATCGGCCCGCATGTCTGCATCGGTGCGCGCAGCGTGATCGGCGAAGGCTGCATCATCGGCGCTGGCAGCGTGATCGGAGACGACTGCGTGGTCGAGGCCGGCAGCGAACTGCTGGCGCGCGTCACCCTGGTTACCCGGGTCAAGCTGGGCAAGCGCGTGCGCGTCCATCCCGGTGCTGTACTCGGCGCCGAGGGCTTCGGCCTGGCAATGGACAACGGCCACTGGATCAAGGTGCCGCAGCTGGGCGGCGTGCGTATCGGCGACGACTGCGAGATCGGCGCCAATACCTGCATCGACCGCGGCGCGCTGGAAGACACCACGCTGGACGAAGACGTGCGCGTGGACAACCTGGTGCAGATCGCCCACAACGTACAGATCGGCGCACACAGCGCCATCGCAGGCTCCACCGGTATTGCCGGCAGCGCCAAGATCGGCCGCTACTGCCTGCTGGGCGGTGCCGTCGGCGTGGTCGGTCATCTGGAAATCTGCGACCACGTCGTCATCACCGGCAAATCGGTGGTGCGCAACTCGATTACCGAACCGGGCGAGTATTCGTCCGGCACCCCATTGACCGATAACCGCACGTGGCGCAAAAACGCCGCGCGCTTCAAGCAGCTCGATGTGCTGGCACGTCGCATCCTGGCTGTGAGCAAGGAGAAGGAATGAACGCACCACTGCAGATGCCCGTCGACGTCACCACCATCCAGACGTTGATTCCGCACCGCTACCCGTTCCTGCTGGTCGACAAGGTCGTCGAGCTTGACGTCGAAGGCAAGCGCATCGTCGCGCACAAGAACGTCACCATCAACGAGCCGTTCTTCCAGGGCCATTTCCCCGGCCAGCCGATCATGCCCGGCGTGCTGATCATCGAGGCGCTGGCACAGGCCGGCGGCGTACTGACCCAGCTCAGCCTGGGCCGTGATGCGCAGTCCAAGCTGTTCTACCTGGTCAAGGTGGACAATGTGCGTTTCATGAAGCAGGTGGTGCCCGGCGACGTGCTGGAGCTGCACGTGCAGGTCAAGCGCGTGATCCGCAACATGGCCGTGTATTACGGCGAAGCCAAGGTCGACGGTGAAGTGGTTGCGCACGCCGAAGTGCTGTGCGCCGGCACCCGCGAATAACCTGCAAGGAATCCCTGCATGAGCAACAGCGCCCCCTTGATCCATCCGTCCGCCGTCGTCGACCCCGCCGCCAGGCTGGGCGAAGGCGTGCGCGTGGGCGCTTTCAGCCTGATCGGTGCCGATGTCCAGATCGGTGACGGCACCGAGGTCGGCCCGCATTGCAGCATCCAGGGACCGACCCGCATCGGCCGCGACAACCGCTTCATCGGCCATTGCGCCATTGGCGGCGAGCCGCAGGACAAGAAGTACGCAGGCGAACGCACCGAGCTGGTGATCGGCGACCGCAATGTGTTCCGCGAGTTCGTCACGGTCAACCGCGGCACCGGCGGCGGCGGCGGCGTCACCACCATCGGCAACGACAACTGGCTGCTGGCCTATGTGCACGTCGCCCATGACTGCCATGTGGCCGACCACTGCGTGTTCTCCAACAACACCACCCTGGCCGGGCATGTCTCGGTCGGCAACTGGGTGATCATCAGCGGCTTTGCCGGTGCCCACCAGTTCTGCCGCATCGGCGACCACGCCTTCCTGGGCATGGGTGCGCTGGTCACCGGCGACATCCCGCCGTTCACCATGGTCGGCATTGACGGCCACGGCCGCCCGCGCGGCATCAACAGCGAAGGCCTCAAGCGTCGCGGTTTCGATGCCGAGCGGATCAGCGCGATCAAGCGTGCCTACCGCACCATCTACGTCGCCGGCGTGCCGCTGGCCGAGGCCAAGCTGGCCTTGGCCGAGCAGGCGCAGAGCAGCGATGACGTCAAGCAGATGCTTGACTTCATCGAGCACGGCGAGCGCCCGCTGCAGCGATGATGATGGAAGCCGGGATTCGGGATTCGGGATCGGGGATTGCCCGCCGTCCGCGCATCGCGCTGGTTGCAGGCGAGGCGTCGGGCGACCTGCTCGGTGCTGGCCTGATCCAGGCCCTGCGTCAGCGTTACCCCGATGCCGAATTTGCCGGCATCGGTGGCGATGCGATGCGTAATGCCGGCTGTGAGACCTGGTTTGATGCCAGCGAGCTGGCGTTGATGGGGCTGGCCGAGATCCTGCGCCACCTGCCGCGGCTGCTGAAGCTGCGCAAGGCCTTCCGCCAGCGCGTGCTCGACTGGCAACCGGATGTCTTCATCGGCATCGACGCCCCCGATTTCAACCTCGGCGTCGAGAAGTGGCTCAAGCAACGCGGCCTGCGTACCGTGCATTACGTCAGCCCCTCGGTCTGGGCATGGCGCGAGAAGCGTGCGGAAAAGATCGGTGCCAGCGCCGACATGGTGCTGTGCCTGTTCCCGATGGAGCCACCGATCTATGCCAAGCATGGCATCGATGCCCGCTTCGTCGGCCACCCGATGGCCGACGAGATCCCCCTGCACAGCGACCGCGCGCAGGCACGGCAAGCGCTCGCCATCCCCGACAACGTGCCGCTGCTGGCGGTATTGCCGGGCAGCCGGCTGGGCGAAGTCAGCCGGTTGGGGCCGCCGTTCTTCGCCGCCGCCTGGCAGCTGTGCGAAAAGCACCGCGACCTGCACATCGTGATCCCCGCGGCCAATGCCAATTGCAAGGCACTGATAACCGAGCAGATCCGCGCCGCCGCGCTGCCCAGCGCGCGCGTCCACCTGCTCGATGGCAAGGCGCGCGCAGCGATGACCGCCGCCGATGTGGTGATGCTGGCCTCCGGCACCGCCACCCTGGAAACCATGTTGGTCAAGCGCCCGATGGTGGTCGGCTACCGCGTGGCCGAGCTGACCTACCGCATCGTCAAGGCGCTGGGCCTGATCAAGGTCAACCGCTACGCCCTGCCCAACGTCTTGGCCGGCAAGGACCTGGCGCCGGAGCTGATCCAGCACGACTGCACGCCGGACAATCTGGCCGCTGCGGTAAGCCACTGGTTCGAACACCCCGAACAGGTCAGCGGACTGCAATCCGACTACCGCCACCTGCACCAGCAACTGCGCCAGGATGCATCGGCGCGTGCCGCCGTGGCGGTGGCCAGCCTGCTGCAACCGCCGGTCCAGCCAGGCCAGCCATGACAGCACGTCGTACCCCTGCAGCGGCAGCGGAAGCCTCGCTGTCGCTGTTTGACGATGCCGCCTTGCTTGCACGGCAGGCGCCGCGCCTGGTTGCCGGCGTCGATGAGGCCGGCCGCGGCCCGCTGGCCGGCCCGGTCGCGGTGGCGGCAGTGGTGTTCGATCCGCAGCGCCCACGTATCAACGGCCTGGATGACTCCAAAGCGCTTACCGCGCTGCGCCGCGAGCAGCTGTATGACCGCATCATCGAGCGCGCCCTGGCCTATACGATCATCATGGTCGACGTCGGCCAGATCGACAGCCTCAACATCTTCCAGGCCACCATGCAGGGCATGCGCCAGGCCGTGGAAGGCGTGGCCCATGTGGCGCAGTTCGCCCGCATCGATGGCAACAAGATTCCCAAGGGCCTGCCCTGCCCGGCCGAAGCCGTGGTCGGCGGCGATGCCATCGACCGCAGCATCATGGCCGCCTCCATCCTGGCCAAGGTCAGCCGCGACCGGTACATGCTGGCCTTGCACCAGCAATTTCCTGAATACGGCTTTGACCAGCACAAGGGCTACGGCACGCCCTTCCATATGGCAGCACTGAAGGCACACGGCCCCTGCCATGAACACCGGCGTTCGTTTGCACCTGTGCGGGCGCTGCTGCCGGAAACATAGTCCACCGGCGGCAGGCGCCGGCATGTGCTCCCCGCCGCGCCCGCCTGGCCGCCCTTAGTGCGGCCCCCAGTTGCCCCCCGCTTGCTCCCCCGTTCCCCCGTCGCTACCCTGCTTCGGCACACTTCTGGCCCGGCATGTCTACTTCTTCCCGTTTCGTCCATCTCCACGTCCATACCGAATTTTCGATGGTGGATTCCACCATCCGCGTGCCGGCCAAGCCCGACCAGGCGGACCCGAAAAAGGCCAAGCAGGCCAACCTGCTGAGCCGCTCGGTCGAGATGAAAGCGCCGGCCTTGGCGGTCACCGACCTGAACAACATGTTCGCGCTGGTGAAGTTCTACAAGGCCGCCGAAGGCGTGGGCATCAAGCCGATCGCCGGTGCCGACGTGCTGATCGCCGAGGAAGGCCAGGACCCGTGGCGAATGACCCTGCTGTGCCGCGATCGCGAGGGCTACCTGAGCCTGTCGCGGCTGCTGACGCGGGCATGGATGGAAGGCCACCGCAATGAAGGCGGCGTGGCCGTGCACCCGCAGTGGCTCAAGGACGGCTGCCAGAACCTGTTTGCGCTGGCCGGCCGCCACAGCCTGGCCGGCCGCCTGGCCAGCGAAGGCCGCCACGACCTGGCCGAGCAGCAGCTCGCCGACTGGCAGCGCGTGTTCGGCGACGGCCTGCACCTGGAACTGACCCGCACCGGCCGTGACGGCGAGGAAAGCTTCAACCAGTTCGCGCTGATGGCTGCCGGCCAGCGCGGCCTGCCGGTGGTGGCGACCAACGATGTGCGCTTCCTGTCGCCGGACGACTTCGACGCGCATGAGGCGCGCGTATGCATTTCCACCGGCCGCGTGCTGGACGACCCCAAGCGCCCGCGCGAGTACAGCCGCGAGCAGTACCTGAAGACACCGGAGCAGATGGCGGAGCTGTTCGCCGACATCCCCGATGCCATCGACAACACCCTGGCGCTGGCCGAGCGCTGCAACGTCGAGATGCGGCTGGGCACCTACTTCCTGCCCAACTACCCGGTGCCGGACGACGAGACGCTGGACACCTGGATCCAGAAGCAGTCGCGCGAAGGCCTGGAAGAACGCCTGCAGGTGCATCCGTTGGCCGCCGGCATGAGCCGCGAGGATTACAACGAACGCCTGGAGTTCGAGCTCAACACCATCATCAAGATGGGCTTCCCCGGCTACTTCCTGATCGTGGCCGACTTCATCCAGTGGGGCAAGAACCAGGGCATCCCGATCGGCCCGGGCCGTGGTTCCGGTGCCGGTTCGCTGGTGGCGTGGGCGCTGAAGATCACCGACCTGGACCCGCTGCCGTACAACCTGCTGTTCGAGCGCTTCCTCAACCCGGAACGCGTGTCGATGCCCGACTTCGACATCGACTTCTGCATGGACCGCCGCGACGAGGTGATCGACTACGTCGCGCGCAAGTATGGCCGCGAGCGCGTCAGCCAGATCATCACCTACGGCACCATGGCGGCCAAGGCGGTGGTGCGCGATACCGGCCGCGTGCTGGGCTTCCCCTATGGCCTGGTCGACGGCGTTTCCAAGCTGATCCCCAACATCCTCGGCATCCACCTGAAGGATGCACTGGGTAAGGGCAAGGAAGGCGTGGACTCGGAAATGGCCTCGGCCGAACTGATCCAGCGCTATGAAACCGAGGACGATGTCCGCGACCTGATCGACCTGGCGCTACAGCTGGAAGACCTCACCCGCAACGCCGGCAAGCACGCCGGTGGCGTGGTGATCGGGCCCGAGCCGCTGAGCGAGTTCTGCCCGCTGTACGCCGAACATGATGAAGGCGGCATCGGCAAGAACCCGGTCACCCAGTTCGACAAGAACGACGTGGAAGAAGTGGGCCTGGTGAAGTTCGACTTCCTCGGCCTGCGCACGCTGACCATCATCGACTGGGCGGTGAAGGCGATCAACCGGCGCCACGAACGCGCCGGCATCCCGCCGGTGGACATCGCCGCGATCCCGCTCGACGACGCGCCCACCTACAAGGACATCTTCGCCAACGGCAACACCGGCGCGGTGTTCCAGTTCGAATCCTCGGGCATGCGCCGCCTGCTGAAGGACGCGCGCCCCGACCGCTTCGAAGACCTGATCGCGCTGGTGTCGCTGTACCGCCCCGGCCCGATGGACCTGATTCCCTCGTTCAACGCGCGCAAGCACGGCCAGGAAGAGATCATCTATCCCGATCCGCGCACCGAAGCCATCCTGAAGGACACCTACGGCATCATGGTGTACCAGGAGCAGGTGATGCAGATGGCGCAGATCGTCGGCGGCTACTCGCTGGGCGGCGCCGACCTGCTGCGCCGCGCGATGGGCAAGAAGGTGCCGGCGGAAATGGCCAAGCACCGCGAGATCTTCCGCGAAGGTGCGGCCAAGGGCGGCGTCGATGGCCCCAAGGCCGACGAGATCTTCGACCTGATGGAGAAGTTCGCCGGCTACGGCTTCAACAAGTCGCACGCCGCCGCCTACGCCCTGGTCAGCTACCAGACCGCCTGGCTCAAGCGCCATTACCCGGCCGAGTTCATGGCCGCGACGCTGTCTTCGGACATGGATAACACCGACAAGGTGGTGGGGTTCCTGGCCGAGGTGAAGAACCTCAACCTCACCGTGCTGCCACCGCGTGTCAACGATTCGGCTTACATGTTCGAGGCCGCCAACGCCGACACCATCCGTTACGGCCTGGGCGCGATCAAGGGCGTCGGCCAGGGCGCCTGCGAAGCGGTGGTGGAACAGCGCGAACGCGGTGGCGAATATGCCTCGCTGCTGGACTTCTGCGTACGCGTGGAATCGGGCAAGCTCAACCGCCGCACGCTGGAAGCGATGATCAACTGCGGCGCCTTCGACGGCATCGGCAAGAACCGCGCAACGCTGGCGCTGCAGCTGCCGGAAGTGATCAAGGCCACCGAACAGATGGCGCGCGAGAAGGCCTCCGGGCAGAACTCGCTGTTCGGTGCCCCCGACCCGGTCAGCACCGCCAGCCAGCTCGACCTGCCCGAGAGCAAGGAATGGCCGCTGGCGCAGCTGCTCAACGGCGAGCGCGAAACGCTGGGCTTCTTCCTCAGCGGCCACCCGTTCGATCCCTATGCCGATGACGTCAAGGAACTGGTCGGCACCGACCTGGGCGGCCTGGACAAACTGATCGCACCGGCCTTCCCCTCCAAGGATGGCGAAAAGCGCGCCTGGCGCCAGGAATCCCCGGTGATCCTGGCCGGCATGGTCATTGGCGTACGCCGCAAGGGTGACAGCCAGGTCTTCGTGACCCTGGAAGACGGCAAGGGCCGCGTCGAATGCAGCGCCTTCTCCGACGGCCTGGCCGAATTCGGCCACCTGATGACCAAGGACCGCATCCTGGTCGTGAAGGGCGGCCTGCGCGAGGACGAATTCAACGGCGGCTACGCCCTGCGCATCCGCCAATGCTGGGACTACGAGCAACTGTGCGCCGACCACGCCCTGCGCGTGTCGATGCGGGTGGACGGCCGCGGCGGCCCGATCTGGCAGCGCATCGATGCCCTGCTGGCCGCGCACCGCCCGGGCCGTACCCCGCTGCGGCTGGACCTGCTGCTCAACGGCAAGCCCAGCGGCAGCATTGCCGGCATGCTCGACCTCGGCAGCAGCGGCGCGGTGCGGGTCACGCCCAAGCTGCTTGATGCCCTGCGCGAGGACCCGGCCGTGCGCCGGGTCAAGGTCAAGTACAGCCCGCCCTGGGCCAATTGATTGTCCGGACGGACGCGTACGGGTTGATACGGCGCGTTCGGCTACACTTCCCCCCTTTCATTGCTGACGGTTTCCGATGAATCCGAACTACCTCGATTTCGAGCAACCCATCGCCGATCTGGAATCCAAGATCAAGGACCTGCGCAGTGCCAGCGCCGGGCCGGCGGTCAATGTCGATGCTGAGGTCAAGGCGCTGGAAGACAAGCTGCGCCTGCGTACTGCCCAGATCTTCCGCAACCTGTCCTCCTGGCAGGTGCTGCAGGTGGCCCGCCACCCGTCGCGCCCCTACCCCTTGGACTACATCCGCATCTTCTGCGACGAGTTCCAGGAACTGGCCGGCGACCGCGCCTTTGCCGATGACAAGGCCATTGTTGGCGGCCTGGCCCGCATCGGCGGCCGTCCGGTGATGCTGATCGGCCACCAGAAGGGCCGCGATACCAAGGAAAAGGTCAAGCGCAACTTCGGCATGCCCAAGCCCGAGGGCTACCGCAAGGCACTGCGCCTGATGAAGATGGCCGAGCGCTTCGGCTTGCCGGTGCTGACCCTGATCGACACCGCCGGTGCCTGGCCGGGCATCGACGCCGAAGAACGTGGCCAGTCCGAGGCCATCGCCCGCAACCTGATGGAAATGGCCGAGCTGAAGGTGCCGGTGATCTGCACGGTGATCGGTGAAGGCGGCTCCGGCGGTGCCCTGGCGCTGGGCGTGGGCGACCGCACCCTGATGCTGGAATACAGCGTCTACTCGACGATCAGCCCGGAAGGCTGTGCCTCCATCCTGTGGAAGGACGCCGGCAAGGCCAAGGACGCCGCCGAGCAATTGGGCATGACCGCGCCGCGACTGAAGAGCCTGGGCCTGATCGACAAGGTGATCCGCGAGCCGATCGGCGGCGCACACCGCAACCCGACCCAGATGGGCAAGCGCCTGAAGGCCGTGCTGCTCAACGAGCTGGACAAGCTGGACAAGCTGGGCGTGGAAGAACTGCTGGAGCAGCGCTACAAGCGCCTGCGCAGCTATGGTGCCTACGAAGCGGCCTGAGCCGCTTCCAGACCGAGGACACAGGGATGAGTCCGATCATTCTGCTTTCGCTGCTGCTGCAGATCGCCTGCTGCGTACACGTCGTGCGCACCGGGCGGCCGCTGTATTGGATCTTCATCCTGCTGGTGTTCTCCTACCTGGCAGTGCTGATCTACGTCATCGCCGAAGTGCTGCCGGACCTGCGCAACAACCCGACCGCGCGACGTGGCCTGCGCCAGGTGCGCGACCAGATCGACCCACAACGACGCAAGCGCGAGGCTGACCAGCGCCTGCGCGTCTCCGATACCGTCGACAACCGCCGCCACCTCGGCGACGAACATCTCACCCGCGGCGAGTACGCCGAGGCCGCCGCGCAGTTCGAAAGCGCGATGCGAGGCATCCACCGCGAAGATCCGGAACTGATGCTGGGCTTGGCCAAGGCCCAGTACGGCCTTGGCCAGGCAGCCAAGGCCAAACAGACCCTGGATGCACTGATCACCGCCAACCCCAGCTTCCGCTCACACGAGGGCCACCTGCTGTACGCGCGCACGGTGGAGGACAGCGGCGACATCGATGCCGCTCTGCACGAATACGACGCCCTGGTGGCCGGTTATCCGGGCGAGGAAGCACGCCTGCGCTATGCCTTGCTGCTCAAGCGCAAAGGGCGCGATGGCGATGCCGTTGTGCAGCTGCGCAGTATTCTGGACCGTGCCGAAACTTCACCGCGCTACTACCAGCAGGCGCAGCGCGCCTGGATCGACGCGGCGCGCAAGGAGTTGCGGCTGTTGGAACCGGCAGGGTGAGACCCAGGAATGGAAGGTCGGCAATGCCGGCCTTTTTTCTGCGTACAACCCCCTCTCCCCACCCCCCGCTTCGCGCCCCTGTCTTCGCTTGCACAAAGGCGTTAAGAGAGCAGCGAACCGATGGTTCGCAAGCTGCTCTCAGTCGCCCCGCAAAGGGAAATGAGCTAATGAATCCTCGATCGCCAGCAATTGCAGCTTGAAGCCCCTCTCCCCTTGCGGGAGAGGGGTTGGGGAGAGGGGGAGCGCTGCAACGCAGCGCCCACAAGAGGCATCATCAAGACTGCCCAGCAAGGCCAGACCGCATGACCACCCCGCTGAAAATCCTGTTGATCACCCTCTGCCTGATCATCGGCCTGTACCTGCTGGCCTGCGCCCTGCTCGCCTACAACGCGCGCGGGATGCTCTACCACCCCGTGCCCCGCGATCCGGCAGTACCGTATTGGACCCTGCACCGCGCTGACGCCGACATCCTGATCTCCAGCAACAAACAGGCCCGTCCCCAGCGGGTGCTCTACTTCGGCGGTAACGCCGAGGACGTCTCACAGGCGTTGCCGATGTTGCAGCAGGCCTTCCCGGGTGCAGCGATCCACGCCATGCACTACCGCGGTTATGGCGGCAGCAGCGGCTCACCCACCGAAGCACGGCTGATCGCCGACGCCCTGGCCCTGTACGACGCCAGCGGCAGCGCTGCTACCGACACTACCGTGATCGGCCGCAGCCTGGGCTCGGGCGTTGCCGTGCAGCTTGCCGCAGCACGAGCGGTGCAACGGCTGGTACTGATCACCCCGTATGACAGCATCGGCGACCTCGCCGCCGGCATGTTCCCGCTCTTCCCGGTGCGGCTGTTGCTGCGCGACCACTACGACTCCAGACGTTACGTCGCCGGCATCAAAGCGCCTACAACACTGATCATCGCCGGCAGGGACGAGGTGATTCCGAATGCCAGTTCACTGCGTCTGTTGCAGCGATTCCCGTCCGGCGTGGCACAGGCGGTGACGATTGCCGATGCCGACCACAATGATGTTTCCGCCTATCCGCAGTTTGCACAGGCATTGCGCGGGCGGTAGCACTTGAAGCCAACCCCTCCCCCGCCCTCGCCTTGGCTGCGCCAAAGGGAGGGAGCAGAGCGTGGGCCCTGCGCTAGGCGCAGGGGAAAAGGCAGAGATCAAGCCCTCCCTTTGGCGCAGCCAAGGGGAGGGTTGGGAGGGGTGCCGTTGATCTTCGCGGTACTTCGACAAATCAGAACGGCTTGGCCAGTACCAGATACACGATGGCAATGAACAGCACCAGCGGCAGCTCATTGAACCAACGCAGGGTGCCGGACGACGGCAAGGCCTTGCCCTTGAGCGTGCCCTTCAGCCAGCGCCCAGTGAAGGTGAAATAGACCATCAGCAGCACCACCAGCCCCAGCTTGGCATGCAGCCAACCGGCAGCGCCCGGCGCCACCATGGTCGGGAAGTCGGGCAGCACCTTGTAACCCAGCCACAGCACCAGGCCGAGGATGAAGGCGATGCCGAACATCACATGGCCAAACCGGTACAGGCGCTTGCCCATCAGCTGCAGCCGTTCCACCACCGGCGGCTGGCCCGCCGCCTCGGCGATGTTGATCAGGATGCGCGGCAGGTAGAACACCGACGCCATCCACGCCACAACGAAAACAAGGTGGAAAGTCTTTACCCAAAAGTACGACTGCATGCGCTGGCTCCATCGGCGGCGTAGGATGAGCGCCATTTTCGCCCATCCGCACAATACACGCACATGCAGGACAAGCAGTACGACGCCGACTACTTCCAACGCTGGTACCGACGTGACGATATCGGCGGCCCCGCTCGGCTTGCGCGCAAGGTGCAGCTGGCCGTTGCCGCCGCCGAGTACTACCTGGAACGCCCGATCCGCAGCGTGCTCGATATCGGCGCCGGCGAAGCCGCCTGGCGTGCGCCGCTGCTCAAGCTGCGGCCCAAGCTGCAGTACATGGGCTTTGACAGCAGCGAATACGCAGTGCGCCGCTACGGCCGCACCCGCAACCTGCACCTGGCCAGCTTCGGCGATTTCCAGTGGCTGCGGCCCTGCGCGCCGGTGGACCTGCTGGTCTGTTCGGACGTCATGCACTACGTGCCCAGCCGCGAGCTGCGCCAGGGCCTGCCGGGCCTGGCCGAGCTGTGCGGCGGGGTCGCCTTCCTGGAGCTGTTCACCGCCGAGGACGAATTCCATGGCGACCACGACGGCTTCCAGCAGCGCCCGGCACGCTGGTACCGGCGCCAACTGCGTGAGGTGGGCTTCCGCGCGGTCGGCTCGCACTGCTGGCTGGCACCCGCGTTCAGCGAGGACATCGCCGCGCTGGAGAGGGCCGACTAAAGGCCAATACCTGACTTAACGCCGGCTCGGCGATAGTACGCTATGCTGCATAGCATCATATGACTGTACATATTGGGACGTCATGCTTTATCAACTGCATGAATTGACCCGCAACCTGCTTGCGCCCTGGGTTCACCAGGCACAGGCAAATGCGGCGTTCTTCAATAATTCGGGCCACTGGTGGTCGTCGATGCCGGGCGCTGATCGCTTCGCGGCAATGAACGAGCTGTTCCACCGCCTCGGCAAGGATTATGAGAAGCCCGAATGGGGCATCCACGAGCTGGAGCTGGATGGCGAGATCGTGCCGATCGCCCAGCTCACCGAAGTGGAGAAGCCGTTCTGCAAGCTGCTGCGCTTCAAGCGCCACAGCAACGAAACCTCCAAGGTTGAAGCCCTGCTCGCCCAGCCCATCGTGCTGGTGGTGGCGCCGCTGTCCGGCCACCACGCCACCTTGCTGCGCGATACCGTGCGCACCCTGCTACGCGACCACCGCGTCTATGTCACCGACTGGGTGGACGCGCGCATGGTGCCGGTGGAACAGGGCGAGTTCGGCCTGGACGACTACATCGAGTACGTGCAGGAATTCATCCGCCACCTCGGTGCCGAGAACGTACACGTGGTCAGCGTCTGCCAGCCCACCGTGCCGGTGCTGGCTGCGGTGTCGCTGATGGCCAGCCGTGGCGAAACCACGCCGCGCTCGCTGGTGATGATGGGCGGGCCGATCGATGCGCGCTGCAGCCCCACTGCGGTCAACAACCTGGCCACGCGCAACCCGCTGTCCTGGTTCGAGAACAACGTCATCCACACCATTCCGGCGCCGTATCCGGGCCAGGGCCGTCGGGTCTATCCGGGCTTCCTGCAGCATGCCGGCTTCATGTCGATGAACCCCAGCCGCCACCTGATGTCGCATTGGGATTTCTACACGGACCTCGTCAAGGGGGACCTGGACGATGCCAATGCGCATCGCCGTTTCTACGACGAATACAACGCCGTGCTGGACATGCCGGCGCAGTTCTACCTGGACACGATCCGCGTGGTGTTCCAAGAGTTCCTGCTGCCGCGTGGCGAGTGGTATGTGCGCGGCGAACATGTCGATCCTTCGGCCATCCGCGACACCGCACTGCTGAGCATCGAAGGCGAACTGGACGACATCGCCGGCCTCGGCCAGACCGAAGCGGCGCAGGCGCTGTGCACCGGCATCCCGGCCGCGCGCCGTGATCACTTCATCGTCGAAGGCGCCGGCCACTACGGCATCTTCAGCGGCCGCCGTTGGCGCGAAGTGGTGTACCCGAAGATGCGTGATTTCTTCAGCGCCCAATCCGCGCAGCCGGCTGCCAAAAAAGCAAAGAAGGCCAGCAGCAACGTCACCCCGTTGCGCCGCCGCGCCCAGCGCTGAGCCGCCCTGCGTAAGCCCCTCTCCCGCCTGCGGGGAGAGAGGGACCGTTTGCGAACCACCGGTTCGCGGTCACTCGAGCGCCCTTGCGCCAGCGCAAGGGCCGCGGCACGGAGCACGGGTTGGGGGTGAGGGCAAGCCGAAACCAGACGTTTACAGCAACGGCAGTTCTACCGAAGCTAACAAGCAAACCAGAAGGCCCCGGCGCTCCCGGGGCCTTCTGCATTCAGGACACCGCCTTCAAGCCCACCACCCCAACCACGATCACTGCCAGACTCAACAGGCGGGCGGCGCTGCGCGACTCACCAAAGAACAGCATGTTCACCAGCACCGCGGCCGCGGTTCCAAGGCCAATCCACACCGCATAGGCAATGCTCAACTGGATGTAGCGGAAGGACTGGTACAGCAGCACGAAGGAAGCACCAAAACCACCGAAGAACATCAGCGCGTTCAACAGACTCTTGCGCCCGCTGTAACGCTTCAGGCCAATCACGCCCAGCGTCTCCATCAAGGCAGCGGCAATCACCAGAAACCAGCCCATGTCAGCCTCCCTGCCCGTTAGGCCCGTTAGCATCAGACGCGGCAGCCACCTTGCCATCGGCCAGTTTCAGCGCGATCACGCCCGCCACCAGCACCGCCATGAACACCCCCTTGGCCAGGCTGAAGCTGCCATCGAACAGGAAGATATCCATCAGCGCGGTACCCACCGTGCCAACGGCGGCAAACACCGCGTACACCGTGCCGGTGGGCAACGATTCGCAGGCCTTGGCCAGCCAATGGAAGTCCACCACGATCACCACGATGATCGGAATCCAATGCCACCATGTGGCAGCCACGTTGAAGCCATACACCCAGACCAACTCGAACAGGCAGGTCAGTGCCACGTAGAACCAGCCTTTGCCGGCCATGGTGTTCTCCTTGAAAAATCCGGCACCAGCATAGCGCGTGGTAGCGCCGAGCCATGCTCGGCAGAGGCCTTACCGGGAAAGCCCCTGCCGAGCATGGCCCGGCACTACAAAAAACGAGGGCGCCGTTGGCGCCCTCGTCTACGTTCCCTCGAAAAGCGGCGCTTACAAGCGCACCAGCAGATGCTTGGCCATCGCGCCATGCAGCTTGCCGATGCCTCGCGCCAGATGCAGCGTGCCAAACAGCAGCAGCACGCCAACACCCACCGACAAAGGCCACAGCCAGAAGGAGCTGCCGACATTGACGCCGTCGATCCAGATGCCGATTGCCTCATTGGTGAACAGTGCAGCCACAGGGGCGAATACCAGCGCCAGCGACGTCGACAACAAGGTCGTGGCCACGGTGAAATACAGGATCCCCAATGGCAGCATCAGCACGAAGTACAGCATCGTCAGCCAGGTGCGGCCGTCCGAGAACATCGCACCGATGCGCTGCAGCCAACCCTGGCTGCGATCGGTATAGGTGGGCCGGCGCGGCATGCGCACGCCCAGCATGGTTTCGATGATGCGCCCTTCCACCAGCGACAACACCCGCACCGAGCCCAGGAACAACAGCAGGATCGGGATACCGATGATCAGGATCAACAAGGACACCGACACCGACAGGCCGGTCACCACCCAGGTAAAGAAGAAGATGCCGGTGGCCAGCGACAGCAGCATGTAGAACAGCGCGCCATAGGTATGCGGATCCAGCGCCACGCCAAAGAAGCGCGCCAGCAAGGATCGCGGCGCTGGCGTGCGCGCCGATGCGGCGACACCTGGCTCAACCGGGGACGCGCTCGCGTCAGCCACCGCCGCAGCAACTGCTGGCATGACACGCGATGCCGGGCGCGGCGTGCGCAGGGCGCGGTTCACTGTCACCTCGGTTTCGCGGTAGATCTCGGCCACCTCTTCCGGCGCGCCATAACTGCCGGCCACACCGGCAATCACCTCGGCCTCGCTCTTGCCCGGCTGTTCGGCCAGCTCCGAGCGCAGGTATTCCTCGGCGTCGTACAGCGCGTCCTGGATCATCGCCAGGTCGGCCCCTGCCAATGCCGCGCGCAGCTGGTCGAGGTATTCGGGGATGGTGGTCGGCAGCGGTCGCGTGTTGTGTTCGGTATTCATCAGTTGATCCCTTCCAGTACGGACTCGACCGAGTCGCGGGTGGCATTCCAGGCGGCGACCCATTGCCGCAGCGCGGCGCGACCGTCGTCATTGATGCGGTAGTAGCGCCGCGGTGGCCCGGCCACCGAAGGCTCCACATGGCTTTCCAGCAAGCCGGCAGCTTCCAGGTTGCGCAGCACCGGATACAGCGCGCTCTGCTTGCCGCTGAGCACCCCATCGCCGATCCGCTCCAGCTCCTTGGCGATCAGGTAGCCGTAAAGCGGCTCCGGCGCCTTGGCCAGCACCGCCAGCAGGGCCAGCGACACCGTGCCTGTGCTCAATTCCTTCTGGAACTTGCGCAGATGTGCATCCAACTCCGTCATGGCCTTCACTCCCGCCAACTAGCCTGAAGCAAATACTAGTATTTAGTTCGCTATAGTGAATATGCCGGTAGTCACCCCTACCGCCGTCATGCCGCTGGCAGGTACACCGGCCAATCGCGCAGAATCGGCCCACACCCAACTGGAATGCGCCCGATGACGCTACGTCCCTGCCTGCTTGCCCTGGCCCTGTCGCTGCCCCCGCTGCCTCTGCTGGCGGCCGACGCCCCCGCCAAGTACCGCAGCGCCCAGGAGATCATCGACGCCGCGCCTGCCAGCGACTGGCACACCCCGGCGGCGGAAAACACGCTGTACATGGACCTGGAAGGCGGCCGCGTCATCATCGAGCTGGCCCCGCAGTTCGCCCCCGAGCACGCCAGCAACATCCGCACGATGGCCAGGGAACACTTCTGGGATGGGCTGAGCATCTACCGCTCGCAGGACAACTTCGTTGTTCAGTTCGGCGACGCCGATGCCGACGACGCGGCCAAAGCCAAATCGATGGGCAGCGCCAAGCCTCATCTGCCCGCCGAATTCCAGCGACCGCTGCAAGGCCTGGCCTTCACCGCCCTGCCCGACCGCGATGGTTGGGCCCCCCGCACCGGCTTCGTTGGCGACTTCCCCGTTGGCAGCGATGGCAAGAATGCCTGGTTGGCGCATTGCTATGGTGCGCTCGGCGCTGGTCGCAACAACGACGAGGACAGCAGCGTCGGTGCGGAGCTTTATGTGGTCACCGGCCAATCGCCGCGCCAGCTGGACCGCAACATCACCCTGGTCGGCCGCGTGCTCAAGGGCATGGAACTGCTGAGCACCATCAAGCGTGGCCCGGACCCGATGGGCTTCTATGAAGACCCCGCGCAGCGCACGCCGATCAAGGCCATCACCCTGGCCAGCGAGCTGCCGGAAGCACAGCGGGTAAAACTGCAGGTACTGCGGACCGATTCCAAGACCTTCGCCGATGCGGTGGAAGCCCGTCGCAACCGCGTGGATGGCTTCTACAAGCGCGCGGCCGGCCATATCGACCTGTGCAACATCCCGTTGCCGGTACGGGTCAGGTAGAAGCATCCCCTGTAGTGCCGAGCCATGCTCGGCAGCAGCTCTACCGGCAAAGCCCATTGCCGAGCATGGCTCGGCACTACCCCCCCCCTTTCGCGGAGCAGACGCCGTCTGATATCTGGACAGCGTTCAGGCAATGGGACGATGTGAGCAATAAACGATGACTACCCGAAGCAATGGTCTGAAGATAATTTGACTGCTCGTTCCGAAGGAAGCCGCCATGGCCCACGTCACCATTCAATCAACGGGAAGCAACTACGCCCATCGCATCAGCAACGGCGTCCACGAACTTGTTGCCGATGAGCCAGCCCGGCTGGGCGGACAGGATGCGGGCATGGCGCCGTTCGATCTGTATCTGGCATCACTGGCGGCCTGCACCGCGATTACCTTGCGGATGTATGCAGAGAAAAAAGGCTGGGAGCTGGGTGAGTTCAACGCCGAGCTCACCTCCAGCCGCGATGAAGCCGGTAAGCTGCAGGTGCACCGCATTCTTTCCGCTACCGGCGCATTGACCGACGAACAATGGGAACGACTACTGGACGTAGCCACCCGCACGCCGGTCACCAAGGTGATGGGCGAAGGTGCGACCATCACCAGCGAACACCGCGCCCTGAAGAGTTGAGACGCCATGTTTACGATTGTTGTGATCTGGGATGCAGACAACGCTGAAGTGACCCAATGGGACGAGACGCCGTGGGTCACCACCTGGAAGGACCGCGAAGTATCGCTGCGCGCGGGCCCACGCGAGCGCATCGACGCCAACGGCGCCAGCAGCCAGGTGGCGGTGTATCTGCCCGATGAATTCAACGAAGAAGAGTTCCAGGAACTGTTTGCCGCGCACGAGAAGCGTATCCCCGAGCTGCACCTGCACGGTTGACTGCAGCCCCGGTGAGCCGCCCGTCGGCAGGCGCGGCATGAGCCGCGAGACACTGAACTGTGACTGGCCGCAAAAGCTTACCCCTCCCCAACCCTCCCCTGCTGTGCAAGGGAGGGAGTAGAGGTGGCACTCGCCTCGCGGCTCGCAACGCGGCTCGCGCGGATGCTTACTTCTTCCGACGCTTGCGCCACCACAGGCGCACCAGCCAGGCCAGGAAGCCGCCAATCAGGATCACCGGCAGCAAGCCTGCGGCGATGCGAATCAGGTAGGCCAGGCTGGTGCTGAATATTTCGCCGAAATCGCCGAATGCCTGGCCGATCTCGCTACGGCTGCGCTGGCTGTTGGTCGAGTCGATGTTGATGGTGACCAACTGCGTGTCGATGCGCCGGTGCTGCTGGGCGGCATCACGGTTGGCCTGTTGCAGCCCGGCTTCGATCTCGGACAGACGCTGGGAAATCGTCAGCAGATCCGCCACCTCAAGGTCACGCCGCTGCTGGTACTCGATCAGCCGTGCGTGCTCGGCCTTCAAACGGTCCTGCATCAACTGGGTGTCGGCCACCTGCTGGGCCAGGTCCTCGGCCTCGGTATTGCGGGTACTCACCTCGCCCTTTTCGCTGGCCAGGGCAATGATCGGCTCCACGCCCTTGGGGGCGATACGCAGCTTGATCGAACCACTGGGGGTATCGCCGCCCTGCTGGGACACATTGAGCACCGCGCAGTCCCCGTATTTGGCGCTCTGGCAGGCCTCGGCCACCGCCTTCACCCGGGGCGCGATGTCCTTGCCCGGCAGCTGCAGCTGCACGGTGTGCTCATACGCCAGAAACGCGCCTTCCGGCGACTGCACCGCATCGGCGGCAACGGCGGCGGTCTCCGCCGACATTTCATGCTTGGCGCAGCCGGTGAATGCCAACAGCAGGCCCAGCGCCATTGCCAACGTACTTCCGTGCGGTTGTTTCATGCTTCCGTGGTCCCAGATGGTGTGCTGCGCGCAGCATAGCCATATAGCTGAATACGAAAGCTAAAAATGTGTGCAGAGCGGCGCCGCCCCTTAGCCCCGTAGCCCGGGTAAGCGCAGCGCACCCGGGGATGCGGTGAGCCGGAGATCTGATGGCCCGGGTGAATCACGACCCCGGGTGCGCTGCGCT
>DAMCTY010000024.1:10850-21407 GCA_032112995.1 Stenotrophomonas sp. | reverse complement strand
CACCTGTTTCGGCAAGCCGCCACCAACCATCGGCATGTGCGGGCCGGCGCGAGTCCCCCTATGCTCGGGGTTTCCCCTTCAGCAACAGGAATACCGATGCGCAAGCACCTGCTCGCCGCCGCCCTGCTCGCCAGCCTGGCCGGCTGCCAGAGCGGCGACGCCCCGACCGCGCCGTCCACCTCCACCGAGCAGGCCGGCCAAAGCCAGGCCGATGCCCAGTTCGCCGAATTGTCGAAGAAGGCGCTGGACACCTGGATGCAGCTGTCCCCGGTCAGCGCCACCCAGATCGGCGACCACCGCTATGACAGCCAGCTCGACGACGTCAGCGCCGCCGGCCAGCAGAAGAGCCTGGAAGCCAGCAAGGCCCTGCTCGCCGAGCTGGACACGCTGGACGTGAGCAAGCTCGGCCGCGAGAACCAGGTGGATGCCGCCATCCTGCGCAACCAGCTGCAGTCCGATATCTGGTCCAACGAGAACCTGCAATCGTGGAAGTGGGACCCGCAGGTCTACAACGGCCTGGCCGGCAGCGCCATCTACGGCCTGATGGCCCGCGAGTTCGCGCCGCTGCCCGAACGCCTGAAGTCGGCCACCGCGCGCATCGAGCAGATCCCGCAGATCTTCGCTGCCGCCCGTGCCAACCTGGACCCGGCGCGCGTGCCCAAGATCCACGCCGAAACCGTGGCCAAGCAGAACCGCGGCATCCTCAGCCTGGTTGAAACCTTCATCGTCCCCAATATCGGCCAGCTCGAAGCCGCCGATCAGGAACGCTTGAAGACCGCCATCGCCACCCTCACCACCGCGGTGGAAGAGCAGCAGACCTGGCTGGACAAGACCCTGGTGCCCAACGCCAAGGGCGAGTTCCGCATCGGCGCGGAAAAATACGACCAGAAGCTGAAGTTCTCGCTCAACTCCTCGCTGTCGCGCGCCGAGATCGGTGAGCGCGCCCGCGCCGAGCTGACCCGCGTGCGCAAGGACATGTACGGCATCGCCCAGGTGGTGTTGAAGGACAAGCCGGGCGCACCGGACATGCCGGCCAACCCCACCGACGACCAGCAGCAGAAGGCCATCGAGGCCGCGCTGGAACTGGCCTATGCCGACAAGCCGGCCCGCGACAAGGTGGTGGAAGACGCCAAGGCGGCGCTGGACCAGTCCACCGAGTTCGTACGCAAGCATGACCTGATGACCCTGCCCGACGCACCGGTCGACATCATCCTGATGCCGGAATTCCAGCGTGGCGTGGCCGTGGCCTATTGCGACTCGCCGGGCCCGCTGGACAAGAACCTGAAGACCTTCTACGCGGTCTCGCCGATTCCGGACGACTGGAACGACAAGCAGGTGGATTCCTTCCTGCGCGAATACAACAGCCGCATGATCCACCTGCTGTCCATCCACGAAGGCACCCCGGGCCACTACCTGGAAGGCTGGCACTCGGGCAAGTTCCCGTCCACGCTGCGTGCGGTGATGCGTTCGGGCCTGTTTGCCGAAGGCTGGGCGGTCTACACCGAGCGGATGATGCAGGAGCAGGGTTACCTGGATAACGATCCGCTGTTCCACCTGGTGCAGCTGAAGTTCTACCTGCGCACCATTGCCAACGCCATCCTCGACCAGGGGGTGCACGTGGACAACTGGAGCCGTGAACAGGCCATGCACCTGATGACCCACGATGCCTTCCAGCAGGAAAGCGAAGCGTCGGGCAAGTGGGTGCGCGCACAGCTCACCTCGGCCCAGCTGCCGACGTACTTCGTCGGTGCGCAGGAGCACTTCGATACCCGCAAGGCCGTACAGGACAAGCAGGGTGCGAACTTCAACCTGAAGGCCTACCACGACCAGATCCTGTCCTACGGTGCGCCGCCGGTACGCTTCGCCCGCCAGCTGATGCTGGAACAGCCGATCGAGTAAGTCTGTCACCGCTGACCAATGTCACGCACAAGCCCGGGCTCGCCCCGGGCTTGTGCGTTCCAGCCCCACCCTTTCCCAGGCAACCGGCTGCAGGCAATCCATCGCCGGACCTCCCCCCGCGCCTGCCGATGCTTCGATCAGCACGCCGCTTTCCCGCTGCAGGGGGATGGCTGACAATCACGGAATCTCCATCATCACTGCGGTGACCCGCATGAACTGGCTGGAAACCCGTCTGCCTCCGCCGCTGGTGCTGCTGCTATGCGCGCTGCTGGCCTGGCTGAGCGCCAGGTTCATCCCGTTCGGAACGTTTGAGCTGCCGTTTCGTGAAGCCATCGTCGCCGTCATCGCAGCCGTCGGCATCGCACTCAACCTGCTGCCCAAGATCCTCTTCCAACGCGCTGGAACGACAGTGAACCCACTGCATCCGGCACGCAGCTCGCAGCTGGTGACAACCGGCATCTATCGCTATTCGCGCAACCCCATGTACCTGGGACAGGCCCTGCTGCTGTTGGCCTGCTGCCTTTGGTGGCAACATCTGCCTGGCCTGTTGGTGGTGCCTGCGTTCGTGCTCTACATCACCCACTTCCAGATCCTGCCCGAAGAACGGCAGCTGTCACTGCATTTTGCGGCGGAGTTCCAGCAGTTCCGCAATCGGACCCGGCGCTGGTTGTAAGCCGGCGCAACCGCAACACCTGCCCACTTCCGCTCATCCAGCAGGCAACCACGGCCCGTCATTGCAATCCCATGTCGCCTTGCATGGCTGCGCTGCAAGCCAGAACGCACATGCCGGCGCACAGCAGATAAAGTCATATGGGCGAATGCCCCCACAAACGGAATCGAGGGCTATCGTCGGAGCCGTCGCCCCTGTTTCGTTCGCGGTCCGATGAAGATTCCCGGCAAGATGCAGTTGATTCAACTGGCCGCTACCGGCGAGGCCGACAACCTGCAGCTTGCCACCGCCGCCACACCCCGGCCACGCAATGGTGAGGTATTGATCCGCGTCGCCGCCGCCGGCATCAATCGCCCTGATCTGCTGCAACGGCGCGGCCTCTACCCGCAACCGCCCGGTGCCTCGGAAACCCTGGGCTTGGAAGTTGCCGGAACCGTGGTCAAGACCGCCGCCGACGTGCAATGGCCCCGCGTCGGCGAGCGGGTCTGCGCCTTGTTGGCAGGTGGCGGCTACGCCGAGTACACGACCGCTCCGGCTGCGCAATGCCTGCCCATCCCTGCACGGCTGTCGATGCTGGAAGCGTGTGCCCTGCCGGAAACCTTCTTCACGGTCTGGTCCAATCTGTTCATGCCCGGCATCCTGGGCGCGGATGAAAGCATCCTCATCCATGGTGGCAGCAGCGGCATCGGCACCACCGCCATTGCCATTGCCCATGCCTTTGCTGCACGCGTCATCGTCACCGCCGGCAGCGACGAAAAATGCCAGGCCTGCCTGCGGCTGGGGGCCAACCATGCCATCAACTACAACACCCAGGATTTCGTCGAGCAGGTTCGCATCCTGCAGGCCGGCAAGGGCGTGGATGTAGTACTGGACATCATTGGCGGCCCCTACTTCGTCCGGAACCTTGACCTGTTGAACATGCGCGGACGCATCATCCAGATCGGGCTGCAACAGGGCTCGGAGGTCATGCTACCGCTGCGCACCTTGATGCAGAAGCGCGCCACGGTGACCGGTTCAACCCTGCGCCCGCGCAGCGTTGCCGAAAAAGCCGTCATCGCCCAGCAGCTTCGTCAACAGGTATGGCCGTTGATCGAATCGGGCAAGATCCGCCCGCCCCTGATCGACAAGGTATTCCCACTGCACCAGGCCGCACAGGCACATGCCTGGATGGAGCGCGGCACGCATATCGGCAAGATCGTACTGCAGGTAGCGCACTGACCACCGCCACGGCGGCGGCCAGGCACCTGTTGCACCTGCTGCACCAGTCGCGCCGGCTCGCCCGGAGCGAGGTCCCCTGCACAGCATCCTCCCCGCGTGCATGCTAGGTTTCGCCCCAGGCAGCGGCGGACATCCGCCAGGAGCGAGCGATGGGCAAGGGGCGGCTTGAGGCATTCAGCGATGGCGTACTGGCCATCATCATCACCATCATGGTGCTGGAGATGCGGCCACCGGAGGGCGCATCGCTGGACGCGCTGCGCCCGCTGCTCACCACCTTGCTCAGCTACGTGCTGAGCTTCATCTACGTCGGCATCTACTGGAACAACCACCACCATCTGCTGCAAGCCTGCCGCAAGGTCACCGGCAGCGTGTTGTGGGCCAACCTGCACCTGCTGTTCTGGTTGTCATTGCTGCCCTTCGCCACCCACTGGATGGACGACTACAACAACCTGCCGCTACCCACCGCGCTGTACGGCTGCATCCTGCTCGCCGCCGCGGTCGCCTACTGGATACTGCAACGGCGCATCGTCGCCGCGGATGGGCAGAACTCGCGGCTGCAGCACGCGCTGGGCGGCGACTGGAAGGGCAAGCTGTCGCCGGTGCTCTATATCACCGGCATCGGCCTGAGCTTTGTGCAAGCACATCTTGCCCAGGTCATGTACGCGCTGGTGGCCTTGCTGTGGCTGATCCCGGACCGGCGCATCGAGCGGGAGCTGGGGCAGTCCGGGGAGTAATGACTACTTAATACCCCGCCGCTGTACCGGTGTTTTACACATTGGCAGCCACGATCGGTTAAAAACGCAGCACCTCCTTTTCCAGGCAACGCCATGGCCAGCAAGTCCAATGGTTTTACCGCCGCCGAACAGGCGGCGATGAAGGAACGCGCGCGCGAACTCAAGCTCGAAGCAAAGGCCGGCAAGCTGCGTGCCGATGGCGAGGCCGAACTGCTGGCCAAGGTCGCCGAAATGCCGGTTGCCGAACGCGTGATGGCCGAGCGCCTGCATGCCATTGTCACTGCCACCGCCCCCACGCTGCTGCCCAAGACCTGGTACGGCATGCCCGCCTATGCCCGCGACGGCAAGGTTGTGCTGTTCTTCCAGGGCGCCAGCAAGTTTGGCGCACGCTATTCCACGCTGGGCTTCAACGACAGCGCAGCACTGGATGACGGTGCCATGTGGCCCACCGCCTACGCGCTGACCACGCTCAGCCCGGAGGTGGAGAAGAAGATCACCGCCCTGGTCAAGAAAGCGGTACGCGCTGGCACCGTGAGCCGGCAATAGGCAGATGCGGCCCGGGTCGCTATCGTGGGCCACCCCGTAGCGATCACCCGCATGTCATTCTGGAACTGGCTTTTCCCACGTACGCCGCTGCGGCTGTCCAGCCCATTGGCGGTAGACCAGGCCGCACAGGCGCTGCGTGCGGCCAGCGCACGCGGCAACCTCACCGCCACCGGCACGGTGGTCGGCCAGGTGCGCGGGGAGCGCGTGCATCTGTACCACCGCGCACCGATGCGCAATTCGTTCAAACCCCATTTTCGCGGGCGCCTGTATGCCACCGCGCAAGGCTGCGAGCTGCGTGGCCGCTTTGCCCTGCCCGGCCTGGTGCTGGCGTTCAGCGCGTTCTGGTTCTGCTTCTGCCTGCTGTGGAGTGTGATTACCGCCGCCCAACTGGGCGGCGCCGATCTGCGGCTGTTGCCGGCCATCCTGCCCGGCCTGTTGCTGATGGGCTTCGGCGTTGGCCTGCTGCGGCTGGGCCAGCACCTGGCCAGCGATGACCCGCGCCTGCTTACGCGGGTACTGCGCCAGGCGTTACAGTGCCCTTCGCCCTGACACCGCCTGCGAGGCCGCCGCTTGAGCAACGCCCCCGATCCCGCGCTACAACTGCAGAAACTGCAGTTCAATGTGATGCAGCAGCTGGAAGTCATTGCCGAGGACATCAAGGCCGGGCGCCTGGACGCCGAGCTGGGTGCAGCCAAGGCCAAGGCGCTGATCGCCGAGAGCGAGCAGCAGCGTGTCGCGTTGTTTGATACCGCAATGCGCACCAGACAGCGCCAACGCCGTCGCAGCTGGTTGTTGGCGCTGGCGGTGGTGGCGGCCATCGCCAGCGTGGTGGCAGGCCTGCTGCTGGTACGCATCGGCACGCACTGAGCGGTAGTGCCGAGCCATGCTCGGCAAGAGCCCCAGTAGGAGCGGCCTAAGCCAGCGAAGCTGGTAATCCGACAAACCGCGCAAAAGCCAACCCCTCCCCAACCCTCCCCTGCTGCGCAAGGGAGGGGGGCCGTAGTGCCGAGCCGTGCTCGTCTGGGGCGCTACCGGGAAGGCCTCTGCCGAGCATGGCTCGGCACTACAGGTCAGGCTCTTGCCGAGCATGGCTCGGCACTACCGACACAACGGCTCAACCATCAACGGCCACGAAACCGCCGGTCTGGCGCGCCCACAAGCGTGCATACAACCCGCCTGCGGCAACCAGCTCGGCATGCGTGCCCGTTTCGACAATGCGGCCCTGATCCATCACTACCAGGCGATCCATGCGCGCGATGGTGGATAGTCGATGGGCAATGGCGATCACGGTCTTGTCGCCCATCAACTCGTCCAGGCTGTCCTGGATCGCCGCTTCCACCTCCGAATCCAGGGCCGATGTGGCTTCGTCGAGGATCAGGATGGGGGCGTCCTTCAGCAGCACGCGGGCAATGGCGATGCGCTGACGCTGGCCGCCGGACAGTTTCACCCCGCGCTCGCCGACATGGGCGTCGTAGCCCTGCCGTCCCTGTCCGTCGACCAGGGACGCGATGAAGCCTTCGGCGCGTGCCTTGGCCACGGCGGCGCGCAACTGCTCCTCGCTGGCATCCGGGCGGCCGTACAGCAGGTTGTCGCGGATCGAGCGATGCAGCAACGACGTGTCCTGGGTGACCACACCAATCTGTGCACGCAGGCTGTCCTGGGTGACGTGGGCGATGTCCTGGCCATCGATCAGTATCCGCCCGCTTTCCAGGTCATACAGCCGCAGCAGCACGTTTACCAGGGTGGATTTGCCAGCCCCCGACGGACCCACCAGGCCGATCTTCTCGCCCGGTTTCACCGCCAGGTTCAAACCGGCCATCACCCCGCCGCGCTTGCCGTAGTGGAAGTGCACATTCTCAAAATCCACCGCACCGGCGCTGACCATCAGGAGTTTGGCGTCGGCTGCATCCTGCACCGTCAGCGGCTGGGCGATGGTCTCCATGCCGTCCTGCACGGTGCCGATGTCCTCGAAGATGCCGTTGATGGTCCACATGATCCAGCCGGACATGTTGTGGATGCGGATCACCAGACCAGTGGCCAGGGTGATCGCGCCCACGCTGATCAGGCTGGCTTGCCATAGCCACAAGGCCAGCCCGCAGGTGCCGACGATCAAAAAGCCGTTGAGGATGGCAATGACCAGCTCCAGCCCGGTGGTGATGCGGGTCTGCGCGCGGTGCTTTTCAGCCAGCTCCTGGATGGCTTCGGCCACATAGCGCTGCTCGTGGCCACTGTGCGCGAACAGCTTGAGGGTGGCGATGTTGGTATAGCCATCGACGATACGACCCATCGCGCGCGAGCGCGCATCGGAGGCGATCCAGGCGCGGTGTTTCATGCGCGGTACGAAGTACACGCCGATAGCGATATAGGCCAGCAGCCACGCGGCCAAGGGCAGCATCAGCCGCCAGTCGGCCTGCGCGAACAGATACAGCGCGGTACCGGTATAGACAACGATGTACCACAGCGAATCGACCATCTGCACCGCCGATTCACGCAGCGAGGTGCCGGTCTGCATCACCCGGTTGGCAACGCTGCCGGCAAAGTCATTCTGGAAGAAACTCAGGCTCTGCCGCACCACGTGGTTGTGCATCAGCCAGCGCGAGCGGTTGCTCAGGCCAGGCACGATGGACTGGTTGACCAGCAGGTTGTGCAGGGCCACCAACAGCGGCCGCGCCAGCAAAGTGATACCGGCCATCCACAGCAACTCACTGGCGTGGCGCTGGAAGAAGCCGGGCCCGGCGCTGTCGGCCAACATGTCGACGATGCGGCCGAGGAAATCGAACATCGCCACTTCCACCAATGCCAGCAGCAGGCCGGCGACCAGCGTGGCCAGCAGCACCGGCCACACCGGCCGCAGGTAATGCAGGTAGAAACGCACCACGCCACGCGGCGGCGTGCGCGTATCCAGCGGCGGGAAAACGGGAATCAGGGACTCGAACCAGCGCAGCATCGCCACGGCCTGTAAAACCGGAACAGGCCGCGATTGTCCCATCGCGGCCTGTGTTCTGTCTGTCCAGGCGATGTGCAGGTTGGCCCTGTAGCCCGGGTAAGCGCAGCGCACCCGGGGCACCGTTCCCGCAGAAAGCGCCGGGTGCGCTGCGCTTACCCGGGCTACTCGATTACCTCATTCCGCCTTTGGCTTCAGCAGCAGGTCCTGGAAGTCGAAGCTGAAATCAGTCAACGACGACACCGCCTGCATGCGCACCTCGCGCACCTTGCCGTCCGGATCCAGGCTGAAGTTGACGAAGGCATCGGCATTGAGCGAGCGGTTGTCCCAGCGCACGATGAAGGTGTCGTGCTGCCAATGTTCCATCGTGCCCACCAGGTCAGCGGTGGCACCAAAGCGCAGGCGCAGCTTGCCGCCCTGCTGCTCGACGAACACATCGCCATACCACGCATCACGGTAGGCACCGGCATAGCCGGACAACGGCAGCGACGGCTTGCTCCTGGCATCACGCGCGGCCACATGCTTGTCCCAGCCTTCGTCGGCATTGCCCTGGGCCTTGGCCACACCGGCGGCGTAGGCGCCCACCCAGTCATGCCCCGGCGCACCCAGCATCGCATCCAGCACGCTCATGGTGATGGCATTGAAGGCGGCCCCGGATTCCTGGTTGGTCAGCACCACCACGCCCAGGTTCTGCTCCGGCACCAGGGTCAGCCGCGACACCTGGCCCGGCCAGCCGCCGGTATGCCAGACCAGCTTCTGCCCACGGTAATCGCTCAGGCTCCAGCCCTCGCCGTAACCGGCGAAGTTGGGACGTGCGGCCGCCAGTTCCGGCACCGACGGCTTGGGCACCACCTGTGGGATCTGCATCTGCCACATCTGCTGCTGGGTCTTTTCGCTGAACAGCGGCGTGCCATCGGCAAGCTTGCCCTCGGCCAGCTGCACGTTCATCCACTTGGCCAGGTCATGCACGCTGGAATAGATGCCACCGGCACCGGCGTTGTTGGACCAGGTCAGCGGCGGCACCGGCCGCAGGTCCTTGAAGTCGTACTTGGCGTGGCCAACGGCAGCCTTGTCACCCGGCTTGAGGTGATCGGCGTTGTAACGGGTGTCGGCCATGCCGACCTTGTCGAAGATGCGCTGCTGCAGGAAGTCGGCAAACGACTGCCCGGACACCTTCTCGATCACCTGCTGGGCCACCGCGTACAGGATGTTGTCGTAGGCATAGCGGTCACGGAAGCCATTCTTCAACGGCACCTGCGCCAGCCGCGCCACCACTTCGGCATTGCTGTAGCGGGTGGTCGGCCAGAACAGCAGATCGCCTGCGCCCAGGCTCAAACCGCTGCGGTGCGAGAGCAGGTCGCGGATGCGCATTTCGCCGGTGACGTAGGGGTCGGACATGCGGAACGACGGCAGGTGATCCACCACCCGGTCGTCCATCTTCAGCTTGCCTTCCTCGGCCAGCAGGTTCAGCGAGGTCGCGGTGAAGGCCTTGGTATTGGAGGCAATGGCGAACAGGGTATCGGCCTGCACCGGCTCCGGCTTGCCCAGCTCACGCAGGCCCCAGCCGCGCTCCAGCACCACCTTGCCATCCTTGACCACCGCCACTGCCACCCCCGGCACGTCGAACTGCTGGCGCACACGCTCCACCGTGGCGTCCAACTGCTGCAGTTCCGTCGGCACCGCGTCTTGTGCTGCCGCCATCGGTGCCACCACGCCCATTGCGAGCACCAGCCCGCCACCCAACCAACTATTCAATACGCTCTCCCTTTGGATCGATGCCGGCGCCGGGCCGGTCTTCTCGCGATGGTAACGCGAGCGCGCCCACCCTCGCCTTTCCACAACTGCCCGCCTGCCCCCATGGACCTGGCCGCCCGTACCACCGCCACCATCATCCCCTGCCTGCGCTACCGCGACGCACCGGCCGCGATCGATTGGCTGTGCAAGGCCTTTGGGTTCCAGCGTCATGCCGTCTACCAGGACGGCGAGGTGGTTCACCATGCGCAGCTGGTATTCGGCAACGGCATGGTCATGCTGGGCTCGGTACAGCCCGGCGAATGGGGCAGCAACATGATCCAGCCCGACGAAGTCGGCGGCATGGAGACGCAGAGTGCCTGCGTGATCGTCAGCGACGTCGACGCGCATTACGCGCAGGCCAAGGCTGCCGGTGCGGAGATCGTGATCGACATCGCCAACCAGGATTACGGCGGCCGCGGCTACGCCTGCCGCGACCCCGAGGGCCACCTGTGGTGGTTCGGCAGCTATGACCCCTGGGCCCCGACAACGTAGTGCCGAGCCATGCTCGGCAGGGGCATTCCACGCGACCCCGCAGGCGCGGCGTAAGCCGCGAAGCCAACCGCAAGCAAACGGCCAAAAGCCAACCCCTCCCCAGCCCTCCCCTGCTACGCAAGGGAGGGAGCGTAGTGCCGAGCCATGCTCGGCAGGGGCTTTCCAGGCAATCCCGCAGGCGCCGCGTAAGCCGCGAAGCCAACAACAAGCAAACGGCCAAAAGCCAACCCCTCCCCAGCCCTCCCCTGCTACGCAAGGGA
>DAMCTY010000024.1:0-10750 GCA_032112995.1 Stenotrophomonas sp. | reverse complement strand
GGGAGCGTAGTGCCGAGCCATGCTCGGCAAGGGGCGTTACATGCAGCGCATCACCACCGATGGCTTGGCTGGTAAAGCCCCCTTGCCGAGCATGGCTCGGCACTACCTGGTGCGGGTACATTGTCGGCTCCGCGGCTTACGCCGTTCCTACACCATCGGGGCTTTGCGTTGAACGACCTGTTTGCTAGCGCGCCGCACACACCCGGCATCCACATCGGCATCGGTGGCTGGACCTATGTGCCGTGGCGCGGCGGCACCTTCTATCCGGTCGGGCTGGTGCAGCGCCGTGAGCTGGAATACGCCAGCCAGCAGCTGACCAGCATCGAGATCAACGGCACCTATTACGGCGCGCAGAAGCCGCACATCTACACTGGTTGGCGCGATGCCACGCCAGAAGGCTTCGTGTTTTCAGCCAAGGCGCCCAAACGGATTGTCACCGCGCGCAAACTGGCCGGCACCGGCGGGCAGATCGAGGACTTCATCGATGGCATCGGCCATCTGGGTGATCGCCTCGGCCCACTGGTCTGGCAGTTCGAAGCCGGGCGACGCCTGGAGCGCGACGATCTGGCGGCCTTCCTGCAACTGCTGCCTGCGCAGGTCAACGGTCGCCGCCAACGGCATGCCGTGGAAGTGCGCGATCCCGCTTGTTTCGACGCGGAACTGATCGCACTGATCCGCCAGCAAGGCATCGCCCTGGTCTATACCGACGCCAGCGACTACCCGAACGCCGCCGACCTGTCCGGCGACTTTGTCTATGCGCGACTGATGGGCAGCCGCGACCAGCACGCCACCGGTTATCCGGCTGACGAGCTGCAGCAGTGGGCCACACGTATCCAACGCTGGCGCAAGGGCGAGGACAACCCGGACCTGCCGCATCTGGCCGCGCCCGAGCCCGCCAGCGCGCCGCATGAGGTCTTCCTGTATTTCATCAGCGCGGCCAAGCATCGCAACCCGGCGGCTGCACGCGCATTGCAGCAGCTGGTCGATAAAAACTGAAGGCGGCGACGCGGCGCTTGTCACCTGCATCGGCGACAATACGCCGATGCCTACCAACGACACCCGCAAAGCCCTCCTGCAGATCCATTTCTGCGTCCTGCTGTGGGGCGTTACCGCCATCCTCGGCAAGCTGATCACGCTGCCGGCACTGCCGCTGGTGTGGTGGCGGATGTTGCTGGTGGTGGCGATGCTGGCACTGCTGCCGCGGGTGTGGCGCGGCCTGTCCGGCTTGAACCCGCGGCTGGTGCTGGGCTATGCCGGCATCGGCGCGCTGGTCGCGCTGCATTGGCTCACCTTCTATGGCGCGGTGAAGCTGGCCAATGCGTCGGTGGCTGCCACCTGCATCGCACTGGCGCCGGTGTTCACCGCCATCATTGAACCGTGGATTGCGCGGCGTCCGTTCCAGCTGCGCGAACTGGCGCTAGGCGTGATCGTGTTGCCCGGTGTGGCGCTGGTGGTCGGCGGTGTGCCCGATGGCATGCGCCTGGGTGTGGCGGTAGGTGCGGTTTCCGCGCTGCTGGTGGCCATCTTCGGCTCATTCAACAAGCGCATGGTCGGCCACGCCGATCCGCTGACGGTCACCGCGCTGGAGCTGGGCGCCGGCACCCTGACCCTGACCCTGCTGGCACCGGCCATGCCGCTGCTGCTGCCGGCCCTGGCCAGCGACCTGTGGGTGCTGCCCAACCTGCACGACGGCCTGTTGCTGCTGGCCCTGTCCGGGCTGTGCACGCTGCTGCCGTTTGCCCTGGCGCTGGTCGCGCTCAAGCACCTCAGCGCGTATACGGTGCAGCTGGTCACCAACCTGGAACCGGTCTACGCGATCCTGCTGGCGATGCTGTTCCTGGGTGAGCAGCACGAACTGACGCCGCAGTTCTACCTCGGCGTGGCGATCATCCTCGGCGGCGTCTTCCTGCACCCGCTGCTCAACCGCCTGCGGCCGCAAGCCGCCGCTGGCCCGGCCGTCTGATCAGCGCTGCGGCCAGTACCAGGCCGGCCCTTCCAGATTGCCAACGCCCCACAGCCGGGTCTGGCTGAATTCCTTGTGCAGGCGCAGCGCATTGCAGGCGGGGTCCTCCTGCAGCGCGGCGATCAGCCGCGAGGCATGCGACACCACCCACAGCTGGCTGCGCGCCGCTGCGTTGATGATCAAGCGCGCCAGCGCCGGCAGCAGGTCCGGATGCAGACTGGTTTCCGGCTCGTTGAGCACCAGCAGCGGGGGCGGCTGTGGCGTGTGCAGCGCGGCGATCAGCAAAAGGTAGCGCAGGGTGCCATCGGACAGCTCACTGGCTGCCAATGGCCGCAGCAGACCGGGCTGCGCGAACTTCAGCGACAAGCGCCCCTCCCAGCCCTCGATCCGCACCTGCGCGCCCGGGAACGCATCCTCCAGCGAGCGCTGCAGGCCCTGTCCATCGCCGATCTCGATGATGGTCTGCCAGGCCGCCGCCAGGTCATGGCCATCATCGGCCAGCACCGGCGTGCGTATTGCCATGCACGGCTGCCGCGCCGGGGCAGCGGCATCGGAACGGAAATGGTCGTGGAAGCGCCAGCGGCGGATGTACTCGCGCAGGGCCAGCACTTCCGGCATGCGCTGCGGATCGGCCAACTGGCTGAAAAGGCTGTCGAAGCCGGACAGGTGCTCTTCCACCACCTCCCAACTGCGACCTGCCCGCCGCCGCACCACGCTGCCGCGCCGCTCGACCAGCAGGTTGCTGCTGCGCAGGAAGGGCCCGGCCCAGATGCTTTCGTTCTTGATCTGCGGGTCGCGGTCGAACATCGAGTTGCCCGGCACCGGCAGGCCCAGGTCGATTGCATAGCCGAAGTCCTCGGCGGCAAACCCCAGCCGCAACGACACCGGCGTACTGCGTGCCGTGCCCTGCACCGGCATCTCGCCCTCGCGCATGGCCCGGCTTATCCGCTCCGGGCCGGCCCACAGCGCCGATTCCAGCCCGCCCTCGCCCGCCAGCGCGGTGGCCACACCACCACGCGCGGTCTGTGCCAGCAAGCGCAGCGCGCGGTAGAGATTGGATTTGCCACTGCCGTTGTCGCCGGTGACCAGGTTCAGCCCCGCCAGCGGCACGGCCAGCTCATGCAGGGAACGGTAGTTGGCGACAGCCAGGGTCTGCAGCATCGGGGTTCTCGCAATGTCAGGAGCAGGCCCAGCATGCCCGCGCCCGGTCGCAGGCGTCGAGACGCGGGCTCAGCCTGCCACCACCACCCGGTCGCGGCCTTCGGCCTTGGCCTGGTACAGCGCGGCATCGGCGCGGCGCAGGGTATCGCCCGAGCTTTCGCCATCACGGTGCACGGCCAGGCCGATGCTGACCGAGATCGGCAAGCCGATCGGCAACAGGCTTACCGACTCGCGCAGGTATTCGCATTGCAGTTCGGCCTGCTGCAACGGCGTGTTCGGCATCAGGATCACGAACTCCTCGCCGCCATAGCGGGCCGCCATGCCGCGCCCGGCGAACTGCGACTTGAGCACCGCTGCCAGTTCGGTCAGCACCACGTCGCCTTCCGCATGGCCGTGGATGTCGTTGACCATCTTGAAGTGATCGATGTCGACGATGGCCACGGCCGGCGGCACCTCGCCGGCACGTTCAATGGCATCGGCCAGCGCGGCGGTCAGCGCGCGGCGGTTGGACAGCCCGGTCAGCGGATCGGTACGGGTCTGCTCGGACAGCTCCAGGTTGGCCTGCTCCAGCTGCTGGTAATACTCCGCCAGCCGCGCCTCGTACCAGTCATGCTCTTCCTGATGATGGTCGATCTGCAGGCGCAGCAGGCGCATCTCCATCATCCGGCTGACCTGCCGCGACAACGCGCGCAGGGCATTGGCCTGCGGCGCGGCCAACTGCGCCGGCACCGAGTCGAACACGCACAGCGAGCCCAGCGCATAGCCATCGCTGCTGAGCAGCGGCGCGCCGGCATAGAAGCGGATATGCGGGTCACCCACCACCGAGGGGTTGCCACTGAAGCGGGCGTCGTCGCGCGCATCCTGTACCACCGTCAACTCCTGCGGGGCAAGGATGGTGTGCGCGCAGAAAGCGTCATCCCGCGTGGTCTGCTCCCCCTCCAGGCCCTGCAACGACTTGAACCATTGGCGGTCGCGGTCAATCAGCGTCACCGCACCCATCGGCGTGTTGCAGATGGTGCGGGCGATGGTCACCAGGTCATCGAACTCCTGGTCGCGTGCGGTATCGAGGATGCGATAACGCTGCAAGGCGGCAAGACGCTCGGCTTCATGGGCAGGAATCGGAGGTTTGATCATCGCGGTTCCGGTTCAGGCGGGAGGGAGGACGCAGCCGAGTCTAGCCGCAGCGCGCGCAGCACGCGGTGATCAGTTCACACTTCACCACTGCTGCTGTTGCGGCAGCAGGCCACGCAGTTCCTGTTCGCTGAGGTTGCGCCATTGGCCGGGCTTGAGCGCGCCGATCTTGATGTTGTCGATGCGCACCCGGCGCAGCTGGGTGACGCGGTAACCGAACTCGGCGGCCATCAGGCGGATCTGCCGGTTCAGGCCCTGCTCCAGGATGATGCGGAAGCCGAACTTGGCAATGCGGGTGGCCCGGCACGGCAGCGTCATCTGGTTATGGATGCGTACGCCACGGGCCATGCCACGCAGGAACTCATCGGTCACCGGCTTGTTGACCGCCACCAGGTATTCCTTCTGGTGGCCGTTCTCGGCGCGCAGGATCTGGTTGACGATGTCGCCGTTGCTGGTCATCAGGATCAGCCCTTCGGATTCCTTGTCCAGGCGCCCGATCGGGAAGATGCGCTGCTCATGGCCGACGAAGTCGACGATATTGCCCTTCACCGCACTTTCGGTGGTGCAGGTGACGCCCACCGGTTTGTTCAGCGCGATATAGACGTGGCGGCGGCCGGTGCTCTTCTGCACCGCGCGGGCGCGCAACGGCTGGCCGTCGACCTTGACCTCGTCGCCCTCACCCACCACCGCACCGGTGCCGGCAACAACGCCGTTGATGGTCACGCGGCGGGCAGCGAGCAGGCGGTCGGCCTCGCGGCGCGAACAGAAGCCGGTTTCGGCAATGTGCTTGTTGATTCGGTTTGTCATCGGCGAATTATCCGCCATCGCCTCCCCGGGTGACAGCGCCGCCGGTGTTCAGGCCGCCTCGCGCTCGTCGTCGGCGTCCACCACCTGGTTGCGGCCACGGCGCTTGGCCCGGTACATGGCGTTGTCGG
Organism: Stenotrophomonas sp.; assembly: GCA_032112995.1. Lineage (GTDB taxonomy): Bacteria > Pseudomonadota > Gammaproteobacteria > Xanthomonadales > Xanthomonadaceae > Stenotrophomonas. The sequence continues at coordinate 5,560 of DAMCTY010000024.1, read as the reverse complement.
CGCGCCGCAGCAACGCCGCCACATCGGTATCCAGCAGGTGCAGTTCGGCCAGACCGATGCTGGCGGTGACGGTCAGCCCTTCGTGGCGCAACGCCAACGCCTGGCTGGTGACCTTCTCGCGCATCTGCTCCAGTCGCGGCAATGCGGCAGCAGCACTATTGCCTGGCAACAGGATCAGGAACTCCTCACCACCCATGCGGATCACGTCCTGGCGACTGCGCACCCCGCTAAGCAGGGTATTGGCCACCGATACCAGCACATCGTCGCCCACGTCATGCCCATAGCGGTCATTGATCTGTTTGAACAGGTCCACATCCAGAAAGCCGATCGCCAGCGGCTGGCCGCCGGCACGGGCCTGGGCGATATAGGTCTCCAGCTGGCGCAGGCCGGCACGACGGTTGGGCAGCCCGGTCAAGGTGTCGGTGTCGGCCAGGTGGCGCATCTCGTCGCGCTGCTGGCGCAGGTTGCCAAGGCTGCGATTGAGCGAATAGGCCGCCATCATCAGGAACCAGGTCGCCGATACCTGCACCGCCTCTACCCGGAATTCCAGCAGCCAGCGGTTACCGAACAGGTCGGCCAGGGTCATCAGCAACAGCGGCGCAACCGCCACCATGCCGTCCAGGGTTTTATACACACCGCGCCGCATGGAGACGATGCACAGCAGCAGCGCGCCCAGGCAAATCAGTGCGAAGGCGTCATCCAGCGCCCCGGATACCCACGCCAACAGCCCTCGCGGCATCACCGGCGTAGCCAGCGCCACCAGTGCGAACACCGCCACCAACGCGCTCATCCAGCGCCGCGATCCGCGCAACAGGCGACGGCCGCCACACATCCGCCACAACACCCAGGTCATCACCGCGTAGCTCAGCGCGGTAACCGCCACCAACCACACCGGCGCGGCGCGGCCTACTGGCAGCCACGGCTCGGGGTAGCCACTCAGGCCGCTGAGCACCGCCTGCCAGACCACCAGCAACGCACACACCAGCACGTAGACCAGGAAATCACGGCTGCGGGTGGTGATGAAACCCATCAACGCCGACAACGCCAACGCCAGGGCAATGGCGATGCAGGCGGTGCGCACCAGCAAGCGGGCCGTATCGATCTGCTGCACCGGACTGGGCGCACCCAGGCGCACGGTGGGGATCCACTGCGCCTTCAGCGGTGCTTCCCAGGCCACGCGGATGGGAGCGGTGTCGCCCTTGCGGGGTACCACCACCATGCCGACACCGGCGCGGAAGCGTGAGTCGCGGGTGCGCGCGTCCTGCATGTGCCCGCAGACGGTGCGGTCACCGTGGGTGATCATCACCTCGCCGGCAAACACATTGAACACGTCCACCGCCTGCGGCGCGCCCGACCAGCCTCCCGGGGGGGCTGCAATACGCACCTCCTCCTGCAGATGACGCCTGATCTCTGGCGTGCATTCACGCACCGGTGCCTGCTGGTCGGTGGGCGCGCCTACCAGCAGGAAATCCTGGTTGGCGCGCGGCGCGGCGGCGGACGCAATGGTGGGCAACAGCAACAGCAAGGCAATCAGCAGGCTTGCCGCCGCTGCGCATGCCCCCGCCCGTAACCGCACTGCGCCCCCTTCGTCCACCGTGATCAGCCCTTCGCGTCCCCAACGCTATTACGTTGATTATCGCAACAACCGCTGGCTTGCAACACATGAAGTGCATCGCGGATTCAGATTGTTGGCCGGTCTTGTCCTGCCGGCCGCGCAAGCAGACAAAAAAGTGCCTGTGTCAAGCCCTCAGTGAAAATCGCTGGGGGCTTGAAAGCTTATACAGGACACGGGTTTAGCTCTACTTCGGGCCGCTTTGCGGGGCTGCGGCTTTGTGGGCTAGGAGCCACATAAGAGCGTCGCGGTAGAAAGCCGGAGCGTACTGCGTCGGGGCGATTGCCAGCAGACGGCAGGCTTGCTCGGCCATCATAGCCCAATCGGTCGCGGCGCTCCAGAACGAAGAACGCGCAGCGTTGGGCTGCGCGTTCGAGGGGGCGTCGGCAAAGTATCCGTGCATTGTCAGCTCGGCTTCGGCGGTGCGGGCCTGCTCGCGCCTCCCTTCCTGAATCCCCGGTCGCCGGCAATGAACGCCTCCAGCATGTGCGGGATCAACTTCTCTGCATCGACCGCCTCGCCATACGCCTGCGCGTGCAGTGCGGCGTAGCGGTCGAGGTCGGCTTTCAGGCTGGCCGGGCACGCGAAGGTAAGCTTGACGTTCTCGGTCTTGGGCAGCGGCCCAAGCCGCAGTTTCTTGGTCGCGTTCATTGCGAAGCTCCCCGATTGAAGAACAGCGGCTGGTAGGGCCGCAGCACTAGATCCCGGTTAACGATGATCCGCACCGGCAGGCCCGGCCGCTCGGTCAGCGTCGGTTGGATGTTCATGTTGCGCCGGGTGATTTCCTGGCCGACCTGATTGATGCTGTCCTGGGCGCTGTCACGTCCGGCGATGACGATGCGGTTGCCGTCCTGGCGGTTCTCTGGCGCGGCCAGTTCTGCGCCGACGCCCAGCAGCGTCGTCAGCACCGCACCGGCAAAGATGCGGTTCCAGTGCCAGTCCACGTCATCCTCCAAGCCCGCGTAGCCGGCCGGGTCGGTGCCGACAAGGTTGTCCAGCGTCAGCGAGGACGTGTCGGGCAGGATGATCCGGTTCCACACCACCTGTACGCGGCTCTGTCCGTAGCCGACCTGGCTGTTGTAGCGCCCGAGGATGCGCGCCCCCTGCGGAATCAGCAGGAACTTGCCGGTGGCTGTGTCATAGACCGGCTCCGTCACAGTGCCGATCACGTCGCCCGGCAAGTCCGACTTGATGCCTGTCACTAGCGCACCGGCGATCACCGTTCCGGCCATCACCTGATACGGCGACGCGGGCAGCGCCAGATTCCCGGAATTGCGGGTTTCCGTAGAACCGGCTTTCAGGAACGCCTCTTTCTGGTCTTGCCGGTTCTGCACGGCGGTCGGGTCGGCGGGCTGGGCCGCCGTTGAGGCAGGCCCAGCAGCGAGCGGATCGAAGGCCGCAAGCGTGCTTGCAGCCCCCGGCGCTGCCTGCGCGACCGTGGCGGCGGTCTGCCCTTGGCCGCCCGAGCGGAAGAACACCGACGAGGCCGCAGCCGCGTCCGCCTCCTTACGCAAGGCATCTTCGGGATCATGGCCTGGCGGCGAATAGCCCGGCGTCACCGGCTGCTGCGAAGCGACGATGGCCGGGCCAAGGTCGCCGGGCAACGGCGGCCCCAGCTCGGGCACACCGGGCGGCAAGGCTGGTGGCAGCTTCGAGTAGTCCGTCGGCAGCGCATCCAGCCCTTCGGACTTCGAGACGCGATCGACGTTGTAAAGCTCGGTCTGCTCGTTGGTGCCGCGCCGCTGCGGTTGCAGCGACCAGATCGTGGCCGCGAGCACGGCGACCGACAGGCCGCCGACAAGGATGGCCAGCGTGCGCCGGTTCAGGCGCGTGACCGGGCGCGGCTGGGCGCGCAGCGCCACCGCTTCGGGCGCGACCTTGCCCGCCTGCGGCGTGGCAAGGTCGGGGGTGTCGTCCTGGCTCATGGTCAGTTCCTCCGCGCAACGCCGTCCGTGCGCTCAATCCGCACCACGTCGCCCTTGTCTCCGCCCAGGCGAAGTTCGGCCGCGCCGAACAGCCGATCCACGATGTAATACGGCGAGCGGAAACGGTAGTTGACCAGTTGCCCGTCGCCTTCCGGCCCGATCACGAACAGCGGCGGCAGCTCGCCTTGCGCGATGCCGACGGGGAACTGGATATAGACCTTCGCACCGTCGTCGAAGGCGCGCAGCGGCTTCCACGACGGATTACTGCCGCTGACCGCGTAGCGGAAGCGCAGGTTCTCCAAGGACAAGCCGGAATCCACCGGCGCGGCTGCGCTGGCCGCCTGCGCCCGGCGCTGCAAGGCCAGCATCCGGTCGCGCGGATACTCCCAGGACGCCGACGCCATCCACGTCTTTTCCGTCGAAGCCAACTCCAGCAGGTACGTCCTGCGGTTGGTGGTGATGACGAGATTTGTCTTGAGGCCCGAGCGGATCGGCTTGACCAGCACATTGACGCGCAGGTCGGCACCGCTGCCGCTGGACGTATCGCCCACGATCCAGCGCACAGTATCACCAGCGGCCACCGTCACCAGCTCCTCGCCCGGCTGGAGCGAAATCACGGTCACGCGGCCCACGGCTGCATAGACTTGGTAGAGCGCGCCATCGGTGAACGGCCACACCTGAATCGCGTTGACGTATCCCTCGCGCGTGGGTGCGACGCGCGCCTCGGCATTGGCCCGTGAGACGCGCACCTTCTCGTCGGCTGGCTCCGGCGTGGGCTTGGCGTCCTCGGCTTCGGGCAATGGCTTCAACTGCGCCGGCATCGGCAGAACCTCGGGCACGGCCACCACCTCCACCGGCGCGGATGGCTCGGGTAGCGGCTGGGCCTGCACCGGCTCATCGAGCGAGATGGTCGGCGGTGGCTTGCCCTGCGTAGCGCAGCCCGCCAGGGCAAGCAGGATCACCGGCAAGGCGGATTTACGGAGAAGATCATTCATGGCTTGGCTCCTTCGGAAGAATCCAGTTCGCGGCTCCACGACAGGCCGTTGACGTAGATGCCCAGGGGGTTCTTGCGCAAGCGTTCTTCGGTGCGCGGCGGCTGGAGCACGATGGACACCACGGCCGTCCACCGCTCCAAGCCCGCCGCGGCGCCGTTGACGTAGCGGCGTTCCGTCCAGCGCACGTTGAAAGACGTGTCGCTGGCGCGCACGACGCTGGTGATCTGCACCGTTACCGACTCCTTGCCGATACGCGCGAACGGGTCGTTGACCCGTGCGTAGTCGTTGAGCACGGCCGCGCCCTTGTCGGTTGTGTAGTCGTAGGCGTCGAGCCAGTTCTGGCGGACGACGATGGGGTCGATGGACAGCGAGCGCACCAGCGTCACGAAGCGCGCGATGTGGTGCGCGGTCTGCGCATCGTTGGGCCGGTATGGCGTGGCGGCTTCGCCCACGGCGCGTACCTGGCCCGCGTTGTCCACCTCCACGACGTAGGGCGTCACGATGGATTGCGCCGAGCGCCACACCAGGCCGCCGGCCATCAGCAGCGCAAGCGTTAGGCAGCCGAAGGCCATCAGGCGCCAGTTCTTCGCCTGCACGCGCGGCAAGCCGATGCGCTCGTCCCACACCTGGCCGGCAGCTTGGTACGGCGTGGCAGGCTGCGGCGTGTCGGCATAGCGCACCTGCGGTTTCTTGAATCGCATGGTCAGTTCTCCTTATGAATCGGAATCGCGCAGGCTCGGCCCCTGGCCGGAGCCGCCGCCATCGCCACCGCGTAGCGTGTGGGCGGTGGTGGTCGCGGCATGGGTGAGTTGCTGGCGGCGGTGCAGGCGTTTGGCCCAAGCGGGCTGTTCCTGCTTCTGGGCGGTAGCCGCGCCGGCTGTGGCCTCGCCTGCGCCACCCTGACCGGATGCCGCGCCGCCATCGGCAGCAGCGCCATTCCAGCCAGCGCGGAAGGGAGCGGCCATGCGTTGCCCGGCAGCGGAGGCGCGGGATGCCGCGCCTCGTTCGGCTGCCTGCGCGCCGGTCTT